>NZ_AP025507.1:674573-1349146 GCF_024347595.1 Vibrio pomeroyi | reverse complement strand
ATTGCTGATAGGTAGAGGTCGAGATAAAAATCAGCCTCCTCAGTATCGCTAAAGGGAGAATTGCTATCTAACGAATTTCCTATCACTTGAAGTTTCCACATACCTGTTTTCGGGTCGACATTGTGCAGCGCAGAGCCGCGAAATACTTGGTCCTTACCGCCTTTACCGTCGTTTCCAAAAGGTAATACCCTACCTAAATATATACTTCTATCGTCGTCATCAACTGACATAGAAGGCGGTTCAATTTTAACACGCCACGACTTTTTACTACTTCCAACCGAGACTCCTCTCATACGGACGTAGTCTAATCCACTAAATAAATTGTCAGGCATTTCGAATTGAATTAGGCCGCTCCCTATAGAGCTTGGATCCCAGCCTCCTGTTTCAGTGCTTAATTTTTTTATAGTGCAGTCATTTTTAATCGAAACACGAATCACGATATCTTGGTCGGATATAAGCCGCTGTTGCAAAACTAAGACTAATTGACGTGTCCAAGATTTCAACTTATCGAGGCTATCTACTGATGTCGGCGTAATGTTTGGGAAATCCGGTAAGCTTAGTTCATTTTGTTGGTTGAAATTAATCCCATATATCGGAGTGACCGCATCTCTAACAGATAATAAGCGGCGATATGCACCAGCTAGGTCGACATCGAACTGCTCTTTGATTGAATCGAACCTTTTTTTGTAATTTGTAGGGGAGCCATCCATCGCCATCCTACCGTTAATTACTTTCTGAGCGTCTAGCTCTGTATTGTATTTAGCTTCGATTGTACTTTTGCGAACTTCTTCCAATATTTGTTGGGATTTGTGTAATTCAATCTTCGCTTGAATTGTTTCACTTTCGAATCTTAAGTTCTCGTACTCGATAGTGTCTGTGCTACCGGTATAATTTCCTATCAACTGCTCAATAAAAACTTTGCGCTGAGTTACTGTCTCTAATTCAAGTTTGCTGGACTCATGATTGATGGTAAAAAGACCTTTGTTTATTTCTTTTAAAGTTTCCTCATGTATCTTTCTTTGTTTATAAGTAGATAATACCGTTCTAAAAAAACTCTCTTGTATGTCGTAGGCTAATTTTCGGCTATCTGTACACCTGTCCAGTAGCGAAATTGCTTCACTAAGGTTCTTCTCGAGTTGTAGTTTTTTGAAGTTTACATGTTGACTAAAATCGGCAGCATTGACTGCTTCGAAAGCATTAATGTCAATTGGGTCTAATAGTGAGTAACCGTTTTCAGTTTTGAAATCATCTAATTGACCACCGACTGTACTTATTAGTTCAGACCAAGACATTGTCATAATACCTTCCTTTTTACCATAAGACGTGCAATGAGAATTACGGGTGATAGTGTTTTCTTTCTCTCAGTTGAATGTAACAAGTATGAATATAGGAGATTTTTTAAGCTATATGCAATTTGATCTGATAAATCAGACACCAAACACAATAATGTGAAACGATATTTGTATTTTTTTGCATCTAAACTAGCTTTTCGAGGGAAACTATATCAATAGCTAACTAGATATCTACATGTCAGTAACTGAGTGGAGCGACATTAACTTGATACATTTTATATTAGCAGTAGCTATCGTTGGTTTTAGCTCTAGTTCATATGCTAATTGCTATAAAGCAGCCAAAAACGACATTGCATATTGCAGCTATAAACGGTTTGATGTTTGGCTGGCATGTAGACAGAGAGGAGCTATTCTTGCAACAGCAGAACTAGGGCCAGATACTGGCTCAGTAGATACGTCGAACCGAAACTATTTCCTAGATCCAACGGCAAATGAGCTTGGGTGTCAACAGTCGTCTGATAGCACATATGCATCGCATCATAAAGGCTATGATGTAGGACATCTAATTGCGATTGACCATTTTGACGATAGCTACGTAGACGCATTAGAAACTAACGTGATGGTAAACATGGTTCCTCAGGCAACTTCATTCAATAGAAATGGAGCTTGGAAAAAAACGGAATCTCTAACGGAATGTTTTCGAGATGAAAAGTCGTATGGCCCACTCACCATTTATGCTGGTGTAATATACGGCAACGACATAACTAATGATTACTACTCTGTAAGCCACGGTTTACCAAATACTCCTGACTACCTATGGAAGCTAATATTTTTCAATAGAGTAAACTCTTACGACCTATGGGTTATGAGTAACAAGGATGAATCTACAGCAAAAACATTATCTCAATCGAGAAGAACAATAGATTCTCTAATACAAACACTCGAGGGAGAAGATGAGAGTTACTATAATCCGGCTATTTTCGAACTATTGAAGATACGTGTAAAAAAACCTAAGCAGATTGAACTAAAGAACAACTCACGTTGCAGACAAAGAGTTGGCTGAGGAAATACCTGATATGACAACTAAGACTGAACTCATAAGCAAGCTTGAGAACAATACAAGAAACAAATATTTGTACAGCATAATAAAGTTGTCAGCGGTATTCTTTGTTATTGCAATGGTTGCTAGTCACTTTGGGCTAACAACGATGTCTACTGACCTAGGAATGATTTCAGAAAATACGTTCATGGCACATATAACGTTTATTGGTTTTATTATTCTAATTAATGAGAGGATTATTGAAGCCTTTAAACGAACATTTAGAAGACGTACTTCAACTGAGTATTTAAATGAATTAACAAGAGCACAAGACGACCTAGCGATGAACCCAACAGACGAGGCCTTGAAAGATAGAGTTAGAGTCTGGACTAGTGTAGTCAATGACTATTCAGCAGAGACGGGAAGAATGTGCTTAGTTGCTTCTCTACTAGTTGGATGTAGCCTAGCGTCCGTCGGTGCCGTGAGAGTACTCGGTGGTCTCGAAGACTCTAGTCAGTTTGCTAGTCCATTACATGTCATGCTGTTTGATAGTATTGATGTCGTATTAACTGGTTGGATTGTTTCGGGAGGGTCTGAAGGCTGGACAAATTTTCTATACAACGTGAAGTCAATGATTCCTGTTCATCCTAAATAAGTACAATTTCAGCGTATGCTAGGCACAATCCCACACTACAACCCATCGATTACGTTGGAGGTTAAGGAAATTATACGGATTTGTGTTCAATGTAACCTATTCCTAGTAGGTCGCTGTGTAGTGGCATAGTGAATTTGGTCACTTAGTTAGAGGTGATATCATCACCTCATAAGTTAATAGGTGACATTATGACAAAACGTACAAGACGACTGTTTAGTGCCGAATTCAAACTGGAAGCGGCACAGTTAGTGCTCGATCAAAACTACTCCGTAGCTGAAGCTGCTCAAGCCATGAATGTAGGTAAATCTACGATGGATAAATGGGTTCGCCAGCTTAGAGAAGAACGCCAAGGGAAAGCACCGAAAGCTTCACCTATGACTCCTGAGCAAATAGAAATTCGGGAATTAAAAAAGAAGCTGGCTCGCCTTGAAGAGCATAATGAAATATTAAAAAAAGCCACGGCTCTGTTGATGTCGGACTCACTGAACAATTCTTGATAATCAAGAAACTCAAGCAGAGCTACAGCGTAAAAACATTATGCGAAGTCTTCAATGTTCATCGAAGTAGTTATCACTATTGGCTTAAACGCCCAACGGTAATTAATGCTGAAACAGTAAAATTGCGTAGCTTAGTCAGTGAGGCTCACGCTGCAAGTAATGGCTCTGCGGGAGCGAGAACCATTGCAGATATAGTCACAAATCAGGGCGTAAAGTTGAGTCGTTACCGAGCAAAAAAACTGATGAGAACTCTTGGTTTAGTGAGTTGCCAAGAGCCAAAACATCGTTACAGAAAGGCTTCACAAGAACACATTGAAATTCCAAATCACTTAGGTCGCCAGTTTGCGGTTACCGCCCCAAATGAAGTTTGGGCTGGTGATGTTACGTATATTTGGACAGGTAATCGGTGGATGTATTTAGCGGTTGTTATCGATCTTTTTGCCCGTAAAGTGATTGGTTGGTCGATGTCGTTATCACCTGATTCAAGGCTAACAGGCAAAACTCTTTCGATGGCTTATGAGTCTCGTGGAAAGCCTAAAGGTGTCATGTTCCACAGCGATCAAGGTAGTCACTATACCAGTCGTAAATACCGCCAATTACTGTGGCGTTTTCAAATAAAGCAGAGTTTATCTCGTCGAGGAAACTGCTGGGATAATGCGCCGATGGAGCGCTTCTTTAGAAGTCTGAAAACGGAATGGGTGCCAACGGTGGGTTATCGTAGCTTTGCTGAGGCTCAATAAGAGATCACTCGCTACATCATTGGATATTACTGCCAACTCAGACCACATCAGTATAACGGTGGTCTAACTCCCAATGAATCAGAACGATTATATTGGGAAAATTCTAAAACCGTGGCCAATTTTAGTTGACCACTACACACTAACTATTTTACCCAGAATGCTGTTATGTATACGGACAGACTGGAATCTACAAACTTAAAATGACTCTTAATACAATTACTTATTTACAAATTTTACGCTTGTTTGCTTCGATATTTTCTTGGGCATGGACCCTTTTTTAATGCATGGGATTGTAAAAGCCTCATTTATGTTTCCGGCTGATGGCATAGGTATTTTATTACCATCTTTATCTTTTCGATATTTAACGACCCTACGAACAGTAACTTTGTTGCCAGCGACAGGGATGCCTAGATGCATGTTCCAACCCTTAAA
The DNA here is from genome assembly GCF_024347595.1 of Vibrio pomeroyi. Lineage (NCBI taxonomy): Bacteria > Pseudomonadati > Pseudomonadota > Gammaproteobacteria > Vibrionales > Vibrionaceae > Vibrio > Vibrio pomeroyi. Next base: position 1,344,491 of record NZ_AP025507.1, on the reverse strand, counting down.
TATGGCTGAAAGTTTACAGAGCAAAGAGTAGCTTGTAGATTCATGTACCAAAGATTGAAGATAATTACGTACTTGATATTCGATGTCATCTTCAGATTCTAATCCCAATGAGGAAATAATTCGAGTGAGGTATGTTTCTGGAGATATGGGTAGATTTTCATTAAGTAGGCTTGCTTTGATCTTTTGTTTTATCAAGTAATGGGCAAAAGCGTAGATCGCCTCGGACACTTGGCTCTCAAGTTTGTGTCTTTTTACTATCTTAGAAACAAAATCGACAGACAATGCTAATTCTTCATTTTCCTCTACATAAGCAAGAATTTCTGATGGTTGAAACAAGGTACCTTGAGTGCCCCGGAATGCATAAGGATTAGGTGTCATACCAAATGCTTTTGATAGCATAGCTACACGAGATAACACTTGAGCGTTAACTTGAACCCCCGACATCTCTAGAACTTGGGATCTAGAGCGTAGATTACCAACATCTATATTTGCAAAGGACAGATCGTCCGTCACATCATAAATAATCGGTGTAATAAAGCCTGTATTCGATTCATGCGAGGCTTCTAAGCGGTGATGACCATTAAGGATTTCACCATCAAAAGAAATGAGAATGGGTTCCCCCGTAAGACACCATTTTCCGTTCTTCATCGAATCTGCGTACATTTTTACTCTTGTTCTGCTTATTTTCCGGTTTGCGTGACTAGAGTTAATCAAACCACGGCGGGAAAACTGCAACATATCACGTGCAAGCTGAGGGCTGATATAAATAACAATACACTTCAACGTTGTTTGAACAGTTCTTACACCAGAATAATAACGAGCCTTTGATTGAAAAATATCATCAATTTGTTGAGACGACAGTAATGCTGCTGTTTTTAACAACGCCTTTGAGCTACCCAAATAGCTATTTATTTTCTTTTCATCGCGTCGTAATAACAAGCTATCTACTATTGAGTCTTCCAAGTCATCATCTGATATCTCATTGATATTTTGACTATTTGTTTTATCTTTCATGCTAACACCTATCAATCGTGGCACAATCGCTATTTAATAACCTATGACTCTAAGGTACCTATATAGTATTGATCCGACATAGCTGTCGGATCAAGCTTTATTTTTGTATTAGAGTAAATTTACTCGGTAAGTGGATGTAATTCTTTGAAAATTTCAGATAAAAAAATTAGTGGTATGTTAGTTACGTCACAGGGGCGGACACAGAAAACGCTCATCACTACGATGCCAATGATAGAAATTGGGGCATACTTCAATACAAGTACGTTATTGAATGAAATGACGTGGGCTGTCGATGCTGCTGTTAACTCAAAAAATGCTGAAAAGGTTCAGCAAATACAGGCAGAGCTAGAGAGTATTGTAATGGAGCGGACAGTTGGTGTGCCGTTATCATTGACTTTTGCTGTTGTCGGTAGACCTGAACTTACAAATGCTTCTAGTAAACAGTCTTCTGTATTAGGTTATGACTCATCTAACACATGCGTTGTCGAAAACGTTTTAGGATTGATTGCAATCTGCAAATTTTTTGGCCTAAAAACATTTTTGTTTAGTTCAAGACTAAGTGTTAAAGAGACTAGTCAGAGAAGCGAACTAAGACAACGTCTAGCAATGGAGAGTGTTGAAGTGCGTATTGTTTTTGATAACGAACGCGGCATGGATGCTAAGCATGTTATTGAATTATTCAAGAACAGCAATATTTTCAATTCACCATTAAGCCTTCCACACCTTAGTAATGGGAAAAATTTGCTACCTGATGATTACTTCCCTTTAAAGCCTTTTATTGAAGAACTAATACAAGACACAGATATTGAATCTTATGGTGGTGTAAATTTTAACTCCAAACACGTAAAAGTGTCAGAGCATTACATAACAACGCAATATATCCTATTCAAGTTGATTGTCGGTGCTGTTGCGGGAATGGGTACGCAGGAATACAGTAAGATGTCGAAAGACGTAACGTTACCTGATGGTACGCAACTTACTTTAGCTCTATCTGAAGGTTATATGGATAAAATATCTTCGTTTATGAGCGCATGGCTTGAGTCGCTGAAAGATTCTTTTGTAAAAGACCGTTCTGGATATCATTTGTCCCCTCAAATTTGGCAAGCATTAGGCTTGACTATCCATCGACTAGCTAGCAATGGAGCTTCGCTAAGCGAATTGAAAGCGGCAGGCCAAGCATTAGGTACGCTTGATTACAGTAAGAGTGCGGCGCATTGGGATAACTGCTCAGTAATGGAACTAGATGTGAAAGGGCGTATTTACAAGAATTCAGCGACATCGACTCGGTTATTTAGAGTCGGGTTGTTTGAGCATTTTGTTAAGTTCTTGGCGCGATAGAATACAAACTCTACTGAAACCACACTTTGTTGTAGCTCTTAACCACTGATTCTAAAAGATTACAAATAATCTCTATTACTTTAGACAGGAATACGTTAGTTGAGCAACAGCGTTCAAGTTAGAGTCGACATCAATAATCTAAGCTTCTAGTAGATTTATTTTGACCTAGATATATCAATAATAACAACTACTAAACACTCACCTCGAATGCAGTTAATTGAATATTAAAAAGCGTAAGAATGTATATCCATGATAGGATAAACTCGGAATATGTGGGACTTATACATGTATACCCACTCAGACACCGAAAGGGGGGATTTAAGTTAAATGGCAATTATTGATAAACAAGTATTTTCCATCAAAGATATGCTCGAACTCCCTTTGACGATCCCGGATTATCAGCGCCCATATAAATGGCACGCAAGACATGTCAATCAACTACTCGATGATGTGCTACGTCATCGTAATAAAAGCAGTTACCGCCTTGGGACAGTGGTTATTCATGAAGAACAAGCAAACCAATCTCAATCTTTTCAACAACTTTCAATTGTTGATGGGCAACAGCGTTTATTGACATTAACGTTACTGTGTAACTTAATTGACAATAAACGTGTCTGTAACCCTACATTGCTAGAGCATAACTTTGATTCTCCGACTACAGTTAGAAACCTTCAGCACAATGCCGCGATTATTCAAAGCAGATTGAAACAACTCAGTGAAGCCGACCGTGAAGAGTTAGTCGAATTTCTATTGCATAAGTGCGAGTTAATAAGTGTAAAGCTTGATGACTTGAGTGAAGCCTTCCAATTCTTTGATTCACAAAATGCCCGAGGTAAGGCACTTGCACCTTACGACTTGTTAAAAGCTTTCCATTTACGTGAAATGGCCGTTAATAGTGAGCAAGAAAGATTAGCGTGTGTTGATAGTTGGGAGAGCGGTGTTAGCCCTGACAACAAAGCGCCTAGTTTACAAATGATCATGAGCGATATTCTTTTCAGACTAAGACGTTGGTCTGAAGGAGAACAAGGTAAATACTTTACCCGTAATAACATTGATGTATTCAAAGGTGTGAACTTAAGTTCTGCAACTTATCGTTATGCAGAATCTTTAAGGGCTATGGACTATATGGTTGATGAGTACAACTCCGACCGCGTGCGCCATTGGGATCAACAGATGATGCCTTACCCATTCTTGGTTGATCAAACCATACTCAACGGCAAGAGATTTTTCGAATACATTGAACACTATACAAAGGCCTACCAGAACCTATTTATTGATGAAAAGCCTGAACTGACAAAGATATTGAAAACCATCACAAGCTACAAAGGTCGTAACCGGGTAGGCGACCATTATGTCCGAAACCTCTTCTATTGCGCCGTGCTTTACTATTATGACAAATTTGGCGATGCCGAATTAGAAAAAGCGGCATTGCTATGTTTCGTTTGGAGCTATCGCATCCGCTTGGTACAGCACCGTGTTGTTATTGAATCGATAGATAACCCTGCAATGGAAAAACAGGGAATATTCAAGGTTATAAAGAAAGCGCTTCACCCTCATGAAGTCTTCTCTTTTGCCGTTGAACCTGTACACGAGTCCGATATTAAAGGGACAAAAATTGACGGGTTAATCGAGATGTTTAAAGCCTTGGGGTATGTACAAAGTGAGCAGTAATCAAAGCATTCAAGAGTTGTCAGTTGCCGAGCTCTTTCAACAAGGTGATTATATTATCCCAATCTATCAGCGTAATTACGCATGGGGGGAACCTGAAGTCGAACAACTCCTTCAAGATGTGTGGGATATTGCTTCAAAAAGTAAAGGGAAAAGCACTTATTACATTGGTAGTCTAGTCGCCTATAAACGCGATGATAATCGATATGAGACAATCGATGGGCAACAACGGCACACTACACTTAGTATCATCCTATCAGTGTTAAAGAATGAGTTTTCGACAATACTGCCAGATATTCAAAAATTGAATCTTGGTTTTGATAGCCGCCCTAAATCTGTTCAAACCTTACGAAAGCTGTTTAACGAGCCTAATCGTCGAGGGGATGAACTTGAAGAAGCAAACATTCGATCTGCTTATGAAATTTCAAAACGCTTCCTGTCTAATCACATAAAGGATATTGCACAATTTAGTGATTACTTGCTGAACAACGTGAGAATTCTACGGGTGATCGTTCCTGAAGATACAGATCTGAATCATTACTTTGAGATCATGAATAACCGTGGAGAACAACTCGAAAAGCATGAAGTCCTAAAAGCACGATTGATGTCTGAACTGATCAATGATGATGAGAGAAATGCGTTTGCAAGCGTATGGGATGCTTGCTCGGAAATGAATCGCTATGTTCAATTAGGGATTCATTCTAAGATCAGAAGTCATGTGTTTGGTTTAGATTGGAATCACATTCCTCAGAGTTTTGAGGTTCTGTGCCAGCAAATAAAAGCAGAGAGCACCAATAATCAAGTAAGAACCATGGCTGACATCATCGCAACCCCTCAGCTTCACGCAAAAAAGGTATCTTCTCCCGATGAGAATGAGGAAACAGGTACTTTTGGTTCCGTTATCAATTTCTCGAACTTCTTACTTCATGTACTGCGCGTTACACTGAAAAAAGACATCCCTTTGGATGATAAACGACTGTTGGAGATCTTTTCAGATGAAAAGCCCAACGCTCACCAGTTTTCCCTCAACTTGCTGAAATGTCGTATGTTATTCGATCGCTACATTATCAAGCGTGAGAACGATGAAGACTGGAGTTTAAAAACGCTGAAACTTTATGAAAATAAAAAGCGTACTTTTAGTTATACCAACAGTGCTTCCGAAGACCACAATCAGCAATTGATCATGTTACTTTCAATGTTTCATGTGTCTTTTCCTACTCTTGTCTATAAGCATTGGCTGAATGCTTCATTACACTATCTTTATGAAAATTCGTCAGAAAGTGGCGATGTTGACTCATCTGAGTATACGGCCTTCCTAGAACATTTAAGTGACCGATTCTTCTTTGGACGATTTGGACAACTAACTATTGATGCTGAACATACTGATTATTACGAACTAACGTTCACTGATGTTGAGCTACAAGAGGTAAAACTTGACCGTACGTATTTAAATCAAGGTACTGGAGTTCAGAACTTTATATTTAATCGACTTGATTACAAGCTTTGGAAGCAGCTCAAGAAAGGTAAGTCGTTCTCAGGTGTAAACATGGATTATGTACGCAAGCGTGTTGCAGGGTTCAGCTTTTCTTTCAGAACGTCGGTTGAGCATTATTTCCCACAGAATCCACTGGGTAGTGAACCAATAAATAAATCTGATGAGTTACCAATGGGCGTGGATAGTTTTGGTAACCTTTGCCTGATAAGTCGCCATAACAACTCTAAACTAAGTAACTATTTGCCGACAGCAAAGAAAGAGCATTACGAGAAAGCAACAACTGTCGAGAGCCTTAAACAGATCTTTATGATGAGCTATGGCCAATGGGGAGTAGGGAGTGAAGAGGGGCTTAAAAACATAGCAGATCATGAAACTATGATGATTGAAGAGCTTAGTACACGTTCGGCATAAGCGCACACGAATAGAGATAGCTTTAAACTATTGATATAAAATAACCTTTTTGAAATAATCGATAGATTAAGGTTATTTCTATTCGTAAGTTCGTACACATTAGGTTGGCGTTCAAACATTAGTCACAAAAGAAGGAACAGGGATGCGCTTCTCTCTGAAAGCATTAGTAAAAACATTGTTTGGCCGTCAATCTGAGCATTCGAGTAACAAGTCAGAAGCAGCAAGTAGTAATAGGGGCGTTGTACAGCAATTCACATCGAATAAGCAATCGTTGTTAACTGATTCTCAAATACTCTCTGTACTGGATTACTGGCTGGATTTTGAGTTATTTGATATTCCAGAATGCCCTTATGATTTCAAGAAAGGCATTGTTAGCGAACCTGCTGATGATTTTGATAAAAAGTGGTTGGATGATGAACAACCATTTCCTGCGATTAAGAAAGACAGCAAACTGTTTGTGATGTTTCAGTGCCATCGTGCCGGATATTTGTTCAAAAATGAGGATGGCGAAAACGGTAAGCCTTTACATCCTAATACGGTAACTCCTAAAAGCTATTTACTGGGTGTCGCTTTAATTCCAACCTTAAATACTCATGATTCTACAGGTGAGAAATATCTAACTTGGCAACTTTCCGAAGAAGATCAAGACAAAGTCGTTAACCTTGCAACTATCCGTACTATTTATCGACGATGTAGGTCTTCAGTGCCTGCCAATATGACTTTAACTGATTGGGTTAATACCTGTTTTGAATCAATTGATCAGCTGCTAAATAAACATCTTTCTGGGAAAAAAAATCCTGAAACTGATGCGGTAGAGCCTCTGACTACAGAACAGTTAAAGTCGGCAATCATTGAAATAAATCGCTGTATTGCAAGAGAGTTTTGGCCAACCCATGAATCACGAAAATTCATGGAGAAGTATGCTAAAGCTGTCGAATTAAACAAGCAAGATAGGTACGATGAAGCGATAAACCCTAGCAAGATTAAACCTCACTTAGAAGATATCACTACATTTCGTTGGCGCTTTTGTTATTACCCTGATGGGAATGAGCAAAATCAGTTAGGCCCATTTTTTGCCGATGATTTGAATTATATTGCGGAACAAATCGGTAACACATCTGCCAAGAATGCATTGTCTCCAGCGCTTTACCAATATTTACTCGGTAATGATGACCAAGTGATGCTTGGCTCTGCGAGAGAAGACGCTGATAAGTACCATAATATGACTAGAGGCTTCTTTAAAGGTCGCTGGCCTGAAAATCCGGATTATGGCTTGAGTCTATTGCAATCTTGCGCTGTAAACTTAGCGACAAAGAAAATTGATAACCCTATCGTGGCTGTTAACGGCCCTCCCGGTACTGGTAAAACGACATTACTCAAAGATGTTATCGCTGACCGATTTGTTACTAGAACAATTAAATTGCTTGAAGCTGAATCTGAAGATAAGGATTGGTTGGCATCTGATAGCGCGCTGGAAGCTGTACTAGATGCTTCAATTGTTGTTGCATCTAGTAACAACAAAGCGGTCGAAAACATATCAATGGAATTACCAGCTCTAGGTAAAATTCATGAATCATATCGCGATGATATCGGTTACTTCCGCCATCAATCACAAAGTGATGAATGGGGTATGTTCTGTGCTGTACTAGGAAACAGTAGCAATAGAAAAGCATTTTGTGACAATAAGTTAAACAAGTTATTACGATACCTAAAAGGGTTGAGTAATTACCTTGGTTTGTCTCCTTTAGTGTATCAGCTGAAAGAAAAATCTCTGGATGAAGCTCAGAGCCTGCTTAACGACTACTTTGGGGAATTAAAAGCAACAGGGAAAATTTCTGCTTTTATTCAAGGTATTGCGTCCAGTCAAAAATTCTTAAAAGCACATATGGGATTTTTAGCACCCTTGAGTGAAGCACTTGAAAAAGTAGCTGATGATGAACTGTTAGTTGAAGAGTTCATCAAAAAATGGTGCCAACTAGATGAAAAACTTTGGCTAGAATCCCTCACTGCTTTACAAAAATTAGCACAGGTTTGGTGGAAATCAGAGCTTTGGAAACATGAGTTAGAAGCTGAGTATAAAGATGCAAAGGATGTTTTTAACACTTTGCTTAAGAACCATAGTGATGCGCTAGAAGATTTAAACTCAAGTAATTTTGATAAATGGGGAATAGACCCATGTAGCCATTTAATTACTAAGGCTGCATTTGGGTTACAGGGTAATGAAGAAAACCATGATGCTGAAGCCCGTATCCAACAATTATCACCAATTGGCAGTAAGGGTATCAATCAGCTCAGAAGTGAGCTTTTCGTTGCGGCCTTGCGTGTTAACGAGGCAATGATAAAGCTAAATGCAGCTGAGCATCATAATACTTTCAAATTGTTACCACAGCTCATCAACGGTAAATATCAAAGTCATGAAAACACTCCTAACCATGAAACATTGTGGGGGCTTTTATTCCTTTTGTATCCAGTAATGTCGACATCGCTATCATCAGTAGAAAGCCAATTCCGCTTAATGCAAAAGAAAGCAACGATAGGCTTAGCAATGTTCGATGAGGCGGGACAGTCAGTTAATTATCATGTCGTTGGGTTACTCCAGCGCTGCAAACAGGCTATGGTTGTTGGGGATCCTATTCAGCTTGAACCTGTGGTTCCAGTGCAAGGCGAAATTGACAGAGGTATTGCATCTGATTTTATTGCTATATCCAACAAAGATGGTGAAACCTCGTGGGGTGACTGCTTCCTTGTTAGCGAGTCTTCAGCTCAGTTATTAGCAGATAGAGCCGGACCAATAAAAGCGTTGATAGGCCAACGACAGGTTGGACTGCCTTTGTTAGTTCACCGCCGCTGTACAGAACCAATGTTCTCTATTGCTAATAGTATTGCCTACGATAATAAAATGGTTATAGCTACAGTACCTTACAAGTGGAAATCTATTTCTTCAGGCTGGTTTAACGTGGTTGAGAGTAAAGATTCTATTAAACGCCAGCGTTACAATAACCATACTGAAGCCGATTCTGCATTTGAATTAGTACGTTACCTTGTTGAAAATCAGCCGAATATGGCGAAAGGTGGTATTTATCTAATTACACCTTTTACTCACATGAAGAATGAACTTCAGAGTAACTGGAAATCTTTATACAAACAGCCTTTGAACAAACAATGGATGCACCAAGCGGCTCAACTCGGTGGTAAAGGAGGGGCTGAAGTCGCTGATTTTATAAAAGATAACATTGGCACCGTTCATACTTTCCAAGGCAAAGAAGCATCTGTTGTTATCTTCTGTTTGGCCGCATCGAAGGCTAGGGGAACCACAGGTGGCATTAAGTGGGTAAACAGTAAGCCTAACCTGATAAATGTTGCTGTTACACGAGCAAAGCACCATTTATTCATTGTTGGTAACTACAAGGATTGGTGTCACGAATCTTGTTCAAGCCAACTTATTCGTGATGGTATGACAATCTATAACAGCATGGATGAGATCAGAGCTAATACGCCGTTATTACTGGAAGAACACTTAAAGAATACAGTTAATATTCCAGAAGAATGCGTAGATCCAAATTATTCTAATTTCAGTAATGTTTGGTAATTTTGTCTTCAAATAAGAACATAATTCTTGAGTATTTTGATTGCAGCATGTAAGCAGAATACTCTATATTTAGGTGATCTGATTTCTCTTTCGTCATATTCAGTTGTGAAGTTTACACAACGTTGGCTCAACAAACGTCAGTTACTGCTTTCCATCATTGCTTACCCAAGACTCTTTTTATTATTTGCTGTTTCTTTTCCTTTCTGCTAATTCCCGAATTAGATGATCAGCAAGTAAATCCTCAACATTGATAGGACTCTGTAGATCAACATACTCGATGATGTCTGTGACAGCTAGGATGTTACGCTCATACCTTGCCCTGAAGTCTTTAAGCTCACAATCAAGGCGGTTAGCCTTCTTTATATAGGCAGCTCCTGTTCGCCCATTAGCCAGCATGTCTTTCTCTTCGGTGGTTAATTCACGCTTACCATCCTCATGATTATTATGCTGCCGAAGTTTATAGTCATTGATGATGTCCCTCCGGGAAGTCAGGGTGCTAACTCCCCCCTTGATGATACCTTTGATCTTAAGGCGTGCATGGAGTGTAGCTGGTTGGATAGGGGACTTCTCAAGCCCCTCTCGAAGCATGGTTTGCAGTTCAGCTTTAATGTAATAAGTAAGCTCCGCCCCTTGAATTACTTTGTCATCAGCATTTCTACTCCGTGGTGTCTTAGCCATTATTCTCTTCCTTCTTTGCAGCATTTATCTCCAAGCGTTTCTGTTCGATAAAGAACAGGTCAGCAAGGGTTTTAGGGGTCTTACCAACTAACATTTGGTCATTAATTCTCGCAGCGATTCGCCTAAAAGGGTTGTCCATATCGTCCGATATGATATCTACTAGCTTCTTGGCTCTATGAGTCTCGATGGCATCAGCTTCCAAAGCTTCCAGCACAAGGAGAGCCTCTTCTTGCTCTTCTAAAGCGAATTTGAAATTAGGGTCATCTTCAGCTAATTTACGAAGCACAATAATCTCATCTTTCTTGACAGTCAGACGTCGAGATGCTTCTTCAGCTTCCCCCAAGCGACCTGTAAGAGTGAAGTAAGCACATGGTAATCCTGACTGACATTTCACTGAATGAGGGCAGCCCCAGCGAGCAACGTCACGTGTGCAACCACCGAACCCGAGAGGGTGAAGTTTTGCATGTCGCTCTAGTAGTTCTTTCGCCTTTTGTGCTAAGCCTTGCTGCACTAGCTTGTCATGAGCGGCTTTAAGCTCTGGGAGAAACTTATGCGACATTGCACCGGCTATGTAATCTGTAACTTCAGCAGTTGTTTCACCAAAAGTCTGCATATTCTGCTTAAGGTTATGCTCATCGCTAAGGTGAGGGTTTACTGCCATTGAAGCAGATGCTTTAACATTAGCAACGCCTGTGTTCTTGATAGATCTAGCTGTTCTGGCAAAGGCAGCCAACCGGCGATTAACCAACGACTTAGGTGGCTTATGTATTGCTGGTGCAGTAGGATCAGGCTGAAGTGCGGGTTCACCTACGATATCAAAGAGGGATAACTGATCATCCTTTGAAAGAGTCTTTTTGTTCTCCTCATAAGCTTTCTCTAGCATAGTCACTGCCAATGAAGCTGTTTGATATGACTGTGATTGGGCTTGGTGCTGATAGTATTTATTCTGGGTTATATCAACACGGCCCATCAAGATAGCTTGGATGTGGTCAGTCACGCCTGCGATAGCTAAGAAAGTATTGATGTTATGCCTTGGTACGTGCTTTTTAAGCTTAATTCGGGCCCCATCATCCTCGAATAAATTAAAGTAATCGAAGATAGATTTACGGGTATCATCGGGACTACCTAACCATGTCTCAACCGAATGCTCATCCAGAGGAACTATGTTCTGTAATGAAACAAAATCTTGAACAATACCAAAAGCACCTTTCGGCACAATGAACATTAAGTCTTCGTAGTTGAAATGCTCCCAGTCACCATTATCTTTTACCGACAACACACACTGGTGCCCATGCGTGAAATTCTTAGATTTGACATAACGACGATAGACGTAATCATTCAACTGCCCTTTGGTGAAATACCAATTATTCTCATTATTATCAATAGGGATGACATTAGGCTTATGACCAGCATATTCTAAAATTGACGAACGAATACTTACACCGACGTCTTTACGTGAACCGCCCGTACCAGTGAACATAATTCCAAAGAGTTCATCTTGCTCAATCCATTCATCTTGCAGTTCATAAATCTTACTAGGCAAAAAATTGGTGAAATTAGATTCCCTTAAGCCTTTTACTGTCTCACGGAACCCTGCGGTTAACTCTTCAACCTGTTCATAGATCATCTCTATGATTGGATAAGAGGTTGGTGCAAGCCAGTGAATTCGCCAACCTGATTTTTTTGCACCAAGATATTCGATACCTAGCTTGTAAGTAGGCCAGCCGTTGTCAATAGCGTGCTGGCGTTGACTCTCATCTGTGATTTCCCTTTTAACCAATGAATCCATCCTCATCGTCATATACTCTTGGAAGCGGAAGCCACAGATGATGCAAAGTAACAACATATTATAGAAGATACGTTGATAATCGTTTTCAGCTAGTGCCATCAACTCAATGACACTCATAAAAGCACGGATTGAGATAAGCTTTTTATCGTTAGTGTCATCTGGGTTTAATTGTTCAGCCTTCTTTCTTGCGTTTGTACCAACAGTAGTATTACGAGACTCATGTTTATTTTCGACTTCGATGTTCACCATAAACAGGTCGTATTGGCGGAGCCGTTTGATAATACTTACGGCAACATCACAATAGTCACTAACATTGGAAGGACTAGTCGAATTATCATAGTGACGATCCATGGCTGCATGAATGATGTCGGCAGTCAGATGCATTGGATGAGTACAACCGTTTGTTTGGACCATCTCCCAATACCAGCGCTTCATGACTTGCAATGGCTTATCCAGTGTTGAACCCGATAATGTGCCATCGGAAGTGCTAACCTGATACATGTGGTAGGCACGCATAAAGTCTTGAAACTCGATGGATATGCTCACTTTAGTGAGACCCTTCATGCGTTTTGAAACTTCTTCCCATTTAACCCCGTGGTTTTTAGTTTCTTTTAACCATGCAACACCTTTCTCTCCAAAAGGCCAAGAACCTGCATTCCAGTCCAATTGCCCAACTGCATTATGTTTAGCAAGTTCCTCCTCGAATTTAGCTTTATATTTGTCAATAAACGCGACTAAGTTCTTTGCATACTTATTATTTAGAGTTGTGACTTCCCGTGCCATTTATTCGCTTTCATCCTTGCTCTTAACCATTTTAATGCGAGCCATTACCTGAACTACATGATCTTTCCGACGTACTAACTCTGTCATTAGCGGGTGGTGTAGCAATCCAGCATCATCAGCAACGTTACGAATCTCGTCTAGTTCATCAAAAAATGAATTGAGTACTGCCTGATGGTTACCGTCAATAAAGGGCATAAAGTACAGGCACCCATAGCACCCACGACCTTGGGAGAAAGGGCAAATATTTTCTTCGTAATTGCAGCCACCGATGTGATGGTGTAATTTGCCACCAATTGATGCGGCAACCCGACGATCTTGCCATTCATTACTCAGGATTAGATTTCCAGTCAACATCAATGCGAGCATGTTTTTGAACACAGGATTTCGACCTAAAGCCTGCTCACGGATGTCAGATATTTCTGGGGTAGCTGCGATATATCTGTCAGCAACAGTAAAGGTAGACTGTCCCATGATGTAAGCAATTTCAGGGGCGCTCGCACCATTCATTGCCATAGAATGACCTACGTTATGGCGAAACAGACTCGCTGGGTATACAGGTAGCACGTAACCATCAGTCCACACTGCCTCTTGAATATCTTTGGGAGAGAATTTGAGAAGCATGCTCTTAATAGACTTATCAACCATTTTTACTGTAGAAACTTTGGAAGAAAACAACGGCTCTTCGTCTCCAATACCACTTAGATACTTATACAAACTGACCAATTTCCCAAGCTCTTCTGGAATAGCAACCCGAATTCGGTCGATGGTGAGTTTTGTCTTCTTGGCATATGGCACTAGCAACGAGTAGCGCATTCCTCTTTTATTTTCAGTGTCCACCACATAGTCACCTCCCGCCATTTTATTGATTTGAACTGGTCTTGCTCCCGTATAGTAGACTATGCCAATAATTATACAGTCTCTTAAAACATCGAGATTGGCGGCTTTCTTAACTTTTTTTATGTGGGTAAGCTTAAGTTCTTTGTTGTCTAGTTTCGGGCATAATTTGGATGACCATTGTTGTACACCGTTCTCGATCATTAGGCATACCTCATCAGGGATAACGAGGTCTAGGTTTTGGTAACGTCCCCAGTTACTGTTTCGAGGGCGTGGAACTTTGAGTAACAAATCTTCGAGGTCACCTTTAACACCAGTATATTTAAAGAATTTACTACGTTCGAGTTTGCGTAAGGCATATAGTGTGTAGTAGAACTGGCTATTGTCCGAGTGATTTCTGCCAACTTTGAAAACAAGCTGCTGTAACTTTTCAATAAGACTCTCGCGTCTAACTTCTTCAATCTCGGTAAAAGTTCTAGCAATTAAAATTGCGAATTTATCAGCAACTCCTGCAGAATTTTCCTTGATATATTCAAGAGTTAAGTATTTTATGAGGGTGATTGTTTCTGGCAAAAGATTACGAAAATGCGAACCACTACTGAAAAGGATGGCTTTGTTATCACCCGAAAATCTGTAGCGCCAATCACTAGGAATCAGGCTCAAAAACTGGTCATCAAACTCCGTTGCACTCACGAGGAGCAACCTTGACGGTAGATCGATATTTTTAATCCATTGAAGCTGCTCAGAGGTGAACATGGAAGACTTCTGTTTCAATGGACTCGGCTCTTGTGCAGAGTTATTAGTTAAATAAGTCGTCGAACGGGATTTCATCATCGTATCCATCATCTTTTAATGAGTTATCTGGTGATTCCACTTTATGTAGCGAAACCCTTCTTTCTGGTATAGCTGTCTGCCAATCCGCTCGCTTTGTTCGTCTGATATTGCTCTCGTTACTAACTATTTCAACGAATCGTTTTGCATACATTAAAGGAAGCTGACTCTTCACAGACCAGCCACCTAGTTTGCGAAGCTTTTCTACAGCAGCATCCATTTCGCCGTTCATCCTCGCTCGAATGCCGTAATCGCGAGCCATCATTAAGCTTTCTTTCAGAATTTCGTTGTAGATGAACTCAAGAGTGATGTACGCCCATGTATGTCGCCCAACATGGGGAGTCAAAGTAACCATGTAATCAATATTCATTTTGCCTTTTGCCCGATAATATGGGTAATGGGCAATAAAAATAGGGTCAATCTTGTCTCTGTAAAGGGTGCGTACCCCATCGTAAGATATAGGTGCTAACGTACCTCTGCTCTTGACGAACAGAACCTTATGGTCTTCGATACCTTGTTCTTTAAACAAAGGAGTACGATATTGTTCAATGAAAATCGTCAATAAGATGAAGTCATCATCAGTAAGTTCGATCTGACGATATGAGTGTTGCGTCTTTATAGACGGTGGTTTCTTCCTAGGGTCAATCACACCATCAGGTAAGTTCTGGACAATTAGGATGAATCGAGTCTTCCCGCGTGAATCAGGTAGCGTCTCCCCAATGGAGTCTAACGAAATCAACTGGACTTCACCGACACGCAAACCATAGGTATACATCAACCTATGCATAAGATAATTACGATATTGAAGAAACCCTTCTTTAAATGGGTTCTGTGGGTTGATCACTTCTTCAAAATGCTCACCAGTTTCCAGATCAGTAAAAGCTGGGGTAGAGGGGATAAGCATATTGTTCAGCTCGATGTTCTGCTGTTCCGAGATACTTTTATACCTATTGGCTGGTTCGTTTTTAGATACCTCTATACGATTGAAAGTACGTAGTTTTTCATCAAGCTGTTTAGAGTTTTCAGTAGTTATCTCGTGAGCTCTTACTGGGGATACATCTTGGTATTTTAAGTTCATGTATCGAAAATTGAGATACCGAAAAAAGCGACCAACATTTCTTATATGATTGCCATAGGTGACCTTATTTGTTTTGTAGATAGGAGTATCTAAGTGCACGAGAGCAATAATATCTTCGTTATCTTTACGATGTTGTTTACCGAGTAGGTAATTGAAGAATCCATCAATCTCATGGATAAAAGTTGAAATGTTGTACTTACGTTGATAGAAGTCGAAATCAAAGGTTTGCTTATATTTCTTATAGTAGTAGACGTAGAAGAACCGCAATGAAACAAGGATATTTTCCTGAGTCCCCAAACTTTTTTTGCTTAGTTCATTTCTTCCATAATTTGCAACGAAAATGGACGGTAAAGTCGTCACGTTATCGATCATAACGTGTGATCGCTGTCCGTTTCGTGAGATATGTAAGTTTGTGTACGTCATAACCCTAACGAAAGCCCTCAAATAATCGGGGCTGAGATATCTGTTTGGTCACCACGACACTTCTAGTCGTTGTGAGTTCAAAGAAATGACACTGAAGCTTTTCTACTTCGAAAAGGCGTGAAAGATCGTAACGTAAAACCGTAACATTATGCATACAAAACCCAAAGAACACTTCTACCTAACAATTAGCTAAGCACATAAAACCAATAAATGCCAAATATTGGGCTAAATAAACTTTTAATGAGAGCATATGCAGCGATTCCTGTGGCACAATGACTACATACGGTTACACTGTAACAGATTAATAAACTGGTTAATGACAATTAAGAAAAACTTAATCAGGAAAGTTGTTACACATAAAAAATAATTAGAGTTATATCGTTATTTATTTTTTTTACCTATTTAACTAGCAAAACACTAGATTCGATTGGTGTGCGAAAGAACAGTTTGAGAGATTAGCGATTTATAAATGCTCATGGAATACTAAGCTTGAAGCTATGCGGGAAAAGGAGGACATCATTCGTAACTCTCATTATGATAGTCAATCAGTAGAAATTGAGCCGAAATACAATGAACTTTTGCGGTTGCCAAGCACCAGACAAAGAATTGGACAAAGGTATTAGATTAAATCTCTGTCACGTGCTTTCTCAGATGCCAAGATAATTTAAGTTTTTTCGAAAGTTGTGACTTATAAGGTTAACAAGCTGACCAGCATTATAGATAGATCAGAAAGCACTTAAGAAGCATAAACAACTAAATGAGTAGAAAAGCAGGACATTTTTATATGTTACGTCTGGTATTTAAGGTGAGGGTGTTGTTCGCAACTCACTTTGAACCAAAAGTTAACACTCAGATTAAACAAGTTTCTATCTAATACATTTGTAACCCACAATACAATCGGGGAACATGGTAATACCAAAATATTGTTGTCCAAGAATGCTAAGCATTCGCAGAGCAACAATATTTATGGATATTAGCTATTTTATGGTAAATAAGCATACTGTTAAATACCATATCTATATGAACCTAACATAAACAGCATAATGTTAACTTATGAAGCTACTCGTAGCCTCATCACTAAAAATGGGAAGTGAATGACATAGTAGGTAAGTGACTGATTTAACCATAGGCATGAACCTAAGTATTAACCCAACATATTTAACATAACGTACATAATACGCAGTGGGATAGGCAAAAAATAAAGGCATCTTTCTTAACTAAATCAATTAGATACCCTTACTTTTTGCCTATCTGATTATGCAGTCTTTTTATCTTCGGTTAATCGCTCTAATGCTTCAATAGCACGCCCGTTTTTTGATCGTTCAGCAATAATAGCTAACAAAACAAAATC
This sequence comes from Vibrio pomeroyi, assembly GCF_024347595.1. Taxonomy (NCBI): domain Bacteria; kingdom Pseudomonadati; phylum Pseudomonadota; class Gammaproteobacteria; order Vibrionales; family Vibrionaceae; genus Vibrio; species Vibrio pomeroyi. The sequence continues at coordinate 1,327,209 of NZ_AP025507.1, read as the reverse complement.
TACATCTAACCCCAATGTTTCTGCTATTTCACACGCTATATCATCGCTCATTGTGCCGCCGTGACGCCATCTTTGAACCGAAGGCTGACTTAATCCTAAGTATTTGGCGACCTGTCTATCGCTATCTAATTGTTTTTCAACACGTAATCGGTTGAGCAGTTCTAGTGTAGTTATCATGTTTTCACCTCTTAACTAAGGATAGATTACGTCACTGGTGATAAACAACTGACTATCATTCAAATTCAAAATGATCTTTAATCTACTTCGTCAAGTCGGGAGACTTTGCGAACATCCTTTAAGCCCCCTAATTGATTCGAAGCTTTTACGGGGGCTGTCTGAAAAGAAAAGTGATGTTCCAAGGCTTTAAGTATTGACCAGACTTATTAAAAAAGGATTAGAACCATGTCAAATCAACGTAAAACCCCTACCGATATAATTAATGACCGAATGGCAGTGTTAGAAAAACACCGTGACGATTACCAATCGAACCCATCTTTAAGCCAGCACGGAAAAGAAGCATCAGCTAATTACTACCGTGGTGCTCTAAATGAGCTTTACCGCCTTACAAAAGTGCTAGAGGCTCAATAACCTTTCATGGAACTCACGCCGTACCAGCAAGAACTCACCAAGTACAACAAAGCAGCAGCTAAGAAAGCCGCTGACGGTGGTTCACCTTACTTACACAAAGGTAAAGCTGATGTCTTTAGATACTTCTCTAAGAACGGCGCACTAACTCAAGCCTCTATTATAAACCGTCTACGCAAGTATCACGGTATCGATACATTCCAAAAGCAAAACCGCCGTAATAACTTCACTGAGGTTTGTAAGTGGATCGTTGCTAACGTCTGCCTAGAAACACGTACTTTCTCAAGTAACGGTACTCAAGGTCAAATCGCAAAATCTATCGGCATCAATCAAGCTACAGTGTCACGTATTATTTCACTAATGATTAAGATGGGTGTTATACGCCCTGCTTTCACAGACAGCGAAAACCCAAATGTACAGAACGCTGGTGTGGTTGGTGATAAAGACGGAATCCCACTTAATAACGTTTATGTCGTTCAAGATGATTTCTGTTTACTAGCTGGTCCTACGGCTGGAACAAAGCTTATCACAGCCTTTCAAACCGCTGATGAGAAAGCAGAAGCAAAAACAGGATGGACACTTAAAGAGCGTTTAATCACAGTGCGCAATACACTGTGGGAAGGCACAATCGAAAGACGCATCAAGCAAATCACAGAGGGCTGCTTTAAAAAGGTTGTGGCAAAGGCTACAGACCGTTCTAGAGCCGTTCAAATCATCATGAAACGCATGATAGACCGTGGTGAAGACCGCGAACTTACCGACAGCCAATTTGACCGCATAGTCAATTACAGGCTCAAATCTTGTGGCTTTTCTGCATAATCTACACCCCGTAGAGAATAACGCGATCCCCCTACTTTATATCTAGCTCCAAACTCCATTTATTCACGCTGTAAACCTATCCACAGGGCGCATTTGTCCACATTTCTACATCTGTATTCAGGAAACTACTCACACCCCACAGGCTAACGCAGTGAGTTATTATTATGTAGTGCATAAGAGGTTTTAGGGTTTAAGGCATACCACGAGATTTTAATGGCATAACCTTTCTTAACAGTTAATAAATATATAGAAGAACTATAATTACCCCGAGAAACTCGGGGATAAGTTAATGAAGCGGCCTCTCTTAGTCGCAAGCGACTTGCGGCCTTGTGTGCCTGTGGACGAAACACAACAAAGGAATGGTGATTCTACGGGTGGGGATTAGTTGGACGTGATTCTAAGAGCCTATCGCTACGCGATGATTCTAGCAGGAAGAAAAGGCAAGATTTAAGGCCTCGAGAGAATTACAGGTACAAGCTTTCAAACCATCTAGCGAGTGTTTCAACATCACTAGAATTATTCACAATCAATTTGAAATTCGGTGCAGTCAGTTCTTTGGTCTCTACATCAAAATCAAAAGCGGTGTATTCATTGGAATATTCAATAGACCTTTGGTTTATCTGTATCGTTATCGTCATATCAACAAGTACAAGCCTTACTTGTTTTAGCTGGAGTTCATTACTCATATGGCATTGCCTCTAATTATTTCAAATCGGATTTAAATCTATCCGATATATTCAATTTGTTGTATCATTTTTCACCGATGATTCGTAAAAACCCTAAGACTTGTTTCTATAACGTCAGTTAAGGATAACAAGCCATGAGCCTATTATTAGAAAAGTACCAACAGCTAGAAACCGCATTAGGTGAGTATCTAGAAAACCTCAACGCTAAACCCCCTCTAGGGTTTGGAACGTTTTTAAAACCTCTCAACCAATCTTTTCAATTGTGCCGCATCCAAGGCCGCTTGATTAAAGACCAAGCAAAGAAACTCGATGAGCTCGAAAAGCAGCTGTCTACCCTAGCCCCTCAAGCTACGGAGGCTGCAACCGATGAGTGATACACGCGAACCGATCGGCTTTAGAGCTTGTAAAAAGTGCCTATCTTTAAAATCCATCTTCCAAGGCCAAGGAAAGCGCGCGCGTTTTCTCTATGCCAAATGTAATTGCGGTTTAGACCAGCGCACTGGTGAACCCGTTCAAGCCTCTTTCGCTAACCACAAATCGAAAGAAGAAGCACAAGCCGAGCTTGAAACATTCAAGCTACCGAAACCAACCGAACCACCAAAGGAAAAAAGCAGCAAAGCCCCATGGGTGATTGCTGGCGTTCTTGGTGTGTTTGGCCTGTTAAGTCTTAGGGGGTAGCTGTGACGTTTTTTATGATCGGCTTTTTTGGCTTGTGGTTTCTGTTCAATATTTATTATGGCGTTCGTCAGTACCAGAAACTTATCAAATGGAAAAAGCAGCTTAATAACTTCAGTACCACGTTAAACGCTGAATATGCCTTTCTTGAAGCGTGTGAACGTGATTTAAGCCACCGTGAGAAAGTTTGGAATGATTTGAAAGTCAAAATTGAAAAGGATTCGAAATGGAAGTTGAAGAACTAGAAGTACCAACCTACAGCGAAGATGAAGCCGCATTTATCGCATCACTTGAGAGTGACAGCGCAACGTTTACCGATGATGCAACCGAAACGGCCAGCGATGCGCTCGATATGCAAGGCGCAACAGCAACCGCTTTGATGCTGCTAAACACAGTCGAAGCTATTACAAAACAAATGGCTCACCCTGCTTTCTCTTTGGGCGATGCTGAGAAACAAGCCACAGCCGAAGCAGTCGCGCCGGCACTGGCTAAAAATGGTGGTCAGCTTCCTGAATGGCTAGAACCTTACAAAGAAGAAATGATCGCCTTGTTTGCGGTTGGCTCTTTGGCGTTTGGTGGCTACATGCAGGTTAAGCAGCTGCGAGAGCTTGAAGCCCTAAAAGCGAAACAAGAACCGGAGCAGAACCCAGAACTAGCAGAGGACAAACCTATTGCAGCCTAAGAACCCAAACAACGACTTAAAAAATGGTCACGTTTGGATTGCTGGCATGAGTGGTAGCGGTAAAACCTACCACACCCAGAACACGCTTATTAAGCCAAGTGACAGAGTAATTATATTTGATCCATTAGGAGATTATACGGGCATAAAAATAGGGAGTACGGTGGTCAGAACATACCGTTCTTTTGAAACTTTCGTTCAAGCGGTGTTCGCAGCTCGAAAAACAAAGCAAAGTTTTAAAATTGCGTGGCACCCAAATAAAAGGCGGAAAGAAAAATGGAAAGACCTAGACGAATTTTGCCGCTTAATATGGGCAATTGGTGACGGGAGTTACTCACATCCAATTAAGGTTATATGTGAAGAACTAGCATCAAATAGCATGAATACCCAAAAGACCTCCCCTTATCATGAGGAGCTATTAGGGATGGGACGTAAATTTAATATTCATACCATTAATTGCTTCCAGCGTGGGCAATCTGTATCTAAAACAATGATAGATAACTGTCACACCTGCGTGATTATGATGCAGAAAACCACCAAGTCAGCGCGGTATCTGGAAGATTTAACCGGCATACCGTGGAAGACAATTGACGATATCGAAGAGTATCAACACATACTGCAAGTCGGTAAAAAGTGGACAGCAAGCAAAAAGCCCCGTTAATCGGGGCTCTTTTTTGAAACCTTTCAAATTTATTCCAAACACATTGCAAATAAGTGTTTGTAAACCATTCCAAATAACCCCGTTTAATTGCCGTGTCCTTGCTCACTTGAGCTTTTATTAACACGGAGTTACACCATGAAAAAATATCTGATTACTGCTGGCATTGCGCTAGTAACAATGGCCGTTGCTAACCGCATCCAGCCAGTTAAAAACGTAGTCAATCCGTAAGCGATTTTCTTATTTAAATTTCATTAGATAGGAGAATTTTCTAATGGCACGACGTTTAAAAAAACTACCGTCTATTTCTAATGTAGCCGCAGGTTCTACCGCTACGCTAGAGCTACCGCGTGGTCTTTCTTATCACCAGATCATTTTGAAATACACGAACGTGACCCTTGCGCAGTTGAAAAACATTCGCATGGAAGTGAACGGCAAAGTATTCCAAACGCACAAAGACGGTGTGGAGCTAGACACTATCAATGGTCACTTTAACCGTGGTAAAGCAGAAAACGGTTTTATCGTTCTTCACTTCGCACGTCCAGAGCTAGACGACCTACTTCAACAACGTACTTTTGCGCTAGGTACTGCCGATATTTCAACGCTGGCACTTCGCATTGATATCGATGCAGCCGCAACGAACCCAGTACTAGAAGCGCATGCACTACAAGGCCAAGACGCGCCGATGGGTTACATCACTAAGTTGAAGTCTTACCCAGTGAGCTACGCGACTTCGGGCGTTCATGAACTGGATAAATTGCCGACTCCGGCTTCAGCTCGTATCGCTGCTATTCACTTAATGACAGACAAGGTGAGTCACGCAGAGCTAGAAGTTGACGGCAATATCGCTTTCCAAGCGGAGAAGCTACTCGAAGCGAAGATCCAAAAAGACGCTGGCCGCGTCCCAACTACTGGCAAATTCACGCTTGATTTCATCAAAGAGAACGACACGGCACAGGCTCAAGTTCTTGCAGGTGTTCAAGATTTCCGCATCCGTATGGATCTCACGGAAGCAACGGCTTTTAACGTGTTGGTCGAGTACCTAGACGTTCAGCAAGGGCTGTAAGGGGGCTACATGGATTTAGGTGGCTTGATGAGCAGCGGCGGCGATATGTTCGATAAGGGCATGAATTACTGGCTTCAATATGAAGCAATTCAGCAAGGCGCAGACTTTGCCGGTACTTCTCAAAACCTTGTCAACAATACGCCCGAAGTTGTCGCACCAGAGCCTAACCCTACCCCAGCACCAGTACCAGCGGCTACAAATGTCGCTGGCGTACCGGTGACTTACCTTGTGTTAGGTGGTGTGGTTTTGGTTGGCGCAGTTTTGATCGCTAAAAGTTAGGGGGCTGCATGTTTGGAGCTATGACAAGTTTGACCGGTGGCGGTGGTTTACAAGGCGGAAGCGCCGGACCATCTACCGCAACCAGTACAAGCAACACCACAAATAACAGTGGTTTTAGTGCGGCCTCTTATAACTTCGGTTCGAATAACGGGATACCGAGTTGGGCATTGATTGCCGGCGCGGTCGCTGTGGGGCTGTATGTGTATAAGTCGAAGAAATAACTTTTACTCGATGCCATGGGAATTAGCACGCCCTCACCTACTTGATGCGCTAGACGGTTACGACCCTAGCGCAGAAGTAGAAGCCGGTCGTGCTTTTGCTTTCCATCTAGACGGGGCTTACATGCTAGTGAGAACAGAAGATAAAGAATTGGTTGTGATCGCGTTTAATGGGGTTCACAAGCTCAAGAACGCAAGCCAAATCATTATCGAGTTAGCCAAGCAAATCAAAGCCCATTCAATTCGAGTTCATACAAAAAGGCGTGGTGAACAACGCTTTTTAAATTCAAATGGATGTGATTTCCAACTCGCGGAAAAGCGCGGTGAAGAATTCATATTAAGGATGGTGATTAATGGGCGGTAGTTCCAAGAGTTCCAACAGTACCACCAACAACACGACCACCAATAACGAAAGTAACAGCGCGGCGTTCAATGGTGATATGTCGGGGCATGTAATGTCGGGTATTAAAGATTCGACCATCAACATGACTGACGGGGGCGCAGTCAACAAAGCGTTAGAGGCGATGTTTGAAAACAGCAAAGAAGCCTTTTCGTTTGGTGAAGAAGCTCTAAACGTGAATGAAGCGGTTACCAAAGCGGCGATTAATAGCAGCACGAACGTATTTGAAGACGCTTTAAATTTTGGCCGTGAAGCGATGCAATCAGCCGAAAGTGCAACAGATTCCGCTTTAGGTGTGGCTAAGAACTTATCGCTTGATAGTGACGCAGCTACAGCGCGAGACGCTAACAAGAACATGATGTACACCACCGTTGCAATTGCGGTAGCTGTCGCAATCATTGCCTTTAAAAAGTAGGTGTAACCATGGCGATTAACAAAGTAATAGCAAGACCGACCATTTACACATTCACAGGCCAAGGGCGAATCTTTCAGCTTTTAAGCGGTGCACAAGTACACCTTCGTTTTCGTGGTATCGATGACACTTGGAGCGAAGAAGTTGATCTAACCGTTGGCGATTCACTCAAGTTCGACCGTGACTATTTCAACATTGAAATTAGCAGCGAATTTGAAACGGCTATTGAGTTCTATTCTGGCTTTGCCGATATGCGCCGAGCTAGAACCGATTTAACACCGGTTGGAGCAACACAAATCAAGTCGAGAATGGTTCAAGTCTTCAAAGGCGAAAAGATGCTGATTGAGGCTAACCGCAACCGCCGAAGCTTAACAATAAAGCCTTTAAGCGGTGAGATTTACATCGGCGCGTTAAGCACTTCGATGAATGACAAAATGCCGGTTGAAGTTGGCGTTCCTTTACAGCTCGATGTGCAGGGGGCGGTTTACGCCCAAATCAGTCCGAACTTCGAACGTACCACTGTAGACGTTCGAATCATTGAGGAAATTAACTAATGACAGTGACGTATCAAGTTTTAAATGTGGCTAACGGTGGCGGTAGTGAAAATCTACTGATTAACCCTCGCGGCAAGATTAACCAAGCCAACGAAAGTGACGGTGTACTGAGTGCCGGTCAATATTTTTGTGATGGTTGGAAAGCTGGCGCAGCCGGTGCCGAAGTGTACCGTGATGCAGACGGGTTCCGGCTGATTAGTGGCTCTATTCTGCAATTAGTACCAAACAACCTAGACGCAGGCCGACCGATTAAAGGGAATCTAGATGTAATTTCCGGCACCCCAGTCGTTCGCATTAATGGCGGTACAGGTAGCGAGTCATCAAACGCTCAAACCTATATCACGTTTGAAGTGGTGGGCAATAACTCGAAGTTCACGCGCTTAATTTTGGCCGAGTCAGAAGATTTACCAATCTATCAGCAATCAAGCGATGAGTTAATGCCCTGTAAGCAATTTTTGTGGGTTTATGGTGGGAGACTTCACCGATATATAGGCGTGGTGGCGCAATGCTTTTGGGATGAAATTGTATGTGATTTTCACAAAGTCCCCGCTATTACCTATAGCGCAAAGTCACCAGATACCGCAACGGTGGTAACGTGGGCAAAAGGCTTTCATATAAACACAAACGCAAACACCGCCGCAGTTTGGTTGGACAATATAACTTTGGACGCGAGGCCATAACATGAAATACGCAAACCAAGGTAAAAACGCAGTTATCTGTAATCACCCAACCAACGGCCAAGAATGGACAGTCCCTCGCGGTCACCGTTTTTGGAGTGAATTTGGGATTGACCAAGCCGAGCAGCGCGGAGAAATAGCCGATGCAGACCCGCAACCAGATCTTACTGTTAGCTAGTGCAGCCGCAGCCGGCGCACTGCTTTACCTTTACCGGAAGCAATCAAGCGATGATGCAGACCATTATTCGCTTGATAACTTCCCTTTTCCAAACAGCAACAACGGGACGTTTGATATGGGAAAAATACTAGACCAGGCACATAGGCCGCGTGGTATCCGAAACAACAACCCAGGGAACATTGAAGACAACGGCACACCGTGGAAAGGTCGCACCGGAAACGATGGGCGTTTTATCACATTCGATAAACCTGAAAACGGCATTCGTGCGATAGCTCGAATTCTTAACACCTACTCCAACTCTCACGGTATCAACACACTTGAAACCATTATTTCAAGATGGGCACCACCAGTAGAGAACGACACCGAGTCTTATATCAAGCATGCAGAAAAAGAACTGAACGTCTCGCGTCATGTTCCTGTAGGTGAACAACACAAGGCCGCATTAATCAAAGTGATCATTGCACACGAAAACGGCCAACAACCCTACAGCGACAAGGTGATTTATGACGGTATCGCCACAGCTTGAAAAACGTCTAATTGACTTGGGTTTTGTCGTGGTTGGTGGCTTAACTGTTTGGTATCTAACACAAAAGATAGGTACACACCTGCAGAAGACAGCCAGCAAAGCGACACAACCCGTCGGTGAGCTACTCAGTGACCTAACCGCCGGCTTAAACGGTTGGGAAGCAGTGGAGCTTTCCCCCTTAATGATTCGTGACAGCTATCTGAATGATGATTACACCCTCACCCCAGAAGCAAGCGCGACACTTTGGAAAATTGACCAGTATTACCCGTTAATGCTGAAAATCTTCGGGTATCAAGGCGGCACAATGAACGCCAAATATCACCCACTAATCAATGTACCTATACAGGGCTAGAACAATGAAAATACAACCATCAACAATAAAAGGTTTAACACTCTTACTTTCGACCGTTGCCGCGTTCTTTGGATATGGAAACCTATTCAGCGCAGAAATTACCGACCAAGGTTTAGAACTTGGTGGCGTGATTGGTGCAGCTGTGCCGGTGGCCGTTGGCGTTTATGAAGTCGTACGCGATGAAGTCAAAGGCGCGCACAAATTACTAGAAAGGGATGGTGATGAGCGAATTACTACAATATCTAAATAGTATTGGCCTTTCTCCTACGACAATTGCAGTTATCGCGCTGTTATGGAAGCTAGATAAACGCTTAACTATCCTAGAGATTAAGACAGGTTAAATGATACCTACAAACTTTGATGTATCGGTGAACACACCAGAACCCGTGACAGTGAAAATAGACGTAACAGAGCGAACCATTATCCTCGTGTCTGTTGTCGCTGTCATAGCTGGCGCAGTAGTCATTAAACTTAAGAAATAGCAGGGCGTGCGCCCTGCTTTTTAAGTTTAAATCGTCTCTTTTTTTTTCGTCTGAACTGAATCACATTCGAAGTCAGATCAAGACTCATCTTGATATCTAACTCCATCAAATCAAACGCGGTAAGCTCTCGCCCTCCGGGAGTGTAAAGAACATCCCCCCGAATCTTAAAACCTCGCCACGGCTTAGACGTGGGTAAATATCCCCTATGCATAACCAGAAGTAACCGAACCACAGACAACGGCCAATTACCCTTGCTGATCCAGTTTTTCACCGTCTGAGGTGTTACACCGAAGTATTCCGCCGCTTCATCGTGGCCATCGAAGTGCCATAGCAACAAATCATTAACTTGGTTGATGTATAGGCCGTTATTGAATAGCTCATCTTTTATCTTATTTTTCATGTGATCTTTGTCTCATTCTTATAAATGGGACGAAAATCATATTTTTGTACGGCTTTAGTGACAATCTACATAAGAGCTTCATATATACAAATATCTATAATTGTGAGTGGCTTATAAGTTGTCTATCAAATGCATAGTGTTAATTTAAACATTAGTGTAACTAATTGAACATAAAAACAAATAATACGCAGTGACGGACATTAAAATCTGAGCACATTCAGCACCTTAGTCTTTATGGATTTTGCACACAACGCCGGATTAAGTCCTTCATGTTATGGGTTTTATGGATTTTGGCTGTCTGTTTAAACGCGTTGACGTGGCCAACGTCTACATCGTTCTAAACAACAACTTTAATAACGAGAACTTTTGGTCTTCTGATCAAACTTACCACTATTTCTATTTACACCAATGATTCGAGGTACTGTGAGTCAACCTTGTGTGTATCGCTCTGTTCGTTTCGCTTCAGATTTCACACACACGAGCGTGTTTTTAATCAACTCCACACGCTGAACTCTGTTGTGAGTTACCTGCCAATTCAGACTCGTTAGGAATTTCGTACGCTTACAAAGTTTTCTAGAAAGCTCTCATCATCCCTCAAGTACAATAAATATTGAGCTGTATTTTCGAAAACTTCTTGGATTACACCTTCAATACCATATTCATGAAAATACCTCGATTTATCCAAATAAATTGCGCTATCAGAAAAATCGATACCTCCAGCAGCAGCGGCTAATCCTGCCAGTTTAAATACCTCATCAAAAATTATTGGAGTACCAAGCTTATGCGACAATCGATTTCTAATGTTATTCACACCGCGTAGACATTCCATGCCGTTCTGAGCAATAGTCCTCTGCTTCCATTCTTGTAAAAACGTGACACTGCAACGAAAATGTACTCGAGAATTATAAGTATTATGACTGAACGTCCATTACATCGGGGCAAATTTGACTCCATAACCGTTCTCTTAATTCTGTACGCCACAAAACATGCCCTTTTAATTTAACTGTATATTTATACAGTCAAACTGTTCTCCCCGTAAAAACCGTACTTATTGATTAAATATCAAGCAAAAACAACAATGTACGAGGGTACTTTGATCTCATTATGAGTTTAATAAATCTGTTTCCTGTATAAAAGTCGGCTGTTTCTTCGTTTTTGGATGCTACGATTCCACAACACCGCTATTCAAAAGTAATCTTTGGTTGCGCCAGAATAAGGCATCGCGCATAATCACACAGTCATGCGTACGGATTAATATTATGAGCGATAAAGCTTTCAGACAACTCAACATATTCCTTTCTGTTTTTTGCCTGGCAGTCACCCTGCTGTCGTTGATATCTTTTCGTACGATCATGGATAAGAACTACATTATCACACCAGACAGATACCCGACCCTCGTTAACACTGACAGAGACCATGATGGCGGCACGATAGGTTCACTACACAACTCAAAAGATGGAATTGAGTTACAGTGTAACTTTAAGCGGACTTATAGCGCTCCATTCTGTGAGATTGAATTCGTAATATCGACAGAAGGCAAAGGGCTCGATCTCTCTACCTATGATTCAGTCACTATCAACATGGATTACCAAGGCCAAGAGAACCCAAGATTTCGCTTCTACATTCGTAACTACGATGAGAACTACAGCGTTCAAGGCGACGCAATGTCTAACAAGTTCAATCGCTTAGATTTCTCGTTACCCGATATAGGCAACATCGACTTAGATTACTTCAATGTTCCGCTTTGGTGGATTGACTATTACAACCACCCTATTACGAATAGCGCGGTGGATATTACCAATGCCGTTTCTGTTGAGCTTGGACTTGGCGCTAGCACGCTTGACGGCCACCATAAACTCGCGGTGAAAAGTATTTTATTCCATGGCAAGACGATGGACCGTGTTGTGCTAGGAAAGATGTTGATTGGATTATGGGTGATGTACGCGCTCTACTACATATCTTGTGCTTTATACATCGCCAAGCGAGCGAAAAACGTTGCGGCAGAACAAAGGCATTTGTTAACCCAAGAGATCGAAGAGTTAAAGGTAAAGGCAACAACCGACCCTTTAACAGGTTGCAGAAACCGAACAGAAGCGTTGGATACCTTCTATGATTTTGAACGTCTTGCGCAACAAGGTAAGTCGATTCATATCGCTCTATTCGACCTAGACCATTTCAAGCAAGTAAACGACCAATACGGCCATGAAGTGGGTGATCAGGTTCTGATTCAGTTTGTCGCTACAGCAGCCGATAGCCTAGGTGAACACTATTTGCTATATCGTTGGGGTGGTGAGGAGTTTCTACTGGTCTGCATCGATCAAAATACGCTACAGTGTAACGAAAGTATCACTAATCTCTATGATGCGCTTGAGCAAAGCGATTGGCCATTTAAACTTGCGATCACTGCATCTGCTGGATTTACACAACTGACGCAGAATGAATCAATTCGTTCTGCTATTAAACGGGCAGATCAGGCGCTCTACCAAGCCAAGGACAACGGACGAAACCAAGTCGTTACGTCTTATTAGGTTCTCTAGAACATCTAAAGCTATACAACACTCAATTAATGCTCTGTCGCTACCTGCATCGTATAGTAACCAATAGATTCTCAACAGCTGATTAAACGAAGTCATAAATTAGCTTTGCTGACTCGACATAGCTACTCTAATCGACTCACACCTTTATACTCCCTCTTCTTACCTGAATAACGCGACAGTACGACTCTCAGGGGGATTGTATCCTCCCAGATTACAGCCCTATTAAGAGCTTCTTTACGCTCTATGTTCCTAAATATCTATTCTTAAATTCGCATATTTGACCAACTAAGATTGGGTAAAGCCGAGTTAAATCGATCCCGCTATCGGTATTTAGCAGTTCGGTTACTACTTATTTAACTCTGTTCTTAGTTCAAATGCCCAATCATCTACTTACGCACATTCTCCTGAGCATATGCTTTCAAAATCGAAGTCACAGCGTCACTAGATCGAAAAAACGCCATATATTTAACCACTTAGGCATGGTGACATAAATGCTGACACCTAAGGTGACAGTTGTTTTACTTTCAGATCTATTTGTAATTAAATTACAAATGGAAAGCGAGAAAAGCCAACAAAGTGGATTAATCTAATGTAACTAACTGAATAGGCTCAATTTAAGTGTTTTGGATAGGTCAAGATTTAGGGTGGATAATGTATTGGTATGAACGAGATAATATACTAGATAGCAATCCATCTAGTTATAGTGCATTAGGAGGGTAAAAAAGAAGGGCTGATGCCCTACTCTTCTTTTTTACTCATTTCTTCACGAATTTGCTCAGCAACGATTTTGATAGCTTGTGCTGTGCTGATGCCCTGAGTCATCATTTCTTGAATTCGTTCAACAGCTTTCTGTTGTTCTTCGTGAGAAAGGGTTGGTAAGTCGTTTAGCATGCTCTGCTCCTTTGTTTAAGAGCAGAACTATATAAGGACTGTTAGTAACTAGCAAGGAAATTGATAGAAGCGCCCATAGCATTTTCATTCGTGTAGTTAGCACTAATATCTAACTGGAATAAATTAAGCGGAGACAAACCAATACCGGCTGTGACTGTTCCTTCCGAATCCGAATAAGCCAGGTTCTTGTAGTACCCTCCCCTTAGCTTAAGCTGTCGTAGTAGGTCTACTTCAGTACCCACACGAATCATCTGCTCATTATCATCAAAGGACGTGAATTTTTCTGTCTCATTCAAATCGTAATCGACACTTAACGTAAAGTAGTCAGACACTATACCAGCACCAACTGTGTAAACTGGCTCAAGTTGGTAAGTGTATTTACCACCTACAAGGTTACTTTCTGAACCACTCGTTAGTAACTTAGTAGTATCTTTAGTTTCAATATCTCGAGAGATCAAGTTGGTTGCCGCAACACCGACTCGGAATGGCCCGAAGAACCAAAGTGCACCAGCATCTATATTAAAAGCTGTTTCGCCGTCACCATTTTCTCTTACATCAGACAAGTCGTAATCATTAACGGAGGCAACGTAGTTGTAGGTGTAAATACGCTGTATCTTAGGTGTGACACCGAATGAGATATGTTGGCCCATGAAGGTTTGGTATTTGGCTAAAGAAAGGCCAACTTCAGTAACACCGATCGATACTGCTTCTACTGTAGATAGCTCTAGCTGCTGTTGATCTGTTCCTTGAGTATGAACATCAGGAGTAGCAAACGACTCTGTGTAGGCTTTCGCGAAAAGGTTTGCAGCAATAAATTGATTAGGTAAGGCGAATGCGACAACACCCCCCAGTTCAACGTTGGCTTGGTTACCATCAAGTTTTTTTAGAGCAGCATCTATCTCGCCAGGAGTTGTCGCGTCGATAACATTATCGATATTCGATTTCATGTCATCAGGGTCGTTATAGCTACCACCAAAGCTTGGTGTAATCATGCCCATGTCATCGTTACGACGATAGATCGCAACCAATGCTGGATTATAGAATGGAGCGGTTAGGAAGTTTGCAGAAACAACACCAACACCACCCATCGCATCACCACGCGCTTCAATGGCGTAGTTTGCTGCTGAAAGAGGAAGACTGGCGAATGCAATTGACGCTGCGAGTAGTTTAGTAGTTTTTTTCATGCCGTTTATCTTTGTTAGATCCCTTACATAGTTAACGGCACAATTTTAAATTACTTTAACTCTTCTTCGCTAGAAATATCATAAGTTTTACTGATAGTTTGTGCTTGTTCTATCGCTATGTCACCTTGCCAACGCGAATGCACCATTGAAACGGCAAGTACGTAGCGATCATTGGGTAGATCTTCGCCCGTAAGATTCATCGGGTAATCAGATTCGTAACTCTTTCCCCAGACTTCTTCATAGTGTTCGTCGACATAATCGTACAAACCGACTTCAAGTTTAGGAAGTGGACAATAAGGGTTGAGCAGTTCTTTCTTATCGATACGCCACGTGTCTTTAGATGCCCAGCGAACTTGCTGACGCATGGCAACTTCACCAAGAATAACCCAAGTGCTCCAAGAGTTACCGCCATCGCCTTTCACGTTTAAACGATACAGTCCAGAATCGAGCTGAGACGCTAAATTATAGCGCTTCCGATACAAGTTGACTGAGGCATTGTTGACAACTTCGTTTTCTTTGGTGAATTCACTATCAGACGATACAACTTTATCGACCCATTTTTCGAAGGTGATATCTTGAATGTTGTTATCAGATTCGACCTCAATCGCAACACGGAATGTATCTCGCCCCGGGCTTTGAATCACGTGTCTTTTTACAACCACCGAACTGACCCAATCCGGTAATGTCTTTTTGGTGAGGGTTTTACCGCAATCTTTATTCAACGCTTGGTCGAACAATTCATTGAGGTGATCTTCTCGAGACTGAGAAGCATTGATCTGCCAAACTTCCACTAATGAATCAAACATCTGGGACAAATCGTTATCCAGTAGATGTTTGTGTACTTGGGTTAGAGCATCACTGTTCTTAAACCAATCTGCAGCGTGCGCGTTATTGAACGCGCCAGACAGCAATAATAGTGGAAGTAAGGCTTTTTTCATTACGCTTTCATCTTGTAGCCAACGCCACGTAGCGTTTCGATTTCTAGACCCGGCAATTTCTGTCTAAGTTGCAGAACGTGTGTGTCTACTGTACGTGTTGTTGGGAAGTGGTTGTAACCCCATACGTGATCAAGCAGCTCGTCACGAGTGAAAACGCGACCAAGGTTGCTTGCCAAGAACAATAGTAAGTCAAACTCTGTGCGTGTTAGCGTTACTTCTTGTTCGTTGAAAAACACTTCACGAGTTGCTTTATCGATAACAAGATTTTGAGCGATGACTTTTGATGCATCTTGTTCTTCAGCATCTGGTAAGCGAAGTTGAGCACGAATACGAGCAAACAGCTCTGCTTCTGCAAATGGCTTAGTTAGGTAGTCGTTAGCGCCTGAATCTAGGCCCGCTACTTTGTCTTTTACTGTAACTAATGCTGTTAGCAAAATTACAGGGATATCTTTCTTCTTCTTCCAACCAGGAAGTGAATCTACTGAGTCACCATCAGGAAGTTGACGGTCTAGAATAACCAGATCCGCTTGTTCCCAATAGCCTTCAACTTCAGAGATCAGTTCTGCATGCAAACATTCATATCCAGCTTGCTCAAGGCTAACTAATAAACCGTCAGCTAAATTTTTATCATCTTCAACGAGAAGCAATGTCTGTTTCACAAGGTATCTCCAAAATAAATGTTGTTGGGGGGCCGATAAGCGTCATGTGACCGCCCATTTTTCCGACCATAGATTCCACTATCGTCAGGCCTAAACCGAGTCCACTCTTACTAACGAATGGCTTTCTTAGTTGCCCCCAATCTTTGCGGGACAAGTCTCCATTATCTATAACTTTGAATGTCAGCTTCTTGTCAGAAGTATTCAGTTCTAGTATCACTGGTGCGACACCGTATTTAACAGCATTCCTGATCAGGTTATCGATACACGTTCCTAACCAATACACGTTTACTTTTGCAGCAATATCTTTGTTAACACGCAGTTCAATTCCCGGCGCGAAATCTTCTTCAACTTTGTACTGAAGCCACTCTTCGACACTCGGCACCCACTCTGTCGCGAGAGGTTGATTGTCTGACTGCAAATAGTCTTTACTTGCTTCAGCTAACTGTCTTAAACGACGAGTATCTTCACACAATCTACGGAACTCATCATATACCGATTCTGGTAAGTGTTCGAACTCGCGTCTGAACCCTTCAACCGTCAATGATAAACTCGCAATTGGCGTTCTTAATTCGTGCGTTAGGATTTGAAGAACCAACATACGGCTCTTCATCTCTTGTTTCTTACTGTTCCAACGATAAACGGCCCAACCCAACACCAGCATGATGTTGGCGATCACCAAGATAAACATGGCGACTTGCAACAGTTCAGAATGGTCTTCTATTTCCCAACAGACGTTGCCACGTTGAACAAAACAACTATTGCCTTCTGAAGACAAACTAAACGACAACCCTGCAAGCGTGGCGTTTTCGTTCCAGACTGATTCTTTATACAGGTAATATCTGTCGCCGCGTTTTACCCACATTTCGTCCAGTTCAACAAACATGCTCGCACCAGCTAACAGCGCAGTAATGGCTTCGCTATCCATCTGCTGCAAACGAGACAGCAATTCGTCATGTTCGGCGTTTGGTCGCTCCTGAATGTGCATATAGCGCTTCAAAGAATCGAACTTTTCTGGGTACTTCTCAACGTAACGAGCAGCGTAAGAACCACCACCTGGGTGAATCAAACCACTACGACTAAACCAACGGTCTGAAAGCTTGGTGCCTTTACACATCGCACGAGTAAAAACCAAAGGCTCCGTGATCAAAGGGCTTAACGGCAACTTTCCACTACACGTTTTTGATAACTGGTATAAGCGTTGGATGTCTTTTAACGGATACTCTGCCGTTTGTGGCAGCATTGAAGACGGCATGATCAAGCGAGTTGGATAATCAGCCTGAAGCAATCGAATGTCATAAGATTCAACTGCCGTTTCATGATCAAAGAGTTTGGTGAAGTTATCGATACGCTCAGGCAAAGAGTCAGCAAACGCGTTTACTGACACTGACAATGTAGCGATAAGAAGCGTAAATTTTCTTTTGATGATCACAAACCAGCGCAAATTCATATAGATCAATCAAATATATACCATTCGTTATCAAAGATAAATTTTTAACCGCATGAAAAACAGTGAGAATGACGACTATCAGCGGTTAATTCCATGATAATACGGTGGTGCCGTGCATGCGTACTAGTTTATTGATTTAATAACACGTCAATCCAAGGGCGGATCTTTCTTGATGATCTCTTTGCGATTATATGTGAATGATTATCAAAGAATGACTTTCCGCTGATCAAAAAAAGGAGCTCATATGAGCTCCTTCGTTTACAGGTGTTTTTAGAACAAGCCTTATAGGTGCTCTAAAATCCCTAGACAGCTCTGTTTCGCATCGCCAAACAGCATCTGTGTGTTCTCTTTAAAGAACAGTGGGTTTTGAACACCGGCGTAACCTGTGTTCATAGAACGTTTGAACACGATAACATTTTGAGCGTTCCAAACTTCCAGAACTGGCATGCCAGCAATTGGGCTGTTTGGATCTTCAAGTGCTGCAGGGTTCACGGTGTCGTTTGCACCAATAACCAATACAGTATCTGTCTCATCGAAGTCATCGTTGATTTCGTCCATTTCAAGAACGATATCGTAAGGTACTTTTGCTTCAGCAAGCAGTACGTTCATGTGACCCGGTAACCTACCCGCAACTGGGTGGATGCCAAATCGAACATTTACGCCCTGCGCTCTTAGCTTCTCAGTGATTTCGTGCACTGGGTACTGAGCTTGAGCTACTGCCATGCCGTATCCCGGAGTGATGATTACTGACTTAGAGTTCTTAAGCATGTCAGCCACATCTTCAGCTGAAGTTTCACGGTGTTCACCCTGCTCTTCATCGCCATCAGATACTGTGACTTCTTGGCCAAAGCCACCAGCGATAACACTAATGAACGAACGGTTCATCGCCTTACACATAATGTACGACAGGATTGCACCTGACGAACCAACGAGTGCACCGGTTACGATAAGCAAGTCGTTTGCAAGCATGAAACCTGCCGCCGCCGCTGCCCAACCTGAGTACGAGTTCAGCATAGAAACAACCACTGGCATATCTGCGCCACCAATCGATGCCACCAGGTGGTAACCGAAAGCGAACGCGATAAGTGTCATCACCATCAGTGCGAACATGCTGCCGTCTGCTTTCACAAACATAATCATAAGCAGTGTCGAAACAACGATAGCCGCTAGGTTCCACTTGTGCTTGTGAGGAATGTTCAGTGCAGATGAAGAGATAACGCCACGAAGCTTACCAAACGCAACAATCGAACCTGTGAACGTCACAGCACCGATAAACACGCCAAGGAACACTTCCACTAAGTGGATCACGTGCTCTGCATGAATATCAGCAGGGTTAAGTGACACAGCCGCTGGTGGATCGATGTAGCTGTTGTAACCCACAAGTACCGCTGCCATACCTACGAAGCTGTGCAGAATTGCCACCAGCTCAGGCATTTCAGTCATTTCTACTTTTCTTGCGTAGTGGATACCAATACCACCACCGATCACCATTGCGATGATGATCCACACAATACCCGCTGAGTGAGGGCCAAAGATCGTCGCGATCAACGCGATTGCCATACCCGTGATACCGTAATAGTTACCTGCACGTGCAGATTCCTGCTTCGATAATCCAGCCAAGCTCATAATAAAGAATACAGCAGCAACAATATAAGCTGCTTGTACTAATCCTTCAGACATCTGTTACTCCTTAGTCTTTACGGAACATTTCAAGCATACGTTTGGTCACGGTAAAGCCACCAAAGATATTGATACTTGCAATTAAAACGGCAATGAAAGATAGGAAAGTCACGACGCCGCTTCCTTGTCCAATCTGTAATAGCGCACCTACCACAATGATCCCTGAAATCGCATTCGTTACAGACATCAAAGGCGTATGAAGAGAATGGCTAACATTCCAAACTACGTAATAACCCACCACACAAGCGAGAACAAAAACGGTAAAGTGAGATAAGAACGCAGCAGGAGCAACCGACGCTATCCAAGCGAATGCACCAACAGCAACCGCCATACCCGCCGCTTTCTTAATTGGAGAAACAGGTTCTTCAACTTTAGGCTCGGGTTTCGCTGCTTTTGGTTTCGCTTGTTGTTGAGGTTGAGCAGAAACTTGAATTGGGGGAGCTGGCCAGGTGACTTCGCCCTCTTTAACCACTGTAACACCGCGCAGCACAACATCTTCAAAATCGATATTGATGTTGCCGTCTTTCTCTTTGCAAAGCAGTTTCAGTAAGTTAACGAGGTTAGTCGCGTACAGCTGAGAGGATTGAGTCGGTAAACGACCAACCATATCAGTGTAACCAACAACTTTTACGCCATTCGCAGTAGTGATGACTTGATCCGCAACCGTGTATTCACAGTTACCGCCATTCGCAGCCGCCAGATCCACAATCACGCTGCCCGCACTCATGCTATCTACCATCTCTTTGGTAATCAGCTTAGGTGCAGGGCGACCTGGAATCAGTGCCGTTGTAATGATGATATCAACGTCTTTTGCTTGAGCCGCATAGAGCTCTTCCGCTTTCTTGTTGAATGCTTCAGACATCTCTTTCGCATAGCCATCACCAGCGCCGGTATCCTCTTGGAAATCAACTTCCAAGAATTCAGCACCCATCGACTCTACTTGCTCTTTTACTTCAGGACGAACATCGAATGAACGAACAATCGCACCTAAGCTACCTGCTGCACCAATTGCCGCTAGGCCAGCAACACCCGCACCTGCAACCAGTACTTTCGCTGGTGGTACTTTACCTGCCGCTGTAATTTGACCTGTGAAGAATCGACCAAATTCATGCGCCGCTTCAACAACTGCACGATAACCCGCAATGTTTGCCATAGAACTTAATGCATCAAGTGCTTGAGCTCTTGAAATACGAGGCACCGAATCCATCGCCATCACGTTGATGTTACGACTGGACAATTGTTCCATTAATTCTGGGTTTTGAGCAGGCCAAATAAAGCTGACCAATGTTGCGCCATCTTTAAGAAGATCGATTTCATTTTTAGATTCGTCAACGATCGGGGCGTTAACTTTAAAGATAATATCGGATTTCCAAGCTTCATCTGCGCTTACAACTTTTGCACCAGCTTGTTCATAAGCTGAATCTTCAAAACTTGCTAGCGCACCTGCTTGTGATTCAACACAAACTTCAAATCCTAACTTTAGAAGCTGTTCGACCGATTTCGGCGATGCAGCGACTCGCGTTTCACCAGCGAGCGTTTCTCTTGGTACACCTATCAACAAATTAGACTCCTTGTGTATCAATTTGTGATTATTATTCTTACCAAAGACAAATTAAAGAGGTCGTAAGCGCACTTGGCTACACCAATTTGCATAGCGACACTTCAACTATTGGCACAATGACTTATTCGTTTGTATCTAACGACAACTAATACTTCAAGCGTTTTGTTCAAAGAACAGAAAAAGTTATTACTTATAACGATTTGGATGGAATTTGAGCGCTTAATTTCGATAAATGAAGGCCCTCTCGAATAAAGAGGTCAAACCACTTGCCAATAATCCTTTTAATAACAACCGACTAGCTGTTCTTTATCCCTAAAACTAAAAAGAGCTTTCAGCATATACACTGAAAGCTCTCTAAATTATGACCAACATCAATTCTAACCCTAATTGGTTAGCTAAATATGTTGTCGCCCATTTGGTCGATGAACATCTGCGATTTCTTAAGCATCAATTCGTTGGCGTCTTCTTTGTTTGAAACAACATCTGAACGAATAAAACGATGAGTTTTAATTTCACCGTCAATTTCTTTCTCGATTCGCCCAGCAACACGGTATTGACCAGATTCAGCAATGGCATCTTGATAGATATTGAAGCCTTTATATTCGACTGGCTCAATCTCTACTTTTTGTTCGGTTTTTTCTTTGCCACCAAATAATCTAGAAAAGAATCCCACGTTTTTTACTCCTTAAATGACCGTACTGACACTAAACTATCATGACTGTTTACGGTTCAACAATGGCTTTTCATACCATTGCAATTCTACGTCATCATCAAAATTGTGTTGAGTAAATATAACGGGCACATTGTCGTTACGTTCACGTCTTCGATCGTCAATAATCATACTTTCTGCATTTTTGACCGCGATCTCACTATTACGTTTGTAGAGCACCAATTTGTCTTCCGGCAGCGCTGAAAGAAAATCGATATCGAAACGAATATAGATCGGTTTAAGCTGTCCTAAAGCCAGGCACGCAAGATCCGCCAACTGTTCGTTGGTATAACTAGACACATATTCCTCGGTAGCCAACACGTGGCCCACCAGAGTTTCCATATAATTATGTACATCCACACTTATTTGCATACTACACCTCCATTTGTAGCGGTTGTTTATGACCGAGTACTGAACAATGAACAACCTAATCGCAAAACTCACTGTAACTTCGTTATAAACCTTACTCGAACTTCATTACAGATTTACATTTCTTGCTTGCTTGCTTGCTTGCTTGCTTGCTGCTCAGCATGTAACCATTAAGTACAAACCACCTAGGTTTTGTTAAGTATCTATAACGACTAATTAATTTCTCATATATACTGTGTAGTTCGTTCTATGGTTAATAGCAACTCAAATACATATAAAAATGGTTGCACCAATAGCGACCTATGGCTATGTTTTTACTCTCATTTAAGCAAAATGCTTGGCAATCGCTTGTTTAACCGTATCCTACGTATAGTATTAATTAATAAGATCATCATTATAGTTAGGCTCACCACATAAATGGCATCATCTTTTGTAACGTCGAGCATGTTTCGATTTTGCTTCCCTTTACTCCTTCTAGCAATTTTACTTGCAGGTATGAACAACGTCATTCTTGTGACGGATTCAAACTTAGGGTTTGCTAGCAACCTCCCATATATTTTATTGAGCGTTGCGGTTTTACTGTGCCACACATTTAAACAAGGTCGAATGGCTATGGTGTCTGTCACCATGCTGCTCGCTTACCTGATCATCCAAGTTCGCTTACAAACACCTCTCAATACTGGCACAACACTATTAGAGCTCTCGTTGCTTGCAGCTCTAGTACCTGTCACTTGTTTACTGGTCTACGCCTTCCCTGATAACGGCGTTAATTCAAAGTCGATGTTTCTATATGCCTTGGTTCTTGTTCTATTTATGGTTTGGGCGCAACTGATCGTGTCTCACTTCCATGCCGGAGGTTTTGAATCATGGAGTGAAGGGATTCTGTTCATTGTCAGAGATTTCTCAAAACTGCCCTTCGTATTGGTTCTCTATAGCCTTTGCTTGCTTGGTTTAACTTCAATTTTGGTTCTGGTGTACAACCGAGCGATTGATGTGGTGGTCTACAGCGCTATTTTACTCGCGTCATGTACATTCATCTTTTTTGACGTGCAGTACATCTCAAGCACTATGTTTTCTCTGTCAGGAACCTTGATTATTATCTACGTGATGTCTGCAAGCCACGACATGGCCTTTAATGACCAACTGACTAACATCCCTGGCCGTCATGCTCTAGAAGTGGATATGAAGCACTTAGGGCGTAAGTACTCAATGGCGATGGTCGATATCGATCACTTCAAGAAATTTAACGATACCTACGGACACGACATTGGCGACGATGTATTGAAGCTAGTCGCTCGTATATTGAGAGAAACAACTGGTGGTGCAAAAGCTTATCGCTATGGTGGTGAAGAGTTCACGATCATTTTCAAAGGTAAGCACACCGAGCAAGTAAAAGAGCATCTGCAAGTTTTGATTTCTGAGATTCAGAATTACGATATGATCATTCGTAACACAAACGACCGCCCTGATGACCATGAAGTAGGAATGAAAAAACGTGGCAAGAATGGCAAGCCAAATGAAGTGGTGAATGTGACTATCAGTATTGGACTGTCTGATAGTACAACCACCAGACACCCTGAAGAAGTATTGAAGCTTGCCGATAACGCGCTCTACAAAGCGAAAGAAACCGGACGAAACAAACTGTGCGTTAATAGTTAACGTCATAGTTAAAAGATCGAGTCACTATAACGCCAAACTATTTATTGTAAGGCAGCCTACGCTTGGTGGAGTTGGTGGTACTTGGTCAGTGTTTAATCTTGGTTAAAGAAGATCACCAAGCTACCGCCTTTCAAACTGCTTCCGTAATTGATGGTAAAGCCAATGCCCACATTATCGACCCATTCGTTAAATAGGTTTGGGTTAAGCAGCCAGCCTACACTGCCCTCGTAATACGACGTTGTACCCATAGGCACGACGGTATCACCACCAATATCAATTCTCTTGATGCTCGAATACATGGACGTAATGTTCTTATCCCAACGAACTAAGTCATAAAATATCTTCGCTTCATTGGCGATGTACCAACCTTCTGGGTGGCCTACATTACCGTTATTGGCGTCTCCCCAACCGAGACCGTTGAAATAATGCCAACTCGTACTGAGTTTATATTTGCCCCAGTTATTCTTGTCTTCATAGATCAATTTAATCTTAGGTTCTACTATGTAAGCCCAAGCGTCAGTATTGAGATAAACCCCATCAATCGCATCTACCAAAGGCTGGGGTACATTACCGCGATAATCGTATTCATTGCGATAATATGAGATGTGATTGCCAATACTAGAATGAAAGCTCCAGTATTCATCTAATTGGGCGACATTCGAAAACTCAACATACCCCGAAATGACTGTCTCTTTTTGAAAATCAGACACGGACGCTGATGAATAATTGACTTCATTCTCTGTGCGCAATGCAGACAGACGCAGCGTCACCTCTTGGTGGTTATCTTCAATAGTGGCGGGTAATTTGAAAGTATAAGGTAGGCTGAGAGAGGCCATATTTTGTCTTCTGCTTACCGAATCACTCGAACCAATCTCTTCATTGTCTAAGCGAAATACTTCGTTTGGGTCAAAGTTATTGATACCAAAGGTAAATACATCGGTGTCGTTAAGAAGCACGCTGGTT
Organism: Vibrio pomeroyi; assembly: GCF_024347595.1. NCBI lineage: Bacteria > Pseudomonadati > Pseudomonadota > Gammaproteobacteria > Vibrionales > Vibrionaceae > Vibrio > Vibrio pomeroyi. The sequence goes on along the minus strand of NZ_AP025507.1, from coordinate 1,302,966 downwards.
GCAAAATTTCGCTCAATCTCCTTGCGAATGAGATCAGATATCTCATTTGCAGAAGCAATACTGGGAACAGATAAACAGAGTACAGGGACAACCAGTGTCCAACATGAATGAGCCAAAGAAAATGGCTTTGAATGTGGCATTTCTCTTATCACTAAAGTACTTCCTAGCTCAAACGCTAATAGAAGTATAAATTCAAATTTCTAAAAGAGCTCGCTAACTAACGAGCAAGCTCCAAAATGTTGCGTTGTATGAAGGTGTTTCTGCCACTTTGCTTTGCTTGGTAAAGCGCTTGGTCGACCTTTTCGTATATAGAAGCGATGGATTCATCACCTTCAGGTACAAATGAGAGTACGCCTTGTGACGCTGTCACTCTATCTGATACGGTTGAGTGGTCATGGGCATAATTCATTTCATGCAACGCTTCTTTTACTCGAGTCGCGTGTAATTTAGCGGCTTCGCTGTCCGTGTCGCTTAAGATCAAAACAAACTCTTCACCACCGTAGCGGCCAACAAACTCTCCCGCACGAACGAACAGCTGTTTCAAGGTATTGGCAAGCCCTTGTAAGCACTTATCCCCTTGAATGTGGCCGTAATTATCGTTGTAAGGTTTAAAGAAGTCTACATCTAGAAGTATGACAGTCATGGATATATTACGTCTTCCGTGCCACGCAATGCTCTCTTCAAGCTTAGTATCCATATATCGACGGTTGTATAATTTGGTTAAGCCGTCTTCGTTGGCTTGTTGTTGTAGGAGTATATTGAGTTCTTCGAGTTTCGCGGTACTTTGTTTTAACTCACGCCTCATGTGCGCGATACGTTGCATCGCAATCAACTTAGAATTGAGAACCACTTTGTTTACCGGCTTGATAAGGTAATCATCACCACCAGCATCAATCGCTTTAGCGATCATTTCTGGTTCTTCGTGGCCACTCAAGAAGATGATAGGCACCCACTCTGGGAATTGTCGACGAACCTCATTAGCGACCTCAAAACCATCCATGTCTGGCATGCTGATATCAAGTAAAACAAGTTCAGGATCAAAATCAGAATAGACGTTCAGGGCTTCTTTTCCGCTACCGACAGCTTCCACAATATGACCCAGCTGCTTGAGTCGAATAGCAAGTTGCATCCTGTCTAGTTGAACATCATCAACCAGCAATATGCGCATCGAAGATCCCTTTTCTATCATCACATCACCTTTATCTAGTGTTGAATATTCAAAGTAGCTCAAATTTGGGCTTAAATCATGCCCTAATCTCTATATTATATTGACTTTTTTACAGATCTTTTTAGCATTGTTTCTTTTTAAAGAGAAATACTATGTCAGACGCTACAAACAACGAAGTACAAGAAATCGATTTAACCACTATCTCGCCAGAGCTTCGCCAAGTTATCGAATTTGATGAAGTGCCTAAAGAGATGCACAACATGGTTACTTCAATTCATGAGGTGTCTGAAGAAGCAGTTCGTGAAACTTGGAGCAGCCTTCCAGCAAGCGCACAAAATGTTTTGGACAACTTCGAGCAATTCCACGCTCTAATCTCTGTTAGCCAAGCTTTTGCTGGTGTAAACATGATGGAAGAGTTCCCTACTCTTAAACTTCCAGAAGGCATGACTGACGAAGAAAAAGAAGAGTACCGAGCTCAACTGCTAGACCAAATTTTACATAACTGTGTAAAAGACATGGCTAAGCAAATCAAGAAAGCTCGTCGTGATGCTATCTTGAAGCGTGATTTTAAAGAAGTTTTTACTAAGTAAATCGCCAAGCGCCTAACTTTAGGCTAGCGCCAACTGTAATACTGATGACTAAGCCGCTTGTTGCTTCAACAAGCGGCTTTTTTGTACCTGTTGCTTTCTCTAGTCTCGTCACTTATCTGTTTACTCGTCGATGTGTCATCTCGTTAAGTCATTACGCAAACAATATGACTTTGCACTCATACAGTGTGGCTCAAAACTGGCAGTTATACCGTATAAAAATGACGCATGTCTCCATTCATGGAATCAAGATCGTATTTTCAGAACCTAGAATCGGCAGTATAACGACAATATCGAAAAACTGACCTTGTCAGATTTAATGTGTCACCGCGATATCTCGTTGAGCAACACTCACACCTTTGATCTGCGCATAAACGCGTTGGCCAATTTCTAGATTAAGTTCATCTAATGCCCACAAGGTAATGGTTGCCCATAAGTAACATCCAGGCTCCAACTCTAATTCAACGGCAACACTCTGCTTGTTTGTGCCCTGCTGGTGAGTCTCTACGCTTTTAATGGTCACAGGAAGGATGTTACGTATTGATGTGCCTTGCGGCTGTTCTAGCGCGACTGAGACATCATTTGCCCTAACTTGCAGCCTAACTGTCGCACCAATCTCACTCGATACCTTCTGAACCCATAACGACGTCGATCTTCCAAGCGTTAAGCGAGACAGCGCATAATCATCATTGTGCTCCGCGAGAGTCGCTTCAAACAACGAGCTTTGTTCAGAGAAAGATTGCCAAGGCTGCATGGCTCTTGATGCCCATACTTCTTCCGTGACACCCGAAGATATCACTTTGCCTTGATCGATAATCACCAAGTGATTCGCCAAACGTAAGATCTCGTTGAGACTATGCGTGACATAGATAATTGGGATTTGCACCGTTTCGGATAAGTTCTCCAAAAACGGCATCACTTCACGCTTACGAGGTAAGTCGAGAGAGGCTAAAGGCTCATCCATCAACAGAATACTCGGCTTAGACAACAAAGCACGGCCTATCGCTACACGTTGCTTCTCTCCACCTGACAAACGAGCCGGATAACGATCAAGTAATGAGCCCAAAGACAACAATGACACGATTTGCTCAAAATGCGCTTTATCAACGCCTTTCATTCCGTATTTGAGATTCGCTGACACCTTCATGTGTGGGAACAATCGAGACTCTTGGAACACATAACCCACATTGCGTTTATGCGTCGGCAAGTTAATGCCCTTGCCACTATCAAATAAGGTGGTCTCTGATACGCTGATCAACCCTTTATCTGGCTGTTTAAGGCCACTAATCGCATTAATAAGTGATGTTTTACCCGCACCAGAACGACCAAAAATAGCCGTAATGCCACTACTTGGTAGTTCTAAGTCGATATCGAAGAAAGTTTCGCCAAGTTGTTGTTGGTATTGGAGGATCAAAGCACTCATGCATTACCTCCTAGTCGTTGTGCCGACTTCTTATTGAGCCATTCAGAGAGCATCAATGAACCTAGCGCTATCACAATAGAAATCACACACAAACGTGCTGCTTCCATCTCTGCACCAGGAGTTTCAATAAAGGTGTACATAGCCAAAGGAATGGTTTGAGTTTCACCGGGGATATTTGAAACGAAACTGATTGTCGCGCCAAACTCACCCAAGCTTCGTGCGAAAGAAAGCATGGTGCCAGTAATGATCCCAGGGATCATAAGAGGCAATGTAATTGTGAAGAACACGCGAATAGGTGACGCCCCCAATGTGGCTGCCGCTTCTTCCAGTTTGCTGTCGACTGTTTCTAAGCTAAGTCGGATCGAGCGAACCATCAGTGGCAACGCGACAACAACACACGCCAATGCCGCTCCCTTCCAACTGAAGCTGAATACAATACCAAACACCTCATTAAGCCAAGAGCCAATGATGCCTTGTCTCCCCATCATCACCAGCAACAAATAACCAATGACCACTGGAGGAAGCACCAAAGGCAAATGCACGATGCTCTCTACAATACTTTTGCCGACAAATTGTTTCTTAGCAAGCAACCACGCTAAACCAATGCCGATAGGAATCAACCATAAGATGGCAAACCCAGCGACTTTCAAGCTCAGCATTAAGGCTTGGTATTCGTATTCCGATAAGTAACTCATTTAGCGCACTTCAAATCCAAAACTGTTCAAGATGTCCTTCGCTTTTTCTGTGTCTAGGAAAGTATAGAACTCTTCTGCAATCACTTTGTCGCTCATTTTCGCTACAGGGTAACGTATTGGGGTGTGCAAATCAGACGGGAACGTCTTAACTAGATTCACTTCTTTAGAGAGCAACGCATCGGTTTTGTAGACAATTCCGAGTTTGGCTTCACTGCGTTCGACTAAAGCCAATGCCATACGAACATTGTTACTTGGTGCCAATCGACTGCTCACATCATTCCATACACCTAACGTTTCTAATGCTTCTTTCGCATAGATACCCGCAGGAACAGACATTGTGTTACCTACTGCAAGTCTTTCATTCGTCAACAGTTTAGTCCATTGCTCCCCCTGTGAGAGATCCAACGATACCGAAGAATCTTTAGGGGCAATCAGCACAAGTTCGTTCTCACACAAATTAGTGACATTGTCACTAGATACGTATTTTCGGTCGACTAAATGCGTCATCCATTTTTCATTGGCTGAGATAAAAATGTCTGCTGGTGCCCCTCTTTCAATCTGTCTCACCAAAGATGATGTACTGGCATACACAGGAATAACATCAACCGTATGGTTCTTTTCAAACTCTTCAACCAATAGGTTAACCGCGTTGGTCATAGACGATGCAGCGTAAACTCGTAGCTTTTCTGCCGCTAGAAGATGAGTCGAGCTCAACGAAGCCGTTAATGCTAAGGTGACAAGGGTGACTAGCTTTTTCATTGTTCTCACTTATCTATTGTTCGTTTGATTTCTTAACCGATATTTCCAGTTCAAACCTTGGCTTTAAGCTCAGGCCAAAGCAAATCAAGATTTAAGTGCTCTTCGATAGCATCAGCGATTCGATTAATACCCAACTCTTTAAGTTGTTCATGGTCAATCGCTGTTACATCACTGGCTCCTGCCCATTCGCAGATCAAAGATAACGCATCACTGTTATCAAATACGCCATGCAGGTAAGTACCAAAAATAGAGTCATTTTGATTTACCGCGCCATCAAGGCTGCCTGATTCTAACTGAACCGGTAAAGCCGTTTCATTGACATCAGTCCTACCTACGTGAATTTCATAACCTTTTACTTGCGCTGTTTTTCCATCTAGCGTCATGGTGCCGCGCACGTTAGTTAAGGTTTTCTGCTGCGTTAAGGTCGTTTCAGTATCAAGATACCCTAACCCTTCACTACTGCCAGGTTCGCCCTCGACACCATCGGGATCGTGAATGATATTTCCTAGCATTTGGTAACCACCACAAATGCCCATTACTTTGCCACCTAAACGTAAGTGACGTTGAATATCTTTATCCCAACCTTGCTTTTTTAGGTAATCCAAATCGGCTCTTACTGACTTTGTACCCGGTAGGATGATCAAATCCGCGTTGTTAACACGCTCGCCTTTGCCAACGTAACGTAAATCAATCGAAGGATTGAGCCTTAGTGCATCAAAGTCCGTGTGATTGCTGATTCTAGTTAGCACTGGAACCACGACCTTAAGCTTAGCTTCTCCGTCAGACTCTTGAGCAGAGGTAATGGCATCCTCCGCTTCTAAGTTAAAGCCATGCAGGTACGGCAATACACCAATCACAGGTTTGCCAGTTTTCTCTTCCAACCAATCGAGACCCGATTGAAGCAACGCGATATCGCCTCTAAAACGATTTATGACAAAGCCTTTAACGCGAGCTTGTTCAGATTCAGATAATAGTGCCAATGTGCCGTAGAGATGCGCGAACACGCCGCCACGGTCGATATCAGCCACGATGATGACTGGGATATCCGCTTTCTCAGCAAATCCCATGTTGGCGATATCATTTTCACGTAGATTGATTTCAGCTGGGCTGCCCGCGCCTTCAATCATCACACTTTCATATTCAGCAGAAAGTCGATCAAATGAATCGATTACCGTATTCATCGCGACTTTCTTGTAATCGTGATAACCCGTCGCTTCCATATTACTCAGCGCGCGGCCTTGCAGAATTACTTGTGCACCCGTATCTGAGTTTGGTTTCAGCAATACAGGATTCATGTGAACCGACGGTTCAATATTACAAGCTTGTGCCTGAACCGCTTGAGCACGACCAATTTCACCACCATCTTTTGTCACTGCACTGTTTAAAGCCATGTTTTGTGGCTTAAACGGTGCCACTTTGATGCCTTTTCTGGCCAATACACGGCATAAACCTGCCACCAAAACACTTTTTCCGGCATCTGACGTTGTCCCTTGAACCATAAGGGCGCTTAATGGTGCTCGCATTCGTACTTCAATCCTTAATGTTTTATTCAATTTATAGCGATAGGCAATCTTTCACTTCCACCATCTTAACGCCATTGCCGAGTAGATGCTCAATAAAATGAATGGAAAATGAATACCTTACTCACTCTGGATTCAACCCTAGTGTTGTTTAATAGCTCCATCGAAACGCAGCTTACAAACGAAAATAAGCGCATCTACAAAAAACTTACTAACGAAAAGAAATGTTTCAAATTCAGAACAACGTTTCTACTAAAAACAACATTAAGGGATTCATCATGAAAAAAACTGTATTAGCTATCGCAACCACTATTATTCTTGCTCCTACTTTCGCAATGGCTGGTGACCACCGTAACAACACAAACAGTAACAGCAACAAGCACGAGAGCCCTATTGCTTACACTGGACCAATTGAAACCGTATCTGTTGCGACACTACTTGCAGACACAAGCATGTTCTCAGAGCAGGACGCGATTGTAGACGGCAAGATTGTTCGTCAACTTAAGAATGACACGTTTATCTTCTCTGACGGCCAGAGCGAAATTCAAATCGAGCTAGATGACGATATCCATCTAGCACAACCGCTAACGGCAGATACTAAAGTACGTATCTTCGGTGAGTACGAAGGTGGTAAAACACCAGAGATCGAAGTTGACCACATCCAAGTGTTGTAAGCTTCAAAACTCAAAGATCTCGCTTTAAATAACGAGCTCCAATAAATTGGCCTGCATATTGCAGGCTTTTTTGTATATACTGCCGAAAATACAATTTATATGGAGTCACCATGCTAGGTCGCACAAACAAGACTGTCCTTCTGGGGTTAGCTGCACTGTGTTCATTCTCTGCGTCTGCAAACAACTTTAACTACAACACATTCGAGCTACGCATGGGTACAAGCCCGAGTACTTTCGGTGGTGAAGTGACGACAATGTTCACCCAGAACTCTCACTTTGTTGCACGTATCGATTCTGAGTTTGAGAGCGATTGGGATGCGGCTGTAGGTATGGGATTTAACGGTCCAATTAGTCAATTTGCTGACGTTACTGGCCAAATGCTGTTACACAACATTGAACGTAACGATGACAACCACATCAAAACTGAGATTAACATCGGTTTAAGAGCTTGGTTAATGGCGAACGTTGAAGTTAACGCACGTCTTGGTCAACTGATCGACAACGACGATACGCGTTCAATTGTTGGTGTTGGTGCGCGTTTCCACTCTACTGATCAACTTTCCGTTGGCCTAGATATGCGAAACAATGGTACTTACGGTCACCAAATCCTAATGTCAGCTCGATTCGGTTTCTAGAACCAATAAACAGCTAAAACATGGTAAGTAACTAATTTTGTTAAAGTTAACTTACTGTGCCAAGCTTCAAGGCTAATCGATTTTGATACTGGTTAGCCTTAATTACCCTCTTATTATCTCCTGCTTTGTTTCGATCTTTTTGATGCAAAAACCTAAAATCCTTTCGATGATTCTCCGCACTAACTCTCTGTATTAAAGTTATTTTTATATAACAAATTTATTAATAAAAGCTAATTGATAAAACCACTTTACGGTAGTACGACGTACTGATACTCTCTTTCGAAATTCAAACAGAGTGAAGTACCGTAAATGGGTTTTAGCAACATTTCAATCAAGAACAAATTAACATTGATGTTTGTCATCGTTATTTTCGCGATGACAATGATTCAGACGTATATAACAGGGAAGCAACTTCTTAACGAAACCTACCGCTCTATTCAGCAGTATTCGACAACCCTGACCAATGCCAATGTATCGGGTATCGAAAAATGGGTTGCAGGACGTATCAACGTGGTTAACGCAGCCAAAGATGCGTTCAAATACACCGATGACCCAACCAGTTACTTCACGCAGAGCACCAACGCAGGTCAATTCCAAATCGCTTATGCTGGCCTTTCTGATGGCCGCTTTTTACAAGGTGTAGACTTGCCGATTCCTCAAGGTTATGACCCTCGTACCCGTGATTGGTACAAAAAACCGATGGCAACGGGTCAAACCGTAGTCACCGAACCCTACATTGATGTGGCAACCAATGACCTTGTAGTAACCATCGCTAGCCCATTTAGCACTAACGGTTATTCTGGCGTTATTGGCGCAGACCTTAATCTCAATACATTAATCAAAGATGTCGTGAGTATCGAGCAGCCTGGCGTTTACGCATTCCTCGTCGATGGCGAAGGTAATATCGTTGCCCATAGGGATCGCAATCTTACGCTTAAATCGGTTTCAAACATTTCAAACAACCTATCAGCTCAAAAGATTCAATCACTCGCTCGATACCCCGAATTTGAAGAACTGACAATCGACGGTACGGAATCTTTACTCTCGGCACAGAAAGTCCCACACACTGACTGGTATTTCACCGTTGTTATCGACAAAACCAAATCTTTTGCCTCTTACCGTTCATTACTTCGTCAATCGGCGATCTTTGGCCTTATTCAACTTGCCGTTATCGCCTTTGTGGCAATGTTTATCATCAAGAAGGCGCTTGCGCCATTAACGACGCTAAGCTCGGCAATGGAAGCACTGTCTAAAGGTGATGGTGACTTAACACAGCGTATTACGGTAAACAGCAAAGACGAAATCGGCACGTTAGCGCACCACGTCAACGCTTTCATCGCTAAGCTTCAAGAGATTGTGCGTGATATTGCCGACTCTTCTCATCAGCTTAATCAGCAATCTGAAGTCAGTACCAATGTTGCGCGCCAAACCAGTGAAGGCTTGTCAGTACAACTTCATGAGATCTCACAAATTGCCACGGCAGTACACGAGATGTCGGCAACGGCAGAAGAAGTGGCAAACAACGCTCAAATGACGGCAGATTCAGCGATCGGTTCTACGGAAAACTGTGAACAAGGCAAGCAAGTGATCATTCGTAACCAAGATTCGATCACCAACCTCGCCCAACAAGTTGAAAATGCATCAGGGATCATTCAAGAAGTTGAGAAAAATGCCCTGGATATCAATGCGATATTGGCAACGATTTCAGATATTGCAGAGCAAACCAACCTACTCGCTTTGAATGCGGCTATTGAAGCAGCACGTGCCGGTGAACAAGGTCGTGGCTTTGCGGTAGTAGCAGACGAAGTTCGCGTTCTGTCTCAGCGTACTCACAGTTCAACTGACGAGATTCGCGAAATGATTGAGACTCTGCAGAAGAACAGCGTGAGTGCCGTGGAATCAATGCAACGCAGTCAAGACTTGGCACAATCGAGTGTCGATGATGCAAACAATGCGACGACAGCATTAGAAGAGATCGCGACGTCGATCCAACAGATCTCGGATATGGCTTCACACATCTCAAACGCGGCGTCTGAACAAAGAACCGTAACTGGCGAAGTGAGCAAGAACATTCAGTTAGTTAATGATGTGTCAGACAACATGTCGACTGAGGCAGATAACTCTCGTCAACTTTCTGAAGAACTGCGTGGCATCGCCCAACAGTTGAACACGCAAGTACAGTTGTTCAAATACTGATTAGACATCTAGATCTAATCGAAACAAAAAGCCCCCGACCACTTATGTGTTCGGGGGCTTTTTATATTCTCATGTCGATGAATCGTTAACTGTTATAAGTTAACCATCAACATCTTTTTCTGGTGATCGAGGTACTCTTCGTAAGTACCTTGGAAGCTCACTAGCTGTTGGTCTTTCACATCAATGATGTGCGTTGCCAATGAAGATACAAACTCGCGGTCATGGCTCACGAAGATAAGCGTGCCAGTGTAAACCTTAAGTGCATCGTTTAGGGCTTGGATTGCTTCCATGTCCATGTGGTTGGTTGGTTCGTCCATCACAAGCACGTTGATGTCTTGCATCATTAACTTGCCGAATAACAGACGGTTCTTCTCACCACCTGAACAGTTACGAGCTTTCTTATTCGCATCGTCAGCCGTAAACAGTAGACGACCAAGAATACCGCGTACCATTAGGTCATCGTGCTTCGCTGTACGCCATTGTGAGATCCAATCGAAGATGCTCAGATCGTTATCAAAGTCCTTAGTGCTGTCTTGTGGGCAGTAACCTACAGAAGCATTTTCAGACCATTTAACGATACCTTCGTTCTGCTCTAGCTCTTGAACCAGACAACGTAGCAGCGTGGTTTTACCTACACCGTTCTCACCGATAACCGCAAGGCGCGTACCAGCTTCAAGCAGTAAATTACCACCAGCAAACAGTCTTTCGCCATCGAAGCCGTGACCAAGTTCTTGAAGTTCAAGCGCTTGACGGTGCAGTTTCTTGCCTTCACCAAAATCGATTGATGGGCTCATACGGCTCGATGATTTCACTTCATCAAGCGTGATTTTGTCCATTTTCTTAGCACGTGAACTTGCTTGCTTCGCTTTAGATGCGTTAGCACCAAAACGGTTTACGAAGTCTTGAAGCTCGCTGATTTCAGCCGCTTTCTTAGCATTGCTTGCTAGAAGTTGTTCGCGAATCAAGCCAGATGCTTCTAGGAAGTACTCGTAGTTACCTGGGTAAATACGTAGCTCACCGTAGTCGATGTCCGCCATGTGCGTACATACAGAGTTCAGGAAGTGTCTATCGTGCGAGATGATGATCATTGTACATTTACGTTGGTTTAGCTCTTCAGCCAGCCAGTTGATCGTGTGAATGTCCAAGTTGTTGGTTGGCTCATCAAGTAGCAGAATATCTGGGTTTGCAAATAGCGCTTGTGCCAATAGCACACGCAGTTTCCAACCCGGAGCTACTTGCTGCATCAGACCGAAGTGGAACTCTTCTTCGATACCTGCTTGAATCAGGATGTCACCCGCACGGCTTTCTGCTGTGTAGCCGTCCATTTCTGCGAATTCACTTTCAAGCTCAGCGACTTTCATACCATCGTCTTCACTCATTTCTGGCAAAGAGTAAATGCGGTCACGTTCTTGTTTTACTTCCCACAGCTTTCTATCGCCCATGATTACAACGTCGATAACGCTGTACTGTTCGAATGCGAACTGATCTTGGCTCAAAACACCCAGTTTTTCTCCTGGAGTGATAGAAACATTGCCCGAACTTGGCGTTAGTGCGCCACTTAGGATTTTCATGAACGTTGATTTGCCGCAACCATTAGCGCCGATCAAACCATAGCGGTTGCCGTTACCAAATTTAGCAGAGATGTTTTCAAACAGCGGCTCTGCGCCAAATTGCATTGTGATGTTCGCGGTAGATATCAAAGAACTAATTCCTAAGCGTGTACTGACAGATAATTATTAGGCAGAAAGACGTGCCTAAATAAGAAGTACGAAAGTATGGATTAAACATAAAACGAAGCGCGGATTATATAGAGATCAGGATCACATTGTCGAGGTTAAACAGTGAACGGATAGCGAACAATGCACAATTAAATGCATTTCGTCGGTTATTACGCCATAAATAGAAAAAATCCCCGCTAATTCCATTAGCAGGGATTCGATTTATCAAAACAGAAACGTCAGATTGAGTCAGAACTCATAGACTTAAATCTATTTAGTGATTTTCTTCTGAACGTATTTTTTGCTCACATCGACAACCGCAACATCTCTAAAGAAGCTTCTACCCAACAGAAGTGGGAAAGAAAGATGCGTTCGGTCGGCTAGCGTAAATTCAGTTTTGTCTTTTAGGTCACCAATTTGAATTGAAGCCACAACCACTGCGCGTCGTTGTGTACCTTCTGCACTTGATTGCTTGATCTTAACCCAGCGCTCTACTGGTAAGCTGATCTCTTCAGTTGTGATGCCGTCGTGTTCAATCTTGAACTTAACCCAGTCTTTGCCGTTACGTTCAAAATCAACAATATCAACTGCACTGATTGAAGAGGTTGTTGCACCTGTATCGACACGCGCTTTAAACGCTTCTTTTAAACCAGGAACAAACACCCACTCTTCTTCACCAAGAATCAGTTTGCCGTCACTTGTTTTTCTAACCTTCTCTACTGGTTTTTCAACAGGCGCAGGTTTCACTTCTGGTTCAGTTGGTTTTACTTCTTCAGGCTTCTCAGTAGGTTCCGTTACTTTCTCGCCTTCTGTTGCATCCGTTTTTGAAGAGTCATCTACAACAGGTTGTTCAATCTGAGGCTTTTGCTCTGGCTCGACAGGAACTTGAGTCGTCGTCGAACAAGCAAACAAGCCGCCACTTAACGTTAGGGTAATAATCGCTTTCCAATTATACATTCAGTCACCTTCTATTTTGATACGTTGGCTATCGCTTTTGCTACATAAGGAATATGGGATTCAGAAAGACCTGCAATATTGATGCGTCCATCACCAACACCGTAGATGCCATATTCTTCACGTAATTGATTCATTTGAGTTTCTTTAAAGCCTAGTACAGTAAACATACCTTTATGGCTTTCAATGAAATCAAATTGTGACGTGTTATAAGTATTTCGCAATTCATCACATAAACTTTGGCGCAGATTCAACAAACGTTGCTGCATTTCACTCAATTCTTGCTTCCAAATCGTTGTTAACTCTTGATTCTGAAGAATTGTTTTCACCAAAGCCGCACCGTGGTCTGGCGGCATAGTGTAAGTTGAACGAGCAAGGGTCAGCAGTTTACCTTTGGCATTACCAACGTGTTCGCTGTTCTTGCCAATAACAATTGCTGCACCCGTTCTTTCACGGTACAAACCGAAGTTCTTTGAGCAAGATGTTGTGATCAGCATCTCTTCAACGTTGTTCGCCATATGTTGAAGACCTTTCGCATCTTCTTCTAGACCGTCACCAAAGCCTTGGTAAGCAATATCAACGAATGGTAAGAAACCATTCTTTTGCGATAACTTAGTGATTTCCTGCCACGCTTCAAAGTCGATATCCGCACCCGTTGGGTTATGACAGCAACCGTGCAGTAGTACCACGTCTGATGGACCCGCTTTTGAAAGGTCATCCAACATTTTTGCAGTATCAACTTGCTTCGTTTCAGGACTGAAGTAATTGTAGTAGCGAACTTTTAAGCCTGCCGCTTCCATCACCGGTTTATGGTTAACGTAGCTTGGGTTTGAAATCCAAACAGTGGTGTCTGGTTGAGAAACTTTCATTAAGTCGCCCAACATACGAAGTGCGCCACTTGCACCCGGTGTTTGAATCGCTGCTACGCGATCCATAGCAGAAGTCCCTTTAAGCAGCAGATCAACCATGCTCTGGTTAAACTCTTCACAGCCTGCTAGGCCAACGTAAGCTTTGGTTTTCTGAGTTTCAACAACGATATCTTGAGCCTTAGAAACGGCTTTCATGATCGGTGTTTCACCTTGGTCGTTTTTATAAACGCCAATGCCTAAATCGACTTTATCAGTACGAGTATCGCCGCGGTAAGCAACAGAAAGAGATAGAATTGGATCTAAAGTTGGTTTTGGTAGATGTGAAAACATGAAAGTCACAACCCTTTGAAATTCAAGTAATGGATTTCACGTTAACATTTTCGTACTAAAATCAGAAACATTTTTTAATAGAAGCGCTTAGTTACCATAAGTAATCAGAGATTGGTCGTTTCAAACGGATAAATAGTGCAAATTTCAATCACCTAATGACCCATTGCACAACTCAAAGCGCTTTATTTCTATGTGTCGATACGTCTTATGTAGCCATATGCTCTATTAAGATTGAGCACTCTGTTTGAATTGTCTTGGTGTCATTCCCGACCATGCCTTAAACCGAGTGCTAAAGTTAGCGGCATTGGGATATCCAACTATCTCGCCAATGTGTTGAATCGACCAATCACTCGACCTAAGCAGTCTTGCAGCGTATTCCATCCTCATACGCATAATATGAGTCATCGGGCTATGAGAGTAATAACGTTGGCACAAGCGGTGGAAGTGCGGCTCTGAACACGGGAATAGGTTTGCTAGCTCAAACACATTCCACTCTTTATGCAGCTGTTTTTGCACGCTGTCGAACACTCGCCTCAAGCGAATCAAATTTCGAGACTGTTGCTGCGGGACTGGTGCATTAATCATGGACTCTATTTGCGCTACGCTGTGATTGGCAATCGCTCCACCGAGATCAATCGGCAAGGCAATACTTCTCAGCAAGGTATGAATACAAGACGAGACGACTTCGGCTGCAGGAGAAAGCGTATAACTAACCTCATCACTGACGACATTATCCCATTGCTTATCAGGCGATAGAAAGATCCACGCTATCTGCCATGTTTCTTCTTCAATACCAAAACCGTTCTCCACGCCTGCAGGCACAGTAATGCACGACCCCGACTCTAGAATGTATCGACACCCTTCGCTTTCGAGCCACCCTTTGCCTCTCACGGTGTACAGCAGCATGTGTTTTTGTTGGTTCTTTCGGTAGACAGAAAAGAAATCACGGCACGAAGCTGTCCCACATTGAACGATACCGAGCTCTTCGAATGCCAATACATGGCTTTGATCGACAAACTCTTGATGGGTCTTTTCAGAGATCTCGTACCGTTCTTGTTTCTCGCTCATACCGTCGCTAGCTCGTTCATGTTGCCGAACCACTAAAGTGGATAGTTTGGCAAAAGTTTGTGATGAACCTGAACAATACAGCTATAACAAATGCCGATAAACTTCTCGCATATTCAACAGAGGGGAAATGTGATGCTCTCGACATATCGTCATTTAGACAAAGAGTTTTGGCAAAAGCTAATACACATCGGTTTACCAGTCTCACTACAAACCATGTTGTTTTCATTGCTCGGCGTGGTCGATATTTTCATGGTCAATCAGCTTGGTGATGCGGCAACCGCAGCAGTCGGCGTTGGCAACCGTATCTTCTTCTTTAACTTGATCATGGTATCGGGAATTAGCGGTGCAGTCAGTGTGCTAGCTTCGCAATATTTTGGAGCGGGCGATTTCAATGGTATTCGGCGTGTCTTGTCGCAATCTTGGGCTCTGTCTATCTTTGCCATCATCCCTTTTGTTTTGATTTATACACTGGTTCCTGATTCAGTCGTGTCTGTAGTGGCCTCAGACCCTGATTACGTCCGCTTGGCAACGGATTACCTTTGGATAACAGGAGCCAGCCTTATTGGTACCGCGATCGTCGTACCGCTAGAAAGCGCATTGCGATCGGTCGGTGAAGCCAAATTGCCCACCAAGATAAGTATTTGGGCAATCATCGTTAATGCGATTCTCAATGCCCTACTGATCTTCGGACTATTTGGCTTTCCGGAACTCGGTGTGGTTGGCGCAGCGATTGGTACCACGGTTTCTCGATTCTTTCAGACGATTGCATTGCTTGTTATGGCGAGAAAACATTACTCGCATCTATTCCCTACAATTGAGAGTTGGCGTGATGCAATCTTACCTAAGCACAGAAAGAAGTACTTTAAGATTGCTATTCCTATGTTAGTTCACGATACGGCATGGGCTGGTGGAATACTGATTTACAACGTTATTGTTGGGCAGATTGGGGTTGGTGAACTTGCGATCATCTCACTCTTATCACCAGTGGAAAGCATCTTAATTTCAGCTTTCTTAGGCTTTGCCGTTGCCGCTTCAATCATTCTCGGTAACGAGATCGGCGCGAAGAACTATCAACGTGTTGAAAATACCGCTTGGGGCTATGTACTTGTGAGTTGTGCGCTTGCGACACTATTGGCTGTGCTGTGTTTTATCGCCAAGCCAGCCATTATTCAATTAATCGATTTAACGCACTTGGCACTCAAAGATACAGCGGTCAACGTCGCCTTAGTGATGGCGGCAGGGATGATATTGAGAGTATTCAACATGGTTGGTATCGGAGGTGTGTTAAAAAGTGGTGGAGACATCAATTACAGCATCTTCATCGACATATTCGGCCAGTGGGCAATTGGCATTCCCCTCGCCTATTTCACCGCTTTGGTGCTGGGCTGGTCTTTAGAATGGGTGTTGATGATTGTGTTACTGGAGGAGTTAGCGAAGATAGCTTTAACCAGCCAGAGGATTCACTCTAAGAAATGGATCAACAACTTAATAGAAGAGCCCGATAAGGTCACTGCTTGAATGGCAGTTTAAGCGAATAAACGAAAAGAACTCACACCCAAGGGCCGATTGGATACATTGCGCTAACCATGACGCCCTTTTTCGTTTTACGAGTGTGCTAAGTCACGACAACCGTTATATGTCAGTGAATCGATGGATGATTTGATTTGAACTGCCACGCCAATCTAGCATTGGATCCGCTTTGTCTTGCTCGAAACGACCGTCAATTAAGGTGTCTACGTATTCAAGCACTTGCTTCTGCTTTTCATCCAGTTCGTCTAGCTCGTAACCCGTCCACATCCAGATATCTTTGCCTTCACATTCCGCTTTCACGCGCTGAACCAACTTGAGTACTTCAGACACATTCGCAGGATGGAGCGGATCACCACCAGACAGCGACAAACCACGACGTTTGATTCGCGGATCATTCAGATCTGCAATAATGTGGTCTTGAAGTTCTTGAGTAAACAAATGCCCAGAGTCCAACCTTTGCGTCGATTGGTTATAGCACCCGCGGCACTGATGCACACAACCCGACACAAACAAGGTGCAGCGTGTTCCTGGGCCATTTACAACGTCGATTGGGTGATATTGGTGATAGTTCATAAGGCAGTATTGAAAACTCGTTATGGCTTAATAGTTTGAAGTGAAGTGCTGTCACAGCTGAAGCGAAAGAACTGGTATCGACATAACGCCGATACCAATCTTATTTCTTGAAACGTAGATCTTCTTAGTAAGCTAGCTAATGATCTTAGTAGTTACTATAGGTGCTTCACGCGGCGTTTAACTTCTTCTTGTTTACCGAAGTTAAATGGTCGTGCATCTGGGCTACCAAGGTAACCACAAACACGGCGTGTTACCGATACTTTGGTTGAGTCGTGGTTGCCACACTTAGGACACGTAAAGCCCTTACTTGTACAATCAAACTCGCCGTTGTAACCACACTCGTAACACTCATCAATCGGTGTATTCGTGCCGTAGTAAGGTACGCGTGTGTAGCTGTAGTCCCATACGTTTTCTAGTGCTTCAATGTTCTTCTGCATATTCGGGAACTCACCGTAACAGATGAAACCGCCGCTAGAGATTTCAGGATAAGGCATCTCGAAATCGATCTTGTCGTATGGGTTCACTTTCTTCTGCACATCTAAGTGGAAGCTGTTGGTGTAGTAACCGCGGTCCGTTACACCATCAATCACACCAAACTCTTTGGTATCGATGCTGCAGAAACGGCTACATAGGTTTTCACTTGGTGTGCCGTACAGGCTGAACGCGTAACCAGTCTCTTTCGTCCAAGATTCCACTTCACGCTTCATGTACTCCACTAACTCAAGCGCTTTAGCACGCATTTCGCCATCGTCGTACAGGTGAACGTCGGTACCGTAAAGAGCTGTCATCGCTTCGTGGATACCGATGTAACCAAGAGAAACAGACGCACGACCGTTCTTGAAGATATCAGCGATTGAGTCGTCTGCTTTCAAACGAACGCCACATGCACCTTCCATATATAGGATTGGAGCAACACGTGCTTTCACGTTTTCTAGACGAGAAATACGAGTTTCTAATGCACGACGAGCAAGCTTAAGTTTTTCATCAAGCAGTTCGTAGAACTTAGCCATATCTTGCTTCGCGTTAATCGCGATACGTGGCAAGTTCAGGCTAACAACACCTAAGTTGTTACGACCTTCATGAATCAACTCACCGTTTTCTTCGTATGTATTCAAGAAGCTACGGCAGCCCATCGGCGTTTTAAATGACCCTGTCACTTCTACTACTTTGTCGTAGTTAAGAATGTCTGGGTACATACGCTTAGAAGCACACTCAAGCGCTAATTGCTTGATGTCGTAGTTCGGATCTTGCTTCTGGTGGTTCAAACCATCTTTAATTGCAAACACCAGTTTAGGGAATACGGCAGTTTTACGGTTCTTACCCAAACCTGCGATGCGGTTTTTCAAGATAGATTGCTGGATAAGTTTCGAACCCCAGCTTTCGCCTAGACCAAAACCAAACGTAACGAATGGTGTTTGACCGTTAGCTGTGTGCAGCGTGTTTACTTCGTATTCTAGAGATTGGAATGCGTCGTAACACTCTTTCTCTGTACGAGAGATAGCAAAAGCTTCTGGGCTATGAATGTCCCACTCTTTCGCTAATGATAAATGCTTCTCGTAGCTCGCCATTACGTAAGGTTCTAGAACCTCATCGATACGGTTAATCGTTGTACCGCCGTAAATGTGGCTCGCCACTTGTGCGATGATCTGTGCTGTTACCGCTGTTGCTGTAGAAATAGACTTTGGTGTGTCAATTTCTGCGTTACCCATCTTGAAGCCATGCGTTAACATGCCTTTCAGATCGATAAGCATACAGTTAAACATTGGGAAGAACGGTGCGTAGTCTAGATCGTGGTAATGAATGTCACCACACTCGTGAGCTTGTACGATGTCACGTGGCAAAATGTGAGTTTTCGCATAGTGTTTAGCCACGATCCCCGCCAGAAGGTCACGCTGAGTTGGGATAACTTTGCCGTCTTTGTTGGCATTCTCATTGATCAGATCAACATTGCTTTCTTCGATCAAACCTTCGATCTCGCGAGTTAAAGCGCTTTGCTTTTCACGCGCGATGTCGCGGTCATGACGATATTCAATGTAGGCACGAGCCAGAGACTTATAAGGTCCCTGCATTAGCTCGTTCTCGACCATAGTTTGAATTTCAGAGATATGAACTTCATCGTAGTCTTCGAGCTTCAACTCAACTGCTAATGCCACATTCAGTGCATAAATAGCAATTTCCTTATCGGCTTTGTCTGATGCTGCTTCCACTGCAGCTTGGATGCGATCTCTACTGAATGGAGCCCTTGAGCCATCACGCTTGATTACGATTGATTTCACCACTTCTCCTTACTCATGAGGTATTCACAGACTTATCCACAAACACACTATATAGAGCGATTTATCGTTTAACTAACACTAGATATTGTGGCGTATTTAACGAGAACCACCAACTTTGAGTATTGATTTGGATCAACAAAAAGAGAACGCTGACTAAGATCAATTCAATATTATTACGCTAGTTCTCAAGTCGAAAAGAAACAATGTAACAATAAAAAAACTGCTAAAAAGAGTTGAATTTTTGGTAAGTGTTGTAGGATAACGGCTCATCAATATTGGAAGACAAAATTAGGGATATTTGGCATGAAACGACTTCGAAACTGGATAATGTTAGGTTGCTTACTCAGTAGCCACGCATTTGCTGAACCTTTGACCATATCCAGTTGGAATATCGAATGGTTATCAACCAACGAGGCTGTGAATAAGTTTTCCGCCCAACGTGATCAAGCTGATTTCGATAAACTCAAACAGTACTTCCAATCTTTAGACGCAGACGTGGTTGCTTTTCAAGAAGTCGATGACGCAGATGCCATTCAGCGTGTGGCTGGCGATCAATACAAGATATTGATGTCTGACCGAGCATTACCAGAAAACAGTAACCGCCAGTTCAAAGAAGTGAACCAATACACAGGCTTCGCAGTTCTTAAAGGCATCACACTCACCGACTACGCTGACTTTCCTCTGGAGTCGAGTTCTAACAGCAAGCTTAGGTTTGCCAGTTACATGGTCGTTGAAACAGGCTCAAAACCAATTCACATGCTGTCTGTGCATTTAAAGGCAGGCTGCAGCGGCGCGTATAAGTCTAACCGCGATTGTTCACGCCTAAAAGACCAAGCTCAACAACTCAATAAGTGGATACAACAAAGAGAACGTAAAGGTGAAGACTATGCGATCTTAGGCGACTTCAACCATAACCTATCCTACTCAAGAGATTGGATGTGGAAGGATTTAACTGAAAACACGGATGCTCGTTTGGCGACAAGAAAGACCCGTGCGGATTGTAAGGTTCGATCAAATCGTAATAACCACCGCACACACCAATTCCGCTCTGTGATTGATCACATTGTGGTTAGCGATTCATTGAGTGCGTCACCTGCGAAACAGAAGGTATTCGAAACGCAAGATGTGCTGGATTACAAACTTAGCGACCACTGCCCAGTTTCAACGACCATCAAGTAATAAATAGAGATGTAAAAAAGGCTGACGCGCTTTCAAATTCCAGCGCGTCAGCCTCTCAAATGCTTATATCAAGCCTACTCGATAAGCGGTAGGTTGAACGTTAGCAAGCTTTATTCGTTCGACCAGCCAACCACATTCCCGCCAGCATGCTAATCATAAACACCCACACGGTTGGGTTACCGCCACTGAGACTCGTCACCGCAGGCCCTGGGCAGAAGCCTGCAATCCCCCAACCTAATCCAAACGCTGTTGAACCTAGAATCAGCTTTCTGTCGATTCGAGGGTTGTTGCGGCTATCTAACGGCTCGCCATTGATTGCTTTAGCGCGCTTTTTAATAACGAGGTGATAAAACGGAGCGAACACCAGTAGCGCACCACCCATGACGAATGCCAAGCTGATATCCCAATTGCCAGTCACATCTAAGAAGCCGAGTACTTTGTTCGGGTCAACCATACCTGAGATGATCATACCCGAGCCAAACAAGATCCCAGCCAATAAACCGACAATGATAGTAAATGAAGAGTTTTTCATTACGCCCCCAATCCCATCAGGTTCTTGATAAGCACGGTTGCTATTGCTACACCCATAAATACACACGTCGCGATAATCGAGCGTTTAGACAAACGCGCCATTCCCACAATGCCATGTCCGCTAGTACACCCATTCGCCGTTTTAGTGCCAAAGCCGACTAACAGGCCAGCGATAACGACTACCAAGAGGTTCATCTCTTCCAATTGAAGGAGTTGGTAACCGGCAGGAATCAACAACCAACCACTTACGACCATTCCAACAATAAATGCGATACGCCAATGCTTGTCAGTTTTATCTGTATCCACGCCTTCGCTTTCTTTGTTGCTGGTGCCAACTGGCAATAAACGGCTAACAATGCCACTAATACCTGCAACTCGACCAATGCCCAACATTAAAACAATGGCCGACACACCTAACAACATGCCACCGAAAAACGCATCCCAAGGAATCAAACTAAGCACAGACCTCTCCTATCAACAAACATCATAAACTCATAACAATCTTTAAATTAGAGTTTACTAATAAATATAAATTAGTCAATGCTAATATAGATCACCTTACTTGTCCTTACGCGTGTTTGATCTGTTACTCAGCCTGCACAAAGCCACAAAAAAGCCCTTAGGCTTAACCTAAGGGCTTATGATTTAATTCGGTTGTATTGGTTGTATTGTGTAAGCTACTTAGTCTTGTTCTTTTCAGCTATCCACTGCGACATGTACTTGGTACTCGCCATGCTGTGGTGCTTAAGCATCGAGCCAAAGAAGTTATCCAATCGATGAGATTTAAGCTCAGACTCTAGCGCAATCAATCGCTCGATCAATTTGTCGCCCAGTTGATTCTGTTCATAGTGTGCTTCAAGGATTGAGTGACATTGGCTTTGAGCCTTAAGCCAACTCTCTTCATCTTTATAGAGAGCAACAGCTTGTTCAACAAACTCATCAATATCATCTGCCACCGCGCCAGGCCATTGTAGTTCGCCTTGCGGTAGCATGCCTTCACTGCCGATCTCGCTGGTTACATTCGGAGTTTGCAGCTTCATCGCATCAAGCAACTTACCTTTAATGCCAGCACCAAAACGTAATGGCGCAACACAAACACGCGCCTGTTCCATTACTTCTTGAGCGTCTTTCGCCCAACCTTTGATATGGAAACCGGTTTTAGGGTTATGCAAAGCCGTTGCTTTCGGCGGCGGGTAAGATCCGTAAATATGAAGTTCAGTGTCAGGTAACTGCTTACGAATCTTCGGCCAAATCTTCTGTAACTGAAGCACTGCATCCCAGTTAGGCGCATGTCTAAAGTTACCTATCGTCATGAAATTCTTACGTTCTTCAAAGCTTTTCGTGCTTTTAGGTAACGTATTGAGATCAACCATGAACGGAAGATGATGAAGTAACTTTGGATCAATATTGAATTCAGATTGCAGCAGTTCCATCTCGTAGCTTGAGATGATCAACGAAAGATCACATCGCAGAATCGCAGCAATTTCACGTTTCGCTAAGTCACTGTACAGGTGCTCTTTCGTTAACTCTGTCTCTTTCTTAACAGCTTCATGTCGAGCATTACGTAGGAACTGTAAATCCTCAGTATCCAGTAGCTTAAAGGAATTCGGACATACCTTCTCAACACGCCAACCGAACTGCTCTTCCATCATAAAACGGTCAAACATCACGACATCTGGCTGCAGCTCTTCGATGTACTGGTCAAAGCTATCGCAATTTAGCTGAATAGATTGGCTTGTGATGCCCTCTTCAGAGAGATCAATCATGTGCTCGGTTTCTTGAGCTGGCGTTGCGAACTCAACAGACCAACCTTGTCTCTTAAATAGACGTAATAGAGACATCATATGGCTGCCAGCCGCCGATGAATTTGGTTCTGGCCAAACGTAGCCAATTGCTAAAACTTTCTTCAAAACACTTCCTAAGAAATAACAAAAGGGACTGTAGAAGTCCCTATTTAAACGTAAATCGATTTATACCGCTGATTATAATTAGTTTTAAAACTCAACGATCAGATTCGCTCACCGACATTGCGAGCTATCATAAGCACTTCATCCGCAGAATACAGGTTTGAAATCGTGGTTTCGACTTCTGCACCCAACGTCGATTGATAAAGCTTTTGTGCAAAGTTGTCTGCTCTGGTGGTCACTAATACATGTTTTAGTGTCGAGCCTTGCTCTGCTAGCTTCTGCTTCACTTGCGGCAAAGAGTCTAGAATCAGTTTTTTACCCAATCCTTGCCCCTGCGCGCTCGGTAACACAGCAAGTTGCTCTAGTTCCAAAACAGCTTCAGGTCTAAACCCACTCTTTTGCACCCAAATAATGTAGCCGACAATCTCGCCTTCGTTTTCGGCAACGAAGTTAAGAAAGCGTGGCGCTGCATTTAAGTTACATTGTAACCAATCTTTTGAACTTTGCTGTCGAACAAAAGTAGCTTGGTGAACTAAAGCCGCCCCATCAAGGTCAGCTTCTGTCATAAAACGAACTTGCACCATGCTGCTACTCGTTCTCAGAATTAGGACGCGTTTTACAGTGTAAAATGGCTCTTTCTAAAAGATCTAAAGCCGACTTATCCGCTTCTGGTAGCTTAGCATCCGATTGACCTAGTGGTTCAACACGGCTACCCCATTTAATATGACCAGCACCCCAAGTTAAACCGGCACCGAATGCCGCTACAAGGATGTTTGAGTTAGGTTTAACAAAGCCTTGCTCTAACGATTCACATAAAGCAATTGGCACAGTCGCAGCCGACGTGTTGCCGTAGTTTTGAATGTTCACGAACGCTTTCTCACGTTCAATGCCCGCCATATCACACAGAGTTTGAATAATTCGGATATTTGCTTGGTGAGGAATCACAACATCGATGTTGTCTGTTGAGATACCTGTACGGCTCAATACAGTATGTGCTGCCGCACCCATGCCTTTAACCGCACGTTTGAAGATCTCTTTACCTACGAAATCAAAGTCCCAGTAACCGTTGTCAGCAGCGAAGCGATCCATAGAAGTACCGAACTTTGGTACTGCTAGAATATCGCGGCCTTCGGCGTCACAACCGATCTGCGCTTCTTGCAGGCCAACTTGCTCTTCAGTGCGAGATAGAACCACAGCGCCAGCGCCGTCACCGAATAGAACCGCAGTATCACGCTTGGTCCAGTCAATGAAGAATGAAAGACGTTCTGCGCCCACAACGATCGCATTGCGGTAGTTGCCCGCTTGAATCAATCGAGTCGCGGTTTCAACACCGTAAATGAAGCCAGTACATGCTGCATTAAGGTCAAAAGCCGCTGCGCTCTTGATGCCTAAGTTCTGTTGAACTTTAGACGCAGTATTTGGAATAAGAGAGTCAGGACTGCACGTTGCGATGATCACGAGGTCGATATCTTCGGCAGTAAGGCCAGCACACGCCATTGCGTGTTGAGCAGCAACAGTCGCTAGCTCAGAGGTATTTACATGACTGATACGACGGTTTTCGATACCAGTTCGAGTACGAATCCACTCGTCAGACGTATCAATGAAAGTGCTTAAATCATCATTGGACAGCACGGCTGGTGGCAGACACTTTCCCCAGCCAGTAATCTCGGCGTAAAATTTTGTCATCATTTACCTGTTTATTGTTTGTTTTTATTTAAGTATCGTATTCTTGTTTTAAACAGTATAAGCGTTCCGTGCGTGATTCGTAAATCGCGTTAGACACGGAGTTGCAATAAAAAGAGAAAGTTATGTCTACATTCAACACACGTTGCCCTTCTTGCGGTGGCGTAAACCGAGTTCCTTCAGAACGAATTTCAGAAAGCCCAACTTGTGGTAAATGCAAAAACGCATTACTAGATGGCGCGCCAATCGAAGGCACGTCATTGAATTTCCAATCTATTTTGAACAGTTCACAGCCTGTGGTTGTCGATTTCTGGGCAACATGGTGTAACCCATGCGTGGGCTTCGCCCCTGTGTTTAGTGACGTTGCAAAAGAGCGTTCTGGAGATGTTCGATTCGTTAAAATTGATACTGAAGCTCAGCAGCAACTTGCCGCAATGTACCAAATCAGGAGCATTCCTACTGTGATGGTATTTAAAGACGGTAAACGTGTCGACACGATCAACGGTGCGTTACCAAAAGGTCAATTTGATCAATGGCTTAATCAAGCTCTAACTAAGTAAGTTTGTTTCGATTCTTTCAGTAACCAACAAACAAAATAGGTTAAGGACCCTTAATGGATAAGGCTCCCTAACCTATTGTAAATCCGCCTGTTATTTCTAACCTGTGCTTCTAACCAGTCATTTCATGTTCTGCGCTCTCATTCGCGCCTTCCTTGTTTACACTGTCTTTCTTATCCAAGCTATATTGCTCTTTAATCTGATCAGCGACTTTCTCAGCAATCATTATGGTTGGCGCATTAGTATTGGCCCCGACTAATGTCGGCATAACCGACGCATCAATGACTCTTAAATTATCCAATCCATAAACTTTCAAATCTTTGTCCACCACGGCTAATGAATCACCACTAGTTCCCATTTTACAGGTTCCAACAGGGTGATATTGGGTATCAGCGCGGTTACGGATGTCTTGTTCGATAGCCTTGTCATCACTAGCATCGACAGGATAAAAAGCATTACCACGAATATCATCGAACGCTTCACTCTCTAGCATTTGATACTGCTTCTTCCATCCTTTAATCATGATCTCCATATCTTCAGGGTGACTAAAAAACGCAGGATCGATCTTTGGCGGATCGTATGGATCGGCGCTATTCAGTGTTACGGTGCCATGGCTCTTAGGTCTAAGTAAGGTGACATGTGAGGTAAACCCATGACTGGTATGGATTTTTCTCGCATGGTCATCGACTACTGCGACCACAAATACAAACTCTAAATCCGGCACAGCGATATGATCATCGGAACAAAGAAAACCGATTCCCTCTGCAAAGTTACTGCTCATCTTGCCACGGCGTTCTTTATGCCATAGCGGTAAAGCTTTGGTCATTTCAGATGCCATTTGCAGCGAGATACCAAAAGTTTCGCGCTTTTCGCTGCACTTATATGAGTGAACTAAGTCGATATGATCTTGCAGGCTCTTACCCACTCCCGGTAACTCGTGAACTTGCTCTATGCCATGAACCGCCAACTCATCTTTAGCGCCAACGCCCGATAGCAACAGCAACTGAGGAGAGCCAAAAGCACCTGCAGACAAAATGACTTCCTTGTTGCATCGGATCTGATAACGTTTGCCATTCGAGCCGTATTCAACACCGACCGCTTTCTTACCTTCAAACAAAACCTTATGTGTGGTTGCTTTAGTTACCACAGTAAGATTGGGTCGTGACAAGTTTGGCGTCAAGTAAGCCTTAGCAGCGCTACATCGTTCACCATTCAGCTGAGTCACCTGCGTCGGCATTGCACCAAACTGAGCGGCACCGTTGATGTCTTCATTGCGAGGCACACCTATCGACTCACACGCAGTTAAATAGCGTTCCAACATTGGGCTTGGCGACCTAAGGTTCGCCACATTCAATGGACCGCCTTGGCCATGGTACTCATCTTGATGGACTTCGTTATTCTCTGCTTTCTTAAAGTAAGGCAGACACGATTCATAGTTCCAGCCAACATTACCTAAGCTTTCCCAAGTGTCGTAGTCATAGCGATGCCCACGGGCGTACATCATGGCATTGATAGAGCTAGAGCCACCGAGTGTCTTACCTCTCGGTTGGTAGCCTTTACGACCATTTAAACCCGGCTGTTCAACGGTCTCGAAAGCCCAGTTGTTGAGCTTGGTTGGCATCATCGCCACAACACCCACTGGAGTATGGATAAATGGGCTCATGTCTTTGCCACCAGCCTCCAATAAACAAACGGTCGTATTTGGATCTTCAGACAGCCGAGAAGCCATCACACAACCAGCGGAGCCACCGCCCACGATAATAAAGTCATAGTTATCCATTGATTGCCTCCGCGACTTCTAGAGGGTGCAACTCTCGCTTCAATATTTTACCTGTTGCCGTCATGGGTAATGCACTACGAATGAATACTTTACGAGGGTATTTGTAATCGGCTAGTTGCTCACGACACCAAGTCATCAAGGCTTTGCTATCACATTGGGTATGCTCGTGAAGCACCACATGCGCATGAATCTCTTCACCTAGCTGCTCATGATGTTCACCCACTACCGCCACCATTTCTACATCAGGGTGACACATCAATACTTCTTCTATTTCTCGTGGATAAACGTTGTAACCACCGCGGATGATCATGTCTTTCACACGATCAACAATGAACAAGTTACCTTGCTCATCAACGCGTCCGATATCACCCGTTAAAAACCAACCATCTCGGATCGCTTCTGCCGTCGCTTCCGGTCGTTGATAGTAACCTTTCATGACACTTGGGCTCTTAATGCACACTTCGCCCAATTCTCCCATTGCCACCGAGTTGCCTTGTACATCAGTAATCTTGATAAGGTGACCACACAGCGGTTGACCAACACTGCCCGAAAGACGATCTCCATCAATGTGATTGAAAGTCGCGACTGGCGCTGTTTCAGATAACCCGTATCCTTCCAATACTGGTAATTCAAAGCGTGATTCAAACTGACGAATGACCTCAAGTGGCATCGAAGCACCACCAGACACGCCAAGCCTCAAGCTATGTTTAACCTGTTCAGACCGTTTGCTTGTTTGCTCTGAAGTGTCGGGAGACTCCTCTCCCGCCTTTAGCAACGCGATATACATAGTGGGAACGCCAGCAAAGACACTCACTTTGTGATTAATGATCTGATCGATCACCAGAGATGGCTCAAAGCGCGGAATCAGGACCATGGTTGAACCCGTCAACACACTCGCGTTCATCATGACGGTTTGGCCAAAGCTATGGAACAGAGGAAGCGTAGCCATCGTCGTGTCGCTGTATTCCAATCTCATAAGATACTGTGACGACATCGCATTGGTTTGCATGTTGGTGTGTGAAAGCTCAGCGCCCTTTGGCTGACCTGTGGTACCCGAGGTATACAGAATTACCGCGGTATCATCGCCATGACACGCTACAGACTCAAATAAATCCAAAGGTTGTGCTAGCCAATCTGCAATCGTTTCTTGCTGCTCGTGGTTTTCTGAGAGCGTGGATGTTGCGCCGCTAGGTATTGGCATAGACACGAAATGTTCGCAGTTATCGGCCTGCGCAAAACCTTGTAATCCATAGCGCCCAATAGGTAACTCTTCACTGCCCTCAAAGCATAAATAAGCTTTCGCGTCAGAGTCATTGAGGTGATAAGCGATCTCTCTGGCCTTAAACAACACGTTTAAAGGCACTACGACACAGCCAGCTTTTAGAATGCCG
The DNA here is from genome assembly GCF_024347595.1 of Vibrio pomeroyi. NCBI lineage: Bacteria > Pseudomonadati > Pseudomonadota > Gammaproteobacteria > Vibrionales > Vibrionaceae > Vibrio > Vibrio pomeroyi. Next base: position 1,274,963 of record NZ_AP025507.1, on the reverse strand, counting down.
TAATAAGCGATGGGGAAATAAGTCACATTGGGACACGACAGCGCGACCTTATCGCCCTTATTTAAGCCAAGTCGTTCTAAATTGGCAGCTACCTTCCCAGCAAGTTGTTCCAACTGAGCGAAGCTGACTTCATCCGTGCCCATACGCAGAGCGGCTTTAGTTGGAAACAGCGAAGCGCTACGTTCCAAGTTAACAGCAAGATTGTGCATCCATGATCTCCTTATTTGGCTAGACCTATCGGTCACATTCGCCTTAGACGTTTTAATCGTTGTAATAAGTGTGTCTTTGTTGCTATCAGAGCCTGCACATTGGTGTGTCATGTAGGTAAAAGTCGTTATTGAGCAAAATGTTTGAGACGCTCCAATGTGCAACTCATCAAATTACAACATTTTGATAACATATCGAACAGGTTTCAAAAAGACAAAAACCGGTGATATTCGGACATAGCTCTATCAAGCCAAGTAAAACCTTGCACACATCAAGCAAAAGTCTGAACAAGCTTAGGAAAGTGAGAACAAGCAACAGGCGTAAATGTTAAAAGTTCGGTTAAGATGACGATATTCAACAAGAGGCATCCTATGGAATACACCGCAGTCTACGAACCCGATATGCAAGCATTCGGTATTCTTGATCTTCAACTACTGCATCGTTACATGTCACCAGCTCTCAGTATCGAAGCCTTGCTGGAAGGCAGTAACATTGATGACCTTCAGCTCAATACACCAGACACGCACATTACGTTGGCACAAAAGTTGGCGGTGTTTAGCAATGCACTGGCGAATACTGATGAAGACGGTTTAGGGTTAAGAGTTGGCCAACAAGCTCGGTTTAGCGACTTTGGTGTCTTGGGTTATGCGGTGTTCAGTAGCGAAACGCTGTTAGATGCTTTGCTAATTGGATTTAAATATCTCCAACTTGCCGGCCCGGTGCTGAGAAAAACCATGTCGGTAGAGGATAACGTTGGGTACTTTAGAGCGGAACAGCTGATCGACTTGGACTCTCTGCTGCCGTTTTGTTGCGAGTATTGGTTCGTGGCAATTCAAAGCCTGTGTGAAGAAGTCCTGCAACAACCCTTTCCATCCCAAGTGATCCGCTTCCCTTATCCGAAGCCAGAATACGGTGACCTCTATACCGAGATTTTCCGTTGTCCTGTTGAATTTAATAGTGACCGCCTTGAATGGCAGTTTGATGCAACTAGCTTGTACTCGCCTCTTCCTACGGCCAATACCATCACGTTACAGATGTGTCTTAAATCATGTGATGACATGTTGGCAAAAGTCAGTGCGTCCACCAGCCTTAAAGAAAAGGTCTCGCAAATGCTGCTTGAGAGGCCAGGAAGTTACCCATCAATAGAGTCGATCTCGTCAGAACTGGGGATGTCTTCTCGCACACTGCGTAGACACCTTAAAGCTGCCGATACCAGCTATCAGAAGATACTCGACCATGTCCGCTTTCATCTGTCTCGACACTACCTGTCTTCGACCAAAATGAGCATTGAGGAGATCTCTGAGCGTGTGGGATTTTCAGATAGCGCGAACTTTCGTCATGCCTTCCGTAAGTGGAGTGGAAGCTCGCCACGCCAATACCGTAAAGAGGCGGTCTAATAGAAAATCACGCATTTAATTAAATTCTAGTCATCGTAATTAAATTGCTATCGCCTTCTCTATTAAACGACCGATGAACAAAGGTTTAACGGCTTTTTGACCACATAAAATCTCGTCAATTAACCAAATATCGTAACGGTATTTTAGTTTCGTTAGTCGATAAAATTCTTTTATCTTAACGACCATTTTTATTCGTTTTACCCAATTCAGTTTCTCCCCCATAGTCGCGGAAAATTCATCGTTTCTTTCACTATCGGAGGCTCCTGCATTGGACAACATCCAACCAACAACTCGCATAACCGTTCCAGTTATTGCACTGTCTTTCTACGCGATCGCTTCAGGCTACTTGATGAGCTCTTTGCCATTAATGCTGTCTGAATATGGCCTAGACAGTAATCTATCGAGTTGGTTGGCGAGTGCCTTTTACGCAGGTCTTCTAGCGGGTACGTTATTGATTGAGCGTGCCATTGCTCGTATTGGTCATAAAGACGCGTTCGTAGTGGCACTGAGTGTGTTCATTGCAACGATCCTTGTGTTGCCATTGATCCCACATCAAGCGGTATGGCTATTGGCTCGTTTTGTTGCTGGTGTAGCGGTAGCAGGCATTTTCGTAATTGTTGAATCATGGCTTATGAGCGGTGACGAATCACAACGAGCTAAACGCCTAGCGATTTACATGTGTTCACTATACGGCGGTTCTGCGGTTGGTCAACTCGGTATTGGTTACCTAGGTATCACAGGCGGCGTACCTTTTATCGCGATGTTCACACTGCTATTTGGTGCGATCATTGTGCTGATGTACGGACAAGCAACACCACCACAGATTCACGATGCTCAGTCTCTGTCTCTAAAACAGGTCAGCAAATTGAGCCACAGCGCTTTAATTGGCTGCATTGTGTCTGGGCTTACACTGGGTGCTATATACGGTTTAATGCCAGTAGAGCTTGCTCAACGTAACATTGCGCATGAAGACATTGGTGGCTTGATGGCTTTAGTGATCATGGGTGGCATGGCTGTACAGCCGATGGTGACTTGGTTATCTCACCATGTAGGGCAAGTGTTGTTAATGGCTTTGTTCTGCCTATTAGGTGTTGCGAGCATTGGCGTACTAACGATCAATCATGACTTCTACGTACTAGGCATGAGCCTGTTCGTGCTAGGCATGGCAACGTTCGCGCTTTACCCAATTGCAATTAACTTGGGCTGCCGTAACTTAGATCCAAGCTACTTGGTGTCAGTGACTCAAATCATGCTGCTTTGCTACAGCATAGGTTCAGTTGCAGGTCCAATCGTGGCAGACAGTTTCATGGATTCTCAAGCAGGGTTATTCACTTACCTGTTCGCGTCTCTGCTAGCGACAACGATCTACATGCTGATCGCAAGCCTAAAACGCTCTCCGCTACAAATCGCTGGCGAGTAATCGCTTTTAATCTTGTAAGATTGAACGATACACTGAGGGGCTCTTCACCAAAGACGATAAGTCTGAAGGAAGCGCCCTTTTTTATACGCGATACTTAGTGGTGAACACTATGGTTGAAACACATAGCCTTCGCCAGTGATCGTTAAGATCAATCCATCACCAAGAATTGAGCGTATCTCTGAAATAGCGACAATCACCGAAGAGTTGGTGACCTTCTCACCTTCCCAACCGATGTTTTTTAGCTGGCGGACACTGAATAGTTGTCCACGATGACGATTCATAGAGAGAATCATTTTTCTGTAAGCTAATGGCATCGTTCCAACGATATAACCATTTTCTAGATTGCGTATGAGCTTTGTGTTCAGCTCAATAACCTTTCCGTTTACCTCCAAGACCTCGTTTTGTTCTACACGTTTACCTTCAATTACAGGGGAAGAGTCCGTATTCATATAATATTCCCTAATAGAGCAACCAACGACACAACTTTATTAAGAGATGTGTTTAATAACGTCACTTATAAATGGACGCTTAAAATCGAAGATAATGAAAGCAGCGTATACGGTAAAGAGATTAAATTTTTATTATAAGAATATGAACAGAATATCAACAGCAGGGTCTGGGCTCTAACAAATAGCCTTCATTCGGTATGGTATAGATGCATTTACAGTCTATCATTCTGCGAATTTCATAAATGGCAACAAGCACTGAAGCGGATGTCACAGACTTACCAGGCCACCCTACACGCTTGAGAATATTCTTGCTGATGACCACGCCTTTGTTCTGGTAAAGATAGAAAAGTACCTTACGGTGTGGTTCAGATAATGTCCCGACGATTGACCCGTTCTCTTCCTTTCGGACCAATTTCGTTTTAGTATTCACTTCTCGCCTGTTAAGAACGATTACCCGTTCAGAACTAAAGTCCGGCATGTCCGTTATATCTTGTGGCATCACTTACCTCTTATTTTGTGAATCAGCCATACCGATTTGCCTAGGCATGACCATAAAAGTAAGAGAAAAGTACATAACCCCGATCGTTAACAATACAGTAAATCTACTGCATTCTTCAGTTATCAGACATCGTAAATGAACACTGTTTTATATTGGATTTTCAGTTAAATTTCGTCCAAATATCAGACACGTTCCTCCGGACCTTTTACTTTGATTTTCAGATCAATAAGTTAGCGTGTCAGGCGGTGACTTTTACGATATTGGCTCGGAGATAATCCAAAATGCTTCTTAAACCGATGTGAGAAATTATATGGGTCTTTATAACCCAGACGATTGGCTATCATCGACACCGACCAATCTTGCTGCTTCAACAAACTAGTCGCTTTATCCATTCTCAACTGAATCAATTTGCTGCGCGGAGAAACATTGAACAGCGACTTCGTAACTCGATTTAACTGCTCTTCACTAATAAACACACGCTCAGCCATGCCTGCTACTGTCCACGCTAAATGCAGACTGCTTTCGATTTCGTTGTATAACGCCTGAACACGTGCCGTGGTGCTGGTCGATTTAGGTTCAAACCCTGTTAACGTGCGTATGATTTCGCTCATCAGCAGCTTTCTGTAACTAGCCCTGCCATCAATTTCAAAGTGAACCAAGTTCATCAGAGACCAGATTTGTTCGCACTCGCCGAAAGGGACAATGCTCTGACCTAAGCTCGCAATATGTTGCCACTGCTGGGTATCAGGCGTCAGCATCCACGCCATTTTCCAATAGTTATATTGAGGATCGAGTTCAAAGCGAAATGGGGTTCCAGCAGGAAGAACCACCAGCGTGTATGGCGTAATCGCTTGCACTGAGGTCTCGGTGGTAAGGATTCCGCCCCCTTCTTGAGTAAAAATCAACGTATGAACATTTACAGATTCACGTTCAACCCAATACGCGTCATGCAGCTTTGCCATGCCACCCATGTAGACACCGCAGCTTTTCATCTCTGGGATATCTTCAACGGTCAAAAAACGTTCTTTACATTGTTCCGCGAGAAAAACATCATCTTGCCACGTTGATTTAGGCTTCATGGTATCAATGACGGATTCGCACAGGTTTTGTTGTTTTTTAAACATGTTGTTACTTCGCTCAAATCACTATAGTTCTGCCATAAATCGGAGAGCTTATGACAACTAACATCAACCCTAACTCATCTATGAATTACAAGCCAGAGAGCATCTTACCTCGTATCGTAAAACTTGGTTTGCCTGTTGCTTTGCAAAGTGCGCTAGTTGCTATTCTTGCCCTTGCTGACGTCTTAATGGTCAGTGACTTTGGTATGGAAGCAGCTGCCGCTGTGGGAATTGCATCAAAATGGCACTTCGTTGCTATTATGATTATGGCAGGGTTGGCCTCAGCAAACGGAACGTTAGTCGCTCAATATTGGGGAAAGAACGACCGTAAAAGCGCGCGCACAGTATCGTCTATCGCGATGGTATTTGGCTTAAAAGTTCTGCTGCCTGTGACTGCAATCATCACTCTTGGTTCCCAGTTTTTGATGATGTTGCAAACCAGCGATCAAACCGTGATTAAACTTGGCGCAACTTACCTTTGGTATGGATTCCCTGTTCTGCTGCTGACTCATATTGTCGTAGTGGTAGAAGCAAGCATGCGCTCATCAGGTGACACCGTAACACCACTATTACTTGGTGCGGTGACGATTGCCCTTAACATCGCACTTAACTTCGTACTCATTAAAGGTGCCTTCGGTATTCCAGCGATGGGCGTTGCAGGTGCGGCATTAGCAACCACTTTAGCGCGCTTGATTCAAGTGGGCTTGATGTATGGCTACATGCGTATGCGTAACCATTGGTTATTAACCACGCCGAGTTCACCACATCGTCCGTCGCTTTGGTTGTCTTATCGTCGTATTGCGCTTCCACTGACCATGAATGCCGTTTTATGGGCAATGGGTACTATGGCTTACCAAATGATCTTTGGTCACATGGGCACAACGGAGCTCGCAGTATTCTCAATGCTCGCGCCTTTTGAGTCGCTGTGCTACTCGATATTCTTTGGTATCTCGGTTGCGTGTTCAGTGTTGCTTGGTCACTCACTCGGTCGTGATGAGTTTGATGACGCTATGAGCATGGGTCTGACATTCATTAAAGCCGTGGTTGGTTTTGGTGCGGTTGTAGGCTTACTATTGTTTATGGGTAAAGAGCATGTTCTATCATGGCTAAACCTGACCACAGACGCTTTATACCCGCTCGCTTCGCCTGCAATGATGATCATGTGCTTTGCTGTCGTGATTCGTATGCTCAACATGGTGATCATTAACGGTATTATTCGTGCTGGTGGTGATAACGCTTTCTGCCTTCGCATGGATTTCATCGCGATGTGGATGGTGGGCATTCCAGTATGTGTTTATGGCGCGTTTGTCGCTGGATGGGACTTCAAATACATCTATGGACTGATGTTAGTAGAAGAAGTAGTGAAATTGGCTATCTGTTCACACCGTTACTTGAGCAGACGCTGGATCAATAACCTAACGGTGACCTACGAAGAGCCACAAGCAGCGTAAATTACAGTTACCTGGCTATATTCAAGCTTAGATAAAACGTATCTACATCAAAAAAGGTCTGAGAAATCAGGCCTTTTTCGTTTCTTTAAAAACTACTTTAAAGCGCAAGTTACTTCTTATTCATTCGAATATGGCGGTTCGACACATTCGGCAATGGCTTTTCCGGCACTTTTCGTTTTTCATGAATCAGATGTCGAATCGCTAAAATAGGATGCTTAAGTAGCATTCTTGGCCCGGCATAGCGCATCACCAATCGCATTTGCTCTTTCGGATCCGGTTTATAGCAGTGAATTGGACACTTGTTACAGGTCGGTTTTGCTTCGCCATAAGGACATCTATCCAGTCGTGTTTCGGCGTAACGCAACAGTTGCTCACACTCCTTACATAACGCGTTATTCTTACGAACTTCACTGTGGTGATCTTTGCAATAGATGTGCACCATCGCAATAACGGTTTTGTACTCCGTTGCAAGCTCGCCTTGTAGAATATTGTTATGTTGGAACATGTTTTAATTACCTAATGAGAAACCGTACAGGTTGAGATTAACGCTTTCGCTGATCACATCTTCAACTCGCTCGAACACAAAACCTAACTTAGTCAGTAATGCGATACTTCGAATGTTATCAGAGGTTGTGATGGCAACTAAATGATCGATATCAGCATTCTGCTTAGCTTGTTCAATTATCACCTTTGCTGCTTCTCGGGCAAAGCCTTGACCATAAAACTCAGGAACAAACCCGTAGCCAATATCATGCGACTCTAAGGTATCCCTTTTGATTAGTCCGCAGATACCAATTGGCGTTGAAGTCTCCTTGATTTCAACCATCAACAAACAAACACCCTTCTCTTGGTGCATTTTGAGAATGTTGTTTTTGATGTATTCGACAGCCTTTTCAGTGTCGTTGATTTCCTTATCACCGATGTAACGCAAGAAATCTTCTGAGCTGTATAATCGTTGAATAAACGTCGCATCTCGAGGTGTGATCATTCTTAATCTTAAACGTTCGGTCTCGACTGCCTGCATAGTGATATTTTCCTTGCTGAATACCATGTAAATATTGAGTTCTAGAGCTAAAATGATTATCCTCCACCGCCTAAACTAAATACAAGGCTATGCAGCAATGAACCGTAAGAAAAAAATCAATCAAATTCTAAAAAAGAAGCAGAAACAGGCGAATTCTAAACTGCATAGTAGCAACAAGCCTCGCTACATTTCTAAAGCTGACCGCGCAAAAATGGAAGCTGAAGAACAAGCGAAAGCAGCTCAAGAGCAAGCTGAAGGTTCAGTAGAAACAACTGTTGAAGCTGAAGAGACAAAAACTGCAGAATAAGCTTAAACTCGCAGTCCTCTTGTCTGACACTCTTTTCAGAGCCAACAGGCAAGAACAAAAAAAGCAGCCTTTATTTGGGCTGCTTTTTTGATCCTACCATTTGTAATCGCGCTGATTAGCCTTTGAATGGCTGCACTTCCCAACGGGCAAACGGCGCTTTTCCATTAATCCCAGCTCTACCCCAACGATCAACAGAATCCACCACTAAGATACGCTCATTCGGTACCAATGATTTAATCAAGTTACTTGGCTTTTTCGCTGTGACTACCCATAGAGCATCGTCTTCTGAGAACATCTCTTTAAGCTTGGCTTTGTCTTTGTCTGTCCACTCAAGCTCGGCTTTGAACATACGCTCTTCAACAAACAATTGGCTGCCAGAGGCAAAATCTTCCAAGCTTTCTGAAAGCAACAATACTGAATCTACGTCATTATCTAGCAATACTGCTTGCTGCTTGTTGATCAGTTCACGAACATCCAACATCACACGTTGTAAGTTACTATCAATCGTTTCAGCTTGCGCAGGCCACAACAACTTAAAGTCGTCAGCCACAATCGCCGCCATACGCGTTAAGTTGGTCGGGTTTAACCACGCGTATTTAGACACATCACCATTCGACAATGTAAGCGCCGCAACGCCTTGTGCACGCGGTGTAATCGCTTGAGCGGCATCAACCTCAACTAAGCGGATATTGCCTTGTCTTGCGTAGACAAAGGTAGGATCCGCTTGCCAGATGGATGACAGTGTTACCGCAACGGTCGCCTTTTCACCCGATTGAAGCACTTTACTCGCACCCTTGGTACCAAACCAATTCGGCAGACGGTCAATACCGTAGCGCTTGGGTGGCAGGTATTCGGTCGTAATGTCCGTGCCTTTGGTTAGCTCTGTCGCCAATGCATAAGTCACAGGTGCACTGGTTAGAATATCTTCTGCATTCACGTTCAGTGACAGCACAGAACCAGCCATTAACACACTACCCAGCACACTCACTTGAGCCGCTGCTTTTACTGAGCTAGCGATACGATTCATTAAACAAGTCATGATTACGCCTTTCTTACAATTCGGTATAGCGTTGCTGCTAGGAAAAATGTTGCAGAAACGATGATGATTGACGCGCCCGATGGCACTGGCAGTTTGAGCTCCATAGGCAATACTGTTCCAACCAAACACGCGATGGTCGCGAGTAATGCCGACAGCAGTACAAAGCTCCCCATACGTTTAGTCAACAAACGAGCTGTCGCACCTGGAATCAGCAATAACGCACCCACTAGAACTGCACCTACGATCTTCACGGCCGCAATTGTTACTAAGGTGATCATCATGACAAACAAATAATCGTAAAAGCTGGTGTTGTAACCACGTACCTTCGCAATATCAGGGCTGATACAAGTCAGGAGAATGCGGTTAAACGTCGGTATCAAGAGCAAGATGATGATCGCGCAACTTCCTGCGAGAATCGCTAAGTCTTGGTCAGTTACGGTAAGAATCGAGCCGAACAATACGTTTTCAAGCATGTGGATATTGATCTTACGAGCAACGTACATCAGCAATGCCGCGCCTACTGCTAGAGCTAATGCTAGAAACACACCGACTAAAGTATCGTATGGTACGTTGGTTCTGTTTCTTACAAAGTGAAGAAGCAGAGCAAAGATCATGCAGAAGCTAAACAGACCAATGATTGGGTTTTCTGGTGGCTCGCCAAGCAAAACACCAATAGCGATACCGGTTAATGCTGCGTGACCGACGGCTTCTGAGAAGAAAGCCAGACGCTTGGCAATCACCAAGGTACCAAGCCCACCTAACAGAGGGCCAAGTAGTAACGCTGCAACCAGAGCATTAACCATAAAGGCATACATGAAGCTGTCTGATAACCAGCCCGCTTCCACACCACTAATGGCAAGTTGTCGTAACCAATCCATTACGCAACCTCCTTCGATTTGGTCATGGCAGAGCCACTGCTGTAGTGCTGGAATAGACTCTCGATTTTACTTGGGTGTAATACTTCTTCGTGTGGACCACTATCAACCAAGAATCGGTTCACAACATGTACGTTCGCTTCGAGTCGACGCACTGCCGTGACATCGTGGTGCACCGCAAGGATCGTACGACCTTCATGAACACATTCACGAATTAACGATTCAAGGTAACGAACACCCTGCTCGTCCATGCCCGTGGTTGGTTCATCCAACACAAGTAGACTTGGGTTATCTAATAGCGCTTGGGCAAACAGCACGCGTTGCTGCTCACCACCAGACAACTGTCCCATACGGCGGTCGCTACGAATCGCCATGCCCACGCGATCTAACTGTGCGAGTGCAAGATCTAATTGCTTAGACTTACGACGCCAAAATAGCGGAATTCGAGTTTGGTTAAGCAGTACGAAATCCATTACCGTCAGGGGTAAGCTCGATTCAAAGGTCGCTTTTTGAGGAACGTAACCAATACTTGGCTTTTCTGGCCAATGAATATTGATTTGCCCAGAGAAAGGCGTCAAACCAAGCACAGAGCGCAGCAAAGATGTTTTGCCTCCACCGTTTGGCCCCATGATCACATGGCACTGACCCGCATTAAGTTCGAGTGAAATATCATCAAGAATTACATTGTTGTCGTATTGCAGACCAAGTTGATTGATTGAAATTGATGGACCTAGCATTATGCGTTCCCGCTTTTAGCTTGGTTAGCCGCAGCAAATTTCATTGCTTCGATTAACGTTTCTAGGTTCTTCTTCATCTCAACTTCCACTTTATCGTCTTCATATTCGCCGTGCGTCATGTGAGAAAAACGGTAAAGCTGAACGCCTGTTTCCGCTTCAATGGTGTCAACAAAACGGTTTGGCATGTTTAGCTCGTAGAACAGAACATCAATGCCTGATGCGCGGATCTTCTCGATGGTCTCTTGCAGCTGGCTAGCACTTGGTTCAACACCGTGTGCCGGCTCGATTACAGCCGCGACATCCACACCAAACTCTTGAAGGATGTAACCATAAGCGTTGTGCGTAGTTGCGACCTTCATACCTGATGTGTCTAGCTCACCTAATGACAACATCGCATCGCGCTTCATAAAGCGAAATTGCTTGGCGTATTTACGCGCGTTCTTACGATAAAACGCCGCATTGTCAGGGTCGAGCTTAGACACTTCACTGGCGATGGTGTAAACCTTTTGAATCGTTGTCGAAAGCCCGACAAAGGTGTGCGGGTTAACGGCGCCTTGACCAACAGACTGACCCAGTGCAGGAAGTAGAGGCACTTCTTTGTTTGCTTCGATCACCACTAAGTCATCACGTTGCGCGGCTGAAATCACTTTAAGCGCGAAGTCATCGTGACCAATACCGTTTACTACGATTGCATCCATCTGGCTCAATCGTTTTAAATCATTGGGTTGTGGTAAATAGTTATGTGGGTTGAAACCTGCGTCAACCAAAGGAAGAATGTTCACTTTGTCACCTACTACGGCTTTCACGTAGCTGTAGTAAGGCTGAAGCGTGATACCAATCGTCAGTTTATCGCTGTCGATCTTATATTCTTTTGCCAATGCATTGGGTGCCATGAACACCGCTAATAACGACATGAACAGAGTCATAATTCGCATAGTAATTCTCTTATTATTAGTGAGCATCGCTTTCATGATGCTGTTCAATTTCTGATTCGTTAACAACCATTTTCCAACCAGTAGACTCAAGCGTGTGTTGGTCAAAAGTAGCTGGCTGTTTCGCTACACCACCCAAGAAGATCCAGATTTCAGGAGAAACGCTGTTCGCGTTTAAAATAAAGGAATCCGCAGAACCATGATCGGTTGGTTTAGCTTGTACACTAGGTGTCGCATATTCACTTGGAGTAGAGAAGTAATAACCTCGCTCGTCCAGTACCCAAGCATGAGAGCCTTTGCGCTTCCAACTCTGATCTTCTACAAACGGGGCAACCCATTCATCTTTAAGTGATGCAACACTCGGCCATTCTCCTTCTGAGTCCATGCGCAGGTCACGAATTTCTTCATGCGCTAAACGCAGCTCTGATAGCATCGCCAAGTTTTCTTGTTCAACATCAGTCACAAGAATTTGATGATCAAGCACTGCTTTAACGTGTGATTCTGCTTGATGAAATGGGATCGCGACGGTTGCAAAGCAAAGGATGAATACAATGATCAGCCCTACCCATTTGCCCTCTCTGCCGCCCGTATCAGCACGTACGCTTTGAATCATCATTTTTCGCTGATCTCAACAACATCAACTTCAACGGGAAACTCATGGCCTGAATCGAACACTAGGTAGAACTCAGTGTCAGGATGTGGGAACTCAACGATCGAACGTTTATCTGTCATCTCTTTTGCAATCAAGTTGTCTTCGTAATCGTACATCTCAACTGCGTAATCAATCGCTTTGCTGCCATCCGAATAACCCGCTTCACAAGCAACAGTCTTGCCTTCAAACCAGCAGCTCATCAGTGGAAAGTGTGCTTGTGCAGGTAATGCAGCGAAACCAAGTCCCAGTGCTAAGCAAGGAGTCATTAAAGCGTTAAGTTTTGTTTTTATTGTCATGGTTCGTACCCTAGCCACAGTGCAAATTCTCAGAAGTAAACTGAGCGATAAAGGGCTCAAATGAGCCCTTAAGTTTTTTGGTTCTTAATCAGGGATCTAGCCCCGATATCACAGACTATTGAAGCAGTGCTTCGAACGTTAGGTGAACGTTCGCGCTTGCTTTGTCTGCCAGTGGGTTGTCAATCAACTCACCTTTGTAGTTCGCTTTCATTACGTAACGACCCGCTACGTCCGGAGTAAACGTGATTTCACCGTTCTCATCACTCACCACATCAATCTGCTCTTGGTGGTTGCGGTAAAGCGTACCTTCACGAGTAATCTCGGCTTTCACGTCTTTCTGGATTTCACCGTTGTAGAAGAACTGGAATGTTACTGGTTCGCCTTCAACGATATCTGAAGGGTGTGTCACAGGCTTCATTTCCAGAAGCTTGCCTTCAATTATGAACACCGAATCCGTTGGCTTACCTACCGTGATGTAGCTTTCTGCACGAGTGAAGCTGATCTGTGTTACCACGTCACGTGACTTTTCAGGCAGAACTGAGTCACGCTCAGCTTTGTTTGCTTTAATCCACTTCACCGTGTCACGGCGACCTGCTTTGTATTGCGTGTAGTAAGACGGCTGGTTGTTGATCGCCACTTTGTGTGTACCTTCTTCTTCAAAATAGAAGTCGAAGATTGAACGACGCTTGCCACGAATAACAAAGTTAGGACGCTCGCTGCGGCCATCAGGCATGATGACATGAGCATTTTCGCTGCCAGCAGGCTTATCAAAAACAAACGTACCGTGAGACGCAGTAACGTCGAACGTTAGCCAATCACCACCTTCTTTAGATACAGTGAAGTGAGATGGCAAAATCCAACGTGGGTGAGCTTGTGCCGTTGTCGTTGCTGCTAGGCCGAATGCCATCACACCCGCTAGAGCAAGTGCTTTGATTTTTGTCTGTTTCATCATGTTCAATTCCATTATTTATAATTGTTAGCCGTGTCGCTCTATCTGAGCCTACGATGACCACTGTCTATTCTGTTCAACTTGGTTTTACTGTTCGTACTTACTATTTAGCGATGTAGTTCAGGGTAATTTCACCCGTCTCTTCCGTTGCTTTTAATTCGTAAGACGCATTTGAATCTGTGAGTGATACTTTTTGGCGAAGATAGTTACGGCCACCGTGTTCGCGAACCACTTCGATATGAACCGTGTACTCGCCCTGCTCTAAGGCTTCACCGCTGTCGCTCTTACCATCCCAAACGAAACGGTACTGACCAGCAGGACGTGTTGCAGACGTCACAGCATCAACCAGTTCACGATCGTAACGGCCAACCTTTCTCCACCAACTACGCAGATCCTTTAGCCATTCGTCTTTACCGACCCAAAGCTCGATGGTTTTCACTGACTTTCGTTCGCTGTTCTCTACCCACACCGCCACATAAGGACGCGCATACATAGAAGTATCAATCTTTGGAAGCTCAAAGCTGACATCCAGTTTTGCCGTATCAGGAATCGCTTGTGCCATACCTAGGCTTGGCAAAAGAGATAAAGCAAGAAGCGCCTTGCTCCAGTTCATTTTTTTCATTTTTAACAACCTTTTAAATCCGTTTAACCTTAAGTTCGCTCTTCAATCCGATTCATCAATCGAATCAAGCTTTAAGGCACGGCGACAAAATAGATAACAAGTGAGATTGCAGACCCAAACACCGTCCATTTGATGGAAGTATTAAGCGTCTTTTTCTTAGGTAACAGTAAGCACACGCCAGTCAGCACAAAGAAGATCATCAATAGCGCTGTGATATCGATAAACCATTTCCATACTTCACCGCTGTTACGACCTTTATGTAGATCGTTCAACAATGCGATAACGCCGTAATTCGTGGTTTCGACTTCTACCATTTCAGACGTAACGTCAACAAACACGGAAGCGTTGTAGCCGGGTCCTTTGAAGTCCATAGACACTTCACCGATGAGCAACTCACCGTCTTCAATCTCTGCGTAGATGTCCAAACCTGAAGGAACGCCGGAAAGGTTAGCTTCTTCAAACAGAAACGTTTCGAAGGCTGTCTCGTCAGCTTTTAAACGCCCGTCTTGGACCGTAAATAAACTTGAAGGAAGCGTTAGCGTAGAGCGTTGAATATTGGGTTGGCTTGATTCAAATAACTCAGGTCGGTTCAGGGTGATACCTGTCACTGAGAAAAAAAGAACCACGAACAGAAGCGCCATAGAAATATAAACATGAAGTCGACGAGCCCATGACTGAACCGCCCTACTTTTTAACGACATACAAACCAATACCTATAAATTTTATGGCGACAATTTAGTTGATAATCATTCGTATTGGCATTCAATTTACATTGTTTACGTTTGCCGAGTGGCGTAAGGAAATTTACATAACATTACATGGGAAGTAATCGAACTGTATGCATATTCTTGCTAACGTGTACTAGAGGGATTTGATTCGTTCTAATAGAGGTTATCGATAACAGGGTCAAAGCTCAAAAAAGCTCAATCTCAACACGCTTAATTGAGATGGCTATAAGGTAACAGTCGTAGCTTTAAGGATAGAAAGTTGGGACTATTTGATCACTGGTTTGATGATAGCTAATGAAGCTTAAAAGGATTTGAAATGCGTATTTTTGTTTTGGCTTTTGCTGCGCTAGCGACTGCGTGTACCAGCCAAATAATCAGCACAGAAGAACATATTCAACAATACATCGGTTCAGACATAACCGATGTACAAGAACGTTATCTCACCGAACGGTCACGCCCTATCAGTTTTTGGGCATCTAGAAACTATGCTTGGATTGAAACCAAGAAACCGTTAGACAATGGTTATACCGTGCATGCCTTTAAAAACCCTTATCGTGACTGCACTATTAATTGGGTTGCTGATACCAGCGGCGTGATTCAAAGTGCAACGTCCAGCGGCACGATGTGCGAGCCTTAATCGCCAAAAATTAAAAAGGGTGTCATTTGAACCATCAAATGACACCCTTTTCTATTGACTACTTTCTCTTGTCTTCTTTTGTGTTAACAGCAGTTAGACGTTGCCGTTATCACTCACTGTTCTTAGCTGAGTCAGATATTTAATCCAACCTTTTGCTTCAGAAGAAGGCTCAATGTTGTTCGCACGTTTCGCTTGAGCAAGAGCATTATCAAGATTCTTTAGCTTGTACCATGAACGTACTTTCGCTAAAGCAACATCGGCTTGCTTGTTCTTGTCTTTCACTTTATCCAAAACAACCAGAGCACGATCGTAGTAACCTTGTTGAACCAGTAATTGAGCCACATTCCAATGATATTGCGTGTCCTTTTTAGACGCTAACGTCCACACTTCAATAGCACTGTCCCACTCTTTCGCTAACTGCCAGTAGGTTGCTTGCTCAGCCAGAAGTTGAACATCGCTGTTCGCGTCATCTAGCTTGGCAATCTCTTGTGCTGCACGCTCTGGAATACCGCGTTTAGCATATAGCTGAGCCAATAATCGACGGTCTGAGTTTTTCAGCTCAACACCTTGTAGATCAGCCAGCGCGAGTGTGTTCAATGCATCGCGGTTGCGCTCTAGTCTTAACTGAATACCCACAAGTTGACGCCACCAGTTGTCTTTTTCTGGCTGAAGTTCAATCAGGCTTTCCAGTGTTGGAATAGATTGCTTCCACTGCTTTAACTGTAGTTGCGCACCCAGTTTTAGAGACAGAGGCGACAGTTCTGATTTTGCATTGAACTTGTCACGATTACCAATCGCTACGAGTACTTTTGACCAGTTCTCGATTTGGTATTCCGCTTGTGCAATTCGCATCCAAAGTACGTCTTTCTTTTCTGCCTCTGGCGCTGTTTTTACTAGCTCATAGTAATGCGGAAGCGCGTTTTTGAACTGCTGATTGTTTAATAACAGATCAGCAAGCATACGCTTCGTTATCCAAGCTTGTTCATCCACCAGCAAATTAGTGTCTACGGCGTAAGTAAGCTGCTTAATTGCCTTATCGGTTTTACCGTCTCGCCAATAAAACACACCCAGCATACGAGCTACGTACGCTTTGTCGTAGCCCTTAGAAAGCTCTAAACCTGCAAGTACGTCAATGGCCTGTTTAACCTGTTCATCTTGAGCAAGCTTATGCGCCTTTTGAACACGAATAGCAGTATATTGGGTTAGCTCTTGTGCCTGTGTTGTAAGGGGCATTAACAACAAGCCCACTAATATCCATATCTGTTTCATCATTTTGCCAACTTAAACTCTAGTTTCACGGTTTGACCAACCTGAGCTATCGCTTTTCCATCGACGACTTTCGGTTGATATTTCCATTTTTTAAGTGCTCTCATCGCTTCACGTTCAAACATACGACGTGGGTTTGCGTCAGTGACTTGAATGTCAATTGGGCGTCCCGTTTCATCGATAGTAAAAGACATAATCACATGGCCTTCAGCTCCACGCTTAAGTGCTTTCGCTGGGTAACGAGGCTCTACTCGATACAAAGGCATTGCCTGTTGGTTTGACCCAAAATCAGAGAATGTCGGTGCGTTAATCGCTAAGCCATCAATGGATGTATTCAAATCCAATGAAGGTAAAGAAGACATCGAATTCAAAGGCGTAACCTCAGCTTGTGACTGAGATGTTTGCGCTTCCGGTGGCGGCTCTGGCATTTCTGGTTTTTCAGGGACTGCACGTTGTCTTCTTTGAACTTCTTGTTCTTGTTCCACCATCACCATGTTGAAACTTAACGTCTCGCTATCGTCTGGTGAACGTTGGTGGCCGTTATCGACCATCCAAGCCATGAAAGAAAACAGCGCTAAGCCCAACGCACCCGCTAGCGGTAAAGCAAGAAATAGGCGAATCATTTATGAAGATCCTCCAAGATCATCGCTTATCAGCAGCAAGCGCAATGTTTTTAACACCAGCACCTTTCGCGGCATCCATCACTTTAACAACGGTCCCGTTGTAAGCGTGTTCATCCGCTTGAATAACCAAAGAAGCATCAGGTTGTTCTAGCAACAAATGTTCTAACGTCGCTTGGACACGTTCAACATCAACGACACGCTTATCAATGAAAATGTCGTTTGCAGAAGTAATCGCAACAAAGATACCCGCATCCTTTTGGCTAACTACGTTAGAAGCTTGTGGGCGATTGACTTCAACCCCTGATTCACGAACAAATGAACTGGTCACAATAAAGAAAATAAGCATGATAAAGACTATATCAAGCATCGAAGTAAGGTCTATTTGAGCCTCTTCGTTTTTAGAATGACGTCGACCGAGTCTCATCGTTGACTCCTTAAAGATTTTTCTAATTTCAATTCTAAGCGGTTACACACTTTCGCTAATCGAGCGTGAACAAACATGCCCGCTAACGCTGCAACCATGCCTGCCATGGTCGGCAGTGTTGCTAACGAGATACCTGAAGCCATCAATTTAGGGTCACTGCTACCTTGTGTCGCCATGACATCAAAAACAGAGATCATACCGGTTACGGTACCTAACAAGCCCAACATCGGACAAATAGCGACTAACAGCTTAATAAAATTCAAGTTTTGGTTAAGCAAGATGCTCGCTTGCCCTAACCAACCTTCACGAATGGCTTTAGCATGCCAAGAAGAGTGATCTTCTCTTTCATGCCATTTCGCTATCCAAGCTTGGCGTTGCTTAGGAAAATAGAACGCAAGATAAAGCACACGTTCTACCACAAGCACCCAATACACTAGGACGACAGCCGCTAGCCACCACAGGACGAAACCGCCCTGCTCCATAAAGCTTGATAAAGACAGCAGCCAGTCACTCGTTAACCAACTCGCTGGTAATAGAGAACCCGACAAAATATCCATTACGCAGCGGTCCCAACTGGTGAAACAACAGCGTTTGATTCAACGGTCTTTTCAGCCTGCTCAGCAACTAGACCAATACCCTGCTTCTCAAGAATATTACGAATGTTTTCTGCTTGAGTGCTAAGAATGTTATGTGCCAGTAGAAGAGGCATTGCCGCAACCAGACCAAGTACCGTAGTGACAAGCGCCATCGAAATACCGCCCGCCATCACTTTAGGGTCGCCATTACCAAACTGTGTAATCACTTGGAATGTTTCGATCATGCCAGTTACTGTACCTAAAAGACCTAACATTGGTGCTAGTGCCGCCAATAGTTTAAGCATCGATAGGCCTTTCTCTAAGTGAGTCTGCTCATCAACAACCGCTTCTAAAAGACGTAGCTCTAACGCTTCAACCGTTTGGTTTTGTTCTTTGTTGTAAACTGCAAGAACACGGCCTAGAGGGTTATCACCCGCTTGCTCAGGGTTCTTAAGTTGCGCGCGAATTTTCTGACGAGCAATAGCTAATGAAACACCACGAACCAATGCGATGATTAGACCAATCGCTAGTAGGCCAAGAATCACTTTACCAACCACACCACCCGCTTGTAGACGGTCAGTTAGGCTTGGCGTAAGTGCTAATTGCTCTAGCATAAATCCGCGAGAAGGATCGACAACCACGTTAGATACTTCACCATTCGCTAACGAAGAAAGTGACGCTAACGTTGGACCATTTTGTGGTTGCTTAAGATAGGCGATCGCATCTTCACGCTGAGTGTTCCAGCTAACATAGCCTTGCTCTGTCACAAGACCAATCGAACCTAAGCGGTAAGCGTCAACTTTGTTTGTATTGCCTTCACCATTAATGAATACAATTTGAGATTTGCTAAGCTCAGAACTTGCTTGAATCTGCTCAACCATGCTCATCCACAAACCAGAAAGCTGTGGCATTGATGGCAGGGATTTAGCATCGATAATTTGGTCAACGGTCGCTGTGTGCTCAGCGCGATCAACGCTATTTACGGTTGAACTAAGCTCTGCGCCTAGTTCTTTCGCGTTTTGACGAACGACACCAAATAACTCACCAAGGCTACCCGTTTCTAAACGCAGTTTTTCTTCTAAACGAGCCAGCTTGTTTTCGTTGTCGCTGAAGGTTTGAGTAAGAACGTCTGTTGCGTTTTGAACCGATGTACGTTTCGCTTCAAGCTCTGCTTTGATCGCTTTAAGCTCTTGTTCAGTCTTTTTGAAGTCAGCTTCACGAACTACGTTGTGAGAAGCTTGAGTGCGGTTTTCGGATTTTGCTTTGTTAACGAGCTGGGCCGTTGAGTCTGAAGCTGAGAAAGCAGAAAATGAAAGTGATGTAATGCAAAGCAATGCTGCTAATGGTTTTAAGTTCATTACTTAACCTCCGCAACAGTTAAAGAAACAGGTAAAGTAATCAAGCTTGGAGCAGCTTGTTGGCCAGCAATATCGTACGCTTTATCTAGCTCTGACTTCATAGAAGAATCAAGTTCTTGCCATTGAGCTTCTGTTTGATTCCAAGCCCAGTATTGGCTGCCATTGAGGTTACGAGCAACCAAAGAGATACGACCTAGGTGCAGAACATCTGCCTCGATTGTTTTATCACTCGCCAATGCGACACGACCTTGGTAAACACCCAGCTTAATGCCGTAGTCCATTTCGATTTGGTATGCCTCTAGGATGCGACGGTATTTCTCAGCATCACTTACGTCAGCACGAATCATCATTGCTTGTAGCTTTTCTACTCTTTCTAGACGCTGTTCTTTCTTAATCGGCACGTCTTTCTCTACCAACTGTTCAAGACCATCGATCATTTGATACATCAATGGCACGACACCTTGGCGTGTGTATTTGATTTCTTCGATCTGATCTTCAATGCTTTGAGCTTCTTGGTTTTGGCTCTCAACTAATGCAGCAAGGTGATCGTGATAGATTTCTAGGTTTTTAACTTCTTCTTGCAGACGCTCAATCTCAGCTTGCAGCATTAAAGTCGCTTGTGAGCTTTTATCAATAACCTTTTGGCTCGAAGCCGACGCGTTATTGGTCTTGTTTTGAATTGATTGAGCTTGATCCAAGCTGTTTGCCATAGAAGACGTTGCAACCAAACTGATGGCAAGCGCTAGGCTAGATTTTAAAAGATTCATAATTGTAGTCATTTACTATAAGAAGAAGGTCAAATGAATTTTATTGATAAGCACTCTCATTATCATTAAAAGTCACTCACATTACTAGGGATATTTTACCAAATAGCAGAACCACGAAAGGGGAAAGCCGAAACTTTCCCCTTAGCATTTAGGCTACCAATAGTACCCTACTAACAAATTAGTATTTCACCTGTAAAGTTGCCATGTAGTTGCGGCCTTCGCCAACAACAACGTTGCTCGTGCTGCCACCTTCAAGGTAATCAGTATCAAACAGGTTCTCTACATTGAAGCGTGCAACGAAATCTAGGTTCTCGTCATACTTCATTGTATGTGCGATACCCATATCTACACGAGTGTATGCGTCTTTTTTGAAGGTGTTTGAATCTTCAGTGTAACGCTCACCTACGTGGTAAACACCAAGGTTTACGTCAGTACCGTTATTGAACGAGTAAGTAGACCAAATACTCGCAGTAAACTCTGGTACGTCAGCAGGTGTTTTGCCTTCAAGAGCTGGGTCATTCTGGTACTCAGCATCTAGGAACATTGTAGATGCACTTACAGAGAATGCTTGAGTCACGTAACCAGTTGCAGCCAATTCAACACCAGTGTGAACTTGTTCACCAACTTGAGTTGTACGTGTTTCTTTGCCGTTATTACTTGCGGGGTCTAGATCTTCAGTCACTTGCATGTTCGATTGAGTGATCTGGAACAATGCTCCTGATACAAACAAACGTTCATCAAACAGTTCCCACTTAGAACCTAGCTCGTAAAGTGTACCTTTCTTAGCATCTTGAGACTGACCAAAGTTCACGTCATCTTGATCTGTGATTTCACCAACAGGTTCGAAACTTTCAGAGTAAACTGCGTAAATTGAACCATTTGAAGCCGGAGAGTAAATTACACCAAACTTTGGAAGAATGTTGTTGTAGCTCTCTTCTTGATTAGAACTGCTCGTCGTTTTGTCGTATGCAAAACGAACGCCACCAAGAACTTGCCACTGGTCGTTAAGTGTTACTAAGTCTTGAACATATAGACCGTAGTGTTGGCTTTCAGAGTGAGATACTTCATTGTCGTTCTTGTAGCTAACGTTAGAAGGCATATCAAAACCATTACCACATGCAGCTTCTGCTTCTGCTTCAGTTGCATTTACACATGTGTAGCCAGAGTCGTATAAACGCTCGTAGTCGTAATGAAGGCCATTAACACCAACAAGTAGGCGGTGGTTTACACCTAGTGCATCGAAATCACCAGTAAAATCTACGTAAGCCGTGTCAAACGTCCACTCGTCGTGACGATCTGATACTTTGTAGCCGTAACCGCCGTTTTTATCGCTGTATACAGTATTGTTCGATTCTGTACGCTGACGCTCGTAGAACTGACGGCTAATACCTGTTTTAACAGACCAAGTTTCGTTTAAGTTAGCAGTTACCGAAGCGCCGTAGTTAGCAACGTCGTTATCTGTTTTAGCGAAACGTTGATCATTAACCGTGTTAGGGTCGATTGCCTTGCCTGTAGAAGTGTCGATTTTAGAACCATTGTCCAAATCGCCCTCTTCGATTGTGCGGTCGTAATGAACTGACAACATGATGTCTTCGTTAATATCGTAATCAACGAATAGACCACCAACAAAACGGTCGGTTTCTACATCTGTGCCATCAAAACGTGTGCGGTAAGAGTCTTGGTTTTCTTGTGAAACAATAAGACGAGCACGTAAAGTTTGGTCATCGTTTAGTGAACCACTTACATCAGCGGTTGTACGCGTGTAGCTATCAGAACCGATATCTTGGCTTACGTTTACTTGAGTCTCGTATGTAGGCTTCTTAGAAACCATGTTAACAAGGCCACCTGGTGCTGATTTACCGTAGAGTAAACCTGCTGGGCCTTTAAGTACTTCAACACGCTCTAATAGCTCTACTGGTTGGCGGTAATGAGACCAATGTTGAACACCGTCACGTAAGTAACCAGAGCTACTTTCTAAATCAAAACCACGAAGAGTGAAACGCTCACGGTTCGTTGATTTTGAACCCGCACCTACAGAAGCGTCGTTCTTAAGAACTTCACCTAGTGTGCTAGCACGCTGTTCATCGATGATCTGCTCATCGATTACTGAAACTTGTCCCGGAGTCTCTAATTGAGTCGCCTCCATGCGCATTGCTGTTGTGTTCGTGTCGGCTTTGTAACCGTAGTCACGACCTTCAACAACCATGTGCTCGTCTGTTTTTACTGTTTCTGCCAATACTGCTGGTGAAGCTAATACTGCGCCGATCACTAAAGCCAATGGGCTCTTTGAAAACATGTCCTTTACTCCGCTTTTATTCTTTTAGACGAACACTTTGTTATTTATTCGATGTGTTCGCTGAACCGTTGCCGGTACCACTGAATTATTTCGGGAGTGAATATAAGTGATAACTATTACCATTTGCATTAAATTTACATTCTTTGCATTCGTAAAGTTTTGTAAAGGCCTATCGGTGGGTCATATTTGAAGAGTTCAACAAAACCAATTCAATACAGATAGTTAAGATTCATTGGCGTAAATCGAGTGGTTATCTTCACCTAATTTTTTGAAACACGGATATAGGCTCAGTCAATTGAAGACGTGAAGATTGATAAGAAAATCATCTCTTCTTATTTACTACCTTTGAAACGACAAATTTATGTATAAAACCCTCGATAAATGTAAATTAATGGTGAATTATTTTGTTTTTATTTGTTTAATTTACACAATTATCAGTGATTTTGATCACATCTATAATTCCAAACTCATTTTTTGTTTTTCGAATTGATTATCCGACTGCTAATCTCCTGCTCACTTTGAAAAGGTATCAAAGTTATAAATAATAAGGAGTGTTCTAAATGAATACCAAGAAACCTATGTCTCTGACTGGTCGAGTAATCCTCGGTATGGTCGTAGGTATATTCACGGGATTTGCCATTCAATCCCTTTTTGCAGAAAGTGGATTTGTTAACAACTACATCGTTAACGGACTCTTTGAAGTAGGCGGGCAAATTTTTGTCGCCAGTTTAAAAATGCTTGTTGTCCCACTAGTCTTCGTTTCACTAGTATGTGGTACAAGTTCCCTTAAAGACTTATCAACTCTTGGCCGTATGGGTGGCAAAACACTTGCACTTTATATCGGTACTACAGCCGTTGCTATCACTCTAGCACTTACTATCGGTAACCTGTTCCAACCTGGAGCTGGTGCGGATCTTACTGCTGCGAGCTCTTTCAAATCAGCTGATGCCCCTTCTCTGGGCCAAGTAATCATCGACATGTTCCCAACCAACCCTATTCAGGCGATGGCTGAGGGCAAAACGTTACAAGTTATCGTATTTGCAGTGTTGTTTGGTATCGCAATCAGTGCAGCGGGCAAACCCGGTGAACGTATCGCTGCAGTTTTCTCTGATCTAAACGAAGTGATCATGAAGCTAGTTGCGCTACTAATGAACCTTGCTCCTTACGGCGTGTTCTTCTTAATGGCGAAACTGTTCTCTGGCCTTGGCTTGGGTGCGATTTGGAACCTAGCAGAATACTTCTTAGTACTTGCAGGTACCCTACTGTTACACGGTCTGGTTACTTACAGCGCAATGCTTAAAGGATTCACAGGCCTTAGCCCGATTACGTTCCTACGTAAGATGGAAGATGCAATCATGTTTGCATTCTCAACAGCATCTTCAAACGCAACGATTCCAGTAACCATGGAAACGGCGAAAAACCGCATGGGCGTAGACAACAAAGTAGCGTCTTTCACAGTACCACTAGGTGCAACTGTGAACATGGACGGTACTGCTATCATGCAAGGTGTTGCGACAGCGTTTATCGCACAAGCCTACAACATCGACCTTTCAATGGGTGATTACCTAATGGTTATCCTAACGGCGACACTGGCGTCTGTAGGTACTGCAGGTGTTCCTGGTGTTGGTCTTGTTATGCTAGCGATGGTATTGAACCAAGTTGGTCTACCGCTTGAAGGTATCGCTCTAATCATGGGTGTTGACCGTCTTCTTGATATGATTCGTACCGCTGTAAACATCACAGGTGATAGTGCCGTATCTATCATCGTGGCGAAGTCTGAAGGTGCTCTTGATGAGTCTCGCTTCAACGACCCAGCTGCCGGCGAGAAAGAAGAAGAAGTTAAGCTAGCACGCCAACAGGCATAATCTAGTTTCTATAACGCTCTTGCCTTCGAGCTAAGGTGTAATTAATGGCTACACCTTAACTCATAAAAAAGCGCATAAACAGAAACGCCACTGCAGATGCAGTGGCGTTTTTTATTGAGTATCGTTTTTAGAATTCGTATTCGGTATTAACTATCTCTAGAAAACGTACTTAAGTTAATCGTCGATTGGGAACATAAGATTGACCCTGAGCCCCCCACCTTCTCTATTCTCAGCAGTAACGTGCCCATTCATCACACCCATCGCTTCTTTAACAATCGCAAGTCCTAGGCCGTAACCACCAGACTGTTTGTCTCGAGCTGACTCAATGCGTGTAAACGGGTCGAATATACCTGCAATCTTGTTATCAGGAATGCCCTCACCGTCATCTTCTACAGATATGACACTGTAACGTTTATCCGACGTTTTTTCATAAGTGGTAACGACAACATGAGCATGTTCACCTGCATATTTAATGGCGTTGCCGACTAGATTACCAATCACTCTGAGAAGTAGTCTCTCATCAATATTCACCATCGATGTTGGCGTTAGTAAATCGCCCACCAGAGTTTGGTTTGGCTTTAAATCGTTTTGCATCTGAGCAATCAGCATCGAACAATAGTGTTCAAGGTGCATTAAAGTTAATTTGGAATCATAACGAGACGTTTCTAGTCTGCTGAATTCTAGGATCTCCCCCACCAGCTTGTTCATCTCTTCAGTTTCACTTTCCATACGATCGAGCAAACCAATACTCTTATCATCGACCTTACTTCGCAATAAGTGTAAAGCGAGGTTTTGCCTTGCTAATGGCGTTCTAAGTTCATGAGAGACATCACGAATCAAACGACGCTGCTTTTCGGCCAGTGATTTGATTTCAAACGTCATATGATCAAAATCCACCGCTAGTTCATTAAATTCTCGTGTATTTGATTTCAATTCAGAGACGACTTGCACCGAGAAGTCACCTTCCGCTAAACGTCGACTCGCCTCTCGCAAACGATCCAAAGGCTGTTGTAGCCTGCGCGCCATAATTAAAGAGAATAAAGATAGGATGATGAAAGCGATAAAGACCTTCATCAAGGTCGAGTACAAACCAAACGACTTTGCAGGATGGAACCGGTGCGGTAATTGGATAACTAGGCTTTTGCCGCCATTTAAAGGTAGGCCAAATATCGGCCGATTCACAACAGCATCCAATTGATGGTCTAACGTTCTTAAGAAACGCAACTTAAATTCAAAGTGTGGGTGCATGTGCCTATGTGTGATCGGGTGATTGTCTTTTCCCAAAACAAATAGGTAATACTGCTGAGCGTTGGCCCAGTCGGCAAGTTCATCCATGTCCCCTTCTTCGATTAACACATTAGCTTGATATGCGAGGTCTAGCATCTCGTGCTTCACAGAGTCTGGGACTTTCAGTAATGCCTTCATCAAGGCCTTCTCAGCTACCGCTTGAAAAATAAAAATGCTGATAATGATAATCGTCAAGTACGAGAAAAGTTGGAATGTTAAGCCATCTTTCCGCTTAGCGATAAAGTCCGGGCAGCGTATCAGCTTGGCACTCATGCTCCTACCGACTCTAGATAACTGTAGCCTTTACCACGGACGGTTTTGATGTGTTGTTTAGATAAGCCTGCCTGCACCAATTTTCGACGGATATTACTGATGTGCATGTCTAAATTACGGTCAAAGGGGCAAAGCTCTTTCTTCAAAACATGAATTTGAAGATCGGATTTAGAGACAACGATACCGTCATTTTTGATTAGATAATCAAGCAGATCTTTTTCAGTGCCCGTTAACGGTAAACGAGAGAGCTGTTCACACAAGCCATGGTTTGATGAGGCTAAAGATTGTCTCTGACGCTCAAAACCCACTCGGCGTAAAATCACCTTAATACGAGTTAGGAGCTCAGGAACATTGAAAGGTTTGGCGATATACTGGTCGGCGCCCGCTTGGTAGCCATCAAGCATTGAAGCGTCATCATTAAGCGCGGTCAACATAAGAATAGGAGTAGCAAAACGCTGACAAATGCGTCTTGCTACTTGAATACCGCTTAGGTTTGGAAGCATTACATCGAGTAAAACTAAATCGACAGGGTTCGATTGAATAAACTCAAGCGCGGACTCACCGCAGTGAACAGTATCAACGTGATACCCCTCATTTTCTAACACTTCACCCAATAATTCACACAACTGAATATCATCATCAACAACTAAAACGCGCGACATCATACAAACCGATAAATAATAATAGTTTGCATTTTAATTATCGTTATTATTGATTTCAATTATAAAATGAGAGATTAACCCTAAAGAAGGAAATCTTTTTCAATCGGTACAAATTTTGAGGCTGAATCGATAAGATTTTGAGCAGTTAATCCCGGAACACCGTACACCTCGACAGGCTTACCAAAACGTTCCTTGATTCGTTCTACGAGGATTTCAAAATCACCGTCTCCAGATACCAGAACGATCGTATCAACCGTTTCAGCCAGTTCTATAGCATCTAAAGCTATACCCACATCCCAGTCACCTTTTGCACTGCCATCTCGGCGCTGGATAAATGGTTTCAACTTTACATTAAAGCCGACACCTCGAAGGATATGATGAAATTGACGCTGTTTAGGATCTTGGCTAGAGATTGCGTAAGCATTGGCGGCAACAACGTTACGCCCTTCCGTGGCAACATACCAAAACTGGTTATAGTCGAAGTTAGAACAGTATTTATCGCGTGTCGTGTAGTAAACGTTCTGAACGTCGACCAAAATTGCTATGTTTTCCATAAATTCATACCTTTAGATTTTCCGTATACCCTATTCTATTCAATTGTAAAATGCGAGTCGCTTTACTCAATAAAAATGAACCTGTCGGCTATCGTTAACGTAAATCTGGTTATATTTAGTGGTGACCTAAGCACCTTTGGCGTAAACCTAACTATGCTTAAGGTAAGTCGATTTGTTCTGGTGCTATATAGCGCCTTGTTTCATGAGCTTCATTCACGTCACAACCGAATCGTACACAGGCTTAGCGTATTAAAAGGAGGTTGGCTATGCTACACCGACAAACACACAAATCGTGCACAAGCATGGAAACATCCAAAGCTGCACAAGCAGTCAATCGCTCGAACGTTTGGTCTAATGTTTTACAGGTTCTAACTATTAGTACGGTGTTAATCATGAGCTTAACCATCAACTCAGTGCTTGCCTACCCAGCTTATTCTCATTCCAGTCAGCTGCCACACCGAAGCGTCATCTATTTCGCGCCAACAGAAGACTCTGTCGTCAAAGAGTTTCTAAACGAAGTGTTGATCAACAACTGTCAATTGGACGAACGTGATGTGGTTATCATGGTGATTGCAGAGAGTGGCTACACCGTACCCACTTGGTTAGAAGAAGAGTTTAACCTAGAGGCAGTAACCAGCGTTTATGAGATCCCTAAAGGGTCACACACCGCTGTATTGATTGGTAAAGACGGAAAAGAGAAGCACAGATGGAACGGTAAGACAGACTGGCAAAAAATCACCAATATCATCGACGAAATGCCCATGCGCCAACAAGAAATGCAGCGACAAAGTAGCCGCTGCAGCATTTAACTTTATACAAATCGATTAAGCGTGACTTGGTTACTTGTTAAACCAATCGAGTTTTTCATGAAGCTGAGCCACGCTGCCAACAACGATCAAAGCCGGGCTTTTAGCGACGCTCGCAAGGTTAGCTAAGTCACTCAATCCACCTCGATACACCTTTTGCTCTTGGCGTGTCCCGTTTTCAATGATGGCTACAGGCATATCTGCTCGCATACCATTATCAAGCAAATTCTTTTGAATATTCGGGCTCTCTTTTAAACCCATGTAGAACACGATCGTGTGATTATGTTGAGCAAGAGATTGCCAGTCGATATCTTCGCCATCTTTCTTTAAGTGGCCGGTAATAAACTGGACGCTTTGCGCGTGGTCACGGTGAGTTAACGGGATGCCCGCATAAGCCGTAGCACCAGCGGCTGCCGTAATACCAGGAATGACTTCAAATCTCACATCATTCTCAGCCAGAGTTTCACACTCTTCGCCACCACGGCCAAAGATAAATGAGTCACCACCTTTCAGGCGTACTACATGCTTATTCTCTTGCGCTTTGGTGACCAACAATTGGTTGATCTGATCTTGCGGTACACAGTGATGATCAAGCTTTTTACCCACATACAGCATTTCTGCGTCTGGGTTAGCCATCGCCAAGATATCTTTTGATACCAAGCGGTCATATACCAAGACGTCTGCTTGTTGAATCACTCGTGCCGCTTTTAGCGTAAGTAAGTCTGGGTCGCCTGGACCTGCACCTACCAATGAAACAAATCCTTTGTTTACTTCTTTAACATTCGATGACGATACTTCTGACATGCTGTGCTCCGAAGGTTTGCTTGTTTTATCTCAAGCTTCAATCTATGTGATAAGTCACTGTATTCATGATGACTTATCCAAATCCTTAACCCTTAGACTATCAGGTGTTGATATAAATATTCAGTTTAAATACTAACGAAGATAGAAGTAATTATAACAAAACGATCTATTGCAGGTATTAGATACCAATCGTAGTAAATAACTGTTCATCCTAGCTGGTTAAAACGCTCGATAACTTCGTTAGAATTTTTGATTGTAGGATAACTACTTATCGAAAAATTCTGTCTCGTTCTCAAGCCTTTTTCCTGCGCTATTTCTGATCACTTACTTACTGTGATTGGTATTACTCAATAAGAATCAACACCTTGATGCTTAAGGCATTTGAACGAAAAAAGCCCCAAACATTTCGTTGGGGCTTTCAATCTCATACTAAATTACGTTTCACCGTATTCAGAATTACTTAGCGCCTAGAGAAGGAGCTGTTTTAGCGTGAGTTAGGTATAGAGGAACACATGTCATTAGTAGACCACCAACGATGTTACCTAGGATTGTTGGGATAAGGTTGAAGTTCAACCATGTCGCGATACCGAAGTCAGCGCCAAGAATCATACCCAGTGGGAATAGGAACATGTTTACTACTGTGTGCTCAAATACTAGTGCGAAGAAGATGAAGATTGGGAACCACATCATTGCTACACGGCCAGACACAGTACGTGCTGTCATGTTACCAATCACACCTAGACATACCATTAGGTTACAGAAGATGCCGCGTACGAAACACGTGATCCATCCGTCCATACCCATGTTTTCAAAACCTAAGCTACGGCCTGTAGAAACAGCAATGAACTTTTGAGCAACAGCGTTTGGCTCTAGAGAGAAGTTACCTGTTAATGAAACAGCCACTAGGAAAGCAACAATCAAAGAACCAATAAGGTTACCAAGACCAACAATACCCCAACAACGTAGGATACGGCCCCAAGTGATGCCTGGGCGGTTGTCGAATTTAGCTAAAGGAGCAAGGCCGAAAACGCCAGTTACTAGGTCGTAACCCATAACACTTAGAATAACGAAACCAACTGGGAACACTAATGCGCCAACAAGGCCAATGCCGGTTTGTACCATTGCTGTAATAGCAACAACAACCGCGAGAGAAAGGATGATACC
The DNA here is from genome assembly GCF_024347595.1 of Vibrio pomeroyi. NCBI lineage: Bacteria > Pseudomonadati > Pseudomonadota > Gammaproteobacteria > Vibrionales > Vibrionaceae > Vibrio > Vibrio pomeroyi. The sequence goes on along the minus strand of NZ_AP025507.1, from coordinate 1,244,897 downwards.
AGCCATAGTGCTTCGAATCAGAAGATCGCGAGTACTTGTTTTAGTTTTCGCTTCACCCACATCAATCATCGTTTGAACGAATTCAGCTGGTTTGTAATCAGGAGACATAATGTTGTCCTTAAAAAAGTAAAATTAAAAGTTAAAATTGGATAGGAAAAGGCTCTAGTTGCCGAGTTAAGGCAATATCGAGAACTAGAACCCTTGAACTATCAAATCTTACTCATCCAAAGATTAAGCAGAGATTTCTACAGCACCTTTGGTAACACGAGCTTTGTACGCTTTCACGTTGAAGTTCTCGTCTTCCATGCACGCACCTGTTGTCAGGTTAAAGCGTTGCTTCTTAAGCGGGCTTGCCACCCAAAGCTCTTCTTTGTGCTCAACAATCAGACCACGTGATAACACGTTAGACTGGAAGTAAGGGTCTGTGTTGCTAATCGCGAATACTTCTTCAGCCTTAGTTGGGCGGAAGACTGCTACTTGCTCACCACCAACCAATGCACAAACACCTGTACCTGGAATAATATCTTCGATCTTACAAACTTTGGTAAATGCCATGATGTCGTCTCCCAATTAAACCAGTTCAACGTGAAGGATATCGCCCTTCGCTTCAGGGTGTTTCTCAGTGAATGTCGCTGGGCGGTGTTGTTCACGGCCATCATCAACAAACACAACGTTCTCATCACGGTCATCAGCATTGATAAAGTGTGCAAAGCGCTTAAGTTGAGCTTCGTCGTTGATTGTATCTGTCCACTCACAAGCAAAGTTATCAACCAAGCCTGCAATGTCAGTTTCAAGCTGGTCATTGATACCAAGCTTGTTGTCTACAATCACTTCACGTAGGTAATCAACACCACCTTCTAGGTTGTCCATCCATACCGAAGTACGTTGTAGTGGAGCAGCCGTGCGGATGTAGAACATCATGAAACGGTCAATGTATTTGATCAGCGTTTCTTGGTCTAGGTCGCTTGCTAGCAGGTCTGCGTGACGAGGTTTCATACCACCGTTACCACACACATACATGTTCCAACCTGCGTCAGTTGCGATGATACCTAAGTCTTTACCTTGAGCTTCAGCACACTCACGAGTACAGCCAGACACACCAAACTTCATCTTATGAGGAGTACGGATGCCTTTGTAACGGTTCTCGATCATCACGCCTAGGCCAACTGAATCTTGAACGCCGTAACGACACCAAGTAGAACCAACACATGTCTTAGCCATACGAAGTGCTTTTGCGTAAGCTTGACCTGTTTCGTAACCTGCAGCGATTAACTTCTTCCAGATAGCTGGTAAGTCATCTTTCTGAGCGCCGAATAGACCGATACGTTGCGCACCCGTGATTTTGGTATACAGGTTGTATTCAGCAGCAACATCAGCAAGAACGCTTAGTGCTTGAGGCGTTACTTCACCACCCGCCATACGAGGGATAACAGAGTAAGTACCGTCTTTTTGCATGTTACCTAGGAAGTTATCGTTGGTATCGTGCAGCTTCACTAGTTCAGGCTTAAGGATGTGCTCACCCCAGCAAGAAGCAAGGATAGAACCCGCTAGAGGCTTACATACTTCACAACCGTAACCTTTACCGTATTTCTCTAATAGCTCGTCGAACGTTTTGATTTCTTCGATGCGAATTAGGTGGAAAAGCTCTTGGCGAGAGTAAGCAAAGTGCTCACATACGTCGTTCTTCACTTCAACACCGGCTTTAGCTAGTTCAGCGTTTAGTACTGAAGTCACTAGAGGAATACAACCACCACAACCAGTACCTGCGCCAGTTACTGCTTTGATATCACCAATGGTGTGGTGACCTTCAGCAACCGCTTGAGCGACTTTGCCTTTAGTCACATCGAAACAAGAACAGATAACTGCAGATTCAGGAAGCGAGTCTGCGCCGAGTGTTGGCTTTTCAGCGCCAGCGTGTGCAGGAAGAATTAGAGCATCTGGGTGTTCTGGTAGGTCGATTTCGTTCAGCATAAGCTGTAGAAGATCGCCGTAGTCAGAGGTATCACCGACCATTACCGCACCAAGAAGCTTCTTGTTGTCTTCAGAAACGATTAGACGCTTGTAAACTTCTTGCTCTTCGTTTTGGTAAACGTAGCTCTTACAGCCAGGAGTACGACCGTTTGCATCACCAATAGAACCTACTTTCACGCCTAGAAGCTTAAGCTTCGCAGACATGTCAGCACCTTCGAATGTGCTTTCGTTACCAACAACGTGGTCAACCGCTACCGTCGCCATTTTGTAACCAGGAGCAACAAGGCCGTAGAACGTTTGGTTCCAAGACGCACACTCACCGATTGCGTAGATATCTTTGTCTGTCGTTTGACAGTGATCGTTAATCTCGATACCGCCACGAGGTGCAATACCTAGACCCATTTGACGAGCAAGTTTGTCTTGAGGGCGAATACCAGCAGAGAATACGATGAAATCAGTTTCTAGCTCAGTACCGTCTGCGAAGCGCATTACGTTACGAGCTTCAGTGCCTTCAGGAGCAATCTCAAGCGTGTTCTTGCTTGTATGTACGTTAACGCCCATACGTTCGATTTTTTGACGAAGTTGGTTACCACCCGCTTGGTCAAGCTGCTCAGCCATTAGCTTAGGAGCAAACTCAACAACGTGTGTGGTTACGCCAAGTGCTTTAAGTGCGCCTGCCGCTTCAAGGCCAAGTAGACCACCACCAACAACAACACCAGACTTAGAGTTCTTAGCCGTTGCTTCGATCGCTTTCAGATCTTCAATTGTGCGGTAAACAAAACAGTCTTTACCTTCGTTGCCTTTGATTGGCGGAACGAATGGGAATGAACCTGTAGCAAGGATGAGTTTGTCGTATTGGATTTCACGACCAGTGCTTGAGTAAACTGTTTTCTTTTCACGGTTAACGTTAATAGCACGTTCGCCGATCAGCATGTTGATGCCGTGTTTCTCGTAGAAGCCTTCTTTAACTAAAGAAAGTTCGTCCGCAGTATGGTGTGAAAAATAAGAAGAAAGGTGTACACGATCATAGGCTACGCGAGGCTCTTCACAGAACACCGTGATGTCCATGTTAGCAACATCTGTCTTCTCGACTAAATCTTCGATATAGCGATGACCGACCATCCCGTTACCGATTACGACTAGCTTCATCTTGCTCATAAGAATTCCTGAAGGTTATATATTTCTTAACTGAGCGAATAATGAATTATGAAAGAAAATGAAAATATGATGTAAATCAATTACGAAATCGAACTACCCAAAAGGGGTAGAACAAAAGAGGTAGAAGTGGCTAATTTTACGCCATAGCAAACGAATAACCATAGGTTTGATAAGGTTTAGAGGCGTTTTATAGGCAATTTCACACACAAGCATGCTTGTTGTAATATTTCACAATAGACTAGCAATAACGCAAGTAAATGACAATCATTTTCATTTGCAGTCATAAGAAGTGTAATAACTCATGAAAGCGTTACAGGTTCATGAGCAACTGTGTATAAATGTGAAGAACTGGATGACCAAAACACAGCCGTCCCGCTTCCCTTCCCATCGATTCCATTTAAAAATCGCACACTCGATTAACTTGGGCTTTCTTGCTGAGCTACTAGCAGTTTTCTTCAAACAACTTTCTCAGAAATACGTTTGGCCAACTTATACAACTTGTGCAATAAAGCGCCTTGATAGCGTAGAACTCCGTAAAGCAGAACAATCGGATTGAGTCATCTAGCCAGAAGTGCGATTCAATGAATGGACGGCGTTAGAATTTAGGAAAGTACAAAGAAGTGGAATTTCAGATAGCAAAAAGGCCAGCATTTCTGCTGGCCTTTTAACTTTGAATAGTGGAGGCGCCTCCCGGAGTCGAACCGAGGTCCACGGATTTGCAATCCGCTGCATAGCCACTCTGCCAAGGCGCCTTCAATAGTGTTTTAAGAGAACAACTCTTTTGAACATCACCAAACAAGGTAACAATCAAATAGATGGTGCCCCGGGCCGGACTTGAACCGGCACAACGCGAACGTCGAGGGATTTTAAATCCCTTGTGTCTACCAATTCCACCACCAGGGCACGCAATTCTTTATTGCGATGCCGATTACTGAAAAGTAAAACACCATCTTAATGTCGAAACGAATCAACATTACAAAATTTGGAGCGATACATCGGGTTCGAACCGATGACCTCAACCTTGGCAAGGTTGCGCTCTACCAACTGAGCTAGTATCGCATTTTCATTCATTTTCTTTCTAAAATGAAAGAGAGAATGGAGGCGCCTCCCGGAGTCGAACCGAGGTCCACGGATTTGCAATCCGCTGCATAGCCACTCTGCCAAGGCGCCTTTAATAGTGATTTAAGAGAACAACTCTTTGTTCATCACTCTACTCAAAAGTAGAAGCAAGATAGATGGTGCCCCGGGCCGGACTTGAACCGGCACAGCGCGAACGCCGAGGGATTTTAAATCCCTTGTGTCTACCAATTCCACCACCAGGGCAACGCAATCTTGCGATGCTGATTACTGAAAAGTAAAACACCATCTCTCAGCGACCTAAGCCGTGAGAACGAGGTGTACTTTAACGGATGGAAAAAATTCGTCAACAATAAATTTTATCTTTTAATTCAAGTGATTAATTATCACTCTCCAAAGAATAAATTTAGTGCAGCTTGTACGGTTCTTATACATTGCTCTCTAGTTTTACAACGCTATTTTCTAACTAGGATTAACTTAGGCGACAGCGGCCTATTTCGATTTTTCTATAACGAATCAAGTAAATGGTGTTTTCATGTGCTTTTCACATTCAACGTCTAGAGTTTTAAGTAACCCTTATTAAGAAATCAAAATGTGAAACCATTAAAACGATACCAATATGAGCGCTATGCCGTTCTTTGTAACCTCGCCTACCCTAGAGTTTTTAAGCAAACTCGCTATGGTTTCGATCCTAATGGACAGCGCATCATAAAGAATCAGTTCGGTAAAACCATGATTCGAGTGTTGTGGAGCAGCGACAAAGACGAAGTGGTTGTCGTTATTAAAGGGTCACACAGCGTGCCAGACTGGCTGCTTAACTTTGCCCTATGGACAAGAAGCTGCAAAAGGATTGGACTCAATTACCGCGTGCATGCTGGCTTCTATCATCTGATGTTTCAGGAAAGCCAACCAAATCGTAATGAAGATAAGCTTGGCTTAACGGTAATTGAACGGTTGGAAGCGACGCTCATCCCGCTTTTAGAACAAGGAAAAAGAATCTCGATTACCGGTCACTCATCCGGTGGTGCTATTGGTTGTGTGTTTGCTGACTACTTTGAGCAAAAGTATCCAGGCTGCATTAAGCGAATCGTGACCTTTGGACAACCTGCGATCGGTGATTGGAGTTTCCGAAAGCACTATCGCTTGAGTAAGAAGACTTACCGCATCTGTTGTGACATCGACATCGTGACCTTCATGCCACCCGTACCTTTACTGTACTGGCATGTAGGAAAGGTGCTTTGGCTCTACAACGGCAGAATCTATGAGAACACCCCAACTTTTATTCGCCTTGGACGTTCTATTTTTAGTTGGTTGATAAGACCTTTCTCTTACCACTTGATGAGCAAGTATATCCGGAATAAGGATTTCTTTGACCAACACTGAACATCTATCTATCTATCTATCTATCTATCTAATAAAGAAAGAGCACAGACTTATTACAGTCTGTGCTCTTTTAGTCTCTAACTTATATTGGTGTTTGTTTAGCTATTAAAGCTTAAATCGTGACAACTCTTGCTTCAAATCGCTGGCTAAGTGGCTGAGCTGATCCGCTTGCGAAACAGCGTCTGTTGCGTCGAGTGCCATAACATCACTCACTTCACGTACAGACTCAGTATTGGCATTAATTTCTGCAGTAACCAGTGATTGCTCTTCAGCAGCAGAAGCGATCTGAGTCGCCATATCGCTTATCATCTGAATTGCCTCACGGATTTGAGCCAAACTCTCTCCCGCCATGTCTACATCGTGCACACTTGTCTTCGCCATATCATGGCTTTGTGTCATCACTTTCACCGCACCATTGGTCGCTTGTTGCAATCGCTTGATTTTGTCTTCAATTTCTTCTGTTGAAGCATGAGTTCGTTGAGACAGTACTCGAACCTCATCAGCAACCACAGCAAAGCCACGACCTTGTTCGCCAGCCCTAGCAGCTTCAATCGCAGCATTAAGCGCTAACAAGTTAGTTTGCTCGGCTATTTCACGTATTGTCGCTAAGATAGAGGCAATTTGCTGACCGTGTTCTTCCAACTCACTAATGATAGACACAGCACTTGTAAGCTCGGTTGCTAGTTCATTAATTGATGATTGGCTTTTTGCCATCTGCTGGAAGCCTTGCTCGCTCAATTCAACCGAGTGAGTCGCGCTTTTGGCTGTGTTATCAGCGTTAGCGGCAATTTCAGAGGTCGCTGTCGCCATTTCTGTCACAGCTGTTGCTACCATGGTTATTTCGTCTTGCTGCCTGCTAACGCTATCACTTCGCTTCAACGCGCTGCTATTAGCGTGCTCTGCACCATTGTTCATTGCAGTTGAAACTTGTGTCACGTTCGTCATCATTCCATGAAGTCGATCTACGAACACATTAAACTTATCGGCGAGTTGCCCTACTTCGTCTTTGCTTGATACTTGAAGGCGCTGCGTTAAATCACCTTCGCCTTCAGCAATATCCGCCAGCGCTTCGCTCACTCGTCCTAACTCCACCAGCTGTCGAGCAACAAACCAAGACGTTGCAGCTGCCATCACGATCAAGACAATCAAACCGGTAGTAATTTGGCTGATCAACATGTCGAACAAAGGCTGTTCTAAAACTTCTTTGTCCATTTCAATCACAAGTAGCCAGTCCGTGCCTTTAATAGGCTCGGCCATGAGCACTCGTTCACTGCCATCAACTTGAGTAAAGATCGTCGTTAGATTTTGTGCAGCACTGTTCAAACCAGAAACACTGAGTTCTGGCGCAATCTCAGTCACTTGTTTGAGAATGAACTCTTTATTTTGGTGAGCAACGACCGTACCTTCTTTATCAATGAGAATCGCACGTCCATTACCCGGAACCTGAATCGCCAATACGTCCTCGATCAGTTTGTCTAATGCTAAATTAGACGCAACAACACCGATGATCGAGCCATTCTCCGTGACAGGATCAGTAAGTGTTACCACTAACGCTTGCATTGTGACGCTAACATACGGCTTTGTAGTGACGGCTTTATTCTGAGCTAAAGTCTCTTTGTACCAACCTCGGACTCTTGGGTCATAGCCCGCTTTATTAAGCGAAGGGTCATGACGGAACATCTCCCCCTCTTTATTACCGTAATAACTTAACCCAAAGCCACCAGATACAAGAGTTTGACGCAAATGAGGTACGATATCTAAGGAAGGGTTTAGCTGCACCTGTTGCTGTAAGCCATGCACGGCTTGTTTCTTATCGTGAAACCAATCACTGATCCCTTTCGCGTGTGCATGCAGTGTGTTACGACTCTCACTTTCTATTGCTTGCCAGCTGTTGTTTTGAAAGGTTTTATAACCCATGAAAAGAAGAATGGCAGATGTCACTGCAATCGCCAAAACTACAGAGAAAACCATCTTTCTCTTTAGACTAAATTGCATATTAAGAACCTCTTATAGAACAATTAAGGAAATATAAAGAGGAACACTATCACTCATAGTCATGTTTTAATTAGGGTTATCCCAAAAAACCATGAAACAAATTGAGCATTATGTTTAATTGTGACTTCTATTTATTTACGGGTTTATCAACGACACATGAATTGTAGGTTTAAGCGAAGATAACTCAGAATAGAAAAGATAATGAAGTGGTGAAGTAAGTTGTTTAAGAACAGAAATAGTGACTCAAAGACAGGGAAGCCAGAAACGAAAAAACCAGCCTCTAGGACTGGTTTTTTCTGAATGATGGAGGCGCCTCCCGGAGTCGAACCGAGGTCCACGGATTTGCAATCCGCTGCATAGCCACTCTGCCAAGGCGCCTTCAATAGTGTTTTAAGAGAACAACTCTTTTTAACATCACCAATAACAGGTAACAATCAAATAGATGGTGCCCCGGGCCGGACTTGAACCGGCACAACGCGAACGTCGAGGGATTTTAAATCCCTTGTGTCTACCAATTCCACCACCAGGGCACGCAATTCTTTATTGCGATGCCGATTACTGAAAAGTAAAACACCATCTTAATGTCGAAATGAATCAACATTACAAAATTTGGAGCGATACATCGGGTTCGAACCGATGACCTCAACCTTGGCAAGGTTGCGCTCTACCAACTGAGCTAGTATCGCATTTTCATCCGTCAGCTTTCTAAAATGAAAGAGAGAATGGAGGCGCCTCCCGGAGTCGAACCGAGGTCCACGGATTTGCAATCCGCTGCATAGCCACTCTGCCAAGGCGCCTTTTTAATTCAACACTTTAGAGACTAAAGTAAGCTGCTCCGCTGTGTTCGGATGCCTACTTTACGGATTGAGAGGAGATAGTCAAACAAAAAAGTGAATTTAAATTCCGTTTGCTGACATTTAAATCAAATTGCTGCATGTTCGATCTCTTCTATCAAAAAACACACAGCAAAATGAATTCAATTTAGGTTTTGGACGCTACCACTTTTTCATAAAACGACCAACCAAGCTTGGGTGATATGCCCAACAATGGTCAAACATGGTCATGAGTTGAGGGTTACCGTACTTAGATAAGCTCACCGCATGGAAACGGTTTTTGTGTTCTTTCAGCTTTTCGACTTGAGCGATCATCTCGTCTGACTGCTTAGGTGCAATAAAATCAGAAAGCACAATCAAATCTGCGTTTTTATACTTATCACCCGTCATCAAATCAATCGACTTCATCAGCACAGGTTCTAAATCCGTACCGCCGTGGAATGAGTAGCTTAAGAAATCACTCGCCTCACGCAGGCCATCTTGTCGTGTTAGCTCATAGGTGATCTGCTCAGAAGAAAACAGAATCACGTAGCAGTCTCGTTCTTCCGCGAGAGCGATTTGCATCAAAGCATAAGCCATTGCTTTGGCAGATTGCTCTGGGAAGCCGCTCATCGAGCCAGAAGCGTCCACACAAACGATGAACGGGCCTTTTTCGATATCAACGTTCTTGCTATCCGGCTTTTGCGCCTTCACTTTGCGTAACGTTCGGGATTTACCTTGCGAACGGTAGCTGAGTAATCGCTTGTCAGCCAAGTGTTTGTAGAAGATAACCTCAAGTTCTGGATAAGCTAGGAACATGGTTTCGTTTGGCAACATCTTATTGAGGTCATCACTCTCGTGAATCCCGACAATGTCATCAACCGCTTCATCGCTCTTCTCTTCGACCATCTGCAGTTCTTCTACAGGGGCTTTGTGTAGCGAAGGATCATCTTCCTCACCAGCCATGCGGCCAAGTTTTTCGGCGATCTCTTGCAGACCTTTGTGCTTATTCAAAAATTCAGCATGACGCTTCATTACGGTCAAGTCAGTTTTACTTAACTTAGCCGATGCCATGTCCCACAAGCGCCCTACGCTACCTTCATCACCAGATTCCGTCACTTTATCCATGTTTTTCATGGTTTCCATGCGCTGGTATAGATCGGCTAAGACTTTCTCTTTGCTGGTTTCAAGTTCGGTAACTTGCGCTTGCTTGATCGCGTCAGACAGTGATTGATACCACTGGTCGCAGAAATAGTGCGGGAACATCGCATTGTAAACGCCCTTGTTGTGTTCCATCAGGCGTCTGGCTTGAAGGTAAAACGCTGAGTGCCACTCCAATTTTTTGATGACACTGTCGATCTCATCAAAAAACTGGGGTTCATCCCAGTGAATGACTTCTTGGTAAAGTGCGATTTCTTCTTGGAATCGGTCCGTTTCACACACTTTAGTGACGCGTTTTTTCACTTTGCCGCGCCATTTCACCAAGTGGTTTTTTACCGACGTTTTCACGCCTTTGTTCTCAGCAGCCATCATGACCTGAGAACGAGCGATGAGATCATTCATCGCTGTATCTATGATGCCTGAGTCAGCAACCATTAAAGCAAGGTTTAAGCCGTCTGCTCCTAACATACTTGTCTCCCCTTACTCGAAGTACTGACTCATAAACTTAATGCGCTGTGCGATCTTGCTGCTCTTCACCTTTGTGGTTTCCAAGTCTTGTGTAACTGCTTGTAAGCTTGATTCCATCGCTTTAGGGAGCTCTGGGTCAATGTAGTTATGTGGCAACGCATCATGGAATTCAGTACGCACTCGTTTCAACTTGAACTCGGCCTCTGTAAGTTGCTCTAACGCTCTCTCTGCGCCAGTTAGCCATTTGTTGTAAAGCTCTTGGTCCAAACCGTCGGTTGTCACGACACTGACTAGTACCGAGCGATTTGCGATATCTTTAATAACCAATTGGTTCGATGCATCAAGATCCAGCTTCAAGCGACACAGATTCTTGTTTTCGTTAACGTAACCGTAAATGTCACCATGGCCTTCTTTCAGCACACGGTCAAAATCGTCTTTGGCTACGTATACCCAGCGACTATCGCCTTTCTCAGATTCCGAAACTGACATGTTGCTTTGCAGAAGAACCAGTTTCACTAAGTTGTATGCGCTACCCACGCTGTACATCTTCGCGTTCTTGATATCGTTCTGGTAAACGTCTTTACGTAGCAAGCCACTGGTAGACTCCATCGACAAAGACACAGACAGCGTCGATTCAACGTCGTCCTGAATTTCTTCAAGCTCTTCACGAGACATTTCGATTTGCGCTTTTGACTCTTGCTGATCGAACGCACGGTTCAATGCAAAGTCTTTAACCACGCTACGAACCACATCACGTGATTCTGGACTGTGCCATAAACAGTCTTGTAGAAGCATGATATCTAGCGGGTTTACGTTGTCTCGACCACTAAAGAAAGCACTCGCCTTTAATAACTTAACGGCTTTCTTCCAACGTCTATCCGATACGTACAAGTCAGACTCTGATGCTGAACCTCGCTTCTTAACTGTTTCCTCAAGCATAGTTTTCAGTTCATACAGCTTGTTAAACGAGTTATCGGTCAGTTCTAGCTTGTCGAGTTCTTTCTGCCATTGATGGTATTCAATGTCAGTGATCGCCAAACCTTTTGGAATCACAGCTTCTTGAGATGTCCCAGTCGTCAGCATCGATTTGAAGTTTTGTTTGTTTTGAATACGGTTTACAAACACGCGAACCAACATACGGTCATAAAGCGCTTCTAGGCCGCTGTCTTCGTCTGGAAGTTCATTCGATGCAGAAACTAACAAACGCATTGGCACACGTTCAATGTCGCTGCCGTTCTTAAACGTTTTTTCGTTCACCACAGTTAGAAGTGTGTTTAGGATTGCAGGGCCTGCTTTCCAGATCTCATCAAGGAACACAACTTGTGCTGTTGGTAGGTAGCCTTCGGTCAGTCTTACATAGCGACCGTTATCTTTTAATTCTTGGATACTTAGCGGGCCGAACACTTCCTCTGGCGTAGAGAAACGTGTCATCAAATATTCGAAATAGCTGCTGTTGTCAAAAGCCTGGATCAGGCGTTTAGCGATAAGGCTTTTTGCGATGCCCGGAGGGCCTAATAGGAATACACTTTCGCCGGCGAGAGCCGCCAGTAGACAGAGCTTAATCGTGTCTTCTCTTTCATAGACACCATCGGATAGAGCATGCGCTAATTTATTGATTCTTTCAGAGAGTAGCGCTTTGTCAGCATGTGAGGAAATAGAAGGGTTCATGCGTTACTCCGGAAATCTTTTAACTGTTGAGAGTGTAGATATGTTTTTATACATTTGTTAGCACTTTGTTACAAGTGTATTTTATTATTGAGTTGCATTTATATCAGATGGTTAGGGCCGTAATTTTCATGTAATCATAGATTCCAAATATGAGAGTAACATCACGAACGGCGTAAAACGAAATCTAAAACTAAACCCAATTTTTCTTTTATTTTCGACACCATAGACGTTATGGTGGTGCACGTCTTCAGTTATCGACAAATTGGCAAGGAATGTGGCCAGACTGCATGAGTAAAGTTATCCATCAATGGAAAAGTATTTCTCTTATAGAAGAGAACGTGACGCTCCCAACGAACGTCGTGGTAAAACATACAACAATCAACCACCCTGGCGCGGCCGTTATTCTTCCTATCACTTCGTCTGGAAAGATTATTCTCATTAACCAATTTCGCCCTTCTCTCAAAAAGTGGCTTCTAGAGTTACCTGCGGGCACTATGGAAATTGATGAGACACCCCTTGAATGCGCGCAGCGCGAATTGGAAGAAGAAACAGGTTACAGTGCAACTTCTTTTCAAAGCTTAGGGCAAGTTACGCCTTTAGCTGGCTTCTGCGATGAGATACAGCATCTATTCGTCGCAAAAGACCTTAGCCTCACTACCCGCTTTGAATGTGACGAAGATGAAGTCATAGAAGTGATCGAACTGAGCTTAGAAGAACTGCACAACAAAATACGACACGATCAAATCACCGATACAAAAACTATCGCTTGTTTAAGTAAAGCCCAACTCTGCGGCTACCTATAATACTTTAGGAGAGAAACATGGACTTTCGTTCTGATACCGTAACTAAACCCTCACAAGCTATGCGCGATGTAATGGCAAATGCAGAAGTTGGTGATGATGTATATGGTGACGACCCAACAGTAAATGAGCTTGAGCAGTGGGCAGCTAACGAAACGGGCTTTGAAGCCGCTATGTTCACCTCTTCAGGCACGCAAGCCAACCTACTCGGCCTAATGGCACACTGCGAACGTGGTGATGAATACCTTTGTGGCCAACAAGCGCACAACTACAAATACGAAGCTGGCGGCGCTGCGGTACTGGGGTCGATTCAACCTCAACCAATCGAAAACAACCCGGATGGCACTCTTGATTTCAAAAAGCTTGCTGCTGCTATTAAGCCAGACGACAGCCACTTCGCTCGCACTAAGCTTTTGAGCCTAGAAAACACGATCAATGGCAAAGTACTGCCAATGTCTTACCTAGCGGAAGCTCGTGAGTTCGTAAACCAACATGGCTTGCAAATGCACTTAGACGGCGCGCGAGTATATAACGCAGCAGTGGCACTAGACGTGCACATCAAAGAGATCGCACAACACTTCGATTCGATGACGATTTGTTTATCGAAAGGTTTGGGTGCGCCAGTCGGCTCTCTGCTACTTGGTAGTAAAGAGTACATCGCTAAAGCGCGTCGACTACGTAAAATGGTCGGTGGCGGTATGCGTCAAGCAGGCATCCTTGCTGCTGCAGGTAAAATGGCGCTGACTGAGAACGTTAATCAACTTAAAGCTGACCATGAAAACGCGAAAAACCTAGCGATTGGCCTAAGCAAGCTTGATGGCTTTTCGGTTAACCCTGACTTCATTCAAACGAACATCGTGTTCGCTAAGTTAGATGAGTCTGTTGATATCAACCGCATCGCACGAGAGTTAGGTGAAAAAGGCATTACTATGTCGCCAAGCAACCCAGTGCGCTTTGTTACTCACCGTGACATTAGCGCAGAAGACATTTCTCGATTCCTAACGGAATTGGAAAAAGCACTGTAGCTCCCAATAAAGTTCTCAGCTATCGCTATTAATACTTGAGCTTCCCCTAAGGGGAAGCTTTATACTTTTGTTTTCACAGGAGTATATACGTGTACAACAAGTCTCTAGCTTTATTCATTGCTACTCTCTCTTTCACACTTCACGCAGAAGACTTTGGCGACCCAGAACTCGGTAAACTGAAATCCCCGAGCTGCGTTTTTTGCCATTCAGTCACTGGCGACAACACAAATCAAAACTACCCCGACCTTAAAGGCCAAGATCCGCTCTATTTGTTCAATGCTATGAAAACGTATAAGAACGACCAACGTGAAGGTGCCTATGCTGACATGATGAAGGCTCAATTAAGCCGACTTTCTGAACAAGATATAAAAGATATTGCAGCCTATTACGCTTCATTGTCCAAATAGCGAACTATTCCATATCGAGAGCGAATAAATAAAACTCATCATCTTTATGTTAATTAATCAGATCTTTACGTTTACTAGATATATGAATTGACCCCCTCCAATAGGTGAGTGATATTTTTATTCATACCACGCTGTCGTTACTATAAATAAATCACCCACCAACAACCCTTTTCATGGAAAACAAACTTAACATCGGTCATGAAATTAACTGGCTAAGTAACTACCCTGACGATCAAAGATCTTACCTTGCGGAGGTTTACGTTAGCGTAATGAACGAAGACCTAGACCAACTAATGAGCGCAAGGCCTGAGCGCACAAGCACCTTGCAAGTCATACACCGTATAAAAGGTGGCCTTTCATCAATCGGACATTTTTCGCTAGAGCAACAAATAAAAGCGGAAGAAACAGCGTTGAAATTAGGAAATAATAGTGTTGAAGAAACCAACCTCAACACTATTAAATTAATTTTACATAGCGTTAATTTAATTGAGGAATGGCTAGAGATTAATAACGTAGGAAACTAATCGAATCAGTGTAGGACTTTTCTTATTTTAATTCAGTATCGATTTTCGCTATTTCCGTTTTGTTACAATTAGCTAAATTTGGTCAACAGTTAAAATAATGAATAAAGATATTAAAAAATATACGGTATTGGTTGCAGACGACTCGCGTCTGGTTACAAGTAGTGTAACCACAATCTTGCGCCAAATCGGCTTTGAGTCCATATTTTATGTATACAAACCCTTCGACGTAATTCATCAATGCCGTCAGAACGCGTTTGATATTATTATCTGTGACTATAACTTCCAAACCCAATTGACTGGCTATCAGCTTTTGGAAGAACTCAAGCACGCTCGAATCCTAAAATCGACTACGGTTTTTATGTTCCTCACAGGCGAAAATGATTACAACGTCGTGCGCTCAATCGTGGACTCTGACCCTGACGATTACCTACTTAAGCCGTTTAACAAGCAGTTCTTTATCAAACGGATATTTTCAGCCCTCAATCGAAAATTGATCCTTGCACCAATCTTTGAAAAGTTAACCGAATTCGATTTTTCTGGCGTTGTACGCGAGTGCGATGAACTTCAACCGTTTCACCCTGAATATTCAAAGCTTATCCGAAAATACAAAGCCTCTGCCTTATTGAAAAGTAAGCAATTTAATAAGGCTCAGGAGGAGTATGAAAGCCTTCTCGAAGAAGATGACTTAGATTGGATCAAAACAGGTCTTGCAAGCACACTGATTGAAACAGACCAAGTGGATGAAGCAAAAGAGATACTCAGCCTAGTTAAATCAAAGAAAAACAACCCCTACTTTCACGACGAAATGTCGAACATCTATTCGATTGAAGACGACCTACCCAACGCGATCGACCACTTGAAACAGTCGGCTATGTTACTCGATGCGGGAGCGCACCGTGAATTGGTGATCGCGAATTTATCTATCGCTGCAGAAGCGTATCAAGATGCCTTCACCTATATGAAAAGGTATTACGAAAAGAACATTAATACGTTCCGTGGTGGGTTTTATACCAAGATTAACTACATGCGTACGTTTCTTTACAAGCAACCACTTGGTGGCTCAATAAACCTCTTTGAAAGGCAGCTTGCCTCGTACAACTTAATTCTCAACGATATTGGTAAAACGCCAGAGCTTATTCTTCAGGACAAACTGATTTCTGCCCACATTGCATTGATCAAAGGCGACCTAAAGACGGCAACACTGAGTATAAAACAAGCGTTGAATTATACTTCCGATTTTCACTTTTATGACTTCTACCACCTGTGCTTCTTATTGGAACAGTGCTCTTTCTTGAGTGAAACGCCAACGTTCGTGAAAAGGTTGGAAGACAGCATTAATCAAGACCAACACACAAGTATTATTCGTAGCCAAATTCATATGCTTAATGGTTTTAAGGAACGTCTACAAACCTCACAGCAGCACTTGAGTAATATCCGCAAAGAAATGGTGTTAATGAAATCGTCGGATCGTTTAACGAAAGACAAGCATCTTGATTACTATTTAGACATCCACGACCTTTTGCCACACTCAAAAAAGACCTGTTTAGCCATAATCAAGCTTTCAGCTCTGCTGAGCACTCCCTATGAAGGCAAACACGATATTCGTATTAAAATAAACAAGTGCAATGACGTATTGGTTAACTTACATACAAAAGAAGAGCTAAACAGTATCAATTACAATCAAATCTTGTATAAAGCCCGTGGTAGAACCACCTATTAATGACGCTAGTTTTGGGAGAACAATAAGCTAGAACTCTCTTAAACCACCTGATTTTCAAAATATTAAAATGTCATTTTCACCCTAACTACTTTGTTTTTACATAGAATTATTGCTTATCACAATCTTAGAACTCAAAGAGACAGGATGTCACACAGCAATATTTTAGGTGACTTATGAAAAATCAGAACGTTCTAATCATAGATGAACAGCCGCTTTATCGTGAAGCCCTTGCAGAGTTGGTTATGGACTCGTTAGAGTTTGACGATCTGCATAAAACCACCGATACCGATAAAGTTTTAAAGCTCGTGAAAAGCCAAAGCATCGACTTGATTGTTCTTGATGTGACCTTGGCAAACAACGATGGTATGAACCTCGCTAAAATAATCAAAGCGCACGGTTATGAAGGAAAGTTACTGTTTGTTTCTTCTTCAGATAGCTCAAGCTTATCAGAGGCGGCTCAATCACTTGGTGCCAATGGGTTCCTGAGTAAAAGCGAAAGCCATGAATCCATTCGCTTCGCCCTATCCAGCATTATGAAAGGTTATTCGTTGTTCAAATCAGACCAAAAGAACAATGGCAAGAACACAAAACTCTCTAACAAAGAAGCGATCGTGTATCAGTACCTGATTCAAGGACACTCGAACAAGCTTATTTCAGAAAAACTGTCTCTAAGTGCCAAAACTATTAGTACCTATAAAACACGAATCCTAAACAAGTACAGAGCCAATTCAATCGTCGAGCTGGTTCAACTGAACGATGCACTTTAATTACTTAACTAGCTAGTCGGTGAGCCTAATTTAAGTACTTCTCCATCACATCAATAAGCAATCGATGTAACGCGTTGTTGCGGTGGGTTTGCTTGATGTAAGCCGCGATTTTGGGGCGACCTGTCGCATAATATGATTCTGGTATTTCAATCGATTTAAAGCCTTCAATCGAACGACCAAAATTCATCATTATGGTGGCGCATCTTCGACGCTTTAACAGTCCGAGTAATAGACCCACATCCCCAACGGTGACCTTAGATTCAATTTCAAACCCTTTCTTCTCTAAAATCATTCGCACCACTTGCTTAGAGCCCTTCCAGCCTTTTAGCTCCAGGAAAATAAAGGGCAATGACAATGCCGTTTCTAAAGAGTCTGCCTCCATGTCATCAGGAAGTACGATGCCGACTGGTAATGAACCAACAGGTAGTTGATAGATACTCTTAGGACATTCTTCATTAAAATTGTGCATGTACACATCCACATTGCCATCTAAGATACTTTCGATTGGGCGATCACTTGGGCTCACGATACTAATGGGCGCGTTAGGAAACAGTTCAAACAGGTCATTCAATATCAGTTCACCCAAAAAATACTGGGCAACTTGGGGCATCGAGATAGTGATGGGCTTGTCATAAGTTAGCGGATCAAAAGTACTCGTCCCCATACAAGATTCAAGACTGTCTAACCCAGCCTGAATGACGGGAAGCTGTTTCTTAAGAAAATCGGTACTTTCAAAATGGTGTGCATGTCGAATAAACAACTCGTCACCAAGTTGCTCTCTTAAGCGAGCCAGGTACTTACTGATAGATGCCTCGCTCTTGCCCAGAATCTTAGCCACTGGCTTAAGTTGTTGGTGTTTATCCAACAACACCAAGATACGTAGAAGATTTAGATCTAAATCTTTATTCACAGCAATAACCCTTCATCGTAAATTCATAAACTTAGCTAACATGTACACGTTAGTATCTAAGTTTAGTCAATACAAGGGAGCGAGCCATTGCTGACGCTATCCTTTCCACCAGCCGCTATATCTGACGTTGATCTAACATAGCGAAGCATCAAATCGATAAGTTGGATGAAGTAAGCAGCCAATTAGCGCTGTGCTTTTTGCTCATATAGCTTTTCATCGGCTTTGTGAAACACACTTTCCAGTGACTCACTCGCACCTTTGAAGGCGACCCCAACACTCACGGAAACATCAAAGCCCAATGAAGCGACTTTAGACTCTGTCACTTGCCTTTGTAGGATCTCTGAAGCTTTCTTAGCATTTTCAAAACTGCAATTCGGCATAATAACGATAAATTCATCGCCACCAGCTCTTATCAAGAAGTCATCACGGCGGAAAACGTCTTTCATTGAATGAGCGATGTGTTGAATCACTTCATCTCCCCAACTGTGACCAAGGCTATCGTTGATCTTTTTAATTCGGTCGCCATCAATGGCGATAACCGAACACGCTTTTCCTTGCACCGCTTGATTAAACGATGTCTCGTTATAAATTCGACGGTTGTACAACCCTGTCAGCTCGTCCTTTAGCGCCGAGTGTTTCGCATCTACCAATTCGTCTTTGGCGATCCTGGCCTTATTGACATAAAAGAGATAGTTCAGGCTAGCGAGCAGCAAAACAACAAACACCCAAAAGTAATCAATAACCAACTTGGAATATGGATAGCGATACGTATAAGTGGTCTGGTTATCGGCAACCGTCGTCTTACTGTAATTGAGGTATGAGTACGGGTAACCTGGATACGTTACTATTAAGTTGTTGGTGTTATTCTTCGTCTCGTAACCCACATCTAAACCACCGCTTATATAAAGGTCTATATTCACGTTCAACACGTAATCACCAATGATGCTCCCCTCGTCATACACTGGGGTCACAATCGAAATGATTTCCTTTTGGCTTATCAACCCAATGTGAGGCTGCGATATGATCACCCTATCCGTCAATTGGTATTCTTTCGCGGTGATCGAACACACCTCACTTCCAAGGCAAATGTCTCGTGAAAGATGCGCTTCTGACGGTGTGAAGTTCTCAAATTTGTTCGGGAATATGTATTTTGAACCCGAATATGAACGATAGAAATAGACGAAATTATCGTCGATACCACCGAGGTTTTTGTACAACGAAATTTGATGCATTAAGTGCCTAACAGCGATTTCAGCCTTATTCAATTCAGGATCACCAAGAGGATAAATGCTATCAACAAAGTTGATCTCATCAACGCTGTCAAAGTCATGGCTACCCATGTCTGATGTTTGATTAATCTGAGATTCCGTAAACAAGCCCAACAGAACTAAGTTGTCTTTATGTCTATCTAACTGCAACGTGCTTAAATCAAACTCTTTGATGTCATTGTTGATCGCTACCGTGCCAAAACTGACGATAAACAAGAGAAATGACATGGAAGAAAACGTCAGTGAGATCGTCGCAACTTTAAATTTTGGCATTAATTTGATGATTCGTTTAGTCGTCATAATTCAATCACTCTCGACAACTCGACAATACTGTCAACGCTGTACTTGGTAAGCATCCTTCTTTTGTAAGTACTGATTGTTTTCTCACTGATAGAGAGAAACTCGGCGGCATCTTTATTCGTCATTCCCTTAAGCAGTAATTTAGCGACCGTGGCTTCACGAGCAGAGAGCTTAAGCGTTCGTTTTGCCTTTTGTGGGTCATTAATCTCTTTAAAAAACGAATAACCTTTTGCAATGGCTTCAATCGCGTCTTTAAGTACGTTGTAATGCTCTGATTTGCACACATAACCATGAGCTCCCACTTTGAACGCCATTTCGCTGTAGTAAGCACTGGTTTCAGCAGAATAGAACACGACTCGCCCTTTGAACCCATGCGCTCTAATACGACGATAAAAGTCGAAGCCATCGCAATCATTCAAATTCACATCCAAGATCAGTAAGTCGATGTTTGATTTACGAACAAACTCATTAGCAGTTTTTAACTCTGAAGCCACGTTGACTTGAGCAATATGAGGTGAAGATTCAACAAGTGACTTGATCGCAACACAAACCAGAGGGTGATCATCGAAAATTAAACAGTTCATTTGATATCTATATCTATTTGTTTGACTAGTTCTAACGGCAACGGTTTAGAGACAAAATATCCCTGACACACTTCTACACCGTATTCCTTTAGCAAAGACCAAGTTTCGTGGTCTTCTACCCCTTCAGCGACAAGCTTAATGCCAAGGTTTTTCGCTAAGCCACATATTGATAAAACGATATTCTTTTTCTTTTGGTCATCTTTAATTTCAAAGACAAACGAACGGTCAATTTTCATTTCGTTGAACGGCAGTTGAGCCAACTTCTCCAAAGTTGAATTACCCGTTCCAAAATCATCAATCGATACAGTCACGTCATTCACCCTCAGCTTAGTGAGGTTCTTGTACAAAGAGACACTGTTACGGTACGTGTCACGCTCGGTGATCTCGATAATGAACGCCGAAGGGTTCACCTCTCGCTCTAGGCATCGAGTAATAAAAGTTTGGGCAAAGTCGCTGTCTTCTAAGTTGAACTGATCGACATTAATAGCGATTTTCTTGTCGAGATTTCGAATTTTAATGTCATCTAGCGCGTTGTTGAGCACGGTATCAAACAGCTCTGCTGACAATTTACATCGAGTCACAATAGGCAAGAACACATCCGGTGTTAGCACGCCGTATTCAGGGTGTACCCATCGAGCCAGCGCTTCATAACCAGACAAACGCTCCGTGACAAAGTCCACTTTAGGCTGGTAGTAGTTCTGTATTTGGCCATTGGCTAATGCCACCAGAAACTCTTCGTCAGTGACCTCGATCTTCTTTCTCGCTGGACAAGCTTTGTTGGCAGACTTGAGCCTCATCGCTAACACATCTTCAATCGACTTTTGGGTATAAGGTTTTTCAATGATGTCTAACACATCGAATGGAAAGCCTTCACACATAGCACGAATAGCCGAAATCACCGTCAGTTCAACGGAGCTAATCAAGACAACATTGCCTTGGTAATTCGCTTCGTCCAACATAAACATCATGTCGATTCCGTCATATACTGGCATTTGAATATCACAAAAGATGATGTCGTAATGTGTAGCAATAACGCTTTCACATGCCTCTAACGCGTTATCGAAAACGGTAACTTTACAGCTTAGCTTGGTCAGCAGCTGTTTTAACAAGATCAGATGAATCGGGTGATCGTCGACAATCATAATATTAAGATTAGTGTTCATTGGCTTTTAACCACGCTTTTGTAAATTCAATTTCTGACTCAATGGCCCCGACCAGTTTCTCTAACTTTTCTTTATTCACTTTTGGTTCACAACACTCAACGTCTTGGCATAGCGCAGAGATTTCACTCGCTCCGATTGCGTTTAACGCCCCTTTAATTCGGTGTACGGTTCGGTTTATGGTTGGCGAATGGAAATCGAAATTCGCGACATCCTCAGCCATGGTGTCGATAAACACGTTAGCAACCGCAATCGCGTCATTTTTCTCGAATCGTTCTAACCAACTGGGAGCGCGGCTAGCTGGCGTTGCGTGCTTCTCCAAAATATCCAATAATTTCGACACACTGTATGGCTTATAAAGAATGTCATCGATCGCTATGTCTTTGGTTTTCTCACGCGCTACTCGCGAGTCTTCCGCTGTGATACCAATCACGACAATATCTTTAAATTGTTCACTGCTTTTGATCTTGCTTACCAACTCATAACCATCCATTTCGGGCATGTGGAAATCAGTAAGCAGTACCTTAATCGAGTTGTGATTAATGTAATCCCATGCCTGAAGTCCGGTATCCACAAACACAGGTTTGATGCCGAGTTCGTTCATTTGCAATGTCATCACACTCTGGTTAATTGGATTATCTTCTGCGATAAGAACATCGCCGTATTGCCAATCGCTCACAGCGTCTGGAGTCAGTAAATTAACGGTGTTCTCATCTGGTTTTACGATCAAATTCAGCAAGCTGTCTGGGTACTTCAACTGTTCTTGTGAAATCGTTGTTTGGTCATTCAAGTTTCGGCGAACCATCATGCTGACAAGATTAGATTGCGAACTCTGCGTGATATAAAGATCAGGTGTATTCTCAGATTCTGTTAGCTTCCATTCATGACACCAACCCTTTAAGTTGTCAGGGAGATCTCGCGAATACGTTAGGCTTCTAATGGAATAGACCTCATCATCGTCACATCTTACAAACGGGATAGAGACATTGATTGTTGTACCGTGATTCAACTCAGACTCTATGTGCAGTTCGCCACCCATGCATTGCAGGAGCTGGTCAACAATGCTGAGCCCTAGCCCTGTTCCACCGTAATGTCTTGTTATGCTGTCATCTGCTTGTACGAAGGGTTTCAGCACTTGCTGTTGTTGTGTTGGAGTCATACCAATACCGGTATCGGTTATCTCGACAACTAGCTGATTATCGACAGCTGCAACCACAACACTGATCTCTCCTTCTGAGGTGAACTTCACGGCATTCGACAGCAGGTTCGTGAGTATTTGAGACACACGAATGCCATCAACCATGATCCATCGATCAGCAAAGGGATGAATCTCAACACGGTAATGAAGGTTCTTGCTTTTAGAAATCGGTTCAAAGGTTCTGAATACATCGCAAAGAAGCGGTAATAGTTCGACCTTTTCAGCTTTAACAGACAGTACCCCTGATTCGATCTTCGACAGATCAAGTACACCATCCACCAGCTTATTTAGGTGATCGAGAGAACGAATAGCTTGGTCGACTAAATGACTGTCTTTATCGTTAACTGCATTGATTTTAATGATGTCGAGCAACCCATGCACAGCAGATAAAGGCGTGCGAAGTTCATGGCTCATGGTAGTGAGTAGGTTCTCTCTTGCTTCAACTGCAAGTTTCGCCTCTTTCTCGGCTTTGATTAACGCGTTTTCACGGTTCTTTTGCGCAGATACATCAAGCAGAGACGTCAGGATAAAGCGCTTATCGCTGTTCGATGATGAAATCGTTTTACTCTCTCTGTGAACATGAGAGATATCTAGACGGCAGTCTTCGGCCAAGTGAGTATCGTTGAGATTATCACCATCAAGAATCGTTTTGATCTCAATCTGATTTCCGACCAATGAAGCCCCGCTCGCTTGCGACTTCATGGTACAAACCTGACATTCATTCGATTGAAACTTAGGACAGTTACTCAGTAATATCTCGTTCTTATCATTATGAATAAAAACGATATTGTTTATCTCTTGAATGATTTCAGAGAGCCAGATTTTCTCTTTCTCTTCATTACCTGCATTTAGCTCCGCCAGTTTGACTTTGTAGCGCAGATTCACCAAAAGCAGGTAACCAAGGTATGACAGAGTCACAAAAACGACCGATACCAAAGCCGCAAATTTATTCACGTTACTGCTGTCGTAACCGTAGACCAGATCGAATTTACGATAGTTACGGCGAAGCTTTTCAATTTCTTCGACACTCACCGTATCAATGATGCTGTTCAATACATTCTTTAACTCGACATTTTTCTTGGAAACTGCGAATGCGATTGAATACGTGATGCCCTCGTCTTTATCAAAAGTCAGTCCCTCAGACGAATCATTCAGAATCATCGAGTACGTAATGTCGTTCGGCACATACGCCGCCGAGATCTCACCACTTCTTAAGTCATCCAGAATCTCTTTCATATCACGATAGCGTGTGATGTTTCTGTCTTCGCGTTCACCAACATTAATGATGCCTTGCTTGCTGACACTCAGAAGAATGCCTTTCTTTTCTGTTTTAGGCAGAGTGCTGGCTTCGTTATGGGTTACTTTGGTAAAGCTTGCGTTCATAAATGGCTTAGTGATTAGCCACTGGGCAGCCTTAGTTTTCGTCCTATCACGATATAACACAGGTACAATATCTGCGTTGTAAGAGGTGTAACTGGATTCTAGGTTCAACTCAGGGACGACATAATTAAACCCAAGCCCTGTTCTTGCAGAAATTAACGCCAGATACTCCACCAGCATGCCATCGAGCTGTCTCTTTTCATTCTCGAAAAGAAACGGATACGCCTCACCATTTGAACTGTATGTGATGACATCTTTGCCGTTCTGGTGAGCTTTAAATTGCGAGATAAGCTTGTCGCTAACGTGGTAAGGGTTCTTTGAGGCGACCGAGCGAATGCCACGCCCTTCGACTTCCCACAACAGAATAGAGTCGATGTCTTCTATTAGCTCTGAGTTATCTTTACTGGAAATGAAACGAATTTTCTCTTCAGGTAACCATGAAGGAACATCAACAGCACCTCTCATCACGTCTTTATGATCAAGATATTCGTTAATTGAAACGTAGGTAGTCACAAGCGCATCAGCCTTCCCCTGCAGGACTGCTTCGAATGCATCATCTCGTGACGTAGCTTGATAGATTTGCTGTACACCACGCTTCTCAATAAGTTGGCAATACACGCTTTTGTTGACACACGCCCAAGTGAGTTGCTGTTGGTTACTGTTTTTCAGATACGCATCTCGGTACCAAACAGCCAAAGTGGTAGAAAAAATGGGTGCCGAAAATGCAAACTTCTTTTCTCGTTCTGCTGTTTTGCTAAACCCTAATGCGCCATCAATTTTATTTGCTTCGACATCGCCAAGCAGCTCAGGAATATTTTGGTAGTGCTTAATTTCTAATTTTAAATTTAAGAAGTGACTTATATTTGATAGGTAATCTAAGCTGATACCATAAATAGCCTCAAAGTTACCATGCTCATCACGACTGTTATCTGACAGCACACCCACAACAATTTTGTCGTCCCTTTCTTCAGATGCGACAGTGGTCTCTGGAATGACAAAACAGACCAAAGTAATGGCAATAAAAGCGATTGTATTTCTATAGTTCAACATGTAACTTTCCTACAAAACAGGTCGGACATCCTAAACTTGACATCTAATTTGTCAAATTAGGCAACAACCCGCATGTGAAAATAAGTTACTGTTATTTAAAACTTAATATGAATAAGTAGGAAAATTCTCACAACCTTTTCCGCTAAGGACTACGAATAAGGTTCTAAGGATTTGACATGAAACAATACTATTAAAGCTGCACTCAAAAACTCATTAATAAAATATATGTAATTATACAAGTTTATGAAGATCTCACCATTGGTAATGACAATCCACCACGCCATAATTGATGCGGTGTTGTTACAAAAACGAAAACTGACAAAAGCACCAAATGCTGTATAAATCAGCATAAATTAAAATAACAAAGAATATTTAACTGCTATTGTCCTTAAACCATTAAGGTACGAAACCATACTTGCTCTCTCTTGGGTCATTTGTCTAACCGTATTTGTTAGAACTCTTCAGAATAATTACCAATTAGTAAAACCAAAGTATATTAAACTTATATCACAAGCTAACAATATACATATATGTAGATTGGTAGAATATTAGATTCTTTCAGCGATAACCTCACTGTACCTAAATAGCCTCTTCACTAGTCACCGTACGACGCTCAGCATTTGTTGGAGTTTCTCTGCCTGCACTTTTTCTCTTTTTCAAGCATCTAAAAATAGCTAAATCACCTCAAACTATGCACCTGTTCTACCACTAAACAAAAGTGACAAAAAATAATAACCTCATTAATTCATATACTTAATGATGAATTACAAGGTCACTTTTTGTTGTTAGCTTTACCTTCGCCATCTATGAATAATGCACACCCGACACATGAATTCACACCAATACCCTTGAGTTTCGTCATGCGACGAATATCGACGTGAAATTTCGAGAACACCGTGTGACATGTACAAAGAATCGATTTCAAGGACCGCATGCTCTCGAGCACCAACAAGGACGATTAAAGTAAGACTACTATTGAGATTGTTATGAACGCGATAAAATTGTCTTTAATATCCCTGATTTCTGTAGCGACAGTAAACAACGCGTACGCTGTAGAGTGGGACCAATTCAGTGGCGAGATTCTTTTTGCTACCCTCTATACTCATTCTGATTCAAACCTCTACACAGAGAGCAACCCAAATCTAGGCGAAGATTCCAACCGCGGTGATAATGGCGATAAAACCCTGTTGTTTCCCCTTGGTATCGTTAACTTTGATTTTGGCAAAGATCGAGCTCACCGCTTATACATGGGTACCTCTCGTGATGACTTATCCGTCGGTACGTTGGCATTCGAGTTCGGTTACCACAAACAACTGGATTCCGGTACCACCTTTGATCTGGCCTATCTACCAACCGTTATCCCTGGGGAAGTTTGGACCAACCCTTACGACATGGACGAAACCAGACAAAAGACCGATGTTGATGGAGGTGCGATACGAATGAAACTGAGTAACCTTGCACAAACCAACATTTCTTTGGATATGGCCTATGCCTTCGCGGATGTCGAAGAAGATCATGTTCCTGACGAGCTTCTAGAACGTGATAGCAAAGCTTATTTCATCAAAGCCCAATATCTCTCGATGTTAAGCCCTCAATCTGGCATCAACTACGGGGTAAGCTACAACTTTCATGATGCTGAAGGTAAAGCAAACCAATATAATCGATATGCCGTTGAAGCCTCATACTTTTTTGTTTCTTCTACTTATGCTTTAGCTGTAACGGGCAATTATGCGCACAGCGATTACCGTGCAGACAACCCAGTATTTGACCGCAGCCGAGCAGATAACAGCTACAAGTTGTTTATCGCCTACGAATACAAAGACCTCGGCAGTTGGGAAAACTGGAGCGTCGCGACCTTTACTGGCACAAGAAAGAATGAATCTAATATCGATTTCTTCACGCACCGTGAATGGCTACTGTCAGCGTCACTGAACTACGCTTTCTAACCTAGTTTAGCTACTTCCCCCTTTATAGCCAAAGCGACATCACAGATACCCAACAAGCCGTTAGCTTCTATCGCTAGCGGCTTTCTATTGCTTGCTTATTGTTGTGTGAACACAACTAGTGGGCTAATACTTCAAGAAAAAGGACTACAGCGATACATTTCGGCTTAGTGGCGATAACGTAACTAAAATGCGATAATAAATTCAGTTTCTATTCAGTTATTTACCTATGGCCAAACTCACTTTAGAACCACCTGTTTACCTGATCGGTGAATACTTATATTCATCAACATCAGGGGTATTGTCTAAGGACGATAACCTTACTCGTCTAAGAGCAAAAGAATCGGCTTTGCTGAATGCATTGATCAAGCAGGTTCCTGACGTTCTATCTCGTGAGAACATCGTTCAAGAGCTGTATGAGAACACCTATGCGACGGATGCGACGATCAACCAACTGGTCAAACGTTTAAGAAAGGCTATGGGAGACGACCAGCGCTCGCTGATTAGAACGATTCCAAAGCAAGGCTACTTGTTAGCCATAGCACCTAAATTAGTCGAAAAACACCCTCATTCTTCACCAGAAATACCTGCAAAATACTTAGCTGTAGAGCATGGAGACTTCGACCCTGTTGATGTCAAAGTTGAAGAACTGAACCGTGTAAACACCCATTTTATTCAAGCGAAAGATGAAAGCCGCCTACAACGTTTTGGCGCTGCTACCGTGATAGGCTGTTTATTGGCGGTAATCATAGGTTATGGACTGGGTTCTTGGTTCGCTCCATCGGCACGTTATCTAGAACAAGTTTCAGTGTTCGAAGCAGAAGCCCAACACATAGACACGTTATCCCAAACACCAACAGTGGTCATCGACAACAATCAACAAGTTGTGGCGATCTATTTAAAAGACGATGAAGAAACCGTTCATTGTGCTCATCAAGAGCAAGTTACGTTATGCAATTAAAATCGAAGCACTATAAAGTGCTCTCCATCTGGGCGATATGTGTCGTGCTTGGCTATCTGCTATTCCAGCTGAACTACACACCAACGAAGCCATTTACTGGGTTTTGGAGCGGTCACACGACTGTTGACTATGGCGAGCGCTCACTAAACATCAGCACTCAACTCATCATTGATGGCCCCGAATCTGAGAGTGCGCGGTTAATTACCACGTTCGAACCAAAATCTAGCACTGCTGCGCCTTTTCAAACCAGCGTCACCAGTAACATACAAGTTCAAGGGCGAGTCGACTCAAAGATCACCTTCTCTTTAACCGAATTAAATTACACCAACAAAGAAGCACTTGAAGCCTACTTGAAGCGCCAGTTACCACAAACAGGTAGCCTAGTCTCAGGCAAATCATGGGCCGTCGATGATGATGAAATTTTCATGTACCTAACCCTCGCATTCGGTGAGAAAATGGGGGTTATTCTTAAGCGTCGAGAATAAGTGTTAGAGTGTTCACTGGTACTGACTGCTATCACAAGAGATAGGAACAACAGTTTTGCCGCCTGTTGTTAAATAAACATCAAGAAGTGTGCGTTCGCAGCTCTACAGCTAAAATCTTGCGCTGATTGAAAAAAGTGCCTTACGGCACTTTATTCAAACATCTCTAACCCAAACATCTTTAACATGTTGATTAAGTAAATCAATCACGCTTTGATGAATAAAAACCAAGCCATAATCTTCTTCTAGTTTGAATATAAGCCTATCTTTTAGTGGAATATTATCTAACTTAGAAAAGTCAAACTCGGTGTTTTCAGCATCTATCCAATTAAGCTTACCAAACTGTTTTTCTTGATTCGTCAATTTGTAAGTTTGGTGAATGTAAGGCATCCGATAGTCTTCATACACCTTAATTTGATCCTCCGACGGTTGGCTTGGAGAACAGTCGACGCGAGCATCAAACCAGTCAACTCCGTGTACGACCAATTGTTCTACTTTTGAAGCGATATCGCCAATAATAAAAAGCTTTGGTGAGAAGGTCATTTCCAGTAACAAGTCTGGTTCCACAGGTACAATTGACTTTGGAGTTTGTTGGAATGGAAATTCTGTTAAGTTTTGCTTTGATAAAACACTATATTGATTTTTCATTATCGCCTCAATATTTCGGTACTTCTTGATTGCAATCTAGCTTAAACATCCTCAAATCAGAATAACGGTCATCTTGAGCTACTAGATCGTAAATTTCCTCACAAAATACTGTTGCAGTATCAGCGCCTTGCACCCTTAATAAAATACGTTTTTGGAAAGGTATTTGTGCCAGTTTAACTTCGGACAAATACAACTCCATAACAAGGATTTTGTTTCTCTTAGGAGATTTTCTAGTTCGAGACTTAAAATCGTCAATAACATCAATAACATTGTTAAGAGCAAGTATATATCTATCAGTCAACGAGCCATCACTTAATTTTAGTGTAGCTGGGTAGCACTCTATACCATAAGGGTCAAAGCTCATCACGATCTCAGCAAACTCCTTGGTAACACAAAGATCACCATTATCGGCTATATTTCCAACTTGTTCAGTCGAACTGTCCAGTGCTTCCCACACTATTGGTGATTTCGAGCTCGTAGGTTCATATTCGGATTTGCTATATAGTGGTTCTCTGTTATCTACACATTGAAATTGTGTTGTGCTTCGGTTGAAGTTTTCTGAAATTATTGCAAACTTCATCAACTATCCTTTTTATTAACTTATTCTCAGGCTTTGATTTTTGAGAAATTGACATCGAACATAGGGACAAAATATCTGTCGACATTTACTAACAAAGCGCCTTTTGGCGCTTTGTTATCTTTCATGGTAACAATTTAATAGCGACCGTATGGCGCTGTTGTATCGTACCAAACATCAACACAACCTGCTGACTTTAAGTCTTTAACGAAGTCTTCACTAATATACAACTCATTATTTTCGTTAAAAGCAAAAGCATGTTTTTCTTCGGTGTCTAAGTTCGTGATTGTAGGAAATTGCAATAATTCAATTGTTTTATAATCATCAAACTGTCTGTCATAATCATCAGGGTGACTACCAAAATCAAAATTACTATCCCACGTATCTTTTCCTTCTAACCAAATTTTATTTAACTTGCCTAAAATTTCTTCCCAAATTACAAACCGGATATTATCATTGAAAATAACAAATAAATCAGGGTTCGAAAAAATCATACCTGGTCTTTTTTCAGGTAATAATTTACTAATATTATCTTTATTAAACTTGATATACATATCAACCGGCCCACGCTTCATTAAAGTGTTCTATTGGTATAAATTCAACACCATTTGGAGTTGTTGATTCAATTTCTTTTACTATACTTGCGTGAAAGAATGTGTGAAATCCCCAAGCCGAGTCTCTAAATACTAGTCTTTTTTGAAGAGGAATTGATAAAATTTTCTGAGGATCAATGACGATTTTTTTCATACCTGAGATATTTCCGCGTTTGAACCTTTTGAAATTACTCTGTTCATGACAGATGACATCTTGTTCATTTGCTAACTGCAACATCATGAAATCATGTTCACCTTTATCAATTAATTTGATATTTATCCAGTTAGAACCATACAAGTTTGCAATATTCAATCTATCATATATATTTCTAGATATGGAAAAATCAGGCTCCATTATGACATCTGGTATTATATACTTTTCGTCTGGCTTATATTTTGCTAAAACAGGCACAGGGCTACATGGAAAAGTAAATATTGTGCTGTATGCCGCTTCTTCATATTCATCAGGAACTGCATAAATTGGTGTAATTTGGTTTTCTTTTACGAAAAAATAATCACTCATGAGCCTGCCTCTAACTTTCTAGGTTCCATTACCTTACCTAGTTTATTCCGAATTGCGTGCCCAGTTCCAGTAATATTAAGCCTATGAGGACATTCTTCTCTACTTTTTTTCTCGCTTTCAATGTGACCACCTCCACATCCAATTTTTGAGCTCGGAGCATAATCTTTACCAAATCTGGACAGAGTCCAATGAAAGCTATTTAGTTTGTCCACTATATCTTCCGCTGCGTCATCGAGATCCTCGGTAAACTCTTTTTTCTTGGAGCTTTTACAGTAATATTTTTTCTCGGCTCTTTTTTTAATCTCGCTTATTTGTTTGTTTACTCCTTTCAAGTAGGTGCGTAATTCACTATATAGCTTCTCGCACTCTTCATCTGGGATTTCTTCGGGCTTAGCCTTGCCTCCCCAGTACTTATCTAAAACGGTGTCGTAATCAAGACCTCGATTGTGATTGGAGCGATGAACATGTGTTTCTACTTGGCAAGCAATAATAGTGCTACTTGGCAGTATCACACCATTATTTGCCCTGTTAATGTCATACTCATAAGCCTCTCTCCATAATTTCCACAAATGACCATCCAATGATTCAGTGGTAACAATATGGTGCGCTTGCAAGCCACCTTTTTCAGTATTGTACTTAGAGTCATACCAAGGATGGTTTTTTAGATCACTCGACCATTTATTTTTTGCTATAGCTTTAGCTAGCTTGGAACCGCTTCCTATTATCAATTTATGTTCTGATATTTTGCTATCTGACGGCTTTTTAGACACAGCTGCTCCTCCTCAATAAGCGTCACATTTCTCTGGTTTCTTCTTGCAAACAGGACAAACAAACTCTTTTTTATCCTTTTTCTCATTGGTGTTATCGTTACTCCTCCCTGACTGAGCAGATTTACCAGTGTCATGTTTCACTTTTGCGGGGTATGCTCTCTCACTTTTACCCAAAATTCGAGCGAATAACTGGTCAAACTCACCCATCGCTTCTTTTAGTTTATCCGGCACCATTTTATCGATGATTTTCACTTCATCGGCTAACTTTAAGAAGTATTCTGCTAGTTCATCAGCTCCCATGCGATTGGCGTAAGAAGCAAGTTCACTCGCCACTTCGATACAAGGTTTTAGAACATCCGATACAATATTGCTCGCCTGCTTGGCGTAATCAACCCAATCTAATGTACGTAAGAACTTTTCTGGGTCACCTTTACCCATACCACGAAGTACCGCGAGTAAAGTGTCTTTCGATGTACCCTTACCACCTTTCAAAGCGACTTTACATGTACCTTTAACTGCACTGCCAAACGTTGGGACACAGCCAATCAAAGTCAAAGAGAGTGCCAACCAATTTTCTGGCTTATCTCGCTCTTCTTCACTTAATAGTGTCATGATATTTGCTGAAAGGTCTCGTACGTCTGCTGCTTGGTCCACGACGGGAATCATTGTTAGCGCTGTGTTGGCAATGATTTGCTCTACCGATGCGTCATCATTAAAGTCACCTAAAATTACTCCCCAGATCCAGCTGGCAGCGCCAGACATTCTCTTCCAAGAGTTTTCCCAGAAACCAACCTCGCCTCGCTTTGCTTCTTCAATAATTAATTGAGCATTCGCATTTGGGTTGAAATTAGGGTTGGTTTTGGTTGGGATGTTTGGCATGAATTCGCGACTATCTTCACCATAGTCAATGTTAAATTCACCAGGTGCAACACCACTCACCGAAGCTTTGCCTGCATTATCTAATGTACCTTCAAAGGAAGCGCCGGTTTGATCAATCAGTTTATATGTAGCCCCTTGGACAGGCTCCCCATCAGAATAAGAAAGAAACAGATCAACCGTATACGTCCCTTCTTGATCTTCAGTTACAGAAACCGAAGGGTTTTGAGCGCCGCCTAAACACATGGTGTTGGCTTTATTCATGGTCATTTGGTCAGAAAGGCGGCATACACCGATGCCTTCGAACTTTACGGTAGGAGAAGCTGATATGAATTCGGCCTCAGCTTCAATAGTGCCTGAGGCTACGCCCTTTTTATCACCACCGGCATCGCCAGTACTGGCACTGAATTTACTGCCTTTAATAGCAATGCTGTTACCGCCATCCATAGAGACGGTCGTAGTGCCTCCCGCTAAATCGGCGGATTTTGCATTGTTACCATAAGGGATAGGAACAACAGGTTTGCCGACTGTTGTTAAACAAACATCAGGAAGTGTTGCGTTCGCTTCTCCTCCTGAGCCTTTATGAACTACACTGAGTCCATTAGCACAAACTGTTACGCCCATAGTAAATCCAATTAAATTCCAATAGATGTATGATAAAAGAGATTGCTTGCTGCAATCTCTCTAAGTACTTAGTGAAAATGAAGGATGAGACTGTTACTTCGATTCTATTTTTAAAAACGGACAGAAGATCTCACAAGTAAATCTAATGCTACTGATACACATCCAGAAGCTGCTGAAATTTTAGGTCAATAACCAAGTAAGTCGCGGCATACATAACGCCAAAGATGACAGTACTGACACCAAGAATTAACTTAGGGGAAATAACCCGTTTGAGCGGTTTTTTTAAGTACTTCGCCTTTAAGTTAACTAACGTTACTTTTTCCTGTTCAGCTAAACGCTCGTCTCTAACTAAGCGATAGATAGTATTTCCTATCTCTGAAAGCTTTTCGTTGCCACGCTCTTCTCGACCATACTTGCCTTGGAACCCTAGCTGCAGCAATAAATAGAGGAATTCTATTACGTGTCTATATTTTCTAGGGTCAGCTTTTAAGCGCTCTAAGATGGTGAAGAACTTGTCGCCACCCGATGTTTCATTGTGAAACTCAGACAACAAACTATTCGTACTCCAATGACTGTTCGCCCCCCACTCTTGTCGACATACAGATTCGTCTATCGCAGCACATAAGCAATAGCGTATGACCAATATTGATGCTCGATCCAACTCCATTTCATTGAGCTTTCGTTCACCTTTCCGAATTTCTCGTGCAACTTGTTCTCTAAAAGGGCCAGGGTCGTCCAACCAAGGAATCGAAGACATGCATGAGAGACTGGCGATTAACCAAGTAAACTGATCGACCAAAGGGTTAACACCCATACTCTCAACATTTAGGTCTCTTACCGCAATATTTCTAGATAAATCAGGTGCAGGCATAACCTCCATTGGCTTGCCAGGCTCTGGTTGAAATAGTACTACGGTGACATCGTTTTCGGCGTAACTCATAGGCGTACAGCCCAAAGCTGTAGTGATAAGTTCGCGAAGTCACCTGCAATATGGACAGCGATGGCAGCGGTGTTATTCAATGCATTCCATTCGTCACTCGCTTTATCGAGCTCAAAATAGGTATAACCAGCATGGTAAGGCAACGCTCTAGGTACCACTGGCATTGGTTTCATTTCAATGCCCGGCAATTGTAAGTTGATTAGATCGCGAATATTGTCGATCGAACCAATCTTAGTTTGACTCACAAACTGTGTATGCAAAATATCAAGCGGTACGTCTGCTTTAACAGCAAGAATAAACGTCGTAGATTCGACAATTTTACTGTCTGGAATTGCTGCAGTTCGAATTCCGTAGCTTTGCTCTCTCAATGTTAGAGGTATTGCGCGTTGCTCTGACATCACACTTAGTGTCATTTTCGCGCTATCAAGTGTACGAGATAAACAATCAGTAAGTTGGCTGTGGTTATATTTGGTGAACTCTTGCGGTCTGCGAGATGCAGAACACAATGTAGATAATTCACCTTCAGCTTGTAATAGGATTCGATAAAACGACTCTGGATGAACACCCTCTACACTTGCAAAATGCCAGAACAACGGTTCGTAGCGATTTAAGGCTTGTAACAACATAAAGTCAGCAACAGATGATACGCCCTGTTGGTCAACCACACCCAAACGCTGAACTATAGATTCTGCTCTATGTTTGAGCATTGACGCGAATTCAGTCGCGAACTTGCTTAAAACGGTAGAAGCATGAATATCAATACACGTAGGGATATACTTCTCATCCAAAATGATGCTTCCGTCGGGCTTCACTTCGGAAATTTTCAAAATGGGTATCGAGGTATAAGCACTCTTATCTTCGTGGTCGTACATTAAGAAGAAGTTAAGTTTACCCACCACAATACTTGCCATATCTTCTGATTCATAACATGCATCGACGGCTTCTTGGGTCTCCATGTTATAACGAGCACCGTCACCATTACCTCCAAAGAGTTCCGAACGCTCTGATGGTAGTGGGCAACATAAGTACACCACTTTATCCGCAATAGATGGGTCAACATCTCTTACTTCTGGAAGCTCAGCAAGAAGCGGTAAATCAAATGGCGTGCGGTCTTGTAATATACCTTCTGCTCGTGTGATTCCGATTTTTCCTAATGCCAATAGCTCAGTATTAATCTCAATTTTTTTCACTCCCCAATGTAATGGAGAACTATTAGAGCTAAGCATGTTAGATAACTTACTTTGAGACCGGTCTAGTTGTTGGAAATGTTGAGGCTTCATGAACATACCATCTTGCCAAACAACTGGGTTATATAAAGACATTCGTCAGTTCCTTAAAAATACGTCTGTTCAATACCACGAGTATTGTTCGAAGATAATTCGCTACCCTCAAGTTTTAGTCTGAGGAAGTACTCACTTTTTTCTTCGATCACTTCGACCTTCCGCCAAGATGAGCCATTGATATCGCGGAATGCGACAGAAAAACCCAATGCTCTAGTTGTTGGGTCTAACTCTAGAATCTCGTGCAACTTGTCTCCTGGTTGCAGCTGATATTCGTACCGTTTAATGTATTCATCCCCCAAGGAGGCCTTATCATTTTCGAACAAAGCGAAGAAGTCCAAACTACGGAACATAACTGGAGACGTTAGTTCGTGAACTCTCAGAATAACTGGGGACGATTGACCTTGGTCACGGACATTGAGGTGTTCTGAAGCTTCGATAACAAGTTCAATAGAAGAAGTGTCTGGAGTAATCCCTGAGGACTCTTTGAACTGCTCCCACATAGAACAACCTGACAAAACAAACAACGTGATAACGATAATTAGTTTACGCATGATCGGCTTTTGCAACCTTATTGTAACGATCCTTGACCAACGCTTTGAACGTAGATTCATTGAGTGCTCGAGTATTCTGTTCATAATGTTCAGCGTACTTTTGCCATAACTTCGACTTGCTTAAAAAACGAGTTTCTTGGCTTAGACCAACTTCGAATTTTTTCGGGTCGTTTACTTTTAATTGGTCGAACACAAGATCATTGACAACTTTGGAATATATCGCTTCATGTTCATCAAGTTCATCCAATATCTGCTCAATGAGTTCGTTAGGAGCTAACAAGTTTTGACTGTTTAGAGTTA
The DNA here is from genome assembly GCF_024347595.1 of Vibrio pomeroyi. Taxonomy (NCBI): domain Bacteria; kingdom Pseudomonadati; phylum Pseudomonadota; class Gammaproteobacteria; order Vibrionales; family Vibrionaceae; genus Vibrio; species Vibrio pomeroyi. Next base: position 1,209,040 of record NZ_AP025507.1, on the reverse strand, counting down.
GCATTAACGTAGTCAAACTGAGATCATTTTGAGTAAACGAATTTTCATCCGTAAGCTCTTCAACGCCCTGCAAGTTTTTGTACAGATTATCGATACACAATCGCAAACAAGCGCCCATTTGTTTGAAAAATAACGCATCATGATTAGAATCTGTTTCTATATCTGCCCCTAGCCCTTCGAAAAACGCATGTGTTACGTTTTCAGATGAAGCCTTACTCAACGCAATACTGTTCTGAGTTTTACCTTCGTTTTCCATCGGTGACTCTTGAGGCTCAATATGTGGGACAAACTCTTGGGTCACCTCTTCCCATTTATGGTTTTGTATATTGGCATTACTAGAAGCATTCACGGGCTGCGACTCAGGAGCTGAAATATCATGCTTAGCAGCAATAGAGCGCTCAACTCGTTCTTCAGATTTTCCTTGAAAACCTTCATCACGACCTAAGCCTACATTACGAGTAGGTTTTACAATACTTGGGCTTTCTTCTTCAATAGCGAGACTATGATGGTTGACAGCGGCCGGCATTTCTTCATCTAATCCCATCCAATCTTCAGGAATTAAATTAGGAAGGTCAAACTCAGAATGAATACTCAAGCTATCATCAACTACTTGCCTCTGAGATTCTATTGATGCGTTGACAACGCCTTCATCACTGCCCTCGTCCCTTACTAGGTAATCGTCGTCCCTTTGCATTGAAAACTTTAAGTGTTCGACAGGATCGTGACTATCTACGCCATCAGGTTTTGTTTCCATGAAAAGGTCTTCAAGTGTTCCAGGCTCTACTTCCTCTTCAACAACTGACTCTTCTAAGTTCATTAAAGGGTCTGTTGAGTCTCTTTCTGGTGCGATTTCAGACGCAATATCGTACGATGTTGTTATTAGTTCTAGCGAAATACTCACTTCATATTGACCGAGAGAAACTCTGTCACCATCGCACAACGAAACTGGTTGATTCTTTAGGATCTTATTACCATTAACCAATGTGCCATTTGTACTCACATCACTAATGTAATAAGTCTCTCCATATATACTCAATAGACAGTGCGTACCAGATATGAATCGGTTGTGATCCGTTAAGGTCACTGTACAACCTGCTTCTCGCCCTAAAGACCCACCTTCTTCAGGCATCTCGATACTTTTAGCTCCAACATATTCTTCAGGGCACTTCGAGATCACCAAAACCAATTGATTTATACGCATGAATAGCCTTTAAAACAGAAGAGAAACACTAAACTCGACACCACCTAGACCCTCGTTATAAAAAGGTAAGATGTATGAAGCTTGCGGTATTATTTGTAAATGAGCGTCTGGGTTACTTCCTAATTTGATCACACTACCAAAAGTCACAACAGCGCCAGCTTCAAATTGATCGATATCTTCAAGTTGTTCGCCGTAACGAAAGCCTTGGTCGTCAACTTTCCAACGGTTTGAGTATTGCGAGTAACCTAAAGACAAGCCTGCACCTATATAAGGTGTGAACACCGACCAGCTACCTAAAGCATACTGAGGCACAATACGAAGTTCGTAATTGGTTACCTCGTTATACACGCCATTCTTTGGAGCTTCGATGTCGTCTTCAGTCAAATAATTAAAACCTAACCACCAACGCCATCGGTTGTTACTTTCATCGATTGGACGTGTATGGACGAACCCGTAACGCAGAGCATCTACTTGGCCGCTCGGTCCTTCTTCATATTCTATAGTGTCTATGCTCAGCATATTTATTGAGCCACCATATCTTTCACCCTTCGCGATTGCGATGGACGAAAAAAGACACATTGTGGATATTAGACCGATTTGACTTAGGTTTCGCATGCTTCCCTCTGAGTTCATCCATATATTAACTAGATGCGCAAGATAGCAAGTATTATGTCTTTTACAATAAGGAGAAGGTCACACCCACCATTTACGACATTATAACTGGCAATAAAAACGATATATCTACAAGAAAATGCATTACGAATAATTACAAATAAATTCATTTATAAAATCAAAACTATCAATAATTGAGAAATCAAACGACCAACAACCATCCAAAGAAAGAAGGTTGTTCAATACAAAAAAATTAGCATTTACAAAATTCAAAAAACCTAACATGCCACTTTTTTATCTTTAAGCTGTAGCATAATCATTTCCAGCATTTTCTAATTTAGTGTTAGTTAATATTTATGCAATCATTGATAAGAGTAATTATTGAACAATAAAACACCACACACAGAAATAGTTAGGTTCATATTATTTTTCCCAACAAAGACCATAAACGTGACTTTCATCACTGAAATTTTATAAAGCCCAGTCGTAAATTGTTACATTTTTTGATCTTTTTGTGAATAACGTCACATAGTGCTGAAATTCAGAACTTTTCAAATCTTTTAACATTCAAATTATTCTGTTTGACTATAGAATCCTTGAAAAAATATAAATATAAAAACAAGCGAGGCTAAATTTATTAGTTATCGCTAAATTTCGATTTCGTTATATATACAGTTGGATATCAAGATTATGTTCTCCTCAGATTTCACAAGACGGCCTATTGACGAAGAAAAGCCTAGCGGAACTAACCCAAACGCATTAGATGATTTTACAGAGATAAAACGTCAAATTAATAACCTTAATAAGGTGACAGGGAGAGTATCTTGGAAAAAGGTTCAGTCTCTTTCAAAAACGATACTTTCGAAAAACAGCAAAGATTTCCGTTGTAGTTGCTACTTTACTGTCGCAGCAACACATAATGATGGCTTAAAAGGTTTAGCTGAAGGACTCAGTTCTATTCTGGACTTATGTGTCGTTTATTGGTTTAGCGCATACCCAGAAGTTACAAAATCAAACGCAAGGATTGGGGCGATAGACTGGATGGTTGAACACACAGAAAAACGAATAAAGTCGATTAAAACAAACCCCGACGACGTACTGCTGATCGAAACTTGCCATCGCTTATGTATGAGAATAGAAGAAGAACTAAGACTACATTACGGGATAAAAGCACCTTCATTAGGTGGGGTACGTCGAATCTTAAAGCAATGGGTTGATGAACATAAAGAGACCGAGGCAAAGCTGCGCGAAGCAGAGAATCAACGAAAGCACCGAGCTCCAGAAGAAAATAAACAACCAACACCAGTGGCTCAACCATCAACCATTAAAATTGATGTGTCAAATAAGCAATCTGCAACAACATCGAAAGTCGACGATAAAACGCCCTCTAATTATTTAGTCGTCTACCTGTTAGCCGGATTTCTTGCTTTGGCGTTGTCCTCTCACTTCTTTTATAAGCAGTACCAATTAAAAGATCTGACTAAAAAGATCATCACGTCTGATATCTCACAACTTAATGAAATAGCACATTCATTAAGATATGAATATGCTCCGATTTCTCAAGATGTTAGACCTAATGTAGTAAACCAATTAGACACACTAATGAAAGGTTGGGTTGCCGATCCAATCAAAGTGTATCAGATCGATATTTTAGACCGATTGACGCTTGATTTGACCAAGCTGTATCCGGACTCGTCTTCTATTCTCCGATTACGCCAAGAGTTCACCAATGAACAAGAAAAACTAAACACAGATTACGCCCAAATTCACCGACGTTTTTCTAACGCCAGGACTGTATTTGCGAATGTAATTAGAGGAAGTGAAAGTCAAAAGACAGCACGAGCTTATGAGTACAGTAACTCTCTTTTTCCATTGATTGGCCGCATTGAATATGCAGAAAAAGAACAACAACAACAAGAACTACAGAAATCTCTTCGGATACTGAACGTCTATTTACACAAAATAAAAACCTTAGAATCAGATCTGTCAGCAAATAAACCGTAAAACTCAAAAAACCGTCTTAAGACTCGGTATTACAACAAACTCAAAACAACGAAATAGGCTTATGTTAAAACACAAACTAATGAGGAACCCTGTTGTTATATCAACGGCCATTTTCCTCTTTCTTGCAGCTACGATCGCTGCAATCTATATCCTTTGGCTAGATATAACAGACAAGTTTTACCTATGGATTGCTTTAGGTGCTATAACAATTTTCTATTCGTTGTTTCAAGTAACGTTGTGGCTAAAAAAGAAAAACAACACTAAAGCCCTGAAGCTGGAAACAGAAGAAGAAGCATTAGCCATGGTCATCCGTCCGCTTCTTTCTCGTTCCAATAAAAAGCCAATCTATTTAATGATTGGCAATAAATACGCGGGTCGAACTCAGTTTCTACTTAACTCCAGTGCGATCAAGCCAATGGATCAAACTCGTACTGCAAAGAATGATTTTTTCGAATGGTATGAGTCAGACTCCGCCGTGTATATCAAACCGGATCAACGCCTATTGTTTCAAGAAGTATCAAGTAACGATAGCGCTCTGTGGAACACATTTGTAGATGAGGTCATTAAACACAAGCCTAGAAAGCCATTTTCAGGTTGCCTTTTCTTTATCGATTTTGAATTTTTAATCGTTTCTGAATCAGAGCAAATTGACTATACATTAACTGCTCTGAATCATCGATTAGAGTCAGTAAGTGACAAAACATCATCGGCAATTCCTCTTTATCTAATGATGTCTAAACTCGATAAACTAGAAGGCTTTAAGGAATACATACACTTTAGTTCTTTAAAAACATCGGTTGAGTTTTTGTCCATTCCACTGAAGGAAGCTAAAGGTGTATTTGTTGAGTACTACCACGATAGTTTTCGAAATTTGGTCAAAGTGATGGAAAGTAATGCACTAGATTCTTCTTCCCATTCCAACGACGTAAATGAGAAGCAAGCTATATTAGCATTCCCTAAACAGTTTGAATTATGTCAATCAGAAATCGGCTCTGTGATAGAGCGACTTTCAGAACTTAATACCGGCTCCTACTCACTTGATATTCGCGAAGTGTTTTTTATATCAAATATTCAAGGTGGTAGAAAATACAATCTGTTAGCGAAGAGCTGTAGTAACTACTTTAATTTACCTATTATAGCTTCGGAACATACTCAGCTAACTGAAACACCCTATTTCACACGTTTCTTAATGGATTCTCAGATCCTCCCAGAATCTGACTTTGCGGGCGAAAACAAAACTTATCTTAGGTTGATCCAAAGACAAAGCCGCTTGGCGGTCGCGGCCTCTGTCATTTTAATTGCGAGTGGTGCCGTCCTATTTTCAACGACTTTAGATAGTAATCTAAGAGTGATCAGTCAACTTATGGGAATTGATGACCACCAATCTATAAGCCTAAAAGATCAATCTTTTGAAAGCTCACTGACAAGTGCAATAGAAACTATCCAGCCTTCCTATCAGGCATGGTTAAGTGGATCAGACGCACTAGAAAATGAGTTTTTGAACCTTAATGTTAGCCGTTTAGATGAAAGCACTAAGATCGCGTATAACGCCTTGATTACTCAGATTAGAACACACCTAATGCCGGTAATTGAGCAAGGATATCGTATACAGCTAACCCATAACCAAGACAATGTTAACAATGCACTACCCTTGCTTAAAGGTTATTTAATGTTGAATGACTCGAGTAAGCGAGAGATTAAATTTCTGCGTCAGCAAACGATGTCAACGCTAGAAAAGCTTAGTGATCAACCCGATACGGTTGCTACTGTTATGAAGTATTTGGATGCGTACTTCCGCACGAATTTTGAGCCCGTTTCGATAAACATGAACATGGTACGTGCAACGAGACGATCGCTACTTTCTAGTTCAAACGTAGATCTCGTTTACGCGAGTTTGTTACAACAAGCTGGAGATATCGATTTAGGCACTTTGAACCTACAACGAGCTGTAGGTTTTGACTTCAACAATGTATTCAATGATAACTTGGATCCTAAGCGGTTAGAAATTGACAAAGTTTATACTTCAACAGGTTTCAGTACTTTCTATCGCCCTCGCGTCGACTTAATGTCTCAACAAGTTATCACCGACAATTGGGTATTGGGATTATCAAACCACGTGATTCCTACTGACAAAGAACAGGAAAGCTTCAAAAAACAAGTAAGGAAGAAATACACGGATGACTACATTAGCTATTGGCGTAATGCTTTAAGCGAACTCAAAGTAAAGCGTTACAACAATATTGGCGAAATAACTAACGCTATTGATCTGATTTCTGGGCCATCTTCGCCAATGACAACTGTTTTAAAGCAAGTGTATACAAATACACAATTCTCACCTATCGGTGAACAGAGCGCGTTGATGGCAAAGATTAACCCAAAACTCGCAGGGGCCGTGGATGCAACTCCTGAGCTCGTCGAGGAAATGGTACAACCCGATTACTTATTGATGAAAAGAGTGGAACAGGCATTTCATATCCTGAACCAACTGCAGATAAACGAGACTCCAAACTCTCCTACCCCATGGGACGAGACTATAACGGCATTGAGCCGAGTTCGAACTTATATGAAGGATATCGCTGACGCGCCAGATCCTCAAATGGCAGCGTTATCCGCTGCACAACATCGAATGGGAAGTACCGAGGCTGACCCACTCATTCGTTTGAAACAAATTGCTCAAAAATCTCCAGAACCAGTAAGAAGTTGGCTTTTAGACGTAGTTAACCAGAGCTGGTCTGTAATGATCTCTGAATCATCAAAAGGAATTCAAACGCTTTGGTATAGTGAGATATATACAAAGTTCAAAGAGTTAGGTCTAGGAAGATACCCATTTGATTTAACTGCAACTGAAGAAATATCAATAGAAGATTTCGAGCTCTTGTTCGCATCTGGAGGCTTGTTAGATACATTTATCGAGAAAAACTTTGCTCCTTTTTACGACACCAATCTTTGGACGCCAAAACAGGTAGAAGGCGAAACAATGCCACTTTCACCAGAGCTACTTGTTCAACTTAGAAATTACAATGTAATTAGAGATACGCTGATCAATAAAAGTACGAACCGACTATACCTTCCGTTTAGCGCAAAAGTACTTGACCTAGATTCTAGTGCTATTAGAGCGAGCTTGAAGATAGCGGATTCTAATATCAATTATTACCATGGTCCGAGCAGAATTCGTGAACTTGAATGGCCTCCTCAAAATGGAGACTTCAACATTAGCATTACAATACAAGACGTAACAGACGAGGGTAAACAACACGTATTGAATAAAAATGGTCAATGGGCCATATATCGGTTATTTGGAGACTCTAGGTTAACAAATACCCATAACGGTAGCTTCGTGAGTGATATCAAAGTATCAGGCAGAGACCTGAGCTTAAGAATTACTCCTTTAACCCAGAAAAACCCGTTTACATTAGCGGAGCTATACAACTTCACTTTACCTGAAGCGATATAGTACAAATACAAATACAAATACAAATACAAATACAAATACAATAATAATTCAGCAAAGGCAGAACACATGATGTCCAACATTAGTTTACAAGGCTTAGACAAACTAGATCGTAAGATTCTTTCTAATCTACTCTCCAATGGACGAGAATCGATTGCTAATCTATCTCGCAATATTGGTTTGTCGCGTACGGCAGTTGCCGAGCGCATCAACAGACTCGAAAAAACCGGTATTATCAAAGGATATACGGCACAAATTAGAGTGGAAAATGACGGAAGGAAGGCAGCGAGTTACCTGCTAATTTCTTGTGAAAAAGGTAAAAAAAATGATGTGAGTAACGCATTGAAAGAGTTACCTGAAGTTAGGTTGACCAGCATCGTTGGCGGTACATATGACATTATATCTTTGATTGAAGCACCCGACTTACAATCAATACACCATTTATGTAATGAGATAGAGTCTTTTAATGGCATCCGTTCTCTCAATACAACCGTAGTATTACACCAGCCAATTAGTCGATAAAACAAAGCCGCTCTTACGAGCGGCTTTTTTATACACCACCGATCACCCGGATCTTGGCATCTTTTTCATTCGCTTGGCCTAACCAAAAGGTTTGGCCTAAGCTTGTGCCATCACCTCGGCCGAGCTGATTTTTAGGAATTGATTCTAAATCAACCGTGAGCTTTAGATCCCAAGACATTGGGTCGCGAAGAATAAAGCGCATCAAACCGACTAGAGTTGTATGGTACTCTCCCCCAAAAGAAAATTTACGGAACGTTTCGAAATCAATGTTATCAATACATAGGTTAAACTTCCCGTTTAGGTCTGGAATACTCTTTCCTAAATGAAGATCAGAACCCAAAATACAATTCATACGATTCAACTGGTTTCTTTGACATTCAGCAATCTTTACTCTCCGGAATACCCATTCTTCAATACGGACACTAGGTAACGAAAAATAATGTGAAACAATCCCAGAAATAAGCTTCGGCGATCGTGTTCTAGTCGACAGTTGGTTAACGTAAGATAAAATTTTCGCACGATCTAGCCCTATAGTATCTGACTCTTGAATAACATTAGATAAGCCAGCCAAGTGTAAAATTCTTCCAGAAAACTCATCTGTTGCATCACTTCGATATTGAACATGGTAACGATATTTTTTCCAAACACGATAAATTAAGCCGGTATACCTGTTATGGAAGAAATCAAAAAAATCTTTGACTGGATTATCATCTATGTCCCTACCAACCAATTTTTCTGTGTAATTCGCTGGCAAAGGAGAGCTAGAGCCATGTAAACCTAGAAAATTCGTTTCGATTCTCGAGTAATTCTCACCCGACCTTTCCATATGGCTAATGAATTCCATGTCACTTTTGGGGAAGCATAAGTTTGGTGAGACACTAAACGCGATCCTCTCTTGACGAAAGTATTTGTTTTCACCAACAGCGACAAAATCACTGCCCGGTAACAACTGGTAGTGCTTCTCCAATAGCAACACCGCTTGAAAGAAGCTAAATTCATTTGTTTTTTCTGTTAATACTTCAATCATAAGATCGTTTGATGCCCAGTTAAGCTCGCCCATTGATAGCTTTCGCCACGGTGTTCATCGTACACTTCTAACTCTGTAAATGAGTTAACACTTGAATATAATCGTATGAACTCGTTCAAGACATTTGCCATCAAAAACATGTCACCTTCGTTAACAAAAAAGCTTGAGTTCATCATTAACTTGAATTGGTTTCCACGCACCGACACCCCTCTAAACACCCTATCAATAGGTTTCATTTCTGATGAGATAATTCCGTCAAGCCTATGTAATGAAGCTCTGTGTGCTTGCCTGTCAACCCGGGAATGAAAATCGTATGTCGAGAGTAAGACTTTAAGTACATCTATATTTGAGAGCGACAAATAGTTAAGCGACATGTTAGCTATCAGTTGCCATTGAAGCTCTCCGTTGACTTGAGGACTGACAGATTGTGTCGGTTTGGTAATATTGCTGAACGTCGCGTAAGTCGGCGATTTATGAGTAGTATATATAACATCTCCTACGGATAGTCTCTCAGAAAGATCTGAGTTACTACACTGTAACTTCATCAGCACTGTTTCAGTGCCTAAATCTGCGATATCACCATTATGCGTATGGAAAGAAATAAAACGTTCAAGCCCTCTCCCACTTACTCGTTCTGAAACTTTTGACTTATAAAAATCACGCTTGTCTCTTTGGTTGATTTGATGTTCAAACGACTCAAACTCAATCAGAGGTTTTCGTCGTCTTTCATTTTTACTCCAGCTTTCCACTTGGTCTATTGAGTAAACTTCGTAATGATCTTGATTGTTACTCTGTGGTCTTACTTTATATTCGTTTCGACGGTGCTCAAGCCTAATTGGGTCACCATCTTTTTCGAACAAATTAACTGCTGGAGTGCAATGTAACCTTAAATGCTTATCTTTCAGGACGACTTCGGCCGGTAATGCTCTCTTAAAATGAAACTTAAGATTCACGGTGCTCCTCTGGGGGATTCCTTTTAACCATTCTAGGCCTGTGACATCAAAGAACATAAACTTGTCAGGCAGGGAAAAGTATTCTTGCAGTAATCGATAGCCTGCAAATGAGTTTTCACTGTAAGGTAATATCGCCTCGTCATCTTGGTAACCAACCGGTTTAATGAACTCAGGTCCAATTTTACGTTTGTAACCACCACCTACGTCTAGTTCGACGTGATCTAAGTATCGAAATATCCATAAGAAGAGGATTCTAGTTATGTGGATCTCACCATGTAAGTGAAACCTCAGCTTATCTAAGCCAATACGTGACAACTCTAAACCATGCTCAGTAGCCAATGTCACATCCACTGAAGAGCTTGTTCGGCTGTTACTTTGTTCAACATTTGTTATTTTCAGCGGGAAAAGCTCTACGTCATAACAGGTTCTAAATAAGCACTGTGTTCCTTCTACTTGCTCACTGGCCATCTCGGCTCCGCGCTTCACTACAGTTTTTTCAGTAACACTTCCTGAGTGTGGTGTTAATTCGCTAATACACAATGAAGGAATCGAGCGCATGTAATGCGGCCATAACAGTGTCATTAATGACTGCGTTAGCTCTGGTAGTTCATCGTCGATCTTTTCTCGAATACGGCCAGTAAGAAACGCAAAACCTTCGAGAAGACGTTCTACATCGGGATCAAATGTCCCTTCAGATAAAAAGTTGGTCAGTTTTGGATTGTATTTGGCAAATTCACTGCCTGACTCTCGTAGATATGTGAGTTCATCTTGAAAGTATTTACTGTTACTCAAGGGGCACCTACTAAACGTTAAATTGGCCGTCAGTTCCCATATAGACATCGATAGACATCGGAACTTTTCCACCGTTATGTAAGACTTCGCCGCATATGCCAAAGCCTAATTGAAGAGGGTTGTTATGATTTTCTCGATAATGTACTTCAACGCTTCGTAACCGAGGTTCGAAGCTTTCTATTGTGGAGGTAATATTCTTTTGAATGTGACGAACTAAATTGGTGTTATTCGATAGAACATCGTTAAAGTCAGGTAGGCCATATTCCGCATCGATCATTGCATTACCCGAATGTGTATTAAGTAAATCGGCAAGGTGTAGATGAATGGATTCAATTAAATGTCTATGTGAAACCACCTTTTCATAGCAGTTTTTAGGTTCACCTAGTTCAATTCGTTCTAGTAATCGGTAACCTTTTTCCATATATAACTCTAAGAAAAAAAGCAGCCAGAAACCTGGCCGCTTATTAATTTCCAAAACCTATTATTGGTCTAGTTTTCCAACCAAAGATAAGTCAAAGCTTGCACCCATGTACTTAAAGTGCGGGCGAACAGACATTGATACTTTGTACCAACCTGGGTCGCCCTCTACATCAGATACTTCAACTTTTGCCGCTCGCAATGGACGACGACCACGAACTTCTGCTGGCGGGTTCTCTTGATCTGAGACGTATTGACGGATCCATTTGTTTAGCTCGACTTCTAGGTCTGTACGCTCTTTCCAAGAACCTATTTGCTCACGTTGAAGAACCTTGATGTAATGCGCTAAGCGGTTGATGATGAACATATAAGGTAGCTGAGTACCCAGCTTGTAGTTCATCTCGGCTTGCTTACCTTCAGGCGTATTCGCAAATACTTTTGGCTTTTGAACTGAGTTTGCCGAGAAGAACGCTGCATTATCAGAACCTTTACGCATGGTTAAAGCCATAAAGCCTTCTTCTGCAAGTTCGTACTCACGACGGTCAGAAACCAAAATTTCAGTTGGGATCTTAGTTTCGATCTGACCCATAGCTTCGAAGTTGTATACTGGCAAATCAGTGACCGCACCACCGCTTTGAGGACCAATGATATTTGGACACCAACGGTATTTAGCAAAAGATTCACTGATCTTTGAAGCCATTGCATAAGCCGAGTTACCCCAAAGGTAGTTATCGTGGCTATCCGTGACCATCTCATCGTAATCAAATGCTTTAATAGGATTATCTTCAACTGAGTATGGAGTACGAAGCATGAAGCGCGATGTACACAGACCTACATAACGAGCGTCTTCATGTTCGCGGAATCCACGCCACTTAGTATACTGAGGTCCCTCAAATACCGATTTCAAGTCTTTTAGATTTGGTAACTCTTCATAAGAATCCAAACCAAAAAATTGAGAAGAAGCCGAAGTAATAAATGGGGCATGAGACATAGCGCCTACGTTACCCATATACTCCATCAGCTTGATGTCCGGTGAAGATGCAGACAATTGGTAGTCACAAATAACGGCGCCGACAGGCTTACCGCCAAACTGACCATATTCACGCGTGTAGATCTGTTTGTATAAGCCAGATTTCACGACTTCAGGGGCATCTTCGAAATCATCCAGAACTTCGTCTTTCTTAGCCGAAATCAGTTCGATTTGAATGTTTTCACGGAAATCAGTGTGATCTACCAGATATTTAAGTCCGCGCCACGTTGATTCAATCGCTTGAACCTCTTCATTGTGAAGAATTGCATCAACCTGTTTGGATAATTTTTGGTCAATCTCAGAGATCATTAAATCAACCAACGATTGATCTACTTTTTCTACTGTTGAGCTGCTTAATAGCTCGCCAATGAATGCTTCAACGCCACGCTTTGCAACGTCAAAACCCTCATCGCTCGGTTTGAGACGGGTCTCATTAAGGATGCTATCCAGAAGTGAGCCTGTTTCAACTAAGGCTGCTTCTTGTTCTGGTGCTTGTGCTTCTGCCGACATGCTATTCCCTACTCTTCTTTTTCGCCTTGGTCTGCACCAATGCTTAGTTCATCCAATAGTTTCTTTCTTGCTTCTTCATCTTGAAGAACTGCTGCAATCTTCTTGCGGAAAGCCGGTACATTCCCTAAAGGACCTTTTAATGCAACCAAGGCTTCACGAAGTTCCAATAAGCCATTTAGCTCAGGAACACTCTTCGCGATTGACTCGGGAGTAAAATCCTTCATATTTTTGAATGTAATATCAACGCCAATTTGTGCGCCTTCTTCGTCAGAAAGACGGTTTTCAACATTCGCTTTAATATTAGGTGCGTAACCTTCTAAGACTTCGTTAAAGTTGTCTTTGTCGATATTAATCGGGTTACGTTCTTCGATCGGAGTTTCGTCTGCACGGGCAGTGAAATCACCGACGACCATCATACTTAAAGGCAGTTCAACATCTTCAGACGCATCGCCTGTTGCTGGAACATAACGTATATTAATTCGCTCTTTTGGAGCCACCGAGCCATCACGTGACATAATTAGTCCTTTTCTAATTTATTGCTGGTCATAAATTGTTTCCCATTCGCTATATCTCACTGGTAGAAAATCTTTAGTTCGATACAGTTCCCTTAGAGTTTTTTGAATTAGATGTTCTAAGGAAAAATACAAATGAGGTTCCCAAGTTGATAGATTTAATTCCTTACTCGCTTCCCAACTTTGTTCCAAGTAAGGTAAGCACAAAGGGTATAAACCCACATTCTGGTAAGCTGTTACTAATTTCAAATGCAACATAAACTGCCCACGACCCGAATTATCCAACTCGAGTTTGTTCGACAGTTCAGCGACATACATACCCAAATCTTCTAGGGCAATATCCTCCATCTGAGATAAGTCCTCATCACCTACAACAATCGTTTGAATTATTGAAGAGTTATTCGAGGACGAACTATTACCTGTAGATAACCAAGTAATCGTTTCATCATCCGCAAATGGAATAGAATTTTTGAAGGAAAGGTTTTCAATTCCACTAAAAGAATCGATAAACCTCTTTGTTTCTTGCTTGACGGCAGCTGCGGCTTCGTCATAGCCAAGGTTACTCAACATTGAATACACAAAATAATGCCCTGTGAGCCAAAATGGTGCATCGGTCAGTGTTCGTTCAAGACGCTTGATTGTGTCAATGTCACTTTCTTGATGTGCTTTGTCTCGATACTCCGTTTGCTGGTCTAGCGAAACCGCTAAACTAAGTGGAGTAACGTTCTCTTGATGATCTGGTAAACCGTCAACGTCAACCCAAGTGAGGTGGCGATAAATCCGATACCCTAACGCTTTCATCGGATTAGCATGCGTGAGCATCTCAGCTACTTTTTTTAGCGTACGTTTTGATGCTGTCGGAGAAGAAAAGTCCGTTTCAACATCTGCGAACGTTTGTCTAGGCGCCGAGTTCTGTGTTTTATTAGAATGAGCTTGAGTCAGAGAAACATCTCGTAGAGGTTCTTTAACTTTCTCGGGCTTTTCATTCACTTCTTTAGACGTGTTATCGTCAATGACGCTTTCTTGTTCCAAGATGTTTTCACTTGGGGAAGAATTGTTCATCAACAGATTTAATTGAGTTTTTATTTCAAAAAAGTCCGCATCAGAATCTTGAAATATTTCATCAAATTGGCATTGAATACTTTCAATTAACGTCATACAACGCGAAAGAGTTTCCCAATTTAGAGATTGGGTAGACAATTTAGTCGAAACGAGCTTAAATTGATGATTAAACCATTCAACCGCGCCATCTCTGCCTCGCTTACGTTTCGGGTATAACTCGGAACCAAAACGGCTTATTGATTCATTAAGTAGAGATAAACCTTCGTCCAACCCCGCAATTCCTTTGTCTTCAACCAAGGCGCGTATCAAATAACAAAGCGCTTTAAGATCCTTGCTATGCAGAGTAAGTACTTCGATTGAATGGACTTTAACAAGTTGCCAATCAACAGTTTCACCAAACAAAGAACCGAACTTTTTGACTTCGGTTTCCATCATTTCGTAACAAAACTCGTACCTAGCATCATCACCAGTTGGCGATGCACCTGGAATAGGTGTCAATAACGTTTCTGTATCGATCTGACTCAAGTTAACCTCGACTCTCTGAGTTGTAACTTCTAATAGCACGCTCAATCGCTATTGCACCTCGTGCGGGTTTCGAGAGCTGATGGCTTTTATCAATTGAATCACTTGCCATGCTATTTAGAATCTCAGTTATCTCACTAAACTTCTTAGGCGCATTTGTTTCCAGATCTGCTAGTGAGTCATGAAGTTTTTGCTTCCCAAAAACAGATTGCTCCGTAACGGTACTAAATAATATAAACTCACTTCTTGCCACTTTAAGGGCTCTTACTTTTGCCTTTAACTTGGGTGTGTTACCAAAAAACGATTGCGCTGCTTCCGCCTCAGCAATAGCTTTAGAGTAATAATGTTGTTTCGCATTCTTCTCTATTGAGGCATCTATGTTGTTTAAGACTTTTTGGGGTAAAACGTGGCTATAAAAATAAGCTTTTGATTGATTAATCTTCCAAGAGGTCTCAATATCACTATCAGCAACTTCTGATTGACCATTTAAGATAAGATCAACTAAGCGCTGCTCATTATTCCCACTAAAAACCGCTATATCTTGCGCATTTAAAGTTGCTTCGTTAAGACTCGCCATAGTGTCCGTTAACGCTTTGTCTGTATAAGGAAATAGAGAACCATCGCTGTTTAGTTTCTCTCGCAGCACGACGAGTTTATGTCGTATAGACATCAAAGCTTGAGGAAGTTGGTCAACTGTTCCCTCATATTTGGTCAGGTCAGATTCATAGTTTTTGTACAACTTAGCTAACTTATTCTGCTGTACTTCATAAGCTTCTCGGTAAGGAGCTGTTGAGACGACATCTTTTTCCATGTCTTCTAACGCGAACTCAATGTCCCACGGAGACTGTGCCAAAAAAGACGCCGTTTGTGCTGGTTTAATAGTACTGACAAGGTTACTTGCGCTGTTGCTTGATTTAACTATCGATTTCCATTCTGGTTGTGCCTGGTTATACAAATAAGTACCAGTAATAATCGCAACACATAGAACCAAGCTAGCTTCTAAATAACGAAGCCGACCAGTGTTAATTCTATCGATAGCACGATGCTTTGTTAGAACAAGATCAGCGTTACGTAAACTACTAAAGAGAGGCGCACTAACTTCGGTCTCGAACTTTTGAGTATCAATCTTAGCCAGTTGTTGTGCGAACGATGTGGCGGTGTATCGATGCTGCCTTGGATTGTTAATCACCTCTTTAATTAACTTCCATACATGGTTAGGAATCAAGCCAGGTCGCTTTTTTGCTTTTAATTGGGTTGTCCAAGCATCACCAAATGCAGCACCAAGAAATAAATGACCAGTCAATAATGCCAAAGAATAGACATCATCTTGTGGCTGAGCCATACCAGATTTTAAGAAGTCTGGAGATGCGTAACTCATACTTGCTTCTGCATAACTGTTTGACTCACCGACATAACGGGCAGCACCAAAGTCGATCAATTTCACGTAATCCGACTCTGTAACGATTATATTTGACGGCTTGATATCTAAATGGCAAACACCTCGGGTGTGCATAAACTCGAGCGCACCAGACAATTGATATATCAACCATGCTATATGATCATGTCGAAAACCTTTTGGAGTGTGTCGTGCCATTTTCTCGGCCACCGACTCTCCTTGAATCCAATGATACATAAAGTATGGTCGCTCGAACTCTTTACCTATTTTGATGAAATCTGCAACACTTGGATGTTGAGACATTTCGAGTCGACTCGCCTCACCTACTAGTAATTCATTTGTAAAGTCAGATGCATTTTCGTTTAGAACCTTGCAACACACCTGTTTTTCAGGGCTTCCTTTCTTTGCCAGATGATAAACAGTCGTTTTGCCATTCTTTGAAGGTAAAGTGTCTAACACGTCAAATTGAGAGAAAATCACATACTCTAACTTAGGCTTGTTTTTATTAGCCAAGTTCTGAGCTTGTTGATTTTTCTTTTCGATCGCTTTCACAACCAACTTATCTAGATAACCTTTGGTTGTCCCTTGCTTTTCTGACACGCTAAACTCTTTATCAAACAAAAATTAATGCTGAATATTAATTACTGTCTAATACGCATTTCAAGAGCAGTATTTAAAACGCCCGGTAAGACTATTACTTTAGTTATTATTACTAAATAACGCCGTGTAATAACAAACTCATTGACTAACAATTTTTCACTCGAAATATAGAGAGATTTCCGTTTCAATAATGGTTAAAATTCCCATGGTGACATATGTCACATTATTAATGCTCAGTATGATAAATAGTTGGGAGTGCCGCTAGTCAACTCAATCGTATTTAGAAGTCATCAAATAAATTGGATATAACCTAAAATCCTGCAGTTAAAATGAAAGCCATACAATTAGAAACTATCCAATATGAATGAGTTTTAAGTTAGCTGTTAAAATGCCTAACACAATAATGTAGCGAAGCCACTTGCCAAACAACTCAAGTTAAAAGTAACGCTCGCAAATTTCAGCTCAATTGATAAAAGTGCAAATTGGCAATACATAACAAGAATATTACAGCTCTCTCTAGAGCATGAAACTTAAACTGATTCTCATAAACAATAGTTACACAAAAACGTTGACCCCGAACTAACTTGGACCAAATCCAATATGTTTCATTCGGACCAATTGAAGGAGCGCCCTTTCTCCCTGAACATCAAACATTAACAGGGTCACCTGTTTACTGTTAGGTGCGTCACGGATCGCGCTAGCCAATAATGCCAATGCGGAACAACGACCTAATGTCCCCCATAAGTCATTGATCAAAGTCGGCTGTTGAGGGTTTTCGAAATATTCCGCGCGAGCACCTAACGCGAAGCCATAATCTTCAGTGTGAGATCTGAGATTAGTCATGTCAGTGAATACAGGTCCAAAATTTTTGATCTTACGGCTCGCATTTCTCACTAACTTCATCATTGTTCTACGAGTTGTGTTTGCGGCTTCTAAATCAAAGTAACCTAATTGCGCCAAGGGCTTAAGTTTTAACGTTTTAACCAAATTATTTCGACACAAAATTACGCCAGCCCCTCCCTCGCTTGGAATAATCCCCCAAGGATTAGATGAGCTCATTACCTGTCCAGCATCAATTAAACCGCTAAGGTCATCGACAAGTGAGTCCACCGAAATGCTCATAATTGCGTCAAATTGGTTCAATTTCGCTAATGATGTCGTTAAATGTGACGGCCCACTTTGTTGAACAACTTCATAATGTGAGATTGAATCGCAATGCCTACATTCATTTAACCACTCACTCATCGCAACAACAGAAAGAGCTTCCGGTATATTGACTAGTAGAGGAATAGGCTTTAATGCTTTAGGCAATTGTTTCAAAAGAGACCCAATTAAGCTCTCGATAAGCTCTTTACACTTATCAAACAATGATGTCTTCGAAGTGTATTCAATATTGGCGTAGGTGAACCTTTCTATTCCATCCAAGTCCACTGTCTGGTCAAACCTTCCCAAATCCGCTTTGGCGACTGTTGTGGCGATATCAAGGTTCATGCCGGTTGGTGTCATGGCCTCCATCCCAATAACAAATCGTGCTGAATTGTTATTCATTATCGGAAAACTCCTGTTTTTTATGAATCTTCGTTGACACTAACAGGTGCTCCACACCTTGACATGGAAACGCAGCGCTATAGCTGATTGAAAGTGTGCGAGTCTCGGTATCGATGAAAACGGTAGAAATAAACATATCAGCTTGATAATTAACATTTTTGAACTGCGCTTCTGCGACATACATTTCCTGAGGGAAGCGGAAAGAGAGAGAGTCATCATGACAAAAACCACTCATCATCAAACGTTCGCCGCCAGATATGAAGCCTTTACATTGTTGGTCTTGTGGTGCGCTCTGATAAAAACGCTGATCAAAATCTACCGGATAGAGAGGCCTTCTATGCTCTAACCAATCGTCATCAAAAGTACCAGCGTATTGCTGCCGCGCTCCAAAAAATGGCGCTAACGGACCAAATCCCGCAACTCGAATATTCTTTGACGTTGCACTCCAATCCTCTGTTGGATAGAAAACAGAAGGAACCTTCTGTTTTAATAACTCACCTTTGCTCTCAGCAACTCCTCCACCGAGTCGATTTCTTAAATCGCCGCCTATGGCACATGAAAAATCGATATCTTTTTCGACAAATGGGAGTGGTTTACTCAGTGTTACACTGCCACCATGCTCAATCCATTGCCTATCACCAAGTACCGAGATGGTTTTATCAATGTGACCGTCTATCAAAAGCCGACACTCGTGGTACGTAACTGCCTTTTTCGCATAGCTTCGTGCCTTACCGAAAATCAGCACATCAGTATTGGCTTTGACTATGGCAAATTCATGGTCTACTTTCATGGCGGAGAGCCCCGCTTCACCCAAATAAATCGGATCGTCGTAAATCTCTGCTTCTTTTTGCTCCGTCCAAACTGAATCTACGAGTTTCCAAGAACGTTTTCCAACGACAACCCACACCTCATCGCCATTCTGATCTCGTTGGAATCTGCCTTTAATAGAAAGGTCAGGATGATTCTCAATATCCCACAACTGCATTATTATTCCTTAAATTGAACCTTTCTGAGGCTGCTGAATTCTGAGTTAATCGTGTGATATTCCAGTTTTGTTGATGAGCAGGCATAGTAAAATCCCAAGGAATGTATGATCGAGTGTGAAGACAAACCTGGCGCCAAATCCAAACCCTAAATGCGGTACTAACCTGAGTATCGAACATGGCTTGTATACTGGTTTCTAAGGTCAAAGGCTGCCCCATTCGACTTGGTGATACTTGTATATAAGCACCACTTTGAACCCACTCTGTTAACTTTATGAGTGTTTCATCCCATTCAAAGTCGAGGCCTAAATTTTCTGGTGTCACTGGCATAAGTTGTCCATAGACAATATAGAGCGCCTGAACCCATTGCTCGCCATCGAACTCATCAAGGCTAGACATAAATTCAACTATTTCAGGAACGTGCTCATTCAGACCATGTAAAACAAACTCAATTGGCGCCAGCGCACCACTCGTATCAAACTTAGAAAACTCTTTGAGTTCTAAAAGTTTGGCAAAAGTAATGACTTCAGGATCAAAGACACCATCGATGGATACACCGAACTCCTTACGAAACCATGTACTCCTGTCTTCCTTCGCAAGTAATCGTTCAAACAAATTCTGACTGCCCGCAGTATTTTCAGCTAACCAAATGACGCTCTCTGAATCATTTTGTAAAGATAAAAACGAATGCGTTTTATGATCGGAAAATCGTTTATCTTTGAGCCAACGTTTTAATAAACCGACTGTAATACTCTGACGTAGCTGTAAGCATTCAAGGAAAAGTAAGGGAAGCTTACAATCACCTTCAACCATTCCGATGATCACCGTGTCGATGTCTGATAATGATGACTGAACCAACAACAATTTTGCGGTTTGATAATCTAAATCATCCAGTATAGATAAACCACAAAGCAGATTTTTATGGTCTTGACCAAGCTCAGAACTCAACATCAACCAAGCATAAATAGTCGGTTCGCTCTGCTTTAATTGATGTATTAACCCTGGAGCTAAACGATAGAAAGACAAATAAACATTTTTTAAGTCTTTAATCTGACGCTCAGCTAAGGCTAAGTAATCCAGTTTGGCACTTGGGTACCCTCTTTTGTGTAGTTGTAATCGTTGCTTTAATAAGAAGCCGAGAGTCTCCGAAGCCAGTGACAATTTTTCATTACACATATTCAACCACTCGATAGAAAACTCGTCCAATAACGTAAGCGTACTTTCCGCATTAGCAATGGCTTGTTCTACATCCTCATTGGTAATCGACTGGTTTAGTTGATCTATACCTATTTTTTGACGCATCCGTGAATCCAATCTAGTAACACGATCAATTGATCGCAATGGTGCCACCTTGAATTTTTTGTGCTTTCTCAGCTTGAGAGGTCACATATTTGGCTTTAGTGGTAACTCGACCATCACGGCCGCTATAGCGAGTTTCTGTTTCGCCACTTCTCACAATTAACTCTTGCTCCGTTTCGATAACCATTTTCTTTGCTCTCAGGACAAATTCATCAGAATCATCAAGAATGGAGAAAAAGATATCTGTGACTAAAGGGAGATTAAAATCGTTATTTAAAAATTCGATACGACATGAAAGTTTGTTATCAATAGCAAGTTGTAACTCGGCTAATTTGAACCCCCGCCCCAACCTCGCATTTATTGGTTGCTGTAAAGGGTTACCTTCGAAATCGACACGAACACCACTTTTAGATTCGTTAATCGATACAATTGTTCCAAAACGCGAAAAGCAAGCCGTTGATTCGGCTTGCTGTTCGGTGATGGTTTGGATAATTTGGGTTTGTTTTTCCATCATTAATTGATCGCTACGTTTCCACCTTTGACTACAACTTTATCGCTTCCTTCAATGGTTATTGAAGAACCGGACAACTTGATAGAACCATCACTATTCATCACTAATGAAGACCCACCCGTTTTCAGTACTATCTTGTCACCGCTTATGATCTGGGTCGCACCATCGGCTTTGTATGAAGTATTTCCTTTAACAGAAACCGTTAAGTTGCCACCAACCGTTTGATTATCATCGGCTCCAATGTCAGAACTTTTTGAAGCACCTACCGTTAAGTTGCTATTTTCGCCCACATCCAAGTCATCATTCTTACCAATCTTGGTAATTTGATTGTCTCCAATTTCTAGATCAGAGTTATTCTTAACATATTGAGTTTCATTAGCATTGTAAGTAACGGATACATCTTGCTCGACAGTTTCAGTAAACGTGCTGTTAACTTGGGTAGTCTTGTGTCCGTCGATGGTCTCTTTGTGATCTCCGTGAACATCATTTGTCTGATGGCGTGCAACCTTTAAGAACTCATCTTGACCTATATCGCGATAACGGTTATTTAAAACCTTGGTCGACATGTCCTTTTGCGCATGGATGTAGACTTCTTCCTGATTCGCTTCGTCTTCAAAGCTCAACTCGTTATAGCCTGTCCCTTTATGCGTTTGAGTTCGAAAGGTTGTACGCGTTTTGTTCTCTGGTAACGAATAAGGAGGATAATGAAGCCCGTTATAAACCGCGCCTGTAACCAAAGGCCTGTCAGGGTCACCCTCTAGGAAGGTCACTACCACCTCATGGCCGATACGAGGTAAGTATACTGCTCCCCAAGTTGGTGCCGCCATTGATTGGCTAACTCGAATCCAACAACTAGAATGCTCATCGCTCTCGCCATAACGATCCCAATGGAACTGAACTTTGATTCGCCCAAGCTTATCGGTATAGATCTCTTCACCTGCAGGCCCTACGACAACCGCTGTTTGTGTACCTTCAACCAAAGGAGCTTCAAGTTTTGGAGCTCTAAACTCAACATGTCTAGGAATACACGCGAACTGATTATGATATGTAGTTGGCAGACCATTAGTTTCGTCTTCATGCACCTGAGGGTCATGACCACTATGCATCACCGACAGCATGAGGTAATCGCGGTTGATTGCCGAACGTGGATGCTCACTGATACTAAAACTGTATCCAGACGCCAGTCTCATAACATTACTGGTCGCCTCAACTTGTTGGTTATCAACAACGTGCTCTGACATCCATTCATTTGACCTTACTTGCCCCATTGCTGGGTCAACGTAACGTCCAGGAAAATCGAACAATTTCAAATCTAAATCGAGTTCGCCGGAACTGCTCATTTCCTGAGGGATCTTCGGAAACTCGTAGTTATAGTCAGTGTAAGTAACGTGTCCGGTTTTCACTCGATTCACGAGTTCAAGGTCAGAGATATGCTCGCGGTCTGCAACACCGCCACCATCTGCATGATAAACGATAGGGCCTAAATAAGATCCGTTTAGTGGCGTGCTCAATAACTCAGCGATTGCATCATTACTGTCGACAATAACCATTGTGTGGTTAGCTTCTGTATGTTCGAAGTAGTACCACATGCCGTGTTCTGCCAGAATTCTCTGAACAAATTCAAGGTCAGTCTCTCGATATTGCAACACGTATTCTTTTGCAGGGTATACACCAGACAGTTCTAACCGATAATCGGTCACTGACGCATCATCTAAAACTTCAGAAATGATCGCCGACGCTGATTTTTGTTGAAAAATACGGCAGTCTTGTCTTTGGCTCAAAAACCAAGCTTGTGGAACAAGAGTCAATTGGTAACGAGAGAATCTCCTGCCCGAACCAAGGTAACGCACCTCATTAACCACGCCGTGAAAGCATCTCGCAGAACTGACGCCTTGACCGTATAGAGTCAAACTACCTGGTTTACGGATGAGTGCATCAAATGAAATATCAGGATCAAGTGAAAGTAATGATAGGCTGATTTGAAAAGGCTTTGAAAGCTCTTCGATTACCTGAAAGCTCTCCACACGAAAATCATGTGAGGAGCCTTGCAGTTCAAACTTAAATTCTACGTCATTCACCATATCTTTTACCTGATACTAATAATAGAAATAGGGCCAACATTAGTTGTTGACCCTTTGTTTTTCACGAAAAGCGATTAAGCTTCGCGTGGAGCACGCCAGTCATCATTACCAGCAGTACCACAGTTTTCGTGAGTAACTTCGATTGCACGGTAAGTCAGCTTAAGTACTTCTTCAGTTACACGATCAGAAGTTGCAGCGTCTTGACAGTGATTCATACGAGTTTGAATATCTACTAGTAGTGCATCAATTAACTTGATTGAGTAGTAGTGCTCTTGCTTACCTTGTACCGAAGTACGGTAAAAACGGATTACACACTCAGGAAGCTTTTCACCAGACACTAATGCGTTGAATAACAGAGGTGAACAACGGTCTTGTACTTTAGTTACTACTACCGGGCGGTGAACACGTTGACCTGTTGGCTGACCACTTTGTGGGTCACGTGGAACTGTTAGCACGTGATCAAGCTCTTGAACTAAGAACTCATCAACGTGAGCTTCTTGCCAAGTGTTACCTACAGAATCTGCAGAGTAAGTATCTTTAGTAATGTGACCTTGAGTTTCACCGTTGATAGACATATATGCTGGAGTTGGCATCGATATTTCCTTTTTTAAATTTATAATTCATTAATTCACCAAATCGCTTATCACCGCGACTGATTAAGTTAATACAAACATCGTGCCAACCTTGCAAAACCAACGAATACAACAAGTTACAATTAATTGATGATTTTAAATATTATATTCAATAACAATTTATTGTATAGAAAAACGATTTCTTGAACGTAAATATTAATAAATTGAATTTGAAAAACAAAGACAAAATAACTATCTCGAACATAAGAAATAAAGTTAAAAACACTAGCAATTAAATCATAATACCTAGTCTAGATATTATTTTTAACGAAATATCAAATCTCAGTCAGATAAAAAGCCAAAAAAAACAATAAATTTAACCAATAAACAATAGTAAATTCATCACCGAATAAAAAACCAGTTATCAATTTTAGTATAATTGAGATATCCCATATACATAACGAATAGAACTAAAATGATAAATATTAACCTTTCCTCATTAATACAACGTCTGCATCCTATTGTAAAAGTCGCTTTGGAGGATGCCGCTGCATTAGCCGTATCGGAAAAAGCAAATGAAGTGCAAATTGAACACTATCTATTAAGCTTATTAGAAAGGCCAAATAGTGATTTTGATATCTTATTAAGTCATTTCGATTGTTCAGAGACCATTTTAAGGCAATCTATTCGTTCGACTTTAGATGCCAACACGACAGGTAACGGCAGCAAGCCCGTTTTTTCTTCGCTTTTAATCGAATGGCTTCAAGAAAGTTGGTTGGTCTCATCTTTAGACCTATCTGAAACTCAGATTCGCTCTGGTGCCCTACTTCTTACACTCGTGAGTAACCCACTACGCTATGGTCAGCACGGGTACGCTTCAATCTTAGATGGTGTAAACCCAGACACCTTAAAACGTAACTTTGCTGAACTCACAACAAACTCTCTTGAATCTTTAGCTACGACATCTGAAAAAACAGACGTACGTGAAGATGGTTCTGCATTAAGTAAATTCACTACCGACTTTACTGGCAAAGCAAGAAAGGGCGAGATCGATCCTGTATTCTGCCGTGATCAAGAAATCAGACAAATAATCGACATCTTGGCGCGACGCAGAAAAAATAACCCAATCGCCGTAGGTGAGCCGGGAGTGGGTAAAACAGCGGTGGTAGAGGGTCTTGCATTAAAAATTACCGAAGGAGATGTTCCAGACTGTCTCAAAGGTGTTGAACTATATGGCCTAGACATGGGCTTACTTCAAGCCGGGGCAAGTGTTAAGGGGGAGTTTGAAAAACGGCTTAACGCGGTACTAGACGAAGTGAAGAGTTCACCGACTCCAATCATTTTATTTATAGATGAAGCTCACACTCTAGTTGGTGGAGGCAATCAAGCTGGAGGCAGTGATGCTGCAAACCTACTTAAACCCGCCCTAGCACGTGGTGAAGTAAAAACAATTGCAGCCACAACATGGTCTGAATACAAGAAATATTTCGAAAAAGATCCGGCTCTGGCGCGCCGTTTCCAACTGGTAAAACTTGATGAACCATCAGCGACTCAAGCTGCGTTGATCATCCGAGGTTTAAGACCGGCTTACGAAAAGTCACATAACGTGTACGTACGTGACGACGCAATCACTGCCGCGGCAAACTTAGCCGATCGTTACATCACTGGACGCCAACTGCCGGATAAAGCAATTGACGTGTTAGATACGGCTTGTGCTCGCGTCAATATTAGCCTTAATGCAACACCAGCACCTGTCGAAACATTGCATCAAGAAATTGCTGCTGCGAATCGCGAGCTCGAAGCTCTAGAACGTGACCAACTGCAGCAAACGGGTGACAAGCACAGTGCCGCTTTAATTCCTGATCTAAAACAGAAGATTGAGAAAGCCACCGAAGAACAAGCTGCCCTTCAAGTTCAATGGAAGAAAGAACAATCTCTTATTCAAGAGATCATTGAACTACGTAGCCATCTTTATAACCTAACTACTCCTTCAACTGAAGAAGACAGTGCTCCTAAAGCGGACAATGCGGTTCAAGATGATGACGTGTCAACAAGTGATAAACCTGATTGTCATGAATATTCTGAAGAGCAGACTCGCGAAGCTATTCAGTCTTGTAACGAACGTTTAGATAACGTGCGCGGTACCAATCCACTCGTTCACTATGAAGTGGGCCCCGACGAAATTAGTCATGTGATTTCTGATTGGACAGGCATTCCGATGGGTAAGATGCTTCAAGATGAGTCGCAAGCTACCTTAAACTTGAAGCAAAATCTAATTGAAAACATTAAAGGCCAAGAGTTTGCCATTGATGCGCTTGCTGAAGGTATTCAAACCGCAAAAGCAGGATTGGGCAACCCAGATGCACCAACGGGCGTTTTCTTGTTGGTTGGCCCAAGTGGTGTAGGTAAAACAGAAACCGCTCGCGCTATCGCTGATCAAATGTTTGGTGGTGAACGCTTCATGACAACCATCAACATGTCTGAATTCCAAGAGAAACACACGGTTTCTCGTCTTATTGGTTCTCCCCCTGGCTATGTTGGTTTTGGTGAAGGCGGAATGCTGACCGAAGCAGTACGTCAGCGCCCTTACTCTGTTGTACTTTTAGATGAAGTTGAAAAAGCAGACCCAGAAGTACTCAACCTGTTCTACCAAGTTTTCGACAAAGGTACGCTAAATGATGGCGAAGGTCGTACCATCGACTTCAAAAATACACTCATCATCATGACAAGTAACCTTGCGACTCATGAGATTGAGTCTTTAGTTCACCAAGCGAAAGACATTGATGCCAATATCGTCGCTGAAGCTATTCGCCCAACGTTGAATCAACACTTCAAGCCAGCCTTATTGGCTCGTATGTCTGTCTTGCCATTCCTTCCACTTTCTGACGCGGCGATGACTGACATCATCCATCATA
Organism: Vibrio pomeroyi; assembly: GCF_024347595.1. NCBI lineage: Bacteria > Pseudomonadati > Pseudomonadota > Gammaproteobacteria > Vibrionales > Vibrionaceae > Vibrio > Vibrio pomeroyi. The sequence continues at coordinate 1,182,520 of NZ_AP025507.1, read as the reverse complement.
AACTGAAGAAAGTGTCTGAGCGCCTGCAAAGCCGCCACAAATTGGCACTTTGCTATGGGGATAACTTAGTAGAATTCGTATTAGGAAACTGCCGTCTTGCAGAGACGGGAGCTCGAAATATTGATGCCGTAATTAACCGTCAATTATTGCCGCAGCTCTCGACTCAACTACTAGTGAATGACAAGGATGATTCACATACTCAAATTGACGTTTCTGTGGACGAGCAAGGAACTCTAACCTATGCGTTCAGCTAACCATAGTGAGCTTAGTAACGCCCTACTTGCGATCAGCCAATCTCTGGCTGATCGCAGCCAATTAGCTCAAACTTTGGATGCTGTTCTCACAGCAGCAAGGCAAATGACTTTCGCGAAACATGGCATCATTTATGTGCTTGACCAAACCGGTCAAGCCTTGATTCCGAGCACCGCGCACCACCATGAAAAAGTTATTACCTCACATCCTTGGGAGCCACTGCAGTTAGACACAGTAAGTGAAGCCGATCCATTCAATTTTGCCGTACGTAACGGCGAAGTTGTCTTGATCAATGAGCTATACACTTACAATGGTTATGACTGTGAAGGCATCTATCAAACCGAGCAAATGTTAGGTCTAAAAAGCAATAACTTACTTGCTTGGCCATTGATTGATGATGAAGGAAAAACCATTGGATTGTTGGTTTTACTCGATTTAAGTGTTATCGATAATGAAACCGCACTTACCGAGTTTTGCCGAATGGCGGCAAGTAATATTCGCCATGCCATTTGGTTAGAGCAATACGGACAAGTAATCAAGAGTTTAAACGCTGATAACCAAGCTTTAGTTCGTGAAAATACTCAGTTAAAAAAGCGGACAAAGAAAACCTATCAAGGTCCGATCGCTGAAAGTGAAGAGATGGTCAATGTATTGAGCCGACTTGATAAAGTACTCTCTTTACCTGTCGACGTCTTACTTAGAGGTGAGACTGGCGCGGGTAAAGAAGTCATCGCAAAATACATACACGAAAACTCGAATCGTTCAGACCAAGCATTAATCGTTCAAAACTGTGCCGCAATTCCTGAACAACTGCTGGAATCCGAACTTTTCGGACACAGAAAAGGGGCATTTACCGGTGCAGACAAGGACAAAGTTGGCTTATTTGAAGCAGCAAACGGTGGCACCCTGTTCCTAGATGAAATTGGCGATATGCCAATGCTACTTCAAGCTAAACTACTGCGTGTGCTGCAAGAACGTAAAGTGCGTCCTGTTGGTGCCAGCAAAGAAATTGAAGTGGATGTCAGAGTCATTGCAGCGACACACTGTAATTTAATGCAGCAGATTAAAGACGGTGGCTTTAGGGCCGATTTATTCTATCGCTTGAATGTTTTCCCTATCACTTTACCACCACTGAGATCCAGACAAGCGGACATTATCCCACTTGCTGAGCACTTTGTTCAGCACACCACGACGATGTTAGGCTTGCCTCAATCACCAGGCTTGAGTGCTAATGTGAGAAACCAACTGCTCGCTTACCCTTACCCGGGTAACGTGCGTGAGCTTAAAAACATCATCGAACGCTCGGTTCTGCTTTCCGATTTCGAAACCATTACTCAGATAGAGTTTGGTGAACAGATCCCTGAAGAGGTAGAACACCGTAAAGTCGTTGCTCCAGTTACATCGGCAATACAGCCCACGTTTGAACCTGAACCTCTAGGAGATGACGATGTCGCAGTTGGCCTAAAAGAGGTCGTCAGCCAGTACGAACGTACCGTAATTATTGACTGCTTAAACTCTTGTAATTGGCACACGAAACGAGCGGCTGAACAACTTTCACTGCCGTTAAGTACACTTAATCACAAGATGAAGAAATACGATATTTCTGCGGCAGGTTGAGTTAAAGAGAAAACAATCACAGCAGAGTATTTCAGTCATTCTGATAGAAATAAAAAAACCGCCCGAAGGCGGTTTTTTTTATTTTCCATCAAGCAACCACTTTTTAAGTATTTGCTCTCGTTTCTCAGATAGCGGCATTTCCTTAGCTGCAGAGTAATCTTTCATCACAGGTTCCGCATTCATCCAAACACTCAAAGGGGTAGCTTTATGCGATATCTTGCTATGAGTTGAATTTGCCATATTAGAATCAGCATCGTCAGTCGTTCCCGAAGTATATTCAGAAATGGAGTTAAACTCCTTTTCATTCATTTCATACCATTTTGCGTTGTAGTGGATCTCCCTTGAATTGAACAACGTTGGCGCTGTTGTATCAACAGCTCTTACAGGAAGCTTCTGTGATGAGGCATTTAAAGCTAGTCCAGCTTTTCCATCTATGTCGACGCTAATAAATGGCTTTTCATTTGTGCGCGCTATAAACGGTCGTAAGCCAACCATCTCTTTTCCTGCTGCATTAGTGTACTTCAACGAAATTTCGACTGCATATAAATCAGTATCCACAAAGTCAGGTGTAAAATCGAATAAACCACCATCCTTAACCACGAGATCACTTACAAGCTTACTCATATGGATAGAAAGATGATCCGATACGTCATTTAGGCTTTGTGGTATTAATTTAGGTTTGAATGACATCTCTTTCTTCTCAAGGTTCACTTCGACCTTTCCTAATGGATACAAGTCGATGTCTTGATGTTCAAAATTGTAGAAGCCTTCTGCGTCGTTTGCTTTCAGACGAATATCCACGGGTAAACGGTGAGGATCAAACCCTCCTCGTTCAAGTGTTTGTTCAACATTTTCAACAGATTTTGTACTGACGATGAGCAACAACTTGGTTGCTTTTTCAGAAGTATCATAAGATGGCTGCTTCTTCGTCCAGCCAATCGCTTCCATTTTATCATCGTGCTCACTACCAGGGATCAGACTCTTCACGCTAGCGTCATAAATATATAAGTTTGCTTTGACGTCTGAAAATAGCTCTGGATACTCGACTGCCTTTTTTCCCGTTCTGGCTAAAAAAGTCTTCTCATACAAGAACTCATGCTCTTTAGACATAGTTAAGTTAAAGATGGATGCCTTATTCGTGCTAGAAGTAATCAGCTTACCGTCTTGAGTTTTAAATACGAGTTCTCTTTTGTATGTTAACTTTGATTCCGTTTTACTCACATTTGGTACACCCACCTCTAGCAAATAACGCATTACGTAAGCTGTTGATTGCTGGTCATCCACCTGCCCGAATACTGACTTCCACTCTTTGCTACCGTAATCATCAGCAATAGGCTTGATACCATTAACAATGTTACATCCAAAGTAATACGTAGGGCTTACAACAACACCGTATAATGACGCATCCGTCTCTATCATTTGTTTTTCTGCTAAATGCGATCTCTCAGTTTCAACTAATGATTCAAGTGCAATTTCACGAACATATTCAGTAGTGTAAGATCCAAAATCATCAAAAAATCTATTTTGTCTCACTGGTCTAACACCCACAGGAACAAGAGTAAGCAAACCTTCTTGTTTGAACTTGCTCAGCGTTTCGTCTTTCATATCAAGAATAACAAGTACTCTAATTGGCATAGTCGGTGAAATTGTCTTACCTTGATTGACAAGTTTTTCAAGCGGATGCCATTCATCATCGACCTTAACTGAAACTATATGGCCTAAAAACATCGATCTATTGAGCTTAGATAAATCCGGGGCTTTTAATAGAGACTTTAGCTTAGTTAAGCTAGAGTCAGCTATGGTATGTATTGGACAGAATTTCTGATAAACCTGCGATTGTTCAAGTGCTTCCTCCCCCGTCTTTGACTGCTTTGCTCGATAGGTAACATAGCTCGTCATAGCAGAAAAGCTCAACACACTTTCTGAAGCACTGCGATAAATGTTCTTTGTCTCCAGCCAAGCTTCATCAAGATGGAATGAAGGAAGCCAAGTGCCTCCCAGGTCCCAATCATCACTTAGAAGATAGGTCTTTATGTAGCCTTCAATATCAAGATCTCTTTGCCCTGATGTTAAGTGACTAACCGCGTGATACTCCGACACATAATTGAGCGCGGCCGTTTCTTTATTCATTTGAGCTTCAAGAAGTAGCAACCGTAACAGCCCATTGAGTGCGATAGCACGTTTGATATATGCCTTGCCAAGGACACTTAACTCATTGAACGCGGGCAAATCACGATAAAGTAGCGCTTGTCCAACAACGTCAAATTCAGAGAAACGTTTCTGTTTTTCTTTATATTCTTCTAGCTCTTTATTGAGAATTTTTGCTGCGCCATTCAAAGTAGAAACTAAGGTTTCACCTGACCAATACAACCCATAAGCTAAAGCCGCTCCCGGGCCCAGCATTGGCGCGGCAAAACCTAGTGCAATGTCAAATGCTTGACCAGAAAACTTCCAAATCTCCTCATGGACTTTCATTTCCGCTAAAACCGCTTTTTGGCGATTTTTCTCAAGTGCTAACAGCCAACTTCTACAAGCTGGGTATTCGAAAGCGGAGTTAAGATAAAACTTCATTTCCGCTCGACGGCTTAAATGCCTATTACGCGTATCATTATCAGCAAAAACGCCTTTCCCGAGCGCGGAAATACGATGCTCCCACTTAATAGCATCTGCACCAAGCTCTTCTAAAATTGAAGATTTAAGCGCTGCAGCACGTTTTTCTGACAGTTTAGTATTGTATTCCACCAAGCCGATATCACACGTATAACCTTCAACGTTCAACAACATTTCCGATTCTGTGGCACTCAGATACTTTGCCACTTTTTTTACTAGGTCCTTATCAGAATCGGCAAGTTTATCATTCGCACTATCAAATTCGAAAAGCAGCGTGAGATAGCTTGCCTCGCCTTCTTTAGCCTGTTTTTTTTGTGACAACGATTGACCATTTAGTAATACTCTGTGACGTACACTTTCATCAGAGAATGCTTCAAGGAGCGCTTTTTTATGTTCCGCTTCAGACTCAAGCAAAACCTGACGATCATTTTCATCACTCAGTGAAAGCGTAGAGATAACCGATTGTGTTTTCTGTCCATATTCTTTTGACTTATCGATATAGGCATTAAACGCCGTCTCAGAATTCTCAACACCTTTTGGGATTTCAAGACCGCTAGAAACAAGCTGCGCAAAACCGAAAGGCTTATCAAGCACATATTCAATAGCACGAACGCCCGGCTTTAAAGGGGTTAAGATCTTATCGTCAACCTTATGCCAAAAATGCTGTAACGCTGGTGGAATCGTATAAACGCTCGGTAAGGCATTCCCAAGGTGATTTGACCAATTGAGGGCATTCGCTAAATCAGTGATCGGTGCAAGTATACCTTGCGCTGGTTGCTTGAGCGTTTGCGCAAAATCTAAGAATCCCTTAGCTTTAGCATCAATACCGACCGCGAGTTTTAACGCATTTAAAAGTTCATCTCCAGCTTGCTCCTTATTCAAACTCGCGCTGAACGCTTTATGGACCGTCGTCATACTGAATGGGTCCATTACGCCTGACGCTGAAGCTTCGATAACCCCTTTATAGTTCCCAATGGAGTTAAGTATATTAATTGACGGTTGAACACCTCTCGCGGCTTTGTTTTCGCTAGTGTAAGGTAGATTTTTACTCCAATCGAGCCACCCCTTAAACGTGTCTGGGGCATGTTGAAACAGTGACTCTTCAACAGAAATAGGATCACCAGACACGACGGTGCTGCGCCCTGCTATTGAATAAATCGGCAGGTGTAATACTTGTTCAGACAAAGAGTAGCGATTGTTTGGGAGGTTTAACTTAGCAACCTGGGCCATTTGACTATCTGAAGGTTCAAGTAATGAATCCCAATATCGCTTGATTCCTTCTAAATCTATATCAAAGCGGACTAATTGCTTAATCTGTTCATCATCGTCTAGATGACCGCCCGTGATCCAAAATGTGGCGACATATTGAGTCACCTCTTCTGCATCCTGAGCGTCACTCGCTTGGTTGGCAATATCAAAATATGTTATCGGCCTTACTCGGCTGGTGATTTTATTACCTATATCCTCAGCATCCCCCTTGATGATTAAGTTTTCTGGTTGTCCAGACAAAGTAACTTCCGCGCCCTCAAAATAGTCGGCTGAAAAGAATAAACTGATGGTCCAAACTTGAGGAATGCGCAGATAATAAAAGTTATGTTTATAGTTTCCGCTATAAATTTGTTCATACAGGCGTTTATACGCCCCTTTTTTCTGCCCAAACTGCGCTTCTGCCGCTTCTGCTTTATGGATAAAAAACTCGGCTAATTCGGGCGCTAAAAATCGCCTCTCGGCTGCATCCTTACTCAAATCATCTATGATTTGCCAGTGTTCGACGGAGGACAAGCGGATCTCTTTTCCTTGCGAGCTGACTACTTCTTTAGCTAATTTAGCTAATCTTTCCGGCCAAGTTGTATTTTCAGACATTACCGCTGCGGGAATTAAGTAAGGTGGAATATAGATGGGTCTTAACTTATCTGTCGTGCTAGAAATCAAAAGTGGCGTAGAACCAAGCTTGTTCCCAACAAGCTCATTAACGGATTGAACCTTGGAATTCCAACCTTGTAACCGACCTGATGAGTCACTGAAGTATAATGGTGACTCATTCTTACTGCTGCTACCGTCCGCAGCTTGAACAACTGCTAGTTCTGGTAGGGCTAGCGCAAAGCCAGGTAATGGATAAAGCCCATTGCCGTCAATTGCATCTCCAGTTGGTCCTACTAATTGCCCCATCAAATAGAGAGAGTGCTGTTCAATCTTAGCCCTAGTCATGATTACGCTCCTCTAGAACTGTTTTTGCTTTTTCGATGTCAGCGTAGGTTGGCAACGGGGAGAGTGACTCGCTCCAATTATCCGTCTCTTTATGCTCAATTACATAACGACTAAAACCAAAGCCATAGGCGGATTTTTTAACTCGTTCTCCATCTCTAAAACCTACGAACCCATATATCATGTCTGTAGTAGGGCTATTGTCGATCGGTTGGTGTAATACGCGGGTTATATTTCGGCCATGAACAGGGACGAACCACATGTCATTACCACTAAAAGCCAACAAATCCACTGTAGCTCGGAAGTTGCCCATTTTTTCAGATGGTCTTCCCGAATGGTATACCTTACCTCCTCCCTCGCCGCCAAGGCAGTAGAAGCCATCTCCATACGTGCCACCCCAGACATTACAATCGTAACTAATCGGAGTAAAATCACCGCGATCGATCAGTTTTAAGGTTTTGGCATCCAACACGAATGTATTACCACATTTGGGTACATCGCTCTCACCAAAAGTTTCGAGGTACTCTTCTTTCCTGCCTTTACAGCCAAACCCAGCCAATCCCGGTTCGTAACTAAAATAGATCGCTTGCTCTGACTGGCTCATATAAGGCTTGGCAAAAGAGGTCAAGTACTCTGCCCATGAACCATTCACATCGGTAAATTTAACTACCTCTTTGGTGTCTAGCTTAACCAGAAGAAGTTCATCTCTTTTTTTTACGACAACTTGCGTGCTGTCTGTATCCCACATAATATCGTGACGAGTTGAGCCATATTCCCCACTAATTTCAGTTATTTCACCACTACTTAGATCATACAGCACAGTGCTATCTTCCTGAGGGATAACAAGGTAGCGGCCGTTTGGCGATCGTGACATATATTTAGCATAATCAATCCCAGTATTAGGCGCGGGCGGCAATACCCCCTCAGGGATCAGCAATTGAGGGTTAGTACCATCAATGTTTAATGCCCAGTAACTGACCTTGGATTTGTCTTCGAGGTTTGCGACCGTAAACAGCACCTGAGGGAGTTTCACATTCTCAGTATTCCAATTTGCCACCTTTGGGTTATCCGGTATTTCAAAATCGTACTGGTGAAGCCAGGTTTTTGTTTTACCTTTGTATAAATCTAGGCGATCGGCCATGCTCTCTATTCGTGCTTTTTCATCAAAATAGGGTTTAGTAGCAATGTAACCAACACCTGCGGCGACAACAGTCATCAAACCCAAGCCGAGTAATATTTTCTTTTTCATTCTTAATCCATTTTCTAGTTGGGTTACAACGACCAATCCAGCACTAATGACTCAAAGCGTTGTTTTTCGTCTGCTGTCATACTTTTAGGCTTATCGTTTGGCTGAGCTTCAGGCGGATATTCAGTAGCGCTCTCAGGCTCAACAAACAAATCGTTATAAGTGACCTGATCATAAAGTACGTGACGACTATCAGGATCTTGATCATGTACAAGAGACATAGTAAAGATTCCGTCCGATGGTAGCCCGCTTAGTAACGCTTGTTGCCAATCGTGGTCTTCCCCTTCATAAAACTCTAAATCAAAAACATCTTTATAATCGCTATTGTGATCGATCACATAGAGTGAATTCAAAGCGGTAATGCCAGACGTACCGATATCAACCCGAAATAATAAACCATTGTTTTTTCCATCCACGTAGGCAATCACGGTATTACTCTGGTCATAGCTGCGTACTATGGCTTGCTGGCCGCTCAGCCATGGCATGTCGTCTTCCGTAACTTTGTGGATGGCGGCACTGTCTACATCAGAGGTGAATTCTTGTGCACTGAATGACTGTCCGTCACTGTAACTGCTTAATTCATCTAATGGTGTACTGGATTTCTCGAGCAAAGCTGCATCCGATTCTAATGCTTCAATTTGAGCAAAGCGCTTTTGTTTCGGTGAAAAAATGATCTTGAGCCCACTTTCCCCTTGTTGGACTTCACCCGATATTTTGTAAGGTGCCCAGAAATGCGCCATGGCAAAACCGCTTGTGCTTCTTTGTATTACCTGAGGTGTATCTTTTTTCTTTTCTTCTTGCTCTAGGGTACGGTAATACTCGACGTCAACATCTTGGTAGTAACCTTTCTCGTTTATGCCCATCTCTCGCCAAAGTTTCCCTTTCCAAAAGACATAAAGGAAACCACCACGCAGATCAGAAGCTTTTGCTTTGTCGTTGCTACCATCTAAGTAAGCCAATGGTCTCACAGGCACCAACACGTTATCCCATTCATCCATATGAGTTTCTTTATCAACGGGTTGCAGGCCTTTTGCGAGTTTAAGCAAGATTGGTTGAGGCTGGTCAGAACAAGGGATTTTGATGTAAAGCGTTTTGCCCTCAGTTTCGAGATCTTTAAATGTCGCGAGACTGCGGTGTTTATTTTCGGTATCGGCCTTGCCTACCGTGACTTTTTCTTTTTGAGCCTCAGTTTTACCCAACATCAAACATGCCGCATTGCTTGACCACTGGCCAGCAAATTCAACGACGATTTTATGCTCTGGGGAAGGTTCAACCGGCGAGAAGCTGTAGTGACGTGCCAAAGGTACATCATCGACAACTTGCTGGTAGTTGGCTTTGTGAACACGCTCTGAACTACTCTTACTAACCCTGTCGACATGTAACTTCAGCCTAGGGAAGCTTGCTAGTTGTTGACTCGTTAATGAACTACGTCTCACATTGGAAGAAAGACAAATCCAGTTCGCTTTTGCAAGTTCTACTCGAATAGCATTGAGCAGGCTGTGGACATTTTTTTTAGCCGACGCAGTAATCTGCTGAAGCAGAGTGCTTGGTAATTGAGCCAAGATGTCTTTAGGGGTGCGCGCGCGCGAAAATAGCCCAATACACTCATCCGGTGTTAAGACATATTGAAGGTCGTTCGTACTAAGAGACGAACTAGATATAAATTTGCAAACTAAGTGCATTTGGATTCTCCACAACCTACAGGTATATATAGTTGCGGTGATAACTAAGCTGATAAGGCTTAAAAAACGATTTGGTTAAAGAAATTCTACGCGTAATGGTTATAAATTTCAATAGATTAGAAGGAGTATTGCCAAAAACTATAACACTAGCAATAAAGCCAATTAAACAGGATAAATAGTCATTTCGCCTAACCAACTAAAAAGGGAAACCAACTTCAACGGATATCACATAATGATCATTTCATTGCGTACTTAAGTAAATACTAACGAGACCAAACACGCATATCTGGTGGAAGCATTTCATCGATTTTGAAGGTTATATTGAGCATTTTCTCCCCTGTAGAAGAGAAAAAAAGTGGGAATAAATTCCCACATAAACTTAGCCAATATAAATAGGATTTATTTTGGAACACTAAATTGGCTTAAAAGGGTGATACTAAAGTACCAAAATGCAGAACACCACATCAAATAACGATGTGATATAAACACTATATATATTATGCATTTAATATCAAGATGGCACTTTTATAGAGATAACACCAAAAACTACTATACAAAATATCTATGCAATTGCCATTCTGATGGCATCACCAGTTATATTAGTTATCTGGCTTAAAATATGACTAAATAAGTAAACAGAAAAAACAAAATAATTTTCATCTCAATGACTCAGCATCACTAAACTAATCAATATTGGTCACTGGTGTACAATAATTTTCTTAATCAAATTGAGGGTAATAAAAATGATTAAGCCCCGGATACATACTCAAATTCCAACAACCTGAGATACATTTGCAAAAAAGGTCTGCCGAATAGGCAGACCTTTTTCTAATCTTCCATATAACGATTAGCGTTATGCTGCTAGTTTTGTGCCATTGCCATAAATAAGCAATTGTCGTAATAAGCTTGGCACTACAACTACTGCAGCGCTCACATCCTTATTTAAGGTAAATGTAGATTCAACCAAAGTAGCATCAGCTCCAAGTTCATTAGCACCACGTAGTGACACCGTCACAGACCCACCTTCGATTGGATCAAGAGTCAGTTCATATTGCCAAGCTCCGTTTTCGCCAACCAGCACCTCAGCATCTGAAACTTTAACTCCCCCACTGTCTGTGACACTTAAGCTTAACTTATCACCTTCAGAAAAACGAACCGTAGTACCATCGAGAATCAATGTAGGTGACTCAGATTCATTAACATCCGCACCACCATTTATTTCTGAAATAAAAATAGTGGGTGTCATTGCTAACGCTTTGCCTGAAGTCACGACCTCGCCCGTATTACCGGTCTCGTCCGTAAACCCTCGTAACGTTAACGCCACGCTTATCACCGAATCGTCCACTGCCGCCACATGAATCGTACCTGACCATGAGGTGTGGGTGCCCGCTTGTGGGGTCCAGTCAATCACCTCACTGCCCAAGGTGGAACCCGTTGGCGTGGTCACGGCTTTATCGAACGTCACGGAAATCGTCACCAAGTCACCCGCTGCCGCGTAGCTCGGAGTCAAGTCAGTCTGACCATCGTCCAACTCGGGTTTGGTTTGCGTCAGTGCAAACGTTGTGGCCACTTCGTCGGCCTCCGCAGACAAGGCATTGCTGCCATTCACCGTCACACTGATGTTTCCGTCTTTGAGACCTGACACGTCTAATGTCGTGCTCCAGTTACCCATGGCATTCGGGCTCACCGTCGCCGTGGCTTCTTTGCCGTCGCTGTCTTTGGCTTTGACGCTCAAGCTATCGGTTGTCTCAAAGCGGGTACTGTCACCGCTCACGTCCACAGACGTTGCGCCGCTGACATTCACATCGCCGATTGGATCTAACGTCAGCGTCGGTGTCATTGCTAACGCTTTACCTGAAGTCACGACCTCGCCCGTATTACCGGTCTCGTCCGTAAACCCTCGCAACGTTAACGCCACACTGGTCACCGAATCGTCCACTGCCGCCACATGAATCGTACCTGACCATGAGGTGTGGGTGCCCGCTTGTGGGGTCCAGTCAATCACCTCACTGCCCAAGGTGGAACCCGTTGGCGTGGTCACGGCTTTATCGAACGTCACGGAAATCGTCACCAAGTCACCCGCTGCCGCGTAGCTCGGAGTCAAGTCAGTCTGACCATCGTCCAACTCGGGTTTGGTTTGCGTCAGTGCAAACGTTGTGGCCACTTCGTCGGCCTCCGCAGACAAGGCATTGCTGCCATTCACCGTCACACTGATGTTTCCGTCTTTGAGACCTGACACGTCTAATGTCGTGCTCCAGTTGCCCATCGCATTCGGGCTCACCGTCGCCGTGGCTTCTTTGCCGTCGCTGTCTTTGGCTTTGACGCTCAAGCTATCGGTTGTCTCAAAGCGGGTACTCTCACCGCTCACGTCCACAGACGTTGCGCCGCTGACATTCACATCGCCGATTGGATCTAACGTCAGCGTCGGTGTCATTGCTAACGCTTTACCTGAAGTCACGACCTCGCCCGTATTACCGGTCTCGTCCGTAAACCCTCGTAACGTTAACGCCACACTGGTCACCGAATCGTCCACTGCCGCCACATGAATCGTACCTGACCATGAGGTGTGGGTGCCCGCTTGTGGGGTCCAGTCAATCACCTCACTGCCCAAGGTGGAACCCGTTGGCGTGGTCACGGCTTTATCGAACGTCACGGAAATCGTCACCAAGTCACCCGCTGCCGCGTAGCTCGGAGTCAAGTCAGTCTGACCATCGTCCAACTCGGGTTTGGTTTGCGTCAGTGCAAACGTTGTGGCCACTTCGTCGGCCTCCGCAGACAAGGCATTGCTGCCATTCACCGTCACACTGATGTTTCCGTCTTTGAGACCTGACACGTCTAATGTCGTGCTCCAGTTACCCATGGCATTCGGGCTCACCGTCGCCGTGGCTTCTTTGCCGTCGCTGTCTTTGGCTTTGACGCTCAAGCTATCGGTTGTCTCAAAGCGGGTACTCTCACCGCTCACGTCCACAGACGTTGCGCCGCTGACATTCACATCGCCGATTGGCTCTAACGTCAGCGTCGGTGTCATTGCTAACGCTTTACCTGAAGTCACGACCTCGCCCGTATTACCGGTCTCGTCCGTAAACCCTCGTAACGTTAACGCCACACTGGTCACCGAATCGTCCACTGCCGCCACATGAATCGTACCTGACCATGAGGTGTGGGTGCCCGCTTGTGGGGTCCAGTCAATCACCTCACTGCCCAAGGTGGAACCCGTTGGCGTGGTCACGGCTTTATCGAACGTCACGGAAATCGTCACCAAGTCACCCGCTGCCGCGTAGCTCGGAGTCAAGTCAGTCTGACCATCGTCCAACTCGGGTTTGGTTTGCGTCAGTGCAAACGTTGTGGCCACTTCGTCGGCCTCCGCAGACAAGGCATTGCTGCCATTCACCGTCACACTGATGTTTCCGTCTTTGAGACCTGACACGTCTAATGTCGTGCTCCAGTTACCCATGGCATTCGGGCTCACCGTCGCCGTGGCTTCTTTGCCGTCGCTGTCTTTGGCTTTGACGCTCAAGCTATCGGTTGTCTCAAAGCGGGTACTCTCACCGCTCACGTCCACAGACGTTGCGCCGCTGACATTCACATCGCCGATTGGATCTAACGTCAGCGTCGGTGTCATTGCTAACGCTTTACCTGAAGTCACGACCTCGCCCGTATTACCGGTCTCGTCCGTAAACCCTCGTAACGTTAACGCCACACTGGTCACCGAATCGTCCACTGCCGCCACATGAATCGTACCTGACCATGAGGTGTGGGTGCCCGCTTGTGGGGTCCAGTCAATCACCTCACTGCCCAAGGTGGAACCCGTTGGCGTGGTCACGGCTTTATCGAACGTCACGGAAATCGTCACCAAGTCACCCGCTGCCGCGTAGCTCGGAGTCAAGTCAGTCTGACCATCGTCCAACTCGGGTTTGGTTTGCGTCAGTGCAAACGTTGTGGCCACTTCGTCGGCCTCCGCAGACAAGGCATTGCTGCCATTCACCGTCACACTGATGTTTCCGTCTTTGAGACCTGACACGTCTAATGTCGTGCTCCAGTTACCCATGGCATTCGGGCTCACCGTCGCCGTGGCTTCTTTGCCGTCGCTGTCTTTGGCTTTGACGCTCAAGCTATCGGTTGTCTCAAAGCGGGTACTCTCACCGCTCACGTCCACAGACGTTGCGCCGCTGACATTCACATCGCCGATTGGCTCTAACGTCAGCGTCGGTGTCATTGCTAACGCTTTACCTGAAGTCACGACCTCGCCCGTATTACCGGTCTCGTCCGTAAACCCTCGCAACGTTAACGCCACACTGGTCACCGAATCGTCCACTGCCGCCACATGAATCGTACCTGACCATGAGGTGTGGGTGCCCGCTTGTGGGGTCCAGTCAATCACCTCACTGCCCAAGGTGGAACCCGTTGGCGTGGTCACGGCTTTATCGAACGTCACGGAAATCGTCACCAAGTCACCCGCTGCCGCGTAGCTCGGAGTCAAGTCAGTCTGACCATCGTCCAACTCGGGTTTGGTTTGCGTCAGTGCAAACGTTGTGGCCACTTCGTCGGCCTCCGCAGACAAGGCATTGCTGCCATTCACCGTCACACTGATGTTTCCGTCTTTGAGACCTGACACGTCTAATGTCGTGCTCCAGTTGCCCATCGCATTCGGGCTCACCGTCGCCGTGGCTTCTTTGCCGTCGCTGTCTTTGGCTTTGACGCTCAAGCTATCGGTTGTCTCAAAGCGGGTACTGTCACCGCTCACGTCCACAGACGTTGCGCCGCTGACATTCACATCGCCGATTGGATCTAACGTCAGCGTCGGTGTCATTGCTAACGCTTTACCTGAAGTCACGACCTCGCCCGTATTACCGGTCTCGTCCGTAAACCCTCGTAACGTTAACGCCACACTGGTCACCGAATCGTCCACTGCCGCCACATGAATCGTACCTGACCATGAGGTGTGGGTGCCCGCTTGTGGGGTCCAGTCAATCACCTCACTGCCCAAGGTGGAACCCGTTGGCGTGGTCACGGCTTTATCGAACGTCACGGAAATCGTCACCAAGTCACCCGCTGCCGCGTAGCTCGGAGTCAAGTCAGTCTGACCATCGTCCAACTCGGGTTTGGTTTGCGTCAGTGCAAACGTTGTGGCCACTTCGTCGGCCTCCGCAGACAAGGCATTGCTGCCATTCACCGTCACACTGATGTTTCCGTCTTTGAGACCTGACACGTCTAATGTCGTGCTCCAGTTACCCATGGCATTCGGGCTCACCGTCGCCGTGGCTTCTTTGCCGTCGCTGTCTTTGGCTTTGACGCTCAAGCTATCGGTTGTCTCAAAGCGGGTACTCTCACCGCTCACGTCCACAGACGTTGCGCCGCTGACATTCACATCGCCGATTGGCTCTAACGTCAGCGTCGGTGTCATTGCTAACGCTTTACCTGAAGTCACGACCTCGCCCGTATTACCGGTCTCGTCCGTAAACCCTCGCAACGTTAACGCCACACTGGTCACCGAATCGTCCACTGCCGCCACATGAATCGTACCTGACCATGAGGTGTGGGTGCCCGCTTGTGGGGTCCAGTCAATCACCTCACTGCCCAAGGTGGAACCCGTTGGCGTGGTCACGGCTTTATCGAACGTCACGGAAATCGTCACCAAGTCACCCGCTGCCGCGTAGCTCGGAGTCAAGTCAGTCTGACCATCGTCCAACTCGGGTTTGGTTTGCGTCAGTGCAAACGTTGTGGCCACTTCGTCGGCCTCCGCAGACAAGGCATTGCTGCCATTCACCGTCACACTGATGTTTCCGTCTTTGAGACCTGACACGTCTAATGTCGTGCTCCAGTTGCCCATCGCATTCGGGCTCACCGTCGCCGTGGCTTCTTTGCCGTCGCTGTCTTTGGCTTTGACGCTCAAGTTGTCTGTGCTCTCAAAGCGGGTACTGTCACCGCTCAAGTCCACAGACGTTGCGCCGCTGACATTCACATCGCCGATTGGATCTAACGTCAGCGTCGGTGTCATTGCTAACGCTTCGCCTGAAGTCACGGCCTCGCCCGTATTACCGGTCTCGTCCGTAAACCCTCGTAACGTTAACGCCACACTGGTCACCGAATCGTCCACTGCCGCCACATGAATCGTGCCTGACCATGAGGCATGGGTACCCGCTTGTGGGGTCCAATCAATCACCTCACTGCCCAAGGTGGAACCCGTTGGCGTGGTCACTGCTTTATCGAATGTCACCGAGACCGTCACCAAGTCACCCGCTGCCGCGTAGCGCGGAGTCAAGTCAGTCTGACCATCGTCCAACTCGGGCTTGGTTTGCGTCAGTGCAAACGTTGTGGCCACTTCGTCGGCAACCGCAGACAAGGCATTGCTGCCATTTACTGTCACACTGATTTCGCCGTCTTTGAGACCTGACACGTCTAATGTCGTGCTCCAGTTACCCATGACATTCGGGCTCACCGTCGCCGTGGCTTCGTTGCCGTCGCTGTCTTTGGCTTTGACGCTCAAGTTGTCTGTGCTCTCAAAGCGGGTACTGTCACCGCTCACGTCCACAGACGTTGCGCCGCTGACATTCACATCGCCGATTGGATCTAACGTCAGCGTCGGTGTCATTGCTAACGCTTCGCCTGAAGTCACGGCCTCGCCCGTATTACCGGTCTCGTCCGTAAACCCTCGCAACGTTAACGCCACACTGGTCACCGAATCGTCCACTGCCGCCACATGAATCGTGCCTGACCATGAGGCATGGGTACCCGCTTGTGGGGTCCAATCAATCAGCTCACTACCCAGGGTGGAACCCGTTGGCGTGGTCACTGCTTTATCGAATGTCACCGAGACCGTCACCAAGTCACCCGCTGCCGCGTAGCGCGGAGTCAAGTCAGTCTGACCATCGTCCAACTCGGGCTTGGTTTGCGTCAGTGCAAACGTTGTGGCCACTTCGTCGGCAACCGCAGACAAGGCATTGCTGCCATTTACTGTCACACTGATTTCGCCGTCTTTGAGACCTGACACGTCTAATGTCGTGCTCCAGTTACCCATGACATTCGGGCTCACCGTCGCCGTGGCTTCGTTGCCGTCGCTGTCTTTGGCTTTGACGCTCAAGTTGTCTGTGCTCTCAAAGCGGGTACTGTCACCGCTCACGTCCACAGACGTTGCGCCGCTGACATTCACATCGCCGATTGGATCTAACGTCAGCGTCGGTGTCATTGCTAACGCTTCGCCTGAAGTCACGGCCTCGCCCGTATTACCGGTCTCGTCCGTAAACCCTCGCAACGTTAACGCCACACTGGTCACCGAATCGTCCACTGCCGCCACATGAATCGTGCCTGACCATGAGGCATGGGTACCCGCTTGTGGGGTCCAATCAATCAGCTCACTACCCAGGGTGGAACCCGTTGGCGTGGTCACTGCTTTATCGAATGTCACCGAGACCGTCACCAAGTCACCCGCTGCCGCGTAGCGCGGAGTCAAGTCAGTCTGACCATCGTCCAACTCGGGCTTGGTTTGCGTCAGTGCAAACGTTGTGGCCACTTCGTCGGCCTCCGCAGACAAGGCATTGCTGCCATTCACTGTCACACTGATGTTTCCGTCTTTGAGACCTGACACGTCTAATGTCGTGCTCCAGTTACCCATCACATTCGGGCTCACCGTCGCCGTGGTCTCTTTGCCGTCGCTGTCTTTGGCTTTGACGCTCAAGCTATCGGTTGTCTCAAAGCGGGTACTGTCACCGCTCACGTCCACAGACGTTGCGCCGCTGACATTCACATCGCCTATTGTGTTTAAAGAAATTGTTGGTGTAATCGGCAAAATATTTGAATTATTATCTTCACCCACGTTACCCACCAAATCTTTATACTGGCTTACAATCAAACCCGCAGCTAGTTCATTGGTATCCGGTACTTGAACATTACCCTCCCAAACTTTCTTGTCGGTCGTTACAGTTAAGGAGCTAACTTCATTTTCACCAAGCATTGCGGTTGCTTCTTGTAATTCTTTATCGAATTCAAGAGTTACTTTTACATTTTCACCGATCTCCTGATGCAGTGGATCAAACGTCACTTTGGTCAGCGTTGGCAGTACACCCTCGACCCCCATAACCAAACTATCCCCTGTTCCGGGGATAGTATTTACGCTTTCGTAACTATTATCACCGACCCGTATGGTTATGTTTTTATCTTGTTTTTCAGGCGCTATGTAATTGACCGTCCAAGTTATATTGTCTGTTGTAATCCATGATGCTTGCTTCAGCTCGCCTGTATCATTACCATCACTTGCTTGAATCTCTACATCTGAAAATTCAAACTTGTTAACCTCTTCAGTGAAGGTAAACAAAAGTGGAATTTCGACTCCACCAGCCAAAGGCATTGACGCTGTCGTTGATATTGTTAACTCAGGAATACTTGCAGCTTCAACTTTTGCATTTAGTGACTTCTCGGTCTGGTGTTCAACTAAATCGTCTGCTGTTACCGTTATTAGATAATCGCCAGGAGATAAAAGATAACGTATCAAGTAAGGGTCACCGTCTTTGGTCGGTTCTTCAATTGATTGTGGGGGTACCGGGGCATCGGTACCGTTGTTTGCAGTAGAATTAACACTACTTAGATTTTTATCGAAGACGTATGCTCTTACATCCAAATAATATTGCCCTTCCTCCGGAATCATCGAATCCTGAGTACTGGTGATACTTGAAATGACCGGAGCTTGGTAATCAACAATGGACGCAATGCCTTCAGCATCGTAAGTCTTATTGAGCACATTTACGTCGGTAATGACTCGCCCGATAGAATCGGTTACGGTTACCTTTTGCATATACTCAGCTTGAGCATCGATATCAAATGTCATCGTGTCTGAAGCTGTTGAAGAGGCTATTTTCCCAGAAAACTTAATCGTGCTACCTGAAACTGGAACCAAATCTATAGCATAGGAATCAGCCTTTACATCCTCTCCCTCTTCAGAGGTAATGGTGAACGCTTGGCTATCATTAGTGAAAGTAAGCTTACCCCCTTGTAAACTTGTTATACCATCAAAAGCCAAATCAATAGTTGGTATCCTAATGTCAATATCAATCGTCTTATTTTGAGTCCAACCTACATTGTCAGTTGCTTCGACATTGACCCGTATCGAATTCAACTCTTCTAACTCAGTTTTTGGAAGATCAAAATAAAGGTGTGAACTGTCGTCAGCGTCATCTTTATCAAATACATATTTAGGATTAACTATTGTGTACTTAACCTTTGCTATACCGCTACCTTCATCCCACACAGAAAACTGAAATCTAACTAAACTAGGATCATCCGGGGATTCTTTGAGAGATACAGAGTCGTCAACATTTGGTAGGCTATTATCGACCATTACGCTGACTTCATCGCTTGTAGACTCTCCCCATACATCAATAATTTGAATTTTAGGCTTAATAAATTGACCATCTAGTTTGTCATCTAATGGCGCGGTAAACGTAGAGCAAGAATAGTCATCCTCACACTTAGGGAAAGGGCCAAAGTTCTCTGGGTTATCATTCAAATTATATGACGCACCATCTAGCGTTGCGACGACATTTTCAAGATCAGAATTTTGTCCAACCTTCACCTTGAATTTCATTTCGAGGGTCTCACCTCGAATAATAGTATCTTCAGCAGGGCTGGTAATAGCGATTTCTAAATCGCCTTGGGCTGGAAGCAATAATTCTAACGCATGATCCGAACCTAAATTTCCGGCGACATCAGACAAGTTCTTAATCGTGTATAAGTGCTGTAACGCCCCTGGAGAGAGAATATCGGCATACAACTCTGTATACGTACATGTCGTTATACCTAATTTAGAGCTACAACTATTTGGTTCAAAAGACACATTTAATCGGTTTCTTACCAATAACGGTTCATTACCATCACTAATATCCACACCAGAAAGATTGTCTTTGAAACTCAATGTTAAGCTCAGTACTTTCTTACCTTCGGCGTTCAAACCAACGTCATTGCCAGTAAATTGATATGTGTCTTGTTCAACCGTAGGGGCATCGATATCCATCATATTAAAGCTGAATTTATTGACTGTTTCAGTGTCATTCATTCCGACTGTTTTAGTTATCAAAACCACAGGTGAAACAGACATATTCACATCAGTTGTAACGCTACACTTATAATTCTCTTGAGGATTAGTTATAACACCTGAATAAGCCTTGTTTGAACCATCTTCCGGCACACCGTCTGAGGTGTAATTTTCTCTCACCCAACATTCTAATGTTTTTGCTTTCACCTCACCCGCAGGGCCAAATTCAACATTAAGGGTACTTCCCGATATATGACTTTGGAAGTCAGTCGGTTTTGCGATTGACAGAGCAACACCTTGACGTTGTACATTGATACTTTCTGACCTGTTTTCAGACGGCCTTTCTTGTTCCGAGTTATAGCGAACGTTATTATAAACTTTGAATTCCAGCTGATAGGATCCATCTTCCGTTAGATCTGCCTCTGTCAACCTAGCTTCCCAAAGGCCACCTTTCTGAGAAAATGATATATTGTTGGTTTGTTCCCCATATTTATAAGTACCTTCAACTAGCGGGATCCCGCTCTCATCTTCAGCATCAATACTGATAATTACAGGTTCACTACGAGTAATTTGTATCTGGCCTTCAGAAGAAACTGGTGTGCCATCTTCATATGTGAAAGTAACCGAGTTAATCGTGGGCTTTGAGTTTTGAACTTTAACCACATAATCTACGCTTGTCGCATTTCCTCTAATGTCAGAACCACCTAATCTGATTGTGCGAGTCGCACTATCGCCATCGTTTTCGCCTCCTAAAGGAATCGTCATATCTTCACCAACTAAGGTGCTTGCATCAGAGGGGTTTTCTTTGAAAGTCCAATACTCTAATGTTTCTTTGTTAACACCCTCTGACGATGGTGTTCCCCTGTCATTTAAGTCTTGAGCAGAAAGGTTGAATACATAATTACCAAGATAGAAACTTTCCGGATCAAACCCATTTAACTTTAGTGATGGACCTTCACGATCAAGCAGAATAGTTCTAATTTCTGTTTTAGATTCAAATCCATATTCGTCTACAGCTTTAAGGTACAGGTTAGCCTTTTTGTCTTCGCCAATTACGATAGTGTCACTTTGTATTTCTGTAATTGCGATATCAAAAGGCTGCGTTGGATCTTTGGGGTCAATTGAACGTATTGCAGCCACTTGATCTTGTTGCCAAAGTTCAACTTTAGATACATCAGAATCGTCAGATACTGACGAAAGCTTCACCGTAAAGTTGGTACCAAGAACATAGCTTTCGCCGGAGTTTGTATCTATTACCCACGGGTCAGCAAGTTCAATTACTGGCCCCACATTGTCGACTAAGAATTCAAATTCACCACTGTGTGTACCTGATGGAAAAGAACTGTCTGTTGCTGTTACGTAAAAGAAGTTTTTCTCATTATATTTAAATGCTTCGGCAACTAGTCTCACCTCTACGTTAGGCTGTATGCCTAATAGATACGGCTCAGTACTCTCTTCAGGTGCGGTTTCATAATGCTGTAAAGTAAAACGCCTTCCGGACTCTGGCTTCATATCGACTTCAACCAAACTCCCTGGACTTAAGCTCCAAGTAATATCAGGAACCCAGGTAGTATTGCCACCTAAGTGGTTAGTAATTTTAGAGCCGTTTACAACCGGACCTTTGGAATCAAGTAACACACTAAATTGAGGGGCATTAGTCGTCTGGCGGTTAACTATATTAGACAGATTGTCTTCAGCATTAACATATACCGTCCAATTACCATCTTCTGGACTAATTATATTACCTTGGCTGTTACACTTGTCTCCAGAGCACAGTTTTACCTTAAAATCATCCTCTGTATTGCTCGAAAAATGTGAGTTAGCGTCATATTCGTTGGTAGCACCTGTTGCCGGGTTATAAAAAGTTAACCCTCGCTCGTCCAATTTATCTCCTACAATATCGTCAATTTTGAAAGTGAGTTCTTGGACATAATTAGTATTCAAATAGACATTTTCGTCAATTGGGTCACCATTACCATCTTTCGGGGGGATATAAGTCGCTAAAGGATAATCATTATCCACATATAAGGTTTCTATATGTGGATCCTCCCCATTGTAACCATAGCTATTTCCATGCTCATCCATTGCACTCGTTATAAGCTCAAACTTGGCAATATCTGTGAGATTTGAAGACTCGGTATTAAGGGTAAATAAATACTCCTTTTTATAACTATCACCATCTGACTCTCGAATATTTAGGTCAAGTGGGGTTCCCGTATTCGGTTCAGTTTTCTCATACCACATAGTAACAAATGATGGCTGGTTGCCTTCTTCCACAACAATGCCAGACGGATCTTCCAAAAGAATCCGCGAATCTAAAACACCAGCAACGTAATGCTTATTTCCAACCCATGTTTCTCGGCCATTTTCGATACTTAACGAAGGTTGAGGCGGTGATTTATCAATACTTTCGCCATCACCATCTATAATCTGTTCGCCATCTAGGCTTGGGTTCGCCATTGATATTTGGTCGGCATATCTCTGAGCTAAGTTAGCTTCAACACCATACTTTTCAGTCATAATGTTATAGTACGATTGCGCTAAGTCATTGCGGTAAGACTTTGAGCTAAACTCATATGAATCTAGAACTATTTTTTTACCCCCACTACCAACACCGTTAGCTTGGCCATCGTATTGCAAGTCATCATAGATAGCTGAAGCAAAATCAACAGAGTTACTTAATAGCATACTGTTTGTTTGGGTAATGTCGTAAATCGCTTCGACTAAAAACCGATGAATATAATTATTAGGTAGTTTTTCCGGAATAGCACCTTTCAAAATTTCATTCGTAGCATACGAAACGATCGTTGGGTCGAAACCAAAGAATGAATCGCTTCCACCAGCGAGAGCATATTGTACGTCCTCTAAAATTCGGGCGGCATTCTCAGGAGTCTTATTTCCCGCTTCAACTTGATTCCATTGAGAGTCAAACAGTCCGGTTTGGTATGTTGCTAGCTCGGTAATATAAAAAGTCTTAGAACCATTAAGTTTAAAGTAGGCACCTATATTCGCGCTATTTAAGTTCACTTGTTCTGATTGTGTACCCGGATCACTCTCCCACTTGTAGTAATACGGTTGTGTATTACCATCAATACCGATTAACCGCACTCGCATAAAGTCGTAGTTAACTACATCTGTTGTTGTTTCGCATCCAGCGACATCTAGTGCTTTATTTGTTCCATCACTTTCTAAGTGCTGAATCGTGGTACATCTTCCTAGCGAGGTAAACTCTCCCTTCGAGTTTAATCCCTCCAATTGCACACTAGCCCCGATAAATGGAGTAACGATCGTCATTGTCGGCAAGTCGAAGCTACTACGAAAATAAACTTCTTGCTCAGCACTTTCATTTTCAGACTCGTCAATAGTTTGAATCACTAGTTTTTGACTGCTGTTCTCGGACGTGGAATCGAAGTTGTCACCAAGTATTTCTTTTACAAAAGGAACATAATAGATAACCTCATTTACATGTCCTTCAGTATCAGAGATCGTTTCGTGAGGTATGTTAGCGGCAGAGGCTACGGTATCGGTGACCTTCTGAAGCACGTAGTTATTATCATTGTTTACGCTTACTAAATACTTAACAACTAGCTTAAGTTTGTCGGCACTAGATCCTAACCCCATATCCCCATTACCGTCTGATACTCTGACGCGAACATATGGAATTTTGTTATCTTTGAGGTGGTTGACATTAAAGTGACTAAAATCGACATCGGGAATTGAGCTTAATATCCCCTTACTCGCGTAAATGTAATCAATCTTCAAATAATCACGAGTGGATTGAACCGTTTCTGATGTGTAGGTATCTTGCGTATAAACATCTTCTTTAGTTACTCGCTCCCCATCAACACTAACATTGACATAATTCATTGGAGCACTCTCTGGGTAGCTAATCACCTGCGCCGGAGATTGATCATCACGAACGACTTCATGAACTTTCTTACCGATATTCCCGTTGCTATCGGTGGCCTTAATTTCAAATGTCGTGATCGATACGAATTCATCGGTTGAATATTCTTTACTGAATTCACAGGCACTGCCTGACTCTAAGGTTATATGGCCACAAGAAACACTTTCATCTAAGCCGCCTTTAAATGAAACGGTAACCGACTCAATCTCTTGCGAGTCTTCTTTTACAGTACCTTTAAGCACATACTCTTTTGCACTGTTGTTTATAGAACTAGCCGAAGTTACGTCAATTACCGGTACATTGTTGTCCCATTCAAAGTTGATATAGTGGCCAACATCTCGCCCTTGAACTAATTCGTTGCCTAAAACATCAGTCGTATAAAAAACCAAACGTGCAGCAGTTACATTTGAGATTCCCGTATCCGAATCAACGTCTACCGCGTCAACGGCTTTTGTGTCTACACTTACTTTAATATTTGTTTCTCTAAGACCAGATTCAAACCCGTCGAATTCCAAGAAACAAAACTCACTACCCGAAGTTTGTTCATCGTCACACTGATTCTCGAGAGACCAGACGCCGTCCAGTTGGTATTCAAGGTACGCTGAAACACCTTGAACACCAATTTCATCATTGAGCTTAATATCCACTTTATCGAGACCTGCCAATACATCACTGTCTGTTCTAGACACTGTAGGCGCTTCGGTATCAATTTCGGTTTCGTCGCGAGGAGGGATCACACCGCCAGTACCGCTATTGGTGCCTTGGTCATTAATCTTACGGCTAAACTCAACATAGTCGTCTGCGTCTGTTCCTGAAATATTTAAGTTAGGGTCATTGACGACAATTAGAACATGCTGTGACAAATCGTGAGTGTAAATATCACTAGAGACTTTTTGTTGACCGAAGGTCAAAGGGGTTACCCCTCCCGACACAGAGCTTATTTCTTGCCCGTCAAGAAGACCATCGGCAATGACATCTCTATATTGGATATCAGCCAAATGCATCGATGTGTAAATATTACTCTGCGTATCGCCGTATTTTTGAATTAGGTCGTACGAATAAGAAGAATAAGCGGTTAACAAAGCACCATATTGGTGACCGGATGTAGCAAAACTACTTTGACCACCTTTGGTTATGTCTATCGGTGTGGTTTCATTGACATCGAAACCATACATATCGTTAATGCTATTTAGTGCTTCCGATATAGCAGTAGAACCTGACACTCCCTTGTCTACTTTGTATTGAGTTAAACCTGAAACTATGTTGGTTAAAGGGGTCACCATCAAGCTTTGATCTTGGCCTTCAATATAATTGATCATAGCTTCTAAACGGATTGTTTTACCATTACTCACGGAGACAGTATCGTTGGTAAGTGGATCAGTATAACTGCCCTCTTTTGCTACAACGAAAAGTGGCATCGATGAAGACTCGAATTCGACCTTGTAGTCGCCAAAAGCATCGGAAGTCGTGCTAGCCAACTTCCTGCCTAGATTCCCATCTTTGTATTCAAATACCTCGATTTTCGCACCACTAACAGGAGCGTCAAAAACGTTACCTGAGATACTCCCGGTATTTCTTGCTGGCGGTGTATTATCACCACCACCTTCCCCACCACCACATGCGCTCAAGATAAGCGACGTAACAATAAGACCCAATATTAATTTCAGCGTATTTTTAGTGAACATAGTTTTCTGGCAAAGTATATTTTGCCGCGATTATATTATCGTCCAAGATTTTCTCAACATGACGAAATGACTAGTTGCAAAGCACAATTCCGCTAAATTAAAAGGTGAAAAGTTTGTTTTTTATCACTCTAAAAAAACACCCTATACCTTTAACCAGTCATTAAGAAGGAATTAAATAAAACAACATGAAAAAAAAACAAATAAATATTATGATCTAATTCTTATTTTTATCTATTAGCTATAGTTTTGTTGATAATTTATGTATTTTAAGACAAATCACCCTTTAAATCTCAACACCTTAACATATGGTCTTATGACGGTTTTTTTGACCACTGCCATAGCTGTAACCCTAGGCTTAAACCATTCAAATACTGATAAAAAACAGAAAATCAAGACAACTAAAACCTCAAGCCACCTAACTACAACATCGCCACCTAAATCCGAAATGGTTTCAGGGGTTGTTAAATACTCTTTTATCAGCTCTATACTGTCTTCAGGTCTAACAAACGACGAATTAAAATCTCTATTGACTTTATTAGATGACAAATTTGACATTATAAACTCAGTTAACAATGGTGATAAATTTTCAATAAAGACACAATATGACGGTTCCAACACGGAATATGTCAGTGCTTTTTACTATTTAGGTAGTGATGTGGAATTCTTCGCTATGAGAGGAGCTGATGATAATATTTACAATGAAAATGGAATTAAGTTAAATAACGATTATGTATTCCCTCTTCCTCGACATTTTCGTGTAAGTTCACCGTTCGATTTAAGCAGAAAACACCCAATAACCAACCGGATTGCCCCCCATTTTGGGACTGATTACGCAACACCTATCGGTACCGAGGTTCAATCATTGTCGGACGGAGTTGTTTTGAAGTCGCGCTATAATCGTTTTGCTGGTAACTATCTAACCATAAAACACTCTGATGGAAACTACGCTCGCTACCTACACCTTTCAGAAAGACACGTTTCAGCTGGAGAGCACATCACAAAAGGCCAAATAATAGGACTCACTGGCAATTCAGGTCGTACTACTGGCCCTCACTTACATTTAGAGCTATCGGTTGCGGGAGTGCCTGTAGACTTCGAACAATATATCAATACCGACAGAAGTTATAACAATCAATTCATTTATATCGCTCAAGCAGAACGTATACAGTTGATGAAAAACCTCGTTCAATCAAATCAACCACAGACATAACCAACACTCATAGGATTATGTCTCCGAGCTTATCTTCGAGATTGAACACTCAATGCAGTAGTAGTTCATCTTTCAATGACTGATGACACGCAAAAACTCACTTTTCTCCGAATCCATTTCAAATCATCAACTGTTGAATCAAGGGCTTGCTCGATGGGTTGCACCATTAAAAATGGCTACGTATGTGCCCCTTATAATCGCTCACAGCAATAAAATTGTCTGTAAGGATTTTCACTCTGATTCATCTAGGTCAACATAGCGCTTTACACGCCCTATCCAACCCTTACAATGTGCAGCAAATATATTTATCAAGGTTTATCTCTATGTCTATTCAATGGTTTCCGGGTCACATGCATAAAGCCCGTAAAGAAATCGAAGAAGTTATCCCACAGGTTGATGTGATCATCGAAGTACTGGACGCTCGTATTCCGTTCAGTAGTGAAAACCCAATGATCTCTTCACTGCGCGGCGATAAGCCTTGTGTAAAAGTGTTGAACAAACGCGACCTTGCCGATCCTGAACTGACTCAACGTTGGATTGAGCACTTCGAGAAAGAGCAAGGCGTTAAAGCGATTGCAATCACCACCAGCGTGAAAGAAGAAGTTAACCATGTCATGGAGTTGGTTCGCAAACTCGCACCGCACCGTGAACAGATGGGTAAAAACATTCGTACGATGATCATGGGTATTCCTAACGTAGGTAAATCAACCATCATCAACTGTTTGGCTGGACGTACGATTGCGGTAACTGGTAACCAACCCGCGGTAACTCGTCGCCAACAACGTATCAATCTGCAAAACGGCGTGATCCTTTCAGATACTCCGGGAATCCTTTGGCCTAAAGTGGAAAATCCACACAGTGGTTTCCGCCTAGCAGCAACGGGCGCTGTGAAAGATACGGCGATGGAATATGATGAAGTGGCATTCTACACCGTTGAGTATCTAGCAAAGCAATACCCTCACCTATTGCAAGAACGTTACCAAATCGAAGAGTTGCCAGAGTCAGACATCGAGTTGATGGAAGCGATTGGCCGCAAGCGTGGTGCACTTCGTGCAGGTGGTCATATCGACCTTCACAAATGTTCTGAGATTCTACTTCACGAACTGCGTAACGGTACTCTAGGTAAAGTCACTCTAGAGCTACCTGAAATGATCACTAAAGAATTGGTTGAAGTGGAAGAAGCTGCGGCACTGAAAGCTGAGCAGCAAGCGAAGAAGAAAGAAGAGCGTCGTAAGCGTTACTTGAAGAACAAGCGTTAATCGCGATTAACTTTCTAAGCGTTTTTTATTAACCACTCTCGTACCAGCCTCTAAGATATTCACGCTCTCTATACTTTAGAGCGTGGATATTGCCCCCACTGTTTGTTGATCTAGCTAACATACTGACAAATCTATAGAAACTGCCGTTTACAATCACAAACACTGTGACATACTACGCAAATTATTGTGTATCAATCACGGCTAGCTTTTCAATGCGCTCCTATTCTGGGTTCAAAAATCAGAGATTTAAAACCTATTTCGATAATGAAATCTATTTGCCGTACATAAATTTCATCTACATCCCGATCTCAATATTCTGTGCTTTTATTGTCACCGACTACATCCATTTTGGTACAGAGTGCCTCGGCCCCATCATTTCACGCTTCATACTCTTTATATTAATGATGGTTGTCGCCAGATATTGCATAAAAAACAAACCCAACGTTTTAGATCTCGTCGAGAGCATATTCCTTGTTATTAGTTCACTGTTTTTAATCTATGTGGGCCGACTCGCTGTAGAACTGAACAATTTCGATTACCAAGGTGGCATCATTCTCGTCATGATCTACATCGGTACCTTTTCAAGGTTGTCTGCAAAATACAGCATCACAACGCTTTCCTTTGTCTTCTCTTCCTATCTTATTGGCCTTGCTCCCTTACTCTATGAAGCTGAGCCTAAACATGAGATAGAGACCATTTCCGTCTATCTTTCTGCCTACATCCTTATTTCGGCGGCCTGTATTAGACGTGACTTAGAAGTGCATAAACGTTTCGCTCAATCAGAACAACTGCGCAAACAAGCTATACAACTTCGTAAGCAATCTAATATGTTCGAAGCCCTTTCCTATCAAGATGCACTAACGGGTTGCTACAACCGCCTGTACCTTCATCAAGTGATAGAACCGAGTATCAATCGTCAGCTATCGATCACATCAATCATGATCGATATCGACCATTTCAAATCGATTAACGACACCTACGGTCATCAAATGGGTGATATGGTAATCAAAGAATTGGCGGCAGAAATTCAGAAAAGATTGCCAAGCAGTAGCAACTGTTTTCGATATGGCGGTGAAGAGTTTCTCGTGATGGTGCAAGGCGAAACGGAAGCATCAATAAAATCATTGGTTGACTCCCTTTTAGAGTCCCCATCTCGTCTTAGGTTAGAAGTAACCATTTCGATAGGAGTAAAGCATGCGCCAATAGCGATTGGCTCTGTCGAGCAGCTCATCGATGATGCCGACCAAGCGCTCTACATTTCTAAGAAAAACGGTAGGAACCAAGTTACTTGGTGTGATTAGCCGTTTTTATCAAGCTCTACTATTCCCTCTCATAATGATTACAGCTATTAAAAAGCCCCGAGCAATTAAATGCTCGGGGCTTTGATTTTTTGTTTCAGCTTTACCGTGTCTTCAGGAAAAACCTACGTCAAAGCAACAAACTTATATTCAGCCAACTCTTAATCAATAAGAAGCTATTAAGAATACGCTGCGCTGGCTGTCTTCTGTTCAAGTTCGACCGGAGAGCCCCAAGAGATGACTTTTTCGTTCACTTGGCTGCCACAGGGTGCGTTCCAAACTTGTTCTAGTTCTTCTTTACCACCAATCGCTTCATAGAATGCAATGGCTTGATGGTTTTCAGACATCACCTCTAGGTAGAGCCCAGAATCCGAGTAATATTGTTGCAACCACTTCGACAGTTCAGACAATAAGCGCTTACCTACGCCTCGTCCACGATAATTATTATCTACATGTAACGCATCAATGAACGTGCCACGCTCAAAGTTGTGATTACCAAACGCGCAGACAAAACCAACCAGTAAACCGCCTTCCTCAAGCAATAAAACGTGTTGGTTGAAAGGAGGATTTATCAAACGAGTCTGCCAAATAACAGATCTGTCCTCCAAAACATCATGTTCTAGGTAATCATCAGCAAGAATGCCACGGTAATATAGCTTCCAGCTATCCGCGTGTAATTGGGCAATCCGCTCATAATCTTTATATTCAGCTACCTTAATTTCCATTTATTAGCCCTTAGTACTTCCATTTATGACTTGCTACTACATTTCACACTACCTTTATACAATATTTAAGCAAAACATACTAATACACGTTTACACTTTCAATATTGACTTACACGTGTACGCTGATATTCTAGCGCACAGATGTAAGCCCAATGGAAATTTGCTAATGAATAGTGCTGACAAACCATCAACAAAAAAGCCGCCGTTAATCTGGCTTAATATTTTTGTATTTTCTTTTAGTATGCTGCTCGCTGTTGTTGCGGCTCCCGTTTATGGCTACTTTTTTGGCTATGGAATGGAGCACTGGGTATGGCTAGCGATCTGTTTTACGCTTTGTAATCTGTCGATCACGACGGGGTATCACCGTTTATGGTCACACAAGGCGTTTGAAGCGCATTCAAGCCTAAGATTTCTATTTGCATTAGGTGGTGCCTTTGCCCTGCAAAACAGCGCTCTACACTGGTCGTCTGATCACCGTGTTCATCACAAGCATGTCGATAACAATGACAAAGACCCGTACTCTGCAAAACGCGGCTTTTGGTACTCGCACATTGGTTGGATGATTCGTAACTACAGCACCTCAATGTATGAAAACTATGAAAACTGTCGAGACCTGAAGAAAGACAAGATCGTAATGTGGCAACACAAGCACTACGTTCTTCTAGCGTTGATCATGAACTTCGGTGTTCCTATCGCATTAGGTGTGATTTACGGTGACGTGATTGGCATGTTGCTAATCGTCGGTGCGGTTCGTTTGGTCCTTAACCACCACACAACATTCTTCATTAATTCTCTTGCTCACATCTGGGGTAGCCAACCTTTTACTGACAAAAACACAGCGCGTGATAACGGTGTGCTAGCAGTACTCACTTTCGGCGAAGGCTACCACAACTTCCACCACATCTTTGAGAATGATTATCGCAATGGCATTTACTGGTGGCAATATGATCCAACGAAATGGTTGATTAAGAGTGCTTCATTGATGGGCTTAGCAAGCAAGCTAAAGAAAACGCCTCAAGCCCGCATTGAAAAGGCAGAAGCGACCATGCTGCTTAAGCGCACACAGCAAAAGATCATGCACCGTGCCGACAAGCAACAAATCGCAGACAAGCTTCAACAAGAGTTCGATGCTCTAGTGTCAAACATGAACGAGTACTACGAAGTCAAAAAGCAGCTACTTGAAAGCAAGCGTGAAGACGTGGTGAAAAAATACGAACACTCTGTACTTAAAGTTCGTTATCAGCAAATCAAAATGAACTTCGAACAGCAGAAAAAAAATTGGGCGATGACGGTTGAGCAATATGCTTAAGCTAAAACAATACGCTTAACACACCAATAACAAAGCTGTTTGCTTATTATTCGAAAGCCCTCATATTGCTATGAGGGTTTTTTATTAGCATAACCTACTCGGCTCTAGATCTATGCTCTCAATTTTGAATTGTGGATGCCAATAACCATAGTTATTGGATTTCAGAACTCTTTCTTCAATCAAAATTTATACTTATATTACTTGAACTTATCGAGTTGAAAGCCGAGGAATTGAAAATGAGCAAGCTAACTATTATAGCAACGATCGTCTCTAAAGAAGACAAAACTGAGCTAGTTAAATCAGAGATGATTAAATTGATCGATAAAACCCGTGTTGAAGACGGCTGTATTAACTACGATTTGCACCAAGATAACAGTAACCCTGCTCACTTTGTTTTTCATGAGAACTGGGAGTCTGAAGCTCATCTAGAGAAACACTTAGCGAGCCAACACATCGCTGACTACATGGCTGCGACTGAAGGTTGTATTGAAACCTTTATGCTTAACAAAATGACGCACATTGCTTAGCCAGTCACTCAATACTGATTCAATAAAAGCCCTGCTCTGATTGCAGGGTTTGCCTTTTCTACCGGCTTATATCTGCTCATTCTAATAATGAAAAAACCCGCCAGAGTAGCGGGTATGGTCAATAATCATGACTGTAAAAGACAGATAGGTAACAACCATCAATCCAATATTGAGTACCACTTTACAGTGGCACTCTGACATTTCTTTTGCTGATCGCTAGCACGGGGGCACTAGTTAAAAGCACGAGCCAAAATGCCATTCCCTTGATATTGGTAAACACTTGAATTACTACTTACAAAGACCGATTCTCCGGGCTTAAGTGAAACTGACCGTCCTTCTGAAGTGATGGTCGCCTCTCCTTCCACACAGAACAAGATCTCCGCGCTACGTAGATACTGCGACTTACTCTCATCAGTCGCAGACAAGATATCAAAGCCAAAGTCATCCACTGGAATCGGATAGCTCATCTTGCCCTCTTTCAATACAGGCTTAAGGCAGATATCTTCTGGCTTAATCGGCTCAAAGATTGTGTTGTCGATAAGCTCAGGAACATCGATATATTTGGGAGTGAGACCGGCACGCAGCACATTGTCTGAGTTTGCCATAATCTCTAAACCCGTACCTTGAACATAAGCATGTGGGGTTTCTGCGAACAGGAACATCGCTTCACCGGGCGCCAGTTCAACCGTGTTAAGCATTAATGGCGCAAATAAGCCAATATCACCTGGATAATGCTGCTTGAACTCAATGCTGTATTGAAGAGCTTCACGCCCCATGACCGTTTTGGCTGGTCGCGCATGTGCAGCATAAAGCTCATTAAGCGCAGACGCTTTGCGGTCACCTTCAAGAGACATAATGGCGCTAAAGAAAGACTTCAGAGAATCACTGTCGGCATTGGCTTTTAGGACATTAAGCTCAATCGCTAGCGAAGGAATATCCGCTTCTTCGAACAGGGCAATGATATCGTCGATTGGACGAAAGCCATTCATCGCTTTGTAAAAGGTCAACGCATAAACCAACTCAGGTTTATGATTTGGATCTTTGTAGTTACGATTAGACGCATTCAAAGGGATGCCAAGTGCATTCTCTCGCTCAAAACCTAACTCTGATTTTCGCTTATTCGGATGAACCTGAATCGATAATGGCGTTTCAGCGGCCAACACCTTAAATAGAAAAGGTAATTCACCGAAACGTGCCGCCGTGTACCCGCCTAAGACATCGATTTTGTTTTCATCGATCATGTGAGAAAGCGACTCACCGGTATCACCTACTTTTGAGCAACCATTAGGATGAGCACCCATCCAAATTTCTGCTTGCGGTTCTTGGTTTGGGTTCACAATACCAAACAGTTGGTTGATGGAGTCTTTGCTTCCCCATGCGTAGTTTTGAATAACGTTGTCGAGTTTAAATAGAGACATAATTACTTCTCATTAAAAATCTGGCCGCCAAGCTTGAGCGTTGCGGCGATATTACGGGCACTACGAGTCAGGTTTTGATTCGCTTCTGATAAAACTTGGTCTAAGGACTGAGGTGAACGCACGGTTCCAAACAGGCTAGACATTGAACCGTAAAGCTTTTCAACGTCTTCACCCAAAGAACCAGCGATACCAATGGTCGGAATATTCAGTTTTTGAGCACGCTGAGCGATACCAAACGGAGTCTTACCTTGCAGGGTTTGGTTATCCATCTGCCCTTCACCCGTCACGACCAATGAAGCGCCTTCAAGCACCTTATCCGCATCCAACGCATCCAGTACCATCTCTATACCCGCTTTAATATGGATATTGAACGCTAGGCTTAGCCCTAACGGCGTTCCACCAGCAGCACCAAAGCCCGTGCTGTCACGATGATTAACACCTGTCTGCGCCTGAGCAATATCCGCAAAGTGCCCAATGGCAGCATCAAGCTGTTGAACGTGAATTTGTGATGCGCCTTTTTGCGGGCCAAACACGGCACTTGCTCCGCTTTCGCCACATAATGGATTATTCACATCACATGCGACCACGAACGTCACTTCTTTGCATCTAGGGTGCAGTCCATCAAGATCGATGCTTGCTAGCTGACTTAACTCGGCGCCGCCACCAGATAACTCGTTGCCTTGCTTGTCTAATAACTTGCCTCCCAGCGCTTGTAAAATGCCTGCGCCTGCATCATTGGTTGCGCTGCCGCCCAAACCAATAATGACTTGTGCAACACCTTGATCTAATGCATCTTTAATCAATAACCCTGTACCAAACGAAGATGCGATTAACGGTGCTCTTTCTTCTACGGTTAGTCGGTCTAAACCCGATGCTTGAGCAAATTCCACCAAGGCAGTTTTTACGTTAGCGCCATCAACTGTCTGTTCTAACGAAGCCCAATAAGCCGTACATTCTCGACCTAGTGCGTCTGTTGTTTGTAGCAGCTGTTTCTTACCATTAAGCGCGGTTAGCAACACGTCTACGGTACCTTCACCACCATCAGCGAGAGGCAGTTTTACGAACTCTGCGTAAGGGAAAACATCGGCAAATCCACGCTCAATGCAAGACGCAACTTGATGAGCGTCGAGTGATTCTTTAAATGAATCAGGGGCAATTACAATTTTCATTGTCGTTCACCATTCCCGCCCACCAAGGTGAGCGGGTTATCGAAATTAGAATTTGATTTGGAATGTTTTTGCCTGGCAAGAAGCCAGCTGGCCGAAAGTTTCAGTTACTACATCACCTTCACGAACGCGTTCGTCCATGCTTGTTTCTTTCCAGCTTGAAACCGCTTGAGTGAAAGAGATTGAATCCGATACTGAACCCGATTCTGCTGGGTTGTAGACACGCATGATCAGTGCGTCTTCGTCTTCAGCTTTCTTAAGAACGCTTAGCACCGCACCTGCTTGTTGCTTCGATAGCAAGCTGAAGCTCATCGGTAGGTTTTGCTCGCCCACATTCAGCTTCATCGCGTTGTAAGGGATCTTGTTGTAGCATTCGATTTGAGTGACATTGTCACGTGCTTGCGCCATGATGTTCGCGTCAATGTGGTTGCCAGAGAAGCCACACAGTGTGAATTCACAAACCAACTTGCCGCGCACTTGTGAATCTGGGGTCGGGATCTTGATACCAGAAGGACGACCCGGACGAAGCAATAGCTCTTCTTTACCCAACACGCCAATACCACGGTATAGTGTCAGTGCGAAGGTATCTCGGTTTTCGTCACCTTGAGATGCAATCACTTCAAATTCACGCAGGCCATTCGACATAATCGCCATACCCGCTTTGCCGTTTTCTAACGCTGCAAAGTTCATTAACTGGTAAACCGGAACTGGTGCTTCTTTCCACTTCTCTTCTTCCCAAACCGCCATTGCAGGGTCGTTGGTCGGGCGAGTAATACAACCGAACTGGTTATCTGCAACGACAGTTTCAGAAACGAATGGCGTTGGTACTAGCACACGTACACGGTGGTCGTCGGCTTGGTTGTCTAGTTCCATGCGAACTTCGATACGGCGAGAGCCTTGTTTCAATACCACTTGGCATTGCGCTTCTACAAAACCGTTTTGACCCGTGCGTTCTTCACGCTCTGCAAGGTTTGCAGGCACGTTCATACGGAAAGCGATGTTCGCTACCGATTGGAAGCCTTGGTGGTCAATCGATGTTTCTACCGGGAATTCATCTGAGTACAACAGCCACTCTTGACGAGATGGTGAGTAATCGTACTCATCACCGTCATCAGAACCGTCTTCTAAACGAAGTACTTGGTCGAATACTTGCTCTGTCTCTTTATCGAAAATAGTCAGAGTACCGTTGTCGTTTACATTGATTCGGTAGTACTCGTTCTCTAGTAAGTAGTCTTTTTGTTCTGCAACTTTTACTGCACCCTTCTCGTTACCTTGGATGTGTAACGTGGTGAAGCCCATCGCTGGCACAGTGCGTTTGATTTGAATATCAAACTCCATAAACGGGTCGTAGTTACCGTAGTGAACGATTTGACGGTCTACTTTACCCGGGTCAATTTGGCGCTTGTCTTGGATGAAGTACTCTACTGGGTTTTCGTTTTCATCAAAGATAGAGAACTCTTGAGCACGGATAGTGATAGTAGTGTTAACCACTTCTTCACGCTCGTATGGAGAAAGGTTGAACATCGCCAGTTTGTCGCAACCTTCGCGATCTGGCATGTGGTCAACAATCTTACGCTTGTAGAAGTGAATCAGGTTGGTCGCCATGTCGTCAGCAAGGATGTAACGGTTTAAGATTTCAGCGTGTACCTTGTCTGAACAACAGCAACCAATCGAATCGTGAGCGTGGTTCTTCATGCTCTCTTTCCACATTTTCTCGATCAAACCGTGGTGGTATTCAAAGCCTAATGTCCAAGCGATAGACGCTAGCGGTTCTAAGATATTTACAATCTTGTTTTCGATTTCTGCGTGGATCAGTTTGATGTCCATACGCGTAGAAGAGATCGTACGGTGAACACGCATGTATTTACCGTCGTTGAACTCGCCTTTGATTGTGTCGAGTTGGTCGCGCGCCGCTTCTACTTTCTCGAACACTTCTTCGTAACGGCTCATTGAGAATTCACGATCTGGGTAGATTTCGCGAAGCTTGTCCATTACTTCAAAGATGTCTTTTTGAATTGGCATTTGGTCATGACCGTTCGGCAATAGGATGTCTTTGGTTACCGATGGTTTCTCTAGCACCGGGAAGTACTTATCTAGACGAGCACGCAGGCCTTCTTCATCTTGCGGAAGGTACTTACCAATCGCGTAACCCAGTGGAAGCACTTGTGCCGTTACTTCACTGCCATCATTAGACTGCCATAAGAATTCTGTTTTGTTGGTGCCGTGACGCTCTGAACAACCACGCCAGAACATTGCACGCGTGATATCGAAGCCGTTGTAGATCATCGGCAGCTGAGAGCTCATGCTGAATGAATCTGGTAGGTAACCGATCTTCATTGCATCGCCAAATTTCATACAGTCGCGAATGCCATACATCATGTTACGTACAATCGACTCACCAGAAACTTGCATTGTGTCGGTTTGAGAATACCAAGGGCCAATAATTAGCTTGCCCGCTTCAACCAATGCTTTTACGCGTTCTGTGTTCTCTGGTTTGATTGCGAAGTAATCTTCTAGAACGGCTGTTTGACCATCTAGAACGTAGTATTTGTATTCTGGATCGCTCTCCAGACGGTTCATGATTTCTTCCATGTTGTTCACTAGAAGAATACGAGACTCTTCTGTTGTGAAATACCATTCACGATCCCAGTGCATGTGTGGAGTAATATGTACGCGTGATGTAGTCATAATCATTTACCTAAATGTGTCGCTTCGAGTAAATCTTAAATTCGAACTCAAATACGACTAAATTAAAGTTTTTCAAGGAGTTAAAATTGGCTGACACTAAATTTAGGGTGCAGAAAACCACGCCCAGAATCTGTGTGAATAAAACCGTTAGGAGCACAGATATTTAGGACAGCCAAATTGTTCGTTATTTTTTATAAGGTGTTTTTAATTACGAGCTATAAGTGAGCTCAAAATTTAGTTAGTTCTGTGTTGCAGTACTTGCTTCAAACTTACCCTTTTTTACAGCGTGACCACGCCACATTAGAAGAGTAATGGTTGAAATCACTGTGCCGACAATGGCAGCACCGAACCAGATTGCAGCAGCAGAGAATGCGCCCAAACCAGAATCGTGTAACAAGAAGATAGAGAAGATACCTGCGCCCGGAGTTGATAGACCAATACCTGCCGCACCCACCATTGCCCCTGTAACCACAGAGCCTAGTAAGAATGAGCCGATTACACGGATTGGATCTTCAATCGCCATTGGGATTGCACCTTCGGTAATACCCGCTAGGCCAAGTAGCCATGTAGATTTACCGGTTTCAATCTCAAAGTCTTTAAATAGGCGTGGAGCAATCATGGTTGAAGCCGTTACCGTGAACGCCGATACCATTTTTACTGAGCCAAAGATTGCGTAAGGACCATAAACACCGTTCGCCATTGCACCTAAGCAGAATGCGTAAGCAGCTTTGTTTACCGGACCACCTAAGTCGAATGATACAAACAGACCTAGAATCGCACCCAATAACAATGCGTTAGTGCCTGACATACCGTTCAACCAGTCCGTTAACCCTTGGTTTAGGAACGCTACAGGTTTACCGATAACAAACAGCATCAAGCTACCTGCCACCAAAGTACCAATCACAGGGTAAAGGTAGAAAGTAAGGAAACCGTTAAACGCAGGACCCAAGCGAACATGCTCTTTTACCCAACGCATTACGTAACCAGCAATCAAACCACCAACAACACCGCCTAGGAAGCCAGAACCGATGATGTTTGCTGCGATACCCGCGGCAAAACCAGGACCAAGTGCCGGCTTGTCGGCTAATGAGTAAGCTGTGTAAGCCGCCAATACTGGCACCATCAATGTACCCAGTAGGCCGCCACCTAATTTACGATACATCCACAACCAAGAATCTTTTGTTGCGTAAAGCTCTTGCAGGTCAAAAATTTGCGCGATAAGAACAGCAACCGCAAGAACAGTACCACCAGCAACGATAAGAGGAACTGCGTAAGAAATACCAGAAAGCAGCGCTTGTTTAAGCTCAGTTTTCAGTGGCAATTTCTTAGGCTTGTCATCAGTAGCCACTGTGCGTTCTGCACCGTTACCTTTTTTCGACTCTTCTATCGCTTCATTGAGAATGCGTTCACCGTGTTTAATCGGTTCTGCAACTGGCGTTTCAACACGAGGGATTCCGTTAAAACGCTCCACTTCTTTAATCGCTACTTCAGCAGCAAAAACACATGCTACAGCATTATTCAGTTGTTCAGCCGTTAAGCGATCTTCAATACCGTTTGCGCCCTGCTTTTCAACATGAACCTTGTAGCCAAGCTTTTTGCCCGCTTTTTCTAGGTACTCAGCCGCCATATAGGTGTGAGCAATGCCTGCTGGGCAAGCAGTAACACATACAATTGTCGGCGCATTTGTATCTAAATTGTCTTGTTTTTCTTCTTGCTGATTATCGCCATCAAGAAGTGCGAAGATTTCATCAGCGGTTGTCGCTTTTAATACTGCTTCACGAACATCGTCATCAACCAATGTAGTTGTCAGTTCGGTCAGCAGGTGCATGTGGGTAGAACCCGCTTCTGCATTTGGAATAGCAATTAAGAAGATAAGATTCACATCTTCGTCTTCATCTAGGCCTTTCCATTTCATGTCTTCTTTAAGTGTTGCCACAGCGAAGCCAGCTTCTTTAACCGCGTCAGTCTTGCCGTGCGGTACTGCTAGGCCTTCACCAAGCGCTGTCGGGCCTTGCTCTTCACGAGCAAATACTGCATCAAGATACTCTTGCTTGTTGTGCAGTTTGCCTTGCTGATCCAGTTGGTCAGCAAGTGCGTAAATCGCTTCTTCTCGACTGCTAAACGTAGTTTGCAGATTTACGAGCGACTTATTCGTTAGAGTAGTAAGTTTCATAACCTTTGTCCCATAGTCACGGATTAGTACGACAGTCGTCCCTGCCGACGATGATAATAATACAACTTCAAGACATTTAATCCGTGATCACGATCTCACCAATACATATTTGTATTTAATTTGTATTTAAATAGTGTTGGTGAATACTTTAAGAAAGCTTGTTATGTATCGTTTAATTTGTATTATATGTACTACAAAACACCGATACGATGCTCACACTAACCTTGAGAGCAGGGCTTATATAGAGCAAATTTACGTATTTAAGGTACAGGTTGTTAAACAAAGTCTAGTTGTTCTAGCGCACAAATGAGGCAAAAATGGCAAGACTCCCGATGTATCGCCAAATCGCAGATGCAATACGAGAAAAGATCAGTTCTGGTGAATATAAGGTTGGAGAAGCACTTCCAACAGAAGCGCAGTTACGCGAAGTATTTTCTGTCAGCCGTGTAACGGTTAGACAAGCGCTGAAGCTACTGATCGAAAATGATGAACTTGAAAGCGTGCAAGGCAGCGGCACTTACGTTAAAGAGAACAAAATCAATTACGACATCTATAAACAGTCTAGCTTTCAAGAAAAGTGGGCACATTTGGATGTCGTTACCCACAGTGAAGTGCTGGCTTTTGAAATGAAGCCCTGTTCTTTAGCGATGTCTGAACACTTAGATATCAAAGAAGGCGAATTGGTTTTTTACGTAAAGCGTGTCCGTTTCATCGACAACAACCCAATCACGGTTGAAGAAACCTGGTTGCCTGTTGCTCTGTTCCCAGACCTTACGTATCAAGTCATGCAAACATCAAAATATGACTTTATTGAAAACACCAAAGGTATGGTGATTGATCGAAGTGAGCAAGAACTGGTACCTATCCTTCCACCTGAAGACGTTGCTAGACAGTTAGGTATTGACCCAGCTCAGCCTATTATTGAAAAACGTACTCGTGGTTACCTAGCCAATAACACGGTATTTGAATACAGCCGCAACTACTTCACATCTAACGATTACCGATTCACTTTGGTCGCCAGACGCCAAAGGTAAGACTTAATCTAGCACCGCATATAGCCAACACAGAGGGCGCCTGTTCTCTGTGTTGATGCACATCCCCTACTCATAATACTAGTTTCAACCACCCCAAATATTCCTAAACCGATATCAAATAACCTCACGAAAGATCATTCACCTTCATTCAAATACCGTTCGTACACTTTGACCATAAAATGAACGCCCAATGACAAGAGCAACCGTCGACAGGAATGTAGATGAATACCAAACAACTTGAGGACGCGGTCAATGAAGTGACCTTGTTCAATCAACACCTGCACTTAATCCAATCCGTCCATACCATCCCTACACCTAAAGTGAATTGGGAGTCGATTGCCATGGAACCGGCACCTGTAATGCCAACGGTTCGCTTCGACCATAAAGTCAAAGCCATGGAAGCGCTCGACGAGTACAAACCCAACTGGCTCGACATGCTTCTGGGCAAC
The DNA here is from genome assembly GCF_024347595.1 of Vibrio pomeroyi. Taxonomy (NCBI): domain Bacteria; kingdom Pseudomonadati; phylum Pseudomonadota; class Gammaproteobacteria; order Vibrionales; family Vibrionaceae; genus Vibrio; species Vibrio pomeroyi. The sequence goes on along the minus strand of NZ_AP025507.1, from coordinate 1,142,036 downwards.
AAATCTAAATTGTATTCCCTCACTGCCAATATTGAGCGAGCGGCAGAGAAAGACATCGAACAATACAAAACTGAATTTGTACATTGGGTGCAGAACTACAGCTACTGGGCAAAAGGCAATCAATTGTCGAAAGGTGTTTTGAATAACGATAGCCAAGCGAAGCTGTCTGCCCTTTCTGAAGCTCAACAAAACACGATGAACGCCGCAGTGGTCGACACTAAGCTGATCAATCATCACTTTAATACCTATAAGAACGGCCACCTGTTAGAAATCAATATTCAGGTGAATAAGCACAACGTCATCCCTAAAGAGAAAAAGGTATTGTGCCAAGGTGAGGTAAAGCTAGAGACCCTCTCTCTATCTGAAAGTAATGCACTGTATCGAGAGTATGTGTGCAGTTGTGTTCTTAAATGCGCTCAGGATTCTTTCAATGTATTGCCTGAAACAAGTGTCGTGATCAATGTTGAGCAGGTTTCGGCTGGTCATTCCAATGAGACCATTCTTTCATGCCATATCGAGAAAGGCTTGCTGGAGTTCTTATTAATTGAAGACGACAAACCTTCTGAAATCCTTGAATTCTTTGTGCACATTGAAGATTTTAACCCTCATCGTGGCAACGGTTTCTCTGAGATTAAAACCATCTTCTCCCCTTTACCTATTGCGTCGTAACTCAGTCCATCTTTCGACTCGAACACTGACCACTCATCACGACTAACTGTTAGTTGGTCGTGTTCAATCACTTAAGTACCTAGCCATTATGTCGATCTACGCTATCTCAAGAACAATACGTCTAATACAAAACTCAGCTCTAAATAAACTCCATTTCAACCCGTTACCTTTGGTCATAATGGTCTTATCCATGCCATTGTTTGCTGAAGAAACGGTACCGACCGAAGAGCCCATACTTACAGAACCACTTGAGCTTACAGAGCAACTTGAATTTACAGAAGAACAAGCCTTACAAGATGAAGCTATATTGGAAGAAAAGGCGGAACCAGAAGTTGAATCGCCCTTCACGACGTTAACCAAATTGGGTTTTATCTACTCTCAAAACACCAGTTCATCTTTGTCTATTAATTCTGGAATATCCGTAGGCTACAAAAAGGAAAACTGGGGACAACGAGTCCAGTTCGATACCTATTATACCGATGCTGAAAATGATGAAGATGGTACTAATCGCTATACCACCAACTATGGCATTAGTTATGATTTGAACGAGGTGACTTACTTAGTCGCGACAACCCGTTTTGAACACGACCACTATGGTACCTATCGTAAACAATTCATTACCGCGACCGGATTGGGTCGTCACTTTTACGATACCGAAAGAATCAAGCTTCAAGGCTCTGCGGGTCCGGGTTATCGAATCAGTAAACGACAATCCTCCGACGAAGAGTTCCCAAACAAAGAGAACTACGAGCTGATCGTTAATGCCAGTATTGATGGCTCGCTAACGCTTACTGAAACGTTCTCTATGGGTGCAACTGCAAACATGGCCTACGGTGAAGAGAACACAAACTACAACCTAAAGGGCTATTTAAAGAACATTCTGATGGGCAATTTAGCACTAACGTTTGATACCGAATACATTTACAACACCACTGTCGCCTCAGACCAAAGCAACAGCGAGATCTACAGTTCAATGAACCTAAATTACGACTTTTAAGAAAAGTTTCCCCCATCGAACATGCAAAAGGATTTGCGTGATCGTCCAGCCAATCATTACTAGAACCTATAAAAAACGTTACTTCATTGACCCAACGCCTACTTCCATTACTTAGAAAAATTGTATTGAGATGTGTTTCTGGAATCGGTCGCTCAAAGCTCTGTCAGATAAATGTAAAACCACTATTGAACCAATGAAAACCCCGTAATTTATCGCTAAAGTTCGCCTACCTTTTGTATTACAAATAAATTTTTATGTTCAACTCTCAACACACTTTAAAATACTTCAAGATTGCTGCACTTATTTCTAGCGGTTTATTACTCACAGGCTGCGAAGCCAACGCTACAAGCGACCAATCAGACCTTACAACATGTACCGACTGTAACTGGAACATAGAACAATGGAAAATCACCCTTCCATTCAGTGGCGACGATTATTACGAAAATGGTCGTAGTAGCGCAGCCGAGCTCATTCCCCAAGAATGCAATGGTAAAGAGTACTTAACCAACGGCACTAATCTCCCTTGGTTCTCTCGTGAATCAGTTAACGGAGAAGAGCGTCTCAAATTTACAGTCGATCTTGGCGGCCAAGTTTCTACAACACCAAACACAAAATACGTTCGTTCTGAGCTTCGTGAGCTATACAACTATGATTCCGAAAATCGTTGCAGCACTAAAGAGCAAAACTGGGCAGTAACAGGAACACATGAACTCAAAGCAACACTAAGCGTTGATCAATTTCCGGATAAAGATGTAACGGGTAGTGACCCAAAAGTGGTTCTTGGCCAAATCCATGGTAAAGACATTAAACAAGCGCTCGTGAAGTTGCAGTGGGATGGTGAAAACAAACCAGTACGTGTCGTTCTAAATGATTCCTTTTTGTCAGGAAACCAAGTTTGCAGCGACTGTAAGCCTTTTAGTGTCAACCTAGGCTACGCGCCTGCGAACCTCGATTGGGATTATACAATTCGTCTCAATGACCAGGGTATTTACCTTTCAACACTCATTAATGATGAATTAACAGAGCAATTCTTACCTTGGGGTATCGAAACAGAAGACCGCGATGGCAACAAAGTTACCCTTTCAAAGGCATGGTTAGAGGAAGAGTACTACTTTAAAGCCGGCCTTTACGCTCAAATAAAACCTTCAAGAGAGTTTGCAGGGCAAGTGTTCTCGGTCAGTTTCTCGAAGATCAATATTGATCATAACTAATCACGCTTAACTAAATCTTAGATACAACGAACAGCAGGCTCTAACCCGTTAAGCTCCCACTCTCTATAAACAGCGCATTGATTCCTTCAGCCATGCGCTGTTTTTGCTTTTAGTCACCAATATAGAACCATCTTGTTCGCCTTCCCTTTCTTCTCAATTTCCTGTTGATTATATAGAAAACGTTAATTCTGTTTTGCGTAACGCCCCGTTTATCTACAAACCTTGGTGTAATAGATTGGACTCAAGCAAACAAAAGGAGCGAATACATTATGTTATCTAATCAATTAGAGCGTGCACGCGCCATCGATTTACCAACACGCGAAGCGATGCTTCAACGAGCTCCTTCTGTGCAACAGTTTTGGGACAACAATAAAAGTCTGTTCAGTGAAGCTTGGAAAGAGTGGGAAGTGAGAGAAGAAGGCAGCCAGCTAAATTTCGATGATTCATTACTGGACGCTCGTCTGCGTGAAGCCGTTAAACAGGCGTGGCAAGATCCAACGAAAGAAATTGCAGTGCAAGACTTACTCCAAGAAGTCTCTCCTGGTGTGTTTAAATTCCAGTTTTTTGACCCTGAGCGTTTAGTCGGACTGCGCGATTACTTAGAAGAAGTATCAAACGCTCAAATCCCATTGCGTCCGCCTTATGGCATCGTCCTCAATCGAGGTGGTGCGATGCTAGACAGCCGGTCTGAAGGCTACTTAGCAGCGCCGAGTTTCCAAGCGTTTTATCGCGATCTGCTCGACAGTTACATGCGTCCAGTTGCGCGTTTGTTGTTCCCAGAAATAATGGGGTACGATACGCAAACTTTTGGATTCTCTATTCAGTATCAAGCGAACAAAGACACATCTTTGCGCCTTCATACTGATGCATCTTCTGTGACGCTCAATATCAACCTGAATTTACCCGATGAAGCGTTTTCAGGCTCTGCACTCAACTTTTATGACCCGGCAACAGGCAAAATGAATGAGGCGACATTTACACCCGGCATGGCAATGATCCACCGAGGAAACGTAGCACACGCAGCACTGCCTATTACCAGTGGTGAGCGCTCTAACTTCGTATTGTGGTTGTATGGCGACCGTGGACAGATCCCACAGCACAACTCAGGATTGGAACCGGTAGACGCTCATCAGCGTTGGACTGTCCCTAAGGTTGTGCCTGACAGCTTCGCGCCATTTTAGATAGGTTCCACCATTCTAGATAGCTTCGCTCCGTTTTAGTCGGTTCGGTTCGGATTAGCTTGTTCAAGCGACTAATACAATACATAACAAAGTGCCCACCATAATTTTGGTGGGCGCTTTTTGTATCTTCAATTACGTTAATCGTAATCGATTAGCTAGATTATGCTGGTTTGGTTCGTAATCGAGTCAACACATCCATTTGCTTTAGGTTGGCCATACCGACATACGCGACTGGCACTAAGAACAATGAGAAGAAAGTTCCGACAGACAAGCCGCCGACCAGTACCAAACCAATGTTAATACGACCCAATGAACCCGGTCCATCAGCCAATGCTAACGGCAATGAACCTAGGATCATCGTGAGTGACGTCATCAAGATAGGACGTAATCTTGAACGTGCACTGCTGATCGCCGCTTCTTGCGCACTCGCACCCGATTTACGTTTCTCGTTCGCAAATTCCACCAGCAAGATACCGTGTTTAGTGACAAGGCCGACCAAAGTCAGCAACCCGATTTTTGAGTAAATGTTAAGGCTTTGGCCAAATACCGATAGCGTTAGAATCGCGCCTACGATACACAACGGAACCGTTAGCAAGATGATCATAGGGTCGACAAAGCTTTCAAATTGCGCTGCCAGAATCAGGAAGATAAAAATCAACGCCAATACGAATAGCACCTGTGCACCGGCGGTTGAATCAACGAGATCTTTTACAATGCCGTTAAATTCGTAGCTCTGCGCCGGTTTCAATAAGCTTGGAACCGTATCATCAATATACGCTTTCACATCACTTGCCGTATATCCGGGCATCAAGTCAGCCGTAATTTCAGCGCTGTCTTTACCCATGAATGTCTTAAAGTTCGATTCCGACGTCACTTGTTTAATCGATACAAACTGAGACAAAGGAAGCCTTTGTCCCGATTGTGAATCCACATACAGCTTATCCAATACCTTGAAATCACCAAGATCGCTCAGGTTGACTTGAACTTGGATTGGGTATGTATAGCCATCATCCGCTTGCAAATCCGCGGCTTTCACTGAACCAAGGAATGTCGATAACGCATTGGTGACATTGCCGTAATCCACGCCAGACAACACAATCGCATTGCGGTCAATCGATAAGTCATAGCGTAACTGGTCACGCAACATTGAGTTCTTAATGTTGGTCACACCCTCGTAATTCTCAAGTGCCTCTACCACTTTGCTCGCCGTTTCAGACAACACTGTCGTATCGCGGTTAACCGTCGTTAGCTCAAGAATCATATTGGTAGCAATGTTTAGGTTATCCGCTGAACGAACCTTGAAAGACATGCCATACGCAGAGACTGAACTTTGCGCTTTGGCAATAAACTCGTTCACCAGCTCATCTGCAGATTGGTCACGCTCTCCCCATGGTTTTAGCAAAACGTGATTGGTCGGTGTACCTTCAATGTAAGACAGGTTCGCTTCAACCGATTCATCGCCTTTAAACACGCTGTTTAACTGTTCGTTGTTATCGAGGTGATACTGACGGCCTACTCCTGTTGGAGGCGTTGACGTCACCTCAACAAAACCCGTGTCTTCCGTTGGAAGCAGCACTTGAGGCATCTTCCAAACCGCTAACGCAGACAACGCAATTAGAACCAAGGCGATACCACTCATCAGGGCTTTCCGTTCAAACCACTTACCTAGCTCCTTGGTGTACACGTCAGACAGTACATTGAGTTTTGCATCGACCTTTTGGTACCACTTTGCTGGCGTTGAAACTGGCTTCATTAAGTAAGCGCTCATCACTGGTGAGAGTGTTAACGCCACAAATCCAGAGATGATCACCGCTGCAGCAAGTGTGAACGCGAACTGCCTGAATAGATCGGCGGTTAAGCCAGCCATCAAGCCAATTGGTAAGTAAACAACCGCCAAAGTTAGCGTCATCGCAATCACTGGGAAGACGATCTCTCGGCACCCTTTAATTGCAGCATTGAACGGAGTTTCACCCTCTTCGATATGACGGTAGCAGTTTTCAGCCACAACAATCGCATCATCAACCACCAAACCAATGGCGAGAATGATAGCCAGAATCGTCAGTACGTTGATGCTAAATCCAAGTAAATGCATGACAGCAAATACACCGATCACACACACTGGAATGGTGATGATCGGAATTGAAGCAACTCGAAAAGAGCCAAGGAACAGAACCACAACCGCTGAAACCAAAACTATCGCTTCAACTAAAGTCATGAAGCCTTCATCAATTGCGGTTTTAATGAAATCGGCTTGGTTGTAGACCATCTTCATCTCAATGCCTTCTGGCAACTGAGGCTGAATCACATCAATCTGTGTCTTAACTTTATTCGCAACGGTTACTGGGTTTTCACTTTTCAGTGGCAACACCTGAATCGACATCGCTAGATTGTCATCTACACGCAGAATACTTGGTGTAAGACTCACCTCACCCATTTTGACTTCAGCAATATCACCTATACGAATGATCTTACCGTTATCAACACGAACCACTAAGTCTCTTACATCATCAACGCTGGTTACTTGGTTGACTGGGTTGATGGAGAAATCTCGCACCTGCCCCTTGATGGTACCTGCGGTAAACGTTGCGTTGTATGAGCTCAATGTTCCAACAACATCGGATGCACTCATATTGAGCGCCATCATGCGATCCGGTTGCAACCAAACACGCACCGCCTTCTCGCTACCACCATACGGTCCCCAAATGCCACCCACACCTTGGATGTGCTTAAATTGAGGCACGACTTGTTGGCTAATGTAGTCGTACATGTCTTGCTTAGACATCTTGCCAGTATTCACAAACGTGATGATGTTACTCGGCATACTGGTGTCAGAAGAATCATCCGTGACCGTTGGCTTATCCGTCATACTCGGCGGGAAATCACCAATCGCTTCAACGCTGCTGCGCAGGTTGTTCATCAGGCTTGTGTATTCAACTTCATCAATGTCGTCTTCAAAGATGATTTTTAGATTACACGTGCCTTCCTGACAGTCCGTCGTCATGGTTTTCACGCTGTCGAGGCCTGTTGCAGCGGTAATGAGCTTATCTGCCACATTACGCGACATGAACTCAGCACTAGCGCCATTAATCGCAGCCGTTACCGTTGCTGACGGTGTTTTATGTTCTGGAAAGTATTGGATTGAGAGCTTTTGAAACGACAAAAGCCCAAGCAAAACAATGGTGATGCTCAGAACTGACGCAAACACAGGGTGCTTGATACATATCTCAGGAAGCTTCATTCAGATTCTCCTTCGTTCCAGCTTCCTTGCTTAATGTTTCCTTGCTGTGAGTTTCGCTTGATGATTCCTCAACAGCCGCGCTAGTCTCTGCTTGCTCGCTGTTTTCGTTGATCGCTTCATCTACACCTTTCGATGCTTCCGTCCAATCAACCGAAGGTTCAATTGGATGTGCTTCGTCCACCTGTGTTACGGTCTTTTCTACTTTAGGCTCAGCGGTCTTCTGAGTGTTCTCTTTGCTTGTCGGTTCCGTTATTAACTCAACAGTTTTCTGTTCAGCATTTGGGTTCATGACCTTAACTAACGACGCTTTCTTAAGGTTCTGTTGTCCCGTCACAACGACGTTATCGCCAAGCTTCAAACCTTTCTCTACAACAACGTAACCATCGTTAGTATTCACGCCTAATTCGACAATACGTTGCTCGATTTTTTCGCCATTCACGACCCAAACAAAACGCTCTGCATCTTTGGCTTGAACGGAGTTTTGAGAAACCACCATCTGCGTTGAATCTTCGCTCGTCATCTGACTTACTTTGGCAAACATACCCGGAACTAAGCGATGCTCCGGGTTAGTCACGTGCGCGTGCACTTCTACACGGCCTGAGCTTTCGTCCACCGCTGGCGCAATGTAATCCACCACGCCAGAAAACGCTTCATCGACAAATGCATCAACTTGGATGGAAACATTCTGCCCAAGCTTTGCGTTGCCTAAGTCCGACTGTCCAATGGAATACTGAACTTCGACAGGATCGAGTTTGATCAAACTGACCAACGCGGTTGCGCTATCAATCTTACTGCCCACTGAGTGGGTGAAATTAGTTAGCTGCCCATCAAATGGCGCGACCAATAAATAGTCATTCATCAGCGCTTCTTTCTGACGGAAATCAGCTGCGGCTAGGTTCGCCTGTTCTCCCAGTTCTTCCACATCTTGTTGAGACATAGAGTCAGGCTGTTTCTTTAGTAATTCTTGTACACGTTTTAATTTCGACTTTGCTAACGCTAGAGAGCTTCTTGCTTTGTCTAAATCGGCTTTCGCTTTGGTATTGTCCAGTTGAGCGATCAGTTCGCCTTTTTTAACTGAATCTCCATCTTTGAAATGGATGTTGAGAATTTTGTCGGAGGCACTAAATGTTAATGCAGCAGAATCCGTTGCCCTGATTTTGCCAACCTCGTTGATTGAAGAAGTGAATGCTTGTTTGTGAGCTTTTTCGATAGTCACAGGAATTAAGTTTGAGTCTTGGGCAAACGATGGAGAGATATGTAAGGCAAACAGTGCCAAACAGATTGTTTTACTAAGCTTTGTAAATTTCATTTTTAATAACCATAACCGTTGAATTCGTCTGAATTAAAACGTTTTTCTAAGCAGCTATTTCTTACTTAATGAGCTTCCAGCTATTTAAATAATGCTAAACAGCTAATAATGAGAAAAGGGCTCAACTCACTGTCGAGCCCTGCAATTTTTATATGATTCCTAAATTTTTACGTTCTGAACTCCAAAGTAAAAGTTAAAAACGATGCTGATACTGTACACCTAGGAGTAAGGCATCAGCAGTCACATCAGCAGTTATATTGGAACTCGTTCCTGGGATCGTCGTCAGGCTTTCGTCAATATCTTGTGATTCTCCGATGATAAATCCGACACCAATATCCACAGAACTGGCAGCCGTGAAGTTATATGTCCCTCCGACCGTTAGCCAATGACGGTTAACATCAGGAATTGATAACGATGTGAGTTCGTCAGTTGGGGAAATGTCGTACATGTAACCCGCTCGTAGAACGATGTCTTTCGACATGGTGTACGTACCACCGACAGAAATATGCCCTGCATCTTTCCATTGGTACTCTTTAATTGAGTCGTCATAAGAGTCAGATGTTAGCGAGTCAAATTCAGACCAGTTCACCCACTGTAGGCTGTAATGGAAAGCCCACTGTTCGTTGAGCTGGTGCCAACCGGAAAACTCTAGAGTGTCTGGTAACGGAACATTCATCTTGTCGGCAGGGACACCGCCTTTGGTAATGTCACCTTCCACTTCAATATCGGGGCTGTAACGGTAAGTAATACCAAATTTATTGCGCTCATTTACCTGATACGTTGCACCAATATTGGCACCTAAACCAAAACCGTCGGCATCAACATCAAGTAGGTTCTTACGGTGAATTTCACCTTCACCGTAGATAACATCAATACCTGCGCCCAAGTTGATCTTTTCAGATAATTCATAAGCGACAGCAAAGCCAACGTTGATGCTTGAGAGTGCCGTTTTTCCTCCAAACTCATCTGCTGAAAATGAGTCATCAAACTCAACATCAGTGCCGAAATTGGAATGCACGGTAGCACCCAAAGTGAACTTTGAGTCTTGAATTGGATGGACGTAATGGATGTTCGGCACTAACGTACCTGCGCTAAGTTCTTGGTCATCCAATGATGTGGTATCACCCATTAAAGGTGTGTAACTGACATTCGACACATCAATTCCGCTATCGATATAGACAGCACCTACCGATAACATAGGTTGTTCGATATATGCCATTGCAGCGCTATTCTTAGCTACAATCGCTGCGCTATCTGCCATTACAGCATCACCAGCGAATGCACGACCTAAGCCAGTTGCAGATTGTGCGTTCAGTTGAAAACCAGCTGCATTGGTTAGACAAGGGACAAGAGCAACTGTAGTGCCCAATAAAAGTTTATTCTTCATCTTGAGGCACCTCTGTTTCGATGTGATCTTCGTTATTTATGACGACTACTGCACCGTCACTCATTACCATTGAAGCAACGGCGATTTGTTGAGTGTCCACAGCTTCCAGTACATCAGATATGTTTTCTCCCGGCATACCCGGTAGCCCGTCTTCATCAACAGGACCTTCATACGGGAACAAATACGTACCGTGCCCACCCGTGGTGGTTCTAACAGCACCACGTTTTTCACTTATATTTTCTGATGTGCCTGTTATAGGGTCTAAGCCAAGTGCAGTAATAAGTGGCTCGGTACCAGTGCGAATGTTATCTGGCGCCGTGTTTGGAATTACGCTGTCTGGCACGTAATCAACGCCTACATCACAGGTTTCACCACAATCTCCGACGGCTGCTAACAAAAGCGTTGGTTGCTCAGCCTCAACTTGACGAGAGATGAAGCTAGCAGGATCAGCACTATCAATCGTTGCTTGAACCCCTTGTTTAAGGTCAGTTACAACCAGATCAAAGATGTCATTCTCCAACTGACTCACAAGCAGCGCGTTATCTGTTGAAAGTGCGACAAACTCACGAAGTGCTTCAATGCACTGCTGGTTTGTTGCCTCTGCGGTACAGATATCAGGAATGACAGTCTCAGCAATGCCACGCTGAACATCAGGAGACTTCTTTACACCTTCAGACATCTCAGGGCCTAAAGTCTGCGAAGACAAAACCAAGTTAGTCAGCCCCTGCCCCGGAACAACAAAGTTCACCGTGTTGAATGCAAAATCAGTATTAGTTGGGAAACCATCTTCAATCTGGCTAAATTCACTGACCATCACCGACATGATTCCACCCAAGGATTGTCCAATTAAGTGAACATCATCTTTTTTCACCCAATGCTCTTGGCTCAACGCGTAACGAAGCCCCAAAAAGTCAGACACCGATTGCTGGAGGTTAGAACGAAGCGCTAAAGGAGAATCAATATTGATGAAGAACGCCTTGTTTGCTCTAGCGCTTATTTCCACATGTTCAGAACTTGAGTCATAACGCATGCGTTCCCCGTGATATGGCATGTCAATCGCAACCACGGCATAACCTTTTTTTGTATATTCCGCAGCCATCAACGATGCTGTACCGCGCTCCGCAGTAACACCATGAATAAATATTGCTGTAGGTAACTGACTACTTTTGTCCCATCCATTAGGAACATAAATATCTGCAGTTATATCTAACTCTTCAGTTATCTTCGGAGTTGGGACTCTTTCCGTAGGAAAACCACCATCGATGTTTGTAATCCATTCGTAAAGTGGAGGACAGTTCTCCTTCGGTTCAAACTCATCAATGATACACTCTGATTCTCTCGCTTTAGTAAAAGGTAAATAGGAAGGAATCTTAAGCTGTTTGGTATAGAGATCGTAATCTTTCTTCCGTTCTGTAATCGGATTTAACTGACTAGTAAAGGAACTTCCAAATACCTCATGGTTGTATTTCATCGCATCCAAGGGAGCATAAGAACTCTGAGTTTTAAACTGCGCTGCATATACAGGAATTCCTTTACCCGGATATAAATCTTCATATGAGCTTATAGCGCTGATAACTTGAGTATGAAGGTCTTGTTCCTTCTCGCTATTAAATTGTGCCTCAGAGTATATTAATTGCTCAAAACTGGCGTCTGCTTTTAAAGGTTCGTCAAATTCAGTTTTTACCCCATCAGTCACAACGATCGAATAAATCGTCCCTTCTTTTAATCCTGATTCGCACTGAATAATAATATTGGAACCATCAGCGGATATTTGAGTACCAACTTCCTCACCAGTTGACTCATTAATTAACACCACGTTCCCTGTTAAGGTTTCATTATTCAATGGATAACGCTTATCTGAATTAACACTCTGTAGCGGAATTAAAATAGGCTCTGCACAAAGTCCCCAACCATCTAAAGCGGCGTATGAGTTGTTGTAGTCCTGATAATAGGCATCATTGGTCGATGACATTGCGGCAGCGTGTTCACCGACTCCGGTAATGGTTCCGTCGTCGTCATACCCGTATCCATCGTTCGGTTTTGGTAATTCATTAATGTTGTAAGGAACTAATACTGAAACGGCTTCTTGAGTCGAGTCTTCTGACTGACAGCCGAGTAAGGCAAGCGTGATTAGTCCACATAAATATGGCTTATTGAATTCTTTCAAAACAGCTCCTTCGTAGCTTTCGCATTTAACTGGTGTGGTCATGCGATTTATCGTTATTTGAGTTGCCGGTTGAGTCGGAGGTAAGTTCGACTTTTATTCGCAGAGAGCAAGGCAACACGAAGTTGGAATGACACGTTGATAGAACTACGTAAGAAATTTGAGCACTTAACCCACACCCACTAAATCAGCGTCACCAGTTAATGATCTAATAGCTACTAACACCAAGCACCTGAAACCACATTAAACAACCTCAAAAAGGTATATAAGGAAATCTAATCAGGTTGATAATTCAATTTAAATCATAAGCTTAAATATCAAAGACAACGAAATCAGTAAGTTTATATTTGTAGCGACATTTGTTATATTTAGGTAGAACGCTTATTACAATGAGAACCCAGATGTCTGCTGAATTTATTATCAATGATGATATACAGGTCAATTTAGAAGAGAGTGAAATCCATCACTTTAAGACAGGCCGTACGTACCCAATAGGTTCTAACGAATCAGAGCTCCTTAAGTTTTTGATCTCTAGACCCAATGAGGTGATTACTCGCCAAGTTCTAATTGAGCAAGTATGGGTATCGAAAGGTATCTATGTTGAAGATGGCAGCTTAATGCAAACCATCTCTATCTGCCGAAAAGCGCTTGAAGACAAGAGTGGAATGATCATTGTCACTGAACGCGGCAAAGGCTACCGATTTGCAGGGCAAGTAACACAAGATAAAGAACGCGCATTGCGTAAAATTCAAGCCCAACCCACGCAGCGAACTGAACAACCAACAGAGAGCTCTATAGAGGAAAGCTCGACAGCAGAAAAAGCAGCCCCAACGAAAAAGACAAACCATGTGTTAGCGCTAATTGCTTTATTTATAGTGACCGCGGGTCTATCACATTATTTGTTTGCTTATTTAGACAGAAATAGTTTAGGCGAAGACCTTACAGGCCAACATTTTATCTCTTGTACAATCGAGACCGACGAGTTCACCTTTAAAGAACTCTACAACGTCACTCTTTATGAATATAAGGGTCGAAAAATCATCATAGATAATTCAGGAAAATCTTTGAGCTTCCCTAGCGAATTTAAAGGAGTTACTTGTGAATAAAAAAAAGCAGATATTCGTTGTCGTCGCTCTATTAGGTATTTTGGTCGGCTGGTTAACAACCTTTATTCCGAAAGAACACCTTAAAGGTCATTATTTAGCCAATACAGCATCAGTGGTCAATCCGCCTGAGAAAATAATTTATAATCAAGCTTCTGTTAATATTGAGTTTAAGAAGAATAATAGTTACGAGCTGTTATATGTTTCGACTAAAGAAGCTGGTTTCACATCGTCAGGAACTTACGTTGTCACTCAACACGATATTTCGTTAGACGAGACTCAACACGAGCAGATCATCCCAGATAGAGATCTCACATTTTATGAGAAAGTCATGATCAGTGAAGGTGCGGTGCTCTCTTCCGATGCGATGACCTACATTCCATTGAATGACAAAGAACTGTTATTGGTAACACAACGCGGAATGATTCATTTCTGCAAAAAGGTGGCATGTGCTGATTTGCCCGCTTATTCAATTTCGGAACCGGACGTAAATATCAACTAACCCTTCCTCACCAAAAGGTCGAACTCTGTAACTTTTGTGAGACTTAACTCTGGCGTCTGCTATTTCCCAAATAAAGTAGGCGTCAGATTCTAATCCTCAGATTCAAAAAATACCTTCCTAAATGTAAGAAATGACCCTTTCCTCTTGATTTCAACCACTAAGCTAGAAAAAACATAATTTTATAAATCAAAACCTTTATATGCAACCTCACACAACAAAGGTGATCCAAGCTATATTCTAGCGAACGATATAATTTGTTTATTAACATCTAAACAACAGTAGTTATGCATGATTTACAACCACAATTAACATCGCAAAAAATATTTGTCTTAGATCATATCAACCTCAACTATGCCTCGTGCCACAGTGCAGTTTTCTGTACATTCATTGTCATATTCTGAAACACTTTCTTATATTTTTTAAACTTTGTGGAGATTTCTATGTTAGAGCTCTTGATCGGATTAGTGATTACCATCGCTGTTGGTTACTTTATTGTAAAAGGCTATAAAGCAGCAGGCGTATTATTAACTGCTGGCCTTGCCCTACTTCTTATTACTGGCCTTATTGGTCACACAGTTTTACCAGCTAAGGTAGCTTCAACAGGTAACATGGTTACCGACTCACTAGAATTCGTTAAGTACATGCTTCAGTACCGTGGCGGCGGCCTAGGTATGCAAATCATGCTTCTTTGTGGTTTCGCTTCTTACATGACTCACATCGGCGCAAACAACGTGGTAGTGAAACAGTTCTCTAAGCCACTGTCTGTTATCAAATCTCCATACGCACTGCTTGTTGCTGCGTACATCGTGGCGTGTCTAATGTCTCTTGCAGTAAGTTCTGCAACGGGTCTTGGCGTACTATTGATGGCAACACTATTCCCAATGATGACGGCAATGGGTATCTCTCGCCCTGCTGCGGTTGCGGTATGTGCATCTCCAGCTGCGATCATTCTTTCTCCTACATCAGGTGATGTTGTTATTGCTGCAGAAAAGTCAGGCTTAGACCTAGATGTGTTTGCAGTTCAAACAGTACTGCCAGTGTCTATCTGTGCAATCATCGTGATGGCTGCGGCTGCTTTCTTCTGGAACAAGTACCTAGATAAGAAAGAAAACACACCAATGGAAAAAGTAGACGTTTCTGAAATTGAAACAACAGCGCCAGCTTTCTACGCTGCTCTACCATTCCTGCCAATCATCGGTGTTTTCCTATTCAACGGCCGTACGATCCCAGGTCTTAAGCTTGATATCTACACTATCGTTGTTGGCTCTATCTTCGTAGG
The DNA here is from genome assembly GCF_024347595.1 of Vibrio pomeroyi. Classification (NCBI taxonomy): domain Bacteria; kingdom Pseudomonadati; phylum Pseudomonadota; class Gammaproteobacteria; order Vibrionales; family Vibrionaceae; genus Vibrio; species Vibrio pomeroyi. The sequence goes on along the minus strand of NZ_AP025507.1, from coordinate 1,126,996 downwards.
CGCGATCATCGATTACGTCGTGAAGAAGTTCGACGGTGAGAAAACGCTAGAAGACCTAGACTCTTGTTACCAAGGCATGGCAGAAGCATTCAAAGGCGTAGTAATGCTGTTGGTTGCGGCGGGTGTATTTGCTCAAGGCTTAATGTCTATCGGCGCAATTGATAACCTAATCGGCCTTGCTGAAGCAGCTGGTGCTGGCGGTATCGCACTGATGCTTATCCTAACAGGTCTTACGGTTGCTGCCGCTATCGCGACAGGTTCTGGTAACGCACCTTTCTACGCTTTCGTAGAGCTTGCGCCATCGTTAGCCGCGAAAATGGGTTTAAACCCTGCATTCCTAATTATCCCAATGCTTCAAGCATCAAACCTAGGTCGTACTATCTCTCCAGTATCTGGCGTAGTGGTAGCAACATCAGGTATGGGTAAAATCAGCCCATTCGAAGTTGTTAAGCGTACATCGGTACCAGTAATCTGTGGTCTTATCACGGTTATCTTCGGTACGCTTGTGTTGGTTCCAATGACGGCTTAAGCCTCAAGTTCCTGTGTTCCACTAACTAAGAACAGAACACGAAGACAGATATAAAATGCTTAAACAAAAAAGGCGCTGAACTTAATAAGTTCAGCGCCTTTTTAATATCACTTTCTCAACATGGTTAAAGCTGTGGAGATATAAATAAACAGTACGGCTTGAAATAGTTTGATTTCAAAGGAACAAGCCCTACTTCATTTCTCCATAACGTTCTAAGTAAAGAACGGTTGCTGCGGTACGTGAAGGCACTTGTAGTTTCTTCAGCAAGCTTTTCATATGTACCTTAACTGTCGATTCAGAAATGAACAGGTGGTCAGCGATCTGCTTGTTACGGTAACCTTTTGCGACTTCTTGAAGGATCTGCATTTCACGTTCAGTCAGTTGGTCGAAGATGTCGTTGCGGCTACCAGCATCGTTTAGGTAACGAGCAACCACACTGCTGTATGCTTTGTCGCCACTGTGTGCTTGCTTAAGCAGTTCGATCAGTTCATCAGGCTCAGTGTCTTTCAGCAAGTAACCATCAGCACCCGCTTTTACAATCGCTTCAATGTCTGCCGGGCTGTCAGAGACAGTTAGGATTACAATGTTTGCGCTTGAGCCGTCAGTACGAAGTGCTTTCAAGGTATCTAACCCAGACATGCCTTTCATATTGAGATCCAAAAGGATCAAATCAGGTTCTTCTTCATGAGCGAGAGCAACTGCTTCAGTGCCGTTACTTGCCTCTGCAATCACTTCGAATTCGTCTTCAAAGCTCAGTAATTGGCTTATACCTCTGCGCATCAATGGATGATCATCAACCAGCATTACTTTACAAATCGTCAACTTTAACTTCCTTCAAACTTTTATATTTCAATATGACTGTACAGCCTTCACCTTGAGCCGCTTCAATCGTTAAGTCGCCATTCAGTCTTGCCGCACGCTCCTGCATAATGCTCATCCCATAGTGGTTCGTTTTAGAACTACTTGAGTCAAAGCCGTCTCCATTATCTTTAATCACGACTAACACTTCACCGTCCTCATCGATACAGCATACATCTATCAAGTCGGCATTGGCGTGTTTTATTGCGTTTATTGTTGCTTCACGAATCAATTGAAGCAAGTGAACCTGACTGTGTGCATCAAGTTCAATCGATGAAAGATTATTGGTGAGGTTAATCTTCGCATCGGTCCTTTCACTGAGTTCCTCAAGCATGGTGCTCAAGGCATCTCCAAAGTTGCCCTCTTTTATGGTCAACCTGAATGTGGTGAGTAGCTCTCTTAACTGAGTATAGGCATCAGCCAAACCATTACCGATTTCCGACGCGATTTGCTCTGACTGCTCTCTGTGTTGCTGCTCTGGCAGTTTACCAATCACACGCTTTAATAATGTAACTTGGATTTTCAAGTATGACAGTGATTGAGCCAGTGAATCGTGTAACTCACGTGCGATCGTCGCACGTTCTTCCATAATAATAAGCTGTTCGGCTTTCTTTTGGGCGCGATTATAATAAATAGCTCGAGATAACAGTTGAATAAAGCTCTCAATCAACGCCTTGGTAGAATGCCCGTGGTGATAAGAACAGTACAAGTAGCCAAGAATAAGTTCGTTATCATCCAACTTCATCTCGAACTTTTCGTAATCTAAATTCGAATCGTAACCTTCATCCATAATCAATGAACGGCCTGAGTTATCTACGATCTCAAGTCTCAGTGATTCTATTCCTTCCAAACTCACGAGGTGTTGCAAGATAGCTCGGAAGTTTTCAGGAGCAATACGTGTCACCGTGAGCTCTTGTGACGAGTTATAAAGTGCCTGCAGTGATTGGTTGGCATTTTGTAGTTCTACCGTCTTAGCATTCACCACATCTTCAAGATTGCGATAAAGCACGCCGAGGTCTTTCGCCATCGAGTTGAAGGTTTTCGTCAGAATACCCATTTCATTGCTACTGGTCACTTTGAGTTCTACCTCAAAATCACTGTTCTTGATTCGCTGGCTCGCTCCCACTAAAGCATGTAGAGGTTTAACAACCTGTTTACGTACAAAGTGAACAACAAAAAGAGATATGACGAGAATTCCGCCTAAACCAATACCACCAGCCCACGCCAGTTTTATCAGCTTGTCTTCAGAGAACTCTTGCAGCTTAAAAACGAAGCCATCAATTTCAGTCACGAAGTTTTCAACCAACACGAGATAGTGTTTGCGATCTTCACTGTTTAATACGCGTTTCAGCTCATGCCAACGGCCAATGATTAGATAGTAGTCTTCTGTGATGTCTGTCGGAACTTCCCAACTTACTAAGTTGGTCATCGACGGTGAGTAAAGAGAGCTTTCGAATTCACGGATATGAGAATCATAATCAACTGATTCTATTTGAATATCATGGGCTAGACGGTAGCTCTGCATTCGCATTGAACCTGCGACGTTCACCGCTTCTGCATCATTCAGACTTGAAGCCAATGTAAAGATAGCAAAGCCAGTCGTAGCAACCGACAACAACAGTATAGATAGCAGTGACTTAGCTATCGTACTCGTTACAGATGAAACCGGTTTTATAAGCAAAAGAGCCTTCCTATTGATAAATGACTTGCCAGCAAGATCGTATTGTCACACATCAAAAATCATAGCTCCATTCAATATGTGATCACTCGCTTCGTAATTTATTGATCTGAGACAACATATGCCCCCAATTAGCCCTAAGGGGGTATTTATACAATTGTTTCTAAAACTACACTACTTGTGAGGACAAATTACAAGATATTAATGGAATAATGACCTACAATTACAACATCTTAGCAACATCTATGGGTATCTAGTGGTAGATCTATCAAAACGCCGTCTATTTTCTAGACGAAAAGTTGATTCAAGCCAGATTCGTTTGCCTTGGATTAAAAACCTAGAAAGCTTTGCAGATGACTGCACTCGCTGCGGTAAATGCATCGAGAGTTGTGAGACTGAGATAATCATTGTAGGCGATGGTGGGTTTCCTACTGTCGATTTCTCAATTGATGAATGTACGTTCTGCTATCAATGCGCAGACGTTTGTCCTGAACCCATTTTTACGCCAAAGCAAGGAGAGCCTTGGCAAGCAAAAGCACGTATTTCTGATAAGTGTTTAGCGCAACAAAATGTTGAATGCCGAAGCTGTGGTGACATGTGTGAACCTATGGCCATTCAATTTCAACTTAGAGCAGGCAGTGTTGCTCTACCAAAAATCGAGTTAAATGAGTGTAGCGGTTGTGGAGCCTGCGTAGCAGTTTGCCCTACTTCAGCTATTCTTGTGAGTAATGCATAAATAAAAATAACGAGAGCAATTTATGGCACTAAATGAAGTGCATATATCAAGTTTAGTCGTGCATGTGAGCCCAGAGCATCTCAATGAGATCAAAGCAGAGATCGAGCAATTCGATAACGCTGAGATCTACGGAGATAGCCCTGAAGGCAAAATCATCGTGGTCCTAGAAACCGAAAACCAAGGTTTTGTAACGGACACCATCGAAGCAATAAACAACATTAAGAACGTTTTAGGGACAGCTTTGGTTTATCACCAAATCGAAACTGGACTAGAAGAAACGGATTTAGAAACTGGAAGCAACAATTCTCAACTTGAGGGTGAAGTATGAAAATGACAAGACGTGCGTTTGTGAAAGCAAACGCAGCTGCATCAGCGGCAGCCGTTGCAGGTGTAACACTACCGGCAACAGCAACCAACCTGATTGCTAGCTCTGATCAAACAAAAATCACGTGGGATAAAGCGCCTTGTCGTTTTTGTGGTACGGGCTGTTCGGTACTAGTAGGTACTCAAAACGGCAAAGTGGTTGCAACTCAAGGCGACCCAGAAGCACCGGTAAACAAAGGCCTTAACTGTATCAAAGGCTACTTCCTTTCAAAAATCATGTACGGCAAAGACCGTCTAGAACAGCCTCTTCTTCGTATGAAAGATGGCGAGTTCCACAAGGATGGTGATTTCGCACCAGTATCTTGGGACAAAGCGTTCGACGTGATGGCTGAGAAATGGAAAGCATCTCTTAAGAAGAACGGTCCAACAGGTGTTGGTATGTTCGGTTCTGGTCAGTGGACAGTAATGGAAGGCTACGCAGCCGTTAAGATGATGAAAGCGGGTTTCCGTTCAAACAACATCGATCCAAACGCTCGTCACTGTATGGCTTCTGCGGTAGGTGCATTCATGCGTACCTTCGGTATCGATGAGCCAATGGGTTGTTACGATGACTTTGAACACGCAGACGCATTTGTCCTGTGGGGTTCAAACATGGCAGAAATGCACCCAGTACTATGGACTCGTATTACAGACCGTCGTCTAAGCCACCCACACGTTCAAGTAAACGTACTGTCTACTTACTACCACCGTTCTTTTGAGCTTGCAGACACTGGTTACATCTTCAACCCTCAGTCTGACCTTGCGATTGCAAACTTCATCGCAAACTACATCATCCAAAACGATGCAGTTAACTGGGACTTCGTGAACAAACACACGAACTTCAAGCAAGCAACAACAGACATCGGTTACGGTCTTCGTGACGATGATCCTCTACAGAAAGCAGCAGCAAACCCTAACTCAGGCGCAATGACTGCTATCTCTTTCGAAGATTACAAAGCATCTGTTGCTGAGTACACAGTTGAGAAAGCGTCTGAAATGTCAGGTGTATCTCAAGATGACCTTATCAAGCTGGCTAAGCAATACGCCGATCCAAACATCAAAGTAATGTCTCTATGGACAATGGGTATGAACCAACATACTCGTGGTGTATGGATGAACAGCCTTGTGTACAACATCCACCTTCTAACAGGTAAGATTTCTACTCCAGGTAACAGCCCATTCTCACTAACTGGCCAACCATCTGCGTGTGGTACAGCTCGTGAAGTAGGTACGTTCTCTCACCGTCTACCTGCAGATATGGTGGTTGCTAACCCGAAACACCGTAAGATTGCAGAAGACATCTGGAAACTTCCAGAAGGCACTATCCCAGCAAAACCTGGTAAACACGCAGTTGCTCAAGACCGTGCATTAAAAGACGGTACGATCAACGCTTACTGGGTAATGTGTAACAACAACATGCAAGCTGGTCCAAACATCAACACTGAACGTCTGCCAGGTTACCGTAACCCAGATAACTTCATTGTTTGTTCAGACCCGTACCCAACAGCAACAGCTCAAGCGGCTGACCTTATCCTTCCTACAGCAATGTGGATTGAGAAAGAAGGTGCTTACGGTAACGCTGAGCGTCGTACACAAGCATGGTACCAACAAGTGAAAACGGTAGGTGAAGCTAAGTCTGACCTATGGCAAATCATGGAGTTCTCTAAACGCTTCACTATTGAAGAAGTTTGGGGTGAAGAACTGGTTGCGAAAATGCCTGAGTACCGTGGCAAAACCATGTACGACGTGCTTTACAAAAACGGCAATGTTGATGCATTCCCTCTGTCTGAAGCTCAAGAGCTTAACGACGATGCACAAGCACAAGGTTTCTACGTTCAAAAAGGTCTATTCGAAGAATACGCAGCCTTTGGTCGCGGCCACGGTCACGATTTAGCACCATACGATCGCTACCACAAAGTACGCGGCCTACGTTGGCCTGTTGTTGACGGTAAAGAGACACTATGGCGCTTTAAAGAAGGTTCAGATCCATACGCTAAGAAAGGTTCTGATTGGGACTTCTACGGTAAGCCAGATGGTAAAGCACTGATCATCAATGCTCCATACGAGGCGCCACCTGAAGTACCAAACGATGAATACGATATGTGGCTATGTACAGGTCGTGTTCTTGAGCACTGGCACACAGGTACTATGACTCGTCGTGTACCAGAACTTTACAAAGCAGTACCGGATGCACTTTGCTACATCCACCCTGCTGACGCTAAAGCTCGTGGTCTTCGCCGTGGTGATGAAGTTCTTATCGAAAACAAACGTGGTGAAGTTCGTGTGCGTGTTGAAACTCGCGGCCGTAACCGTCCACCACAAGGCTTGGTATTCGTACCATTCTTTGATGCAAGAATTCTGATCAACAAGTTGATCTTGGATGCAACGGATCCTCTGTCTAAACAGACGGACTACAAGAAGTGTCCAGTTAAGATCACTAAAGTCGCTTAAGCCTAGGCTTAGAGAGACGATCTTAAGTATCTAATATTGCGACTACTTTTTTCACTGTTTTGAAAAAAGTAGTCCTCTCAAAGAATTAGCCTTTAGGCGGAGAAATTAACATGAAAAAACTGATTACTGCCCTACTATCAGCTGGTCTTTTACTAGCTGGTGCAGTTCAAGCTGAAGCTGAGCTGGATAACCCAGGCGGCATTGGTGGCGTAGAATCTCTACGTGGTGCAAGTGAACTAGAAGCAACTCGCGCAGCGGACGACTTTAAAAAGTTCCCACGCGACCAAGTACTAGAGAGCGATTACGTATACCAACCACCATTGGTACCTCACACAATTCGTAGCTACGAAGTTTCTTTAAACGCAAACAAATGTCTGTCTTGCCACAGCTGGAAAAATGCAAAAGAAATGGGTGCAACTAAGGTGAGTGTAACTCACTACATGAACCGTGAAGACGCCGTTCTTGCTGATGTGTCACCTCGTCGTTACTTCTGTCTGCAGTGTCACGTTCCTCAAGCTAATGCAAAACCACTAGTTGAGAACGAGTTCAAACCTGTAGATTCACTGCGTTAATCGTAGCCGGACTGTAAGAGAGGCTATACATGATAAAATTACTTAAAGCGTTTTGGAAAAGACTCGCGACACCAAGTAAAGCAGCGGTAGGCGTTGTTTTATTCTTGGGTTTCTCGGGCGGTCTTTTGTTCTGGGGTGCATTTAACACGGGTATGGAAGCAACCAACACAGAAGAATTCTGTTCTGGCTGTCACGCACCTATTGTTGAAGAGATCCAAGAAACGATTCACTATTCTAACCGTTCAGGCGTTCGTGCAATTTGTTCAGACTGTCACGTACCGCATGAGTGGACTGATAAAATCGTTCGTAAAGTTCAAGCATCAAAAGAGCTATATGCGCACTTTATTTCTAAGACGATTGATACGCCTGAGAAATTCAAAGAGCGTCGTCATCACTTAGCAGAGCGCGAATGGGCTCGATTGAAAAAGAACGATTCACTTGAGTGTCGTAACTGTCACCAGTTCGATTACATGGACTTCTCAGAGCAGAGCCCTCGTAGTGCGAAACAGCACTCGACAGCGCTAGCTTCTGGTGAGAAAACGTGTGTAGACTGTCACAAAGGTATTGCACACAAACTACCAGACATGCACGGCGTTGAAGGCTGGCAATAAGGAGCGATTGAATGAGTACTTTAGAAAGCGTAATTTGGCACATCCTAGGTTACAGCGCTATGCCAGTTATCATTCTGGGCGGCTTCGCAGGTGTTGCAGCCGTATCTCTTTGGATTTTATCTATGGGTAAAGACAAAGAAATCGATTAAGAATCGAGATTGCGTTAACTTTTTCCAGTTATGCTTGAGATAAGTTGACACTAAAAAGCCACTGAATTCAGTGGCTTTTTTATTATCTGGCGTTTCTGTTTATTGCTCGGGGGATGATGAAACCTTAGTAAAGCGACATCGCAGCTAATATAAAGAAAGCCTTATATAACAAAACCTAGGCTTCGTTTTTCGGAGCTTCTGTGTCAGCAGGCTCTTTATCGACCGCTTCTTGATCAACAATCGGCAGCACCTGTTTTACATAGTTACCTGGTGCCTTGCCAATCACAGGGTTAAGCTCAGAACCTTGATTGAAAGGTTCGATTTTCTCGTCAGTCTCCAAGCCCTGTAACCACTGATCCCAGTGTGTCCACCATGAACCTTCATTATGGCTCGCGTTTGATAGCCACTCATCAGCAGAATCATCAAGATTGTCATTCAACCAGAACCCATATTTCTTCTTGTCTGGATGATTAACAATACCTGCAATATGACCAGATTCACCCAACACAAAGGTTTTGTTGCCACCTGTGTTCAATGCACCACGGTAAGTCCCCTGCCACAAGGCAATATGGTCTTCTTTGGCTGATATGAAGTAGCTCGGTATTTTGATTTTATTCAAATCAATCCACACGCCGCCCACTTTCACGCCTTTGTCTTGAACGAGTTTGTTCTCAAGGTAAAGCTCACGCAACAAGAAGTTATGGCATTTGGCAGCCACGTTTGTGCTATCACTGTTCCAATACAATAGGTCAAACTCCATTGGGCTGCTGCCTTTTAGGTAGTTATCAATATAGTAGTTCCAGTACAGACTGTTTTCGCGAAGCAAACTGAACGTCACGCTCAGTGAGCGACCGTCCATATAACCTTTGGCGTCGTTCTGTTTCTCAATCGCGTTAATGATCGTTTCGTTGATATACGCGCCAACCTCACCCGGCTGCGAGAAGTCCAACAAGGTGGTAAAGAACGTCGCGGTTTTGATGCGCCTCTTCATGCGCTTCGCCGCGTAGTAAGCAACCGTAGAAGCCAATACAGTGCCACCGATACAGTAACCTGCTGCATTGATCTGCTCTTTACCGGTAATGTCTTCAATCGCTGCGACCGCTTTCACTACACCTTCCGTGACATAGTCACCGAATTCTTGGTCTTTCTGAGCCTCGCCCGGATTACGCCAAGACATCATGAACACACTGTGCCCTTGCTCAAGCAACCAACGTACCATCGAGTTCTTTTCACGAAGGTCAAGAATGTAGTACTTATTGATGAACGGAGGAACGATCAACAAAGGCGTCGCGTTCACCTGAGGTGTTTTTGGATAGTATTGAATAAGCTCGAACAGGTCGTTTTGAAAAACAACATCACCTTCCGTGTTCGCAACATCCACACCTAATCGGAAGGCGTTATTGTTGGTCATACGAATCTTTAGGATATCAGCACTCGCTTCAACGTCTGCTTGTAGTTGCTCTAGCCCATCAAGCAGGTTTTCGCCATTTCGCTCAAGCGTCAGTTTCATCAGCTCTGGGTTAGTCGCAATGAAGTTGCTTGGAGAGAGAGCATTGATGGCCTGACGTGAAAAGAACGCTACTCGCTCTTTGGTTTTCTCGTCGATGCCTTCGATAGAGTTGATAGTATCGATGTAGCTTTTGCTGAACAACAAATAGGATTGCTTAATAAAGCTGTAGAACGGGTCGTTTTTCCACGCCTCGTCAATAAAGCGCTTGTCGCTATGATCTTCAGCTATCACACTCTCGGTGTTGCCCATCAGCGCGGCATTTTGCCAGATCTTGAGTTGTTGTTCCCACCACTGGGATTGTAACTGAAGAAGAACAGCAGGTTGGTTAGCGGCTTGCTCGAAGATTTTTGATGCGTCATCAAAATTCAGTTCTTGCATCGCTTGGTTGAGGGGAGATTGCGCGGCTTCCTTGTTTTGTTCAAAGTTATCCCACCATTGCTGGTTTGTTTGTTGAAGTTTAACAAGGTAGTCCGAAAAGAAGTGTTGAAACATAACATGACTCCAATAATCGGAAAATCGCCACCGAGCCTCACAGTAAACACTGCGCTAACTCGATGGCGATTAAATTTATGCAGGTGTAACTGTTTTCAAGTTTTCAGTTGTTAGTGTTTCAACATCTTCTTTGAATTCTTTAGCCACTGCTTGAAGCTTAGAGCTATCACTCATCATCTGTTGAGACAGTTGAGTTAGCGCTGCTAGCTGTTGGCTGTTGAATGCAGTTAGGCTGTTTACATCTTTGATTTCGCTTACTGCTTTCATTTGTGCAAGACCCATGTCCGTGTAAGTCTGCATCGCATTCATTTGCAGTTCCGTCATTGTTTGGACGTTCTTTGCAACCAACTTGTTGAACTTGAAGTACGGTTCAAATTGCTTTTCAGTTTGGTCAGTAATTGTTTTGAAAATATCCGTGTACATAAGTAACTCCTGATGAATACATAGTTTAGTAATACAAGTTTAGGTAATGTCTTTCTACGAAGGCTCACCAGTGAGATAAGCGACTTCGATAAATTGTTAAGCTGCCATAGGCAAGTCGGGCTTAGCCTTCAATACCTTTAAGCAAAACAGCGGTTCCCATTCCTCCACCCACACAGAGTGAAGCAACACCATAAGTTGTCTTTAGTTCGAGCATCTCATGGATAAGTGAAACAATGATTCGATTGCCTGAAGCTCCTAGAGGATGGCCTAGCGCGATCGCTCCACCATTCACATTGACCTTAGGTTTAAATGCTTCTAGAGGCAGGTCGTGCTGCTCAGAAAGCTGATACATCACACCAAGCGCTTGTGCTGCAAAGGCTTCATTCAGTTCGAATAAATCGATCTCTTCGAGCGTTAGTTCAGCTTTGTCGAGCGCTTTCGATACCGCTTCCACAGGACCTAAGCCCATAATTTTTGGGTCTAAGCCGGATTGTGCATAGCTGCTTAGTTCAACCAGTGGTGTTAGTCCGTATTTCGCGACTGCACTCTCTGATGCCAAGATAATTGCGCTCGCGCCGTCATTGATACCCGAAGCGTTGCCCGCCGTTACGGTTCCTTCACGGTCGAATGCCGGACGAAGCTTTTGTAGGCCTTCGAATGTTGCGTCAGATTTCGGATACTCATCAGTATCAAAAGTGACAGTCTGTCTGCGTTGCTTCACTTCAACGGGCACGATTTGCTCTGTGAATTTGCCAGCTTCTATAGCCGCGACCGCTTTCTGTTGGCTCTCTAACGCATAGTTATCTTGAGCAAGTCGTGAAATGTTCAATGCATTCGCGATGTTTTCAGCCGTCATGCCCATGTGGTAATTGTTAAACGCATCCGTTAAACCATCACCTACCAACAGATCTTTCATCGAAATGTCGCCCATCTTGTGTCCGTTACGAATACTTGGCGGAACCACAAAAGGGATTTGAGACATCACTTCAACACCAGCAGCAACCACCACTTCAGCGTCTTGCGCCTTAATGTGTGCCGCAGCGTCCATGACTGACTTCATGCCACTGCCACAAATCATGTTGACGCCGTACGCTGGCGTTTCTTCTGCAAGCCCTGCGTAGATTGAAGCTTGACGCGCTACGCCCATGCCTTGACCTGCAGAAATCACGTTCCCGACGATCACTTCATCAACCGCATCTAGCGGAAGGTCTGCAGCTTCTAGTGCACCTTTAATCGCGACCCCAGCTAATTCGCCTGCTGACACGTTCTTTAGCGAACCTGTAAACGCCCCAATAGGTGTGCGCTTTGCTGCAACAATAAATACTTTTTCCATCATTCCATTCCCTTGAAGTTCACCGATTAGTGCATGTACAAGCCGCCATTCACAGACAGAGTCTCGCCTGTAATGTACGCACCGGAATCACTCGCTAAAAAGCCCACTGCATCTGCAATCTCAACAGGTGTAGCCAAGCGCTTCATTGGGATTTGGTTCTTGATTGAATCAAGGACTTCAGGCTTCATTTGCTCAACCATAGGTGTTGCTGTGTAGCCAGGGGCAATCACGTTCACTGTTACGCCGCTACGAGCGCCTTCTGCAGCTAACGCTTTAGAGAAACCAATCATTCCCGCTTTAGCCGCCGAGTAATTAGTTTGCCCGAATTGACCTTTAAGAGCGTTCACTGAAGAAATATTGATGACTCGGCAGTTGCCCTTTTCGCACATAGGCGCAAACAGAGGCTGTGTTACATTGAAAAGACTGTTGAGGTTAGTCTCAATCACCTCTTTCCATGCTTCCGCGTCCATCTTTTTAAAGACGCTGTCACGCGTAATGCCTGCATTGTTTACCAACACATCAACCGTGCCTTCTTCTTCCAACAACTTGCTTAAGCTCAGTGCACATTCAGCGGTGTTAGTTACATCTAATTCAAACAGTCTCACTTGATCTTCAGTGAATTGTTTTTCATTAAACCAATCTAATGCACATTGATAATTCCCAGTAAAATAGGTCGCGATCACACGATATCCATCCGCGACTAATTTCGAAGATATTGCTGATCCGATACCGCCTTTTGACCCTGTAATTAAAGCAAGCTTTTTCATTAATGGTTCCATCCCTTACAAGCAATTAAATAACAATGGTGTTAATAAGATAATGTCTTATTTGATAATTAAACTTTACGTTTTGCTTTAATTAAACCCTACATCTCAAAATCAAAAAGTATTATTACAAATACAAAATATTTTGATGTTATGACTCAAAACTTGACTTGCATCTCAAAACCCATGAAATGTTATGAGCATGTAAATAGCGGTAACTCGCTGATATTATGTAGATTTATTTAATTTCAATTATATCACCAAGTCGATAAGCCATTGTTTACATTAAATAAAATAATGTCCTTTAACTTATTTCAAGAATAATGCAACATTGAAAAATTAAACAATTGACGGTGCAAATAATAATCAGACCATTATTTCTTATTAATAAATCTATCGAAGCTAACCTATATCGAGTTCAATATAATTCAATGCTTAAATTCATAGTAACTAACCGTTTGATTAGGATGATAAAAACAAATGGGCAATAAAAAGCCCACTCTCACAGAGAGTAGGCTTTCGGTCTAAATCAATAAATAGAAAGGTTAATCGCTATTAATACATCTAATATTAATAACGGAGTGGATCTTACTTAGTAAATATTTCATTTGTATTTACATCCAAATAAATTTTATTTTCAAGAGATAAACCACCGCAATAGATAAAATAGACATCTCGGTCACTGTACTTCACCGATTTAACCCAACCGCCTAATTCTTCGAAATCACTTGGGGCACATTCGCCTTCAGAGATCAGCTTCGCGACCGTATTACGAAACTTCTCTTGATGGATCTTAAGGTCATCGGATTTAACCAAGTAAGAATCCAATATCTCTTTATTTTCTTTCTCAGAAATAATCACTTCGTCGTTAGATAAGCCCGACATCGAAACCCATTCAGCAGTCTGTGGGCCCCCTTCTTTTAAGACGATGTAATCTGAGATGCGAGCCCATTCCCCCTGCTTCTCTAATACTTCGACTTTTTCACCTTTATAGAGATAATCGGTTATCAAGCCATCAACTTCTGGCTGCTCTACCACTTCTAGTTTTCTATCTTGAACGTAAAACTCAGTTTGTTCTGGCTCAGGTTTAAGTTCCATGATCGGTTCTAAGTCTACATCAGACTGTGGAACTACTTCTGTAACGGGCTCTTCAATTTTTTCTGGTGGTGTTGGGTCTTCTTTCATAACGAAGAAGTAATACGCAGCTCCTCCTCCACCTAGTACTAACAACACAAGTAAAGCGATCAGCGCTTTTTTCATCAAATCCACCAGCTCTTCCGTTTTAGGTATGGTTCAAGTGTACATCAACTCATGCTGTCACTCATCTATACTCTCTAATGAGAACAAGGTAAGTAGAGGAAAGTCATGCGTTTTTGGGTGAAGGTTATAATTGTGAGTGTACCTTTAAGTGCTAATCTCACGTTCGCAAGCCATTGTGATCGTGAAAACTGGCAAATACTGTTGGATCGCCAATTGGCATTTGAAGGGCGTTACAATCAATACACCAAAGAATTTAACCAAGTTCTCTCCACCTATAACTCCCAAATCCTACTCTCTAAACATTTCACCGAAACACAGATCATTGAGCTTTGGGCAAAGTACGAAGAAAGGTTTAATGTGCAGCTCAAAAGCCACATGAATACCGCTTATGATGTGTCTGAGGTTTTGCTCAAGCAGGCATACGTTGTATCTACAGAACTTGAGGGGGCTCAGTCGCTCACTCGTTCATGGCAGGCTGTCGCTAAGCACTGCACAAAGGCCAAGCTTCCACGCCAATCAGAAAGCGCACAGGTGCATGTGGCAAGCTCACAGTCACTTTCTCAAGATCTCCATACACTCAGCGAAAAATTCCGCCAGCTGTCATCAAAGTATCGTCAAGAAGCCACTATGATAGATGAAGCGCGCCACTCAAAGTCCACCCAAAACGATGTACCAGACTAAAATCCAAACCCGACTTTCACTGCTTTGCGACTGGATTTATTGTGATAACGAACTAGCGTTCTAACCAAAACACTCCCCTAAATCGTTAATCAAAGCTTTATCAATAAGTTGTGAAACTAATGTGCTAACTATCAACAATAAAGTTCAATTTCCAATCAATGCAAGCGAGTATGTGAGATATTCATCACAAAATAGATTTACAAACGCCAGAAAATTGTTATCATGAATCTTCATATAACTTAATAACAAGAAACATTTTGGCTAGGTAATATGCAAAAAACTATGGCTTTCAACTGCTTGAGTAACACGGAATGGACTGCAGAGATAAGAGGTAAACTTTTATCTGTAGCTAAACACATGGAAGAGTTCGGTTCAGTAAGTGAGCTAGAGCTATGTAAGATATTTGGAGAAACAATTTGGAATGATGGTGTGGATTACCATTCACATGCTTTTTCATTCAGAATTAATGCACAAACTGGGGATTGTTCAATCTCTCACTTTAAGTATCACTAAGTTTTGCACCTATCATATACGGAGTACCTTTCACGAGGTGCTCCGTTTTTTATTGCCGTGAGTTTGGCATCTTGTGAAAGATCTTTGGTCATCTTCGCATTGTTATCCAAAGATCAAACCATTTCGTTTTCAGCTCACTCTACTCGATAACACTCATCCTTTCCTTCTGCTTACTCGGTATAAACAGGAAGCGGCGCGTTCCCTTTCACTTGTCTTATCGCGAGATGAGTATGGATATCTTTAACATTAGAGAGACGTTGAAGCTTTCTGGTAAACGCTTCATAGGCCATTAGATTCGGACTGACGACTTCTAACAGATAATCATAAGCGCCAGACACTACATGGCAGCTGATCACCTCCTCCATCTCGACAATCGCGCCTTCGAACTTATCGATCGACACTTCTTGGTGATTGTTTAGGCTCACTTCGACAAACACACTCATCGCCACACCCACCTTTTCTCGAGATAAGCTCACGCGGTAACCATCGATAATACCTTTTTCTTCAAGCCTTTTGATACGTCTCGCGCAAGGTGACGGGGATAAGCCAACTTCATCGGCTAACTCAGCCGTGGTTAATCTACCATCCTTTTGCAGCAACTCGAGAAGATGTCTATCAATTCTGTCCATAGTGAAAGCCATTCATTAGTTAAATTCGTTAGCAATTGAAAGAATATTAGCAGGAATCATCAACGACAGGGTAAGTTAGAACGAAACTTGCCAACTTGAGGCATGAACTCTCCCTCATAATGAGTCATCATTCACTTTCATTGTTTATTATGAATCTTGGCTATCTATCAATTACCGTCACTCTGCTCATCTGGGCGAGCTTTTTCCTTTCTCTTAAAGGCGGTGCGAATTCAGCTTTAACGCCTGCAGACATCGCACTGACACGCTTCCTTATTCCTGCCTTGGTACTGTTACCTTTGGTGTGGAAAGCGCGTAGTGCCATTACAGCTGTACCTAACCGTTACTTAGCAGGCATGTTTGTCGGTAGTGGTCTGCCTTATCTGCTGGTTGCAGGCACGGCCATGCAGTTTGTCCCAGTTTCCCACGGCAGTGCTTTAGTGCCCGGCACGCTTCCTCTGTTTGTAACCGGGATTGCGGTGCTCTTTTTCAAACAACCACTTAGCCGCCACCGAATTGTTGGTCTCGCTTTGGTGTTACTTGGTATTGTGTTGTTCTTGGGGAGCAGTTTAAGTAGCTTCAATTTTGAATACACTAAAGGTCACTTACTGTTCCTGTGCGGTAGCTTGATGTGGGCAACCTTCACTATCTCCGCTCGTGTTGCCAACTTAGATGCTTTGGTCAGTGCTGGGTTCATTGCTCTCTGCTCTACTTTGTTATTAGTGCTTCTGATCCTGACAAGAACGCTACCTAGTCACTTAATGGATACCCCTATCGCTCAATGGCCTTTCACAGAGCTTGCCATTCATTCAATGGTCCAAGGTGTTGGAGCGGGTTTAATTGCCGCATTCACTTACCTATATGCAGTGAATACCTTAGGGGCTGAGCGTTCTGCTGCGTTTGGAAGCGCGACACCTGCTGTTGCGACACTATTGGCGATTCCACTGTTTAACGAAGTGCCAGATGCGATGACTTGGCTTGCCCTTGGTTCTATTTGTATTGGTAGCTTAGTCGCGAGCAATATCTTCATGAGAAACGACCAATCCATGCAATATCAGCCACCAAGTCATAGCAAAGCGTAGCACTTTTAATATTCACCATTTCCGCCAGTTTTCAGGTATGCAACATCCAGATAAGCTTATAAAGGTAGGCTTATCTAAAATCTGCTTTTTCTAAGCTCGCTTCTCCATTAAACTGTCCGACCTTTTTGCAGATTCAAGAGAACACCATGCAACGCGACTACACCTTAAATTGTTTAATCACCATGCCTCGCCATGAACTAGAAGAATTTAGTTTAAGAATGATCCATCGCCTTGTTCCTGAAGACGCAATGACAGAATTGTTCACGTTCGAACAAGAAGAAGTGACCAGCGAAGAACGCATGCAGTCGGCAAAATTCGATGCGATGCTACGAATGACGGCTATTGCACTTGGCGAAGTAAACCTAGCGTTTTCTGAGTCGGACAATTCACAACAGAACATTGAGCGTATGACTCGCCTACTGCTTTGGCACTTCTACTCAATCTCTTTCAACCTTGAAGAAGCTATTGCGATTGAAGTGCACTGCGAGAAAGTAGAGAAGATCTTAAAGAACGCACCTAAAGATGCATTCGGTTGGGTTAAAGAGTTAACGGAGTTGCTTCACTTCTACGCAAAAGTAAATGAAGGCAACGAAGAGAAGAAAGACGCGTAACCTCGCTTAATCTTTGGCTGGCTGCAATTCAAAAACAGTTCAGCGAATATCAAAGGCAGAAAGAACTATATCGAAGGCAAGTAAAAGCTTTGCTGAAATGAGTTCTCTGCCTTTGTTGTTTCTAGCACACTGTGATGCAACATCAGTATCGACTGAGCGATCTTGGTTCCTATTCCCAACGAACCATTCGGTGCTTCTTGCTCTACCTCATTGTGAATTACGACTCTCACTCGCTTCGAATCCGGTTCTAAATCAACACTCAGTGAAACTGCTGTGCCACTCGGGCTATGCCTCAACGCATTATCTAATAAGTTCAAAATCAACCTTTCAAGCAAGTCACTGTCACCAGCTGCTTTTACTCCATCAGGCATGTCCACCTTAAGTTCGACATCTTTGTGGCGGTACTGACTTTGAATCGTTTCTAAGCACTCGCTAAGCAACCCATTCAAATCTATCGATGCATATTGATAGGTAGGGACAGGATTGTCATGTTTGGCACTATCAAGTAATGAGTGAAGTTGTTCAGACAGTTTATTGCCATTGCGGTAAGCCACGTCTATTAATGGATCCGAGTGTGGATTTTGGATCTTCCACGTTTCTAAGTAACCCAACACACTCGACAATGGTGTTTTCAAATCATGGCTCAGTTGCAATAAACTTTGTCTACGATGCGAAGACTGATACTCAAGCTGCAAGAATTGCTGTTGAATGTGTTTCGCCATCAACTGATAAGAGCGAGCAATCGGCACTAATTCTGGTACTTGATGAATGAAGTTAGGGTCAAGGCGGAAATCTTGTTCTGCTTGCTGCTGTAGTTTGTTGGTGACGTCTTCGATAGGGTTCAACAGGCTACGTTTCACGAGCAGATACGCCCCAATCGCAAAACCTAAAATAGAGATAAGCATAAGCCCGGCTAGCGCCATATAAGGTGTATCGACTTGTGAATTGGCAATCACAGTATGGCGGTTACTGCCAATCAACACATACAGGTACCCCACGGTTGAACCCAACTCTTCAATCGCAGCAACGGAAAATACCTTACGAGATTCAGGATTGATCGGGTCTTCGCCTAGAATCGGATAAGGCTCGTCATTTAAGAATTGTTTAATGGGTGCTAAGTCTATCTTGTTTGCCAACACAGTGCCTTCTGGGGCAGCGTGTGTCGTGATATTTCCCTGACTGTCTAGAAAGTAGATGTCGAAATCGGGACCAATCAACATCAAGGTGTGAAATATGGACTTAAGGGCTTTGGGGTTGTAGTCAGTCCCAATCATTAGCGGGTTATCATCGCGCATGTGAACCGCGAGCTCTTTGTGTAAGCTCTGTTTGGTTCTCTGTTCTATGGTCTCTTTTTGCCAATGATAGGTATAGGCGATAACCACACTCACGAGCAGAAACCACAAACTGGTAAATAGCACTAAACGCGATTTGAAACTCATGTTCTCTCCTCAATGGCTCTTAAGCTTAGGACGCGACACATAGCCCTAAACTTTCGATTCGAACTTATAGCCCACACCCCAAACGGTTTTGATGAAGTCATCGTCGCTATTCGGCATGGCCAACTTTGTTCTCAATCGGTTAACCGTGCTACACACCGTGTGGTGATACCCAGAATGGTCGGTATTCCAAACGTGGTTGAGCAGTTCGTCTTTGCTATAGACGCGCCCCGGTCGGGTGGCTAAAAAGTGAAGTAACGTAAACTCGGTTGCTGTCAGTGGGACATCTTGATTATTCAATGAAACCTGATGACGCTCAGGTTGGATGGTAAGCCCGCCAAAACTCATTACGAGTTCGGTTGATTGCGGATCTTTCACTGTTGCTTCAGAGTGACTTAAGCGGCGCAGTACGTTCCTTACTCGAGCTTGAAACTCAAGAACGCTGAAAGGCTTGGTGATGTAATCATCAACCCCAGCTTCTAAGCCAGACACCTTATCGAGCTCAGTATCTCTTGCAGTGAGCATTAGCACAGGCGTCCAGTCTTCTTGCTGACGTAACAATCGACAGAAATCGAGACCATCGCCATCAGGCAAGCCTCGATCAAGCACGATCAAATCAAACTGGCTTCCCTGATATAGCGCTTGAGCCTTTTCAATTGAGTTGGTTCTTACAACATCATGCCCTTGGAACTTAAGGTGCATCTGCACCAGCTCAGCCAAGTCATCATCGTCTTCAACCAACAATATGTTTGCCATCAAATTTACCGCAGCACTGTTCATTATCCCTGCTCTATTCGGAGTCTGCCCACCTTTCAATTGACCGGAACAGAGCAGGAATTCTTTCATCGTGTGTTCAACCAGTTACTCTGTGCGAGTAATCGTGATTCGCGCACCGGGATTAAGGAATCGATGATTGCCACTTAATGCGGAGGTCGCAAGACCATCATCTTGACTGATGACTCCAGAGTGGAAGCTGACGACATCGGTATCGTTTCTATCACTGTTAAAGCCCTCCCCACCGCCAGCAGGCCCTGGGATGGTTGCAGCAAGCTCGTCGTTGAGTTCCGTTCCTGAGTCCCACACGTTCATATTCATCGTGAACGTGTCACCCACCGCTAACGATTGGAGCGATAAACCAGATTCACCAACAAACGCATCATTGGTGTTCACCAACATTGAAGCAACAGAGATATACCCTTCTTGGTTTGGGTCGACACGAATAGACACCGTGTCTTGTTCTCCGGAAAGAATCAGCCCATTTCCTGAGATGCCTTGATAAACATTAGCGTCGCTGTTGCTGAGTGCGATGAGTTCAGCATTACTACCACCTTCAGCTAAGTATTCAAGGTCAACGGAAGCACTTTGGCCGATCTCAAACAGCTCAAAACTGGTGTTGTGCGTCAGCACTGCAAGTGGCGACATGGGTTGGTTGGGAGTGAGGTTAGTAACGCTCACATCGTAACGGTAGTAATCATCGTCATCATCAGGACAACCGGCTAACACGGCGACAGAAGCAGCGATAAATAAAATTCTAGCTTTCATACATCCCCCTTACTTAACGACGATCGTGATGGTTGCCACAGGGTTTAACCAGCGATGGCTACTGCTGTCAAGGTCACTAATTCCACCCGCAGCATCACTATCACCAATGTTGCCCGGATGAATATGAACCTTAGCGTTAGACACGGCAGTCTCTACACCTGTACCACCAGCACCAAAGGTAATAAAGGGAGGATTTGGCATGCTAGCAGCCAACTCATCATTGGCTTCAGTCCCTGCATCATAACCATTCAGTGTGGCTTTATAGGTACCTGCTTGAGTTGGGATCTTCCAACTGTCTAATCCAACAAAACCATCATTGGTTGGCAACAACATCGCGCCGAGCGACAAGTAAGCCAGATCTCCAGTATCAATATCGAATGTGGTCGCGACACCTGGGTCAAGAATACCGCTAGCAGGGTTTTCAACGACGACACCACCGGCATTGGCGATGACACCAGATAAGCCCGAGATATCTCCACCTTCCGCCATGGATTCCAACTCAGCAGAAGCTGCCTCCCCCGTTCTAAACATGAACAAGCTTGAATCATGAGCCGCTGCCAAGATTGGCGTAAAGTAGATTCCTTTCGTCGCATTAGTCACTGTCACCTCAAGCTGCGCTGCCTGAGCTTGAGCAGTCCCAAAAGCGAACATCGCTGAGCCGATCATTAAGCTGATTTGAGTACGTTTATTCATTTTGATTCCATCCTTTATCGAGTCCTTTCGTGACCGGTGAATCAATAACATCGAAATACGTGTTATCTAGTCAGCCACGAACTGTGGTGTTGTTGACTCTAAGAATGGCGATCAAATCTATCAGCAACTTCATTGAATTCTCATAAAAGTCTCACAAGTTTATCCAAACTTATTACAGCCCAGATAAGTAGCCATAGAGCGCTGATATTTAAGTTAAATTAGTCGATTCACACAACAAGAGGGAAACGTTAAAAATAGAATAACAAAGGAATAAAACGCAAAAAGGCCGAATCGATATACCGATTCGGCCTCTGTTTTTGTGTATTGTTGCTCGTTCTAAAAGCCGTATAGGCCTCTTAGAAAAGCTAACAGTACAACATCAATTTAGAACGCGTAGTTTGCGTCAATAAGCTCGCTTACTTCAACTTTCGTTACTTCAGCACGCGCTTCAAGCCACTGTGCAACTTGCAGTTGTTCTGCTTCAGTTACTGAACGGTAACGCTCGATAGAACATAAGAAACCTTCAAACAGCTCTAGGCCACCGCCACCAAAGCATAGGCCGATGCTGTCGATGAAATCGATGAACTCGTCAATGAACACATCGTATTGGTCAAAATCAGCAATCGATGTCTTGCAGCTTACTTCAAAACCCAGAATCGCGAATTCACCTAGGTATAGCTTTTTGCGTAGGCGACGATTTTTGTTTTCGATTTTATCTAATTTCATAACTGTCTCTCTTTTCATTTGATTAAGCATTTATACACAGTTCTAACCCAATCCCCAAGTGTTTTGTCTTGCATGAGAAGTGTTATGGCAAAAATCGTGCTACAGAAACAAAAGCTTAATAAAAACTATAAAAATCTGTCACTTAACTGCTTCACGATTGGTCACACATTTACCCAACTTATTAACCAATTAGTTAGTACACGGGTAAGTCATAAATAACGAATAATAAAGTCAGCCAATAGGAAGCAGTCGCGATGAGCAAGGAAACATTTGATAGTACTCGTTTTAACAAGAGTAAAAACAAACCCTTCGAAGAAGTTCTAGATGCAAACCTTTCAAGAAGAAACGTATTAAAAGGCGGTTTAGGCATCAGTGCAATGACCGCTTTTGGCGCGTTTGGTTTAGCGGGTCACAGCACAGCTAACGCCGCAACAATGCAAGCAACAGGCGTACAGAAAAGCACCGCAACGCTAGCATTTGAATCGGTTAAAGGCTCATTGACTGACAGTGTTGTCGTACCGAAAGGCTACACAGCACAAGTTCTCGTTCCTTGGGGTACGCCACTTAACAAGCAAGGTAATGCTTGGTTAAAAGACGGTACAAACAACGCACAAGACCAAGCTAATGCACTGGGAATGCACCACGATGGCATGCACTTCTTCCCGCTTGATGGCAACAGCAATGATGGTTTGTTGGTGATCAACCACGAATACATTGACCAAAAAGCCCTGCACGCTAATGGCCCGACATACAATGAAGGCGCCCGTCCTAACATTGATGAAGTACGCAAAGAGATCAATGCGCACGGCGTGAGTGTGGTTCGCGTTAAGCTTGAAGGCAACCAATGGGTAATGGTCGACAACGATCCGCTTAACCGCCGCTACACAGGCGCGACCGTAATGGATCTTTCTGGCCCTGTCGCTCACAGTGAGTTTACCAAAACCAAATTCTCACAAGACGGCAGCCAAGCTCGTGGCACATTGAATAACTGTGGCAACGGCTACACTCCTTGGGGCACTTACCTAACTTGTGAAGAGAACTGGCCAGGTTACTTCGTCAATAAAGGGACAACGACACAAGCTCAAGAACGTATCGGCATCGCTACTGACAAAACACGCTACGGTTGGGACACGCTTTCTGGTGACAAACAAGAACGCTTGGATGAGTTTGCACGCTTTGACGTAACACCAACCGCTGATTCTCCAATGGACGATTACCGTAACGAAGCACACGGTCACGGCTACATTGTCGAGATCGACCCATACACAGCAAACTCTCGCGCGAAGAAACGATCTGCTCTAGGTTGTTTCCGTCATGAAGGTTGTACATTTGGTAAGTTAACTGAAGGCGAGCCGATCGTATTCTACTCTGGCCACGATTCTCGTTTCGAATACCTGTACAAATTTGTTTCTGAAGCAAATTGGGACCCGCGTGACGCTGAGCCAAGCAACCGACTAGGTGCGGGCGACAAGTACATGGACAAAGGCACGCTTTACGTTGCTAAATTCAACGACGATGGTTCGGGTGCATGGTTACCGCTAACACTAAGCAGCAAAACCACCAACGGTGGCAAGCTAGGTGATACGTTTGACTCTCAAGCGGCACTTATCGTTAATACCGCAGGCGCAGCCGACCTTGTAGGCGCAACCCCTATGGATCGCCCCGAATGGTGCTCTGTTGACCCAATGACAGGGACGGCTTACCTAACGCTAACGAACAACGATAAGCGCAAAGAAGCGAATTCAGCGAACCCTCGTGTAAACAACAAGTTTGGTCATGTTATCCGTTGGGATGAAGGCAAATCGGCAGGCGAATTCGATTGGGATATCTTTGTATTCGGCTCTCCAGCAGTGGAAGACAAGTCTATCAACCGTTCAGGTCTAACAGACATGAACCAGTTCGCGAGCCCTGACGGCTTAGCGTTTGATGCTCGTGGCATCCTGTGGATTCAAACTGATAACGGCGCAGACGAAGTAACGGGCTACACCAATGACCAAATGCTGGCTGTTGTTCCATCTCAATTAACGGATGACAAAGGCAACAGCGCGGTAATTGATGCTAACAACCAAGCACAACTTAAGCGCTTCTTTGTGGGTCCAAACGGTTGTGAAGTGACTGGCTTTACCATCAGTCCAGACTTCAAATCACTATTTGTGAACATTCAACACCCTGCAAACTGGCCATCATCAGACGATGCAACGGCTCAAACTCAAGGAAATGTTCGCCCAAGAGCATCTACCGTTGTGATTCGCCGTGAAGACGGTGGTGAAATCGCGGTTTAATAAGCAAATCTAGCTAAGGTCAGCATTCTTACTGTTATCTAGTTTCTGTTCGCTAGCTAAGTAAAATCAAAAAGAGCGATAAGGCCAAATGCCCTATCGCTCTTTTTCTATTCTATCAATCTTCGGTTAAAACAAGAGTCCTAGCCCTCGAGCTCATCGTCATCCTCGAGAAGGAGGAACGACTGAGTCGGGGATCTTTCTACCCGTTCTCGTTAATCGCAATACCGTTAATCACAGTTAACTCACGAACAACCAAACACCAACACCCATCATCAGCGTACCTGCAATACGGTTCATCAACTTCACATTGTCTGCCTTGCCGAGCATGTGTTTAAGGCTCTTACCGCCTGTCGCGTACAGAGTCATACAAACAAACTCAGAGACAAGAATAATCGACACGAGAATCAACAACTGTGGTGCTAAATCTTTACTGCTGTTAATAAAAGGAGGAAGTAGAGAAATCATAAACGCCCAGCCTTTCGGGTTAGCAATCGCAGTAACAAAACCTTGAACCACCAAGTCCCAATCATTATTCACTTGAGCTTCTTGATTATCAGTACTGATCGCCAGTTTCCCTCTTGAACGCCACATCTGAACGCCTAAATAGAACAAGTACCCTGCGCCCACAAACTTGAAGCCTGTAAATAGCCATGGGTAATTCAGCATGATTGAAGCGATACCTAATACTGCGGCCACTGAAACCACCGCTACACCGGCCAGTTCACCGACCATCATCCATAATGTGCGCTTGTAGCCGATGCTCATGCCTAGCGTTAACGCCAAGGTCATACACATACCAGGCGTAATTGATACAAAGAAAAACGTGGGAATAAAAGCCCAAAGTAGCGCGCTATCCATATTATTACCTTATCGACTTATTTTTGTTTGAGTGTTCAGCTTGTTGAGTTGTCTTTGTAAGGAGCGACCTTGTATTTAGCTACACAACGAAAAAGAGCCACAATACAGTGGCTCTTTTTCATTACCAACCGTAAATTTACTTACGACGGTTTTTAATTCGCTTCATCATAGTCAAACGACGTTCTGCGCTTGCTTGATCTTGAGGCTCTTCGTTCGCGTTGTTTTTACGACCTTGGCGGTTTTTGTAAGCCGACTTAGTGTTCAGCTTTTCAATGTAAGCATCACGTTTCTTCGGTTCGTAACCCGGTTGCTCAACACGGCGAATGCGCTGTTGAATCAGTTTTTCAACTTGAACCACAGTCAGCTCTTCTTCGCGGTTAACGAAAGACACAGCGTGACCTTGCTTACCAGCACGACCTGTACGGCCAATACGGTGAACATAGTCTTCTGCCAGGAAAGGCATGTCGTAGTTGATTACGTGTGGTAAGTCTTCGATATCAAGACCACGAGCCGCAACGTCTGTTGCTACCATTACACGCGCTTTACCTTCTTTAAAATCGTCTAGAGCACGACGACGAGCACTTTGTGCTTTATCACCGTGACACAGTACTGCTTTGATGCCATCTAGCTTAAGCTCTTTAACCACATCGTTCGCTGTTTCTTTATAGTTCACGAACACAAGCACTTGGCGCCAGTTTTTACGACCAATCAGTTCAGAAAGCAGTTCTGTTTTACGTTCTTGATCCACTGGGTAAACCACGTGGCCGACAGTAGCAGCCGTTGAGTTTTCACGTTCAACACTGATACGTTTTGGTTTACGTAAAATATCTACTGACAGTTGGTTCAACTGAGTCGATGTTGTCGCCGAGAACATCATGATTTGTGGAGAGGTTTCTACATCCAACATGATCTTACGAACAGCATTGATGAACCCCATATCTAGGATACGGTCAGCTTCATCAAATACTAGGAATTCTAGGTTAGCAATAGACACGTTACCCGCTTCTAAGTGCTCTTCTAAACGGCCTGGAGTCGCAACCAGAATATCCACACCTAGCTCTAATTGACGAACCTGTGAAGACATCTTGTTACCACCGTAAACCGCAGAAACGCTTAGTTCAGTGTATTTAACGTAGTCTTTGATGTTTTGAGCGATCTGCGCAGCAAGCTCACGAGTTGGAGCAAGAATAAGGCCGCGAGCCGTTCCTCGAGATGCTTTTTTACCGCTGTTCAGTAGGTGCTGAATAACAGGCAACGAGAATGCCGCTGTTTTACCCGTACCGGTTTGAGCAGTAGCAAAAATATCATGGCCTTTACGAGCCATTGGAATCGCTTTTTGTTGAATTGGAGTGAGTTTTTCATAACCACACTCAGTCAACGCTTTGACTAATTCAGGAGCAAAACCTTGAGAGGAAAATGACATTGTTACGGGTTCCTTAAGCAGACAGCCTACATTCTTATTTCAGCCGAGCACTATAAAGTAATTAGAGTGATTTATCTCACATTTATCGTGATATAACGCAAACTTTCTCATTTAATCCGGTGTTTACCACGCCATCGACGAAGCAAACACCCAATTATTCAGTTCAAACAGAGATTAAATCCTATTTGATGCCACATAGCTTGAGCAGAATCTGTTCGAGATCGCCCCATGGCATTAGCTGTGAGTCGATCACTTCCAATCGAGAGTCGAAGCCCTCAAAGAGAACTTTGCTCAATACTGACAGAATGAGCATTTTAATGAATACCGATATAACTTACTACGTTTTGCAAGGCATGAACTTCTAGAGTTAAAACTTAGTTCGAACAGTCTAGAAGCTTAGTACACCCTAAAATCATCTACCTATACCTAATATCAAGATTTGTCGCGTTGTCAGGGTCATTCTTCACTGGCGTCTCATTTGAATAATGAGTGTGTTCCATCAAATCAGCTTTGTGATAAGCAAATCTCACCTCAGATTTACGCATATTTTTAGCTCGTAGAGACGCTTTGGTTTTCTTTGCCTCCACTCTCACTTCCTTCACCTTAGCCATCGCTAACTTTTTAGTTTGGTATTCAGAATAAGATCCGTCTCCAAAGTAAACAAAATGCTTAGCTTTCTTCTTAGTACTTCGTCCATAACACCTCATGAGTATCAACCCAGTCAGTAAAAAAAGTACCGTCAATGAAATTACGCTCACAATGTCCCCGTTATCGAATATTTGAATCTATTTAGTAGATTATTAGTACTAGGCCTATAAACAATAAAAGACACAGTTTAACCTCAAGGCCGTTCATACTATTTTAAAAAATCATCTTATCTTCATCGTATTAATCAGGCTTAGATCACCGAGCAATTAGGTGCTTAGCCTGGTTTTAGGTTTCATAATCTAATGCGAATGTACGTAACCAAAAGAGGTGACGTAAGCACATGATTTACCTGAGCTACAGTATCACCAGCCAAAATATGAATGAAAATATGCCAAAGCTATCAATGAGGTTCTTTTAATATCAATGAGGCCGGAAACATCCTTCATTAGGACTGTTCTGGGTAAAGGAAATATCGATAAGTATTTAGAGAGGGAAACGGCGTGATGAGTTCAGACTAAATGCCATAGAAGTAAGTAATAGTAAGATATGAACATAAAGTTATATATGCCAACCATTAAACCGACATATATAACTCTAGACTAACAGGTTATGTGAGCACTAATTTATGATGTTATTTGATGCCACACAGCTTGAGTAAAATCTGTTCAAGATCGCCCCAAGGCATTAGCTGTGAGTCGATCACTTCCAATCGAGACTCAAAGCCATCGAGGGAAATTTCATTCACTGACACGACTTGATTCGCCACATTGAATGCGTAGCAACCTTGGTCTGTATTCACCACAGCTTTTACACGCTCAGCCGTCAGATCAGACAACATTGAGAATAGCGCATCGAAATCAAACTTATGCTCTGCGCCAAATAGCCAACCACAACTGTAGTAACCCTGCCCTTTGTTCTCTTTTCGGATGAACGCTTCACCTGGAGGAAGTTCGAATTGAGGTTCTTGTTCAGCGTGATCATGATGGTGCGATTCAATATGAGTTGAAGCACTGCCATGTACTCTTTCAATGTCCAGCACTTCCAATGGCACTTCACCATCGTGAATCAGTTTATGGAAAACTTTTGCTGGCGTTTGATCCGTTACCCAATCGTTAAACACGTCAATGTCTTCAGAATGCACAAGATCGACCTTGGTGCCGAGAATCACATCTGCACTGTCTAATTGATCATTAAAGTTCTGATTAGACGTGTATTTATCATTGGATAGATTGCGTGGGTCAACCAAACCTAGTGTCGCTTTTAGGTCAACATACGGCGTGTACTGCTCAGAAGTCAGCGTCGCAATCACTTGTTTAGGGTGACCAAGGCCTGTTGGCTCAATCAGCAAGCGATCTGGCTTTTGGCGAAGTAAAGCATTAATACCTACAGACATAGGTACTCCCGCTGTACAGCACATGCAACCGCCCGGCACTTCTTTAATCAAAGCACCTTGGTCCGTCATTAACGCGCCATCGATGCCGATCTCCCCAAACTCATTAACCAGAACAGCCCAGTTTTCATTCTCAGGTTTGTTTTTAAGCAGGTTCAAAATAGCTGTCGTCTTACCAACACCTAAGAAACCCGTAATTATGTTTGTAGGAACTTTTTTGGTCATATCAGTTCTCCTTTTTTAGGGAGTATATACTCAATTACCAAAAAGTTGACCCCAATCGCTTGTTTATACTCAGATTGACGAGCAGGAGAATGGGTTAACTAAATCGAGGGTTAGGCTGATTTAAAGAAATTTAGCGCTTTGCGCAGTGTGAAGAGTTGAGCAGGTAGATAGATAATAGAAGTGAAAAGCAGAATTTTGGATGCTCCAGACGGACTAAAGGCGTACTTGTCAGTACGCCTCACCCTCGTTACTCAATCGTGAGTTCGCGAATCAGGAAGCCTTAAATATCGACCTGAACATTTAACGAGGAACTAAAAACTTTGTTTCTGAATCCATCCAAATTGTGTGTAAAACCTCACTTCTCCTTGCGGTTCGTTATGTTGCTTTACGATTTAACTATGGTTCATTTTTGGCGTAATACAAGTTGCCACCTGAGAATCGCTCAAAACTGTGACGGCGATTCCACTATATTGTCCATACATTCCATTTATGTAATACACTTCTTTCATAAATGAAATTCAACTTTGCATCTTTGCTGCTATAGGATATGCAGAGGAGGCGTATAATTTACTAAGACCCTCCCCGCATCAACTCAGGAACCAAACTTAAATGACCAATAGAGAGAGAATTAAGCAATCCCTTTTAGCAAAAATGCCAAGGGATGCTATCAACCAATTTCTCTCTAGAGACAAAACACCCGCTTCCGTTCTTTTCCTTTCTTGCATTGTCGGTATCCTTGCTGGCGTGGTGGGCACCTATTTCGAAGTTGCTGTTCATTTCATCACAGAAACTCGTACCGATTGGCTGAAAGATGAAATCGGTAGCTATTTACCACTTTGGCTCGCGGCTTTCCTTATCAGTGCTGCATTCGCCTTTATTGGCTATTTCCTCGTTCACCGTTTCGCTCCAGAAGCCGCTGGTTCTGGCATCCCTGAAATAGAAGGTGCGATGGACGGTATGCGACCTGTTCGTTGGTGGCGAGTATTACCAGTAAAATTCTTTGGTGGTATGGGCGCGTTAGGTTCAGGCATGGTGTTAGGTCGTGAAGGGCCAACCGTGCAAATGGGCGGAAGCATCGGACGTATGGTGACTGACATATTCCGAGTGAAAGATGACGATACTCGACATTCATTACTTGCTTCAGGTGCGGCTGGTGGCTTGGCTGCTGCGTTCAATGCACCATTAGCAGGAATTATGTTCGTTGTTGAAGAAATGCGACCACAATTTCGTTACTCACTCATTTCAATCAAAGCCGTTATCATCTCTGCGATCTCAGCCAACATTGTATTTCGTTCGATCAATGGTCAATCTGCTGTTATTACCATGCCTCAGTACCAACAGCCTGAACTAAGTGCACTTTGGTTATTCCTATTACTCGGCGTGTTGTTCGGCTTGTTTGGCGTGATCTTCAATAAGCTAATAACACTTTCGCAAGATATGTTTGTTGCCATACACAAGAACGACCGCAAACGCTACTTGATAACTGGAACCCTGCTTGGTGGCTGCTTTGGCTTGTTACTGCTTTATATTCCTGAATTGACTGGCGGTGGTATTGGTATCATCCCAAACATCACTAACGGCAGTTACAGCACCAACATATTGCTACTGATCTTCCTAGGCCGTGTTATCACCACCCTACTTTGTTTTGGCTCTGGTGCTCCGGGCGGTATCTTTGCGCCGATGCTCGCACTCGGCACACTCTTTGGTTACGCATTTGGGCTTATCGCTGCGGCATTCTTTCCTGAATTGAATATCGAACCGGGCATGTTTGCGATTGCAGGTATGGGCGCATTATTCGCTGCAACCGTGCGTGCACCAATTACAGGTATATTGTTGGTTATCGAAATGACCAACAACTATTACCTTATCCTACCGTTGATCATCACCTGTCTAGGTGCCGTAATCATTGCTCAGATGTTAGGCGGTCAGCCGATTTATAGCCAACTACTGAACCGTACGCTGAAAAATGAGAAGTTAAGACAACAAGACCTGCCTCAGCAAGAAGAAGTGCGTTAATTACAAATGACTCATGAAACAAAAGCACACATTCAACGTGCTTAATGTCCCGATTCCGCATCAAAATCAAAAAAGCAAACGTTAAACTTGGTATCATCCACTCAAAATTAGTTGAATGCCCTCAACATCTATTGATGGCACAACTGCACGCTCTAACTAGAGCAAAGAATCTATTACTCACTAATATTCTGAAAATAAACCACATTCTATAAATAAGTTGGAGCAAGCTGTTGAACTGGAGAAGATTAACCCAAGTAAAAAATGTGCCGCCATCTCAGGCGTCTTTAGCACTTGGTGTAATTGGACTTGGACAAGCTTGGGCACTGTATCTCCCAGGGATTGGAGAGATTATTCGCCCTTACCTTGCTGCATTCGGCGCGCTGTTATTACTGCCCGTTTTACTTCGTTACCTCACCAGCTTTAATACCTTCATCAGTGATATCCGCCATCCTCTTAGCGGAAGCTTAATGGCACCAATGAGCATGGCACTGTTGATTCTGTGTGACTACTTAGCCGAGATATCGCCAATAATCGCCTACCCAATTTGGTTCTGCGCGTTATTGCTGCACTTTACGATGATGGTGTTGTTCTTCGGTTTCCAGATCATCAATTTCAAAATGTCGAACATCGTTCCGAGTTGGTTTCTGTACCCAGTAGGCTTAATCAGTAGTTCGTTAGCGGGTACGCAATTTGGACATACCGTATTCTCAGAAACACTTGCCGCGACATGTATCGGTATCTACTTCTTCATGCTGCCTGTGGTGTTATATCGCTTAGTATTTGAAGGCAACCTACCACGCAGAGCAAGACCAACACTGGCAATCATGGCCGCACCAGTAAACTTGTCTTTAGCAGCTTACTTGGTCAACTTTGATAATCCAGACCCTATTCTTACGGGCGCATTAGCGGGCATCGCCATCACCATGACGCTACTGATTTACTTGTGTTATATCCGATTGATGCGTTTGAAGTTCCAACCTTCGATTGCTGCAGTTACCTTTCCATCGGTGATCAGCGCCATTGCGATGCATCGCTTAACTACCTTTTTCGGGGCTGAATTTCCGCAATGGTATTGGCTACACAAGTTTGGTTTCTTTGAGCTGACCATCGCTACGATATTGGTCATTTGGGTCGCAGGCGGTTACGTGAAAATGTACTGGCCTGAATTTTTTGATACTAACTATATGTCGAAAAAGGCGAAGCGCTCTTAATTAACTCAAGCCCTCTTTGCTAGAGACCTATCTATTCAGCGCTACACTAAATAAAAAAGGCCTCACAGTGTGAGACCTTCTGAATGGGCAAGGTTTTAGTAGATCAGGCGAGTGTTAATAAAACTGCCGAGAGATCTTAGAAGTTAGCGTGAGGGCCGAATACTTCGTAGTGAACGCGTGAACGGTCAACTTTCAATGCATCAAGCTGCTCTACGATATTCTTCATGAAGCCAACAGGGCCACAAATGTAGAAGTCGCTCTCTTCAAAGCCTTTCGTATCCGAGATAGATGCTAGGTTCATTTGACCTTGGTGCGTGTTTTCACATGCCGATTCGCCTTTATCCATATACCACGTTTTTGCTTCCCAACCTTTATCAGCAACAATGTCTTTCACACGAGTTGTGAAAGAGTGTTGGCCTACGTTTTCACAAGCGTGAAGGTAAAGTACTGGCTCGCTTTTCTCTTCAGTGTTTAGGAATTCAAGCATAGACTGCATTGGCGTTACACCAACACCTGCAGAGATCAGTGTTACTGGCTTGCTGCGCTCTTGGTACATGAAGTCACCCGCAGGCGCATAAAGATTAACTTCATCGCCGATAGCAACGGTGTCATGAAGGTGGTTAGAAACCACACCTTGTGTTTCTTGGCCATGGCCTTCACGCTTCACAGAGATGCGGTATTGCTTACCGTTCGGCTTGTCAGATAACGAGTATTGGCGAATTTCGCTGTATTGCGCACCTTCAGGCTTCACTTCGATACCGATGTATTGACCTGGAGTGTAATCCAGAACGTCACCGCCATCTTTTGGCTGAAGGATGAAGCTAGTTACTAGAGCTGATTCTTCAATCTTGTCTGCAATAACGAACGTACGTGCTGCTTCCCAGCCGCCTACCGCTTGCTTACGCTGCAGGTAAAGCTCTGCTTCACGGTCGATGAATACTTGTGCTAAGAAAAGGTAAGCCGCTGTCCACGCCTCTTCCACTTCTGGAGTGAATGCTTCTGTTGCCAATTCGCGCAGTGTTTCAATCAGGTGTAAACCAACAATTTGGTAGTGCTCTGGTTGAATGTTAAAGCTTGTGTGTTTCTGAGCAATACGTTCAACGGCTGTTGTTAACGCTGCTAGGTTTTCAATGTTCTTTGCATAAGCCGCGATAGCTTCAAACAGTGCTACGCCTTGGCGACCTGTTCTTTGGTGAGTCATATTGAAGATATCTTTCAACTCAGGGTTATGCGTGAACATACGTTGATAAAAATGCTGAGTTAAAGCCGGGCCTGCGCTCTCAAGTAGCGGGATAGTAGATTTGATGATTTCGATATGTGCGTTGTTAAGCATGAATTTACTCCGAACACTGAGTCTTATGACCTATATGTCATTTTGACTACTTGAAAAATTATGAATGACTTTTCGATTTTCTGAAACCTTAGTTATTTTTAGAAACTGAGTGATTTTGACTCGTTTTCGCTTCAAAAAATCGTAAAACCTGATTAATGCCACCTGATTGATTAAGATCAAGAATACTCTTTTTAATCAGAGTTATAATCGGGCTTCGATGATTCTTTTGCACAATCGATGCCAAGTTTATCAATCCCCGTCATTACTGGTTTTATTCTCAAAACCCATCTTATAAAAATGTCAAAAAGACCTTTTTTTTAAGTCAATAAGACTCTACTATGTATATAAACACACAGAGTTAGAGTTTTTTATGCAAGATATCTCCGCATCTACCCTCATGGAAATGACCATTGGCCTTGCAAGTGGCGTGAACGATCAAGATCGTTTTAATCGCCTCATTGATGCTATTCGTAAAACCATCACGTGTGATTGTGTCGCGCTTTTAAGCCTTCAAGGTGACACACTAGTACCTATCGCAATGCAAGGGCTCAGTCGAGACACGTTCGGTCGTCGTTTCATCATTTCAGAGCACCCACGTTTTGCGGAGATATGTGCATCTCGCTCTCCTGTTCGTTTCGATTCTGATAGCTCACTCCCTGATCCTTTTGATGGTCTACTGATCGATCATGATGGCGATCTGCCAATGCACGCTTGTATGGGCCTGCCTCTACTATTTGGCGATAAGCTATTAGGCATTCTGACGCTAGACAGCCTGAAGCCGGATGTCTTCGCTAATATTCCAGCGCGTAACCTTGAAGTATTAGCAGCGATTGCGGCTTCAAGCATGCAAATGGCATTGACCTTCTCTCAGCTTGAGCATCAAGCAAAGCAATCTAAGCAGCTATTAGAAGAGTTGAACGTTGAAGCGTGGGAGCGTGACGGCGGCGAATTAATTGGTAACAGTGACACCATGGTCGCGCTTAAAAATGACATAGCAGTGGTAGCGCCGTCTGAATTCAACATTCTGATCCACGGTGACACGGGTGTAGGTAAAGAGTTAGTGGCTCGTACTCTGCATCATCAATCACAACGTAAACGCAACCCATTGGTTTACGTCAACTGTGCTGCGATTCCTGAAAATCTTGTAGAAAGTGAACTGTTTGGTCACGTGCGAGGCGCGTTTACAGGCGCAGACAAAAACCGTTTAGGTAAGTTTGCGTTGGCCGATAGCGGTACCCTATTCCTTGATGAAATTGGTGAGCTGCCGTTAGCTGCGCAAAGTAAGTTATTGCGAGCGCTACAAAACAACGAAATTCAACCTGTTGGTCAAGACAACATTCAAACTATTGATGTGCGCGTATTGGCTGCGACCAACCGAGACTTAAAAAAAGAAGTGGAAGATGGCCGATTCAGAGCCGACTTGTACCACCGATTGAGTGTTTACCCTATCGCGGTTCCTGCACTGAAAGATCGTGGTGACGATATCAGCTTATTAGCGGGCTTCTTCCTAGAGCAAGCGCGTCGTAAGCTTGGAATCAACCAAGTGAAATTCCGTTCTGATGTGCTTGTGTTCCTGAACCGCTATGGCTGGCCAGGTAACGTGCGTGAACTTGAGCATGTAATCAGCCGTTCGGCTTTGAAAGCACTGGCTCGCAGCACTAACAAGAACCTAGTGACGATTACCAAAGAAGATTGCGGCCCACTGGACCAAGATCAGCCAATCGCAACCACTCAAACGAAGACGACTCCGTTATCAACGCCAACTATCGATCTAACGGCAGGTTTACGTGGCGCAACAGACGATTTCCAGCGCACCATCATTACTGAGGTGTTAGAAGACGCCAACTTTAACTGGGCGCAGGCTGGTCGAGTTCTGAAAACAGACCGAGCAAACCTGACCAGACTTTCGAAGCGTTTAGGGTTAAATGTGGCTAAGTCTCACACGATCGAACGGACAAAATAGATATTAGCGGTTTGTTGCGAGCATCTGACAAAACTTGTGTATATAATGCTGCAAATTGTAACGCTAATTTTAAATATGTAGAGAGAGTTATGAAGTTTATCCGTTGGTTCTTAGGTCGCGTCATTTTGCTATTGAATTTTGTTTTCAGCCCTCGTGGTGTGAAGCGTTCTCAAGAAGAACAAAGCCAAGTGAATGAGCAAGCAAAAACGCACACGTTATACCAATTCGAAGCGTGCCCATTTTGTGTAAAAGTGCGCCGCGCGATGAAACGTCAATCGGTTCAGTTTGAACTTCGTGATGCAAAGAACAATGAACAACACCGTGCAGAGCTAGAAGCTGGTGGCGGTCGTGTGAAAGTGCCTTGCCTACGTATTGAAAAAGACGGCAAAACTGAGTGGATGTACGAGTCTTCAGACATCGTTGCTTACTTGGAAAAACAATTCGCATAAGCTCACAAGCTAAGCGAAAGCCAGATACAAAAAATCCCTCGAATGTGAGGGATTTTTTATGTCTGTTATTTGTGCATTCTTCTAGCTTGTGAGCAAAAACGCCAAAGGCTATTTAGCAACAATCAACATCAGCTCTACACGGCGGTTACACGCCTTACCTTGCGCTGAAGCGTTGGTGCAAGCCGGAACGTACTCGCCAAATCCGCGAGTATAGATTGAACGGCTCGACACATAGTTGCTCTCTAATCGCGCTTTCACTTCTTTTGCGCGCTGCTCGGATAGAGGATCATTGATTCGATCTGTGCCCGTGTTATCGGTATGCCCTTCAATCACAACATCGATATCTTGGCGTTGAGAAAGGTAGCTGCCTAGTGTGTCTAGCCATTGGTTGTAAGCAGGTTCAGGGAATGCAGAGCCTGTTTTAAAGTTCACATGTTGCTCAAGCTTTACCATTACATGATTGCCCGGTAGAACTTCAAAATCGATACGGTTTTGTCTGAGGAAAACTTCTAGCGGATCATTGGTTGATACGCCACGACCATAGTTGGTAGTAATGGTTGTTTGCTGACGAGAATTGCTCTGCATTGAATAACCACGATTACTCGCGACATGTGTCGCCTGAACCACGCCCCACTCTGGGTGCATAAGATCGTAATCGGTTTGTGGCGCAGTCTCTAGCATATCACCACCAAGTAAATCAGTTGGTGACGTCGTTTCACACCCAGCCAAAGCTATGCTTAACATTATTGCTAAATATCTCATTACTTCACCAACCACTCATGCAGATAAACCATTCACTAATGTCTATATCGGCACCGAGACAAAAACTTTAGACAAAAACTTTAGACAAAAGAGCACACATCAAAAAAAGTGCTTTTGATCACAGTTAACCGTCAACTAGCCTGTCTTCGCTCGCTAGTTCGAACTGTTTGCATTTATTTACCTTATAATTGTTTTCCAATTCCTACTAAATAGTTAGAATCTCACGACTTCTCAACGCTAGAGTAAACATTATGTTTAAACCATTTACTAAATTCATCACAGCAATCGCTGCCGTACTGATTATCGCCGGTTGTAGTGAAACAGATGAGCCACAAAAAGGCGTTCAATACGAAGCGCTTCCTACTGCTCTAACAGAATTTAACCTGTCTCCGATCACTGAAATCTTCTCTCTTAACTGTGGTCACTGTCGTCAAATGGAAAGTGCAATTCCAGAGATTGAGTCGCTTACAGACCAAACTATTGGCAAGATGCACGTAACATTCAATGAAAGTGCTCAAATTAGCGCAATGATCTACTACACAGCAGTGATGCAGCTTGATGCGACACCGGACCATGCCTTCATGGACGACCTATTCGGTGCGGTTCAAATGGGTGCAGACGCGACTCCAGAGCAACGTCAGCAAGCGCTAGAAACAGCATTCACTTCTCGCGGTCTGGTTAGCCCGTACCAACTGAACAAAGAGCAACAAGTTGCGCTTTTTGACTACGTTAAGAAAGCGGAAGAAGTTTCAGTAAAAGGTCAGATCAACTCAGTACCAACATTTATCATCAACGGTAAATACCAAGTGCTGACAGCCGGTCACCAAGATGTTGCTGGTATCGCAAAAACGATCAACTACCTTTTGACTCAACCATAATCACGGCTGTTGCCAACTGATTAACACATTTTGTATTAACTACGAAATTCAGCACTCAATATAAATAGGTTTTACTATGTCTAAATTTGTCATCCCGGTCATTGTCTTTCTTTTGGCGGGTTTCATGATTTACCGTACTTGGACGAATCATAAGTCTGGTGCAGAAAACTTCGAACAAGGTCAACAGTTCCTTATCGAGAATGGCGCTAAAGAAGGTGTTGTAACGACTGAAAGCGGCCTACAGTACCTTGTACTTGAAGAAGGCACAGGTACAGAGCACCCAACAAAGAACAGCAAAGTAACAGTTCACTACCACGGTACTTTGATTGACGGCACGGTTTTCGATAGCTCTGTTGAGCGCGGCGAGCCAATCTCATTTGCTCTTAAGCAAGTAATCAAAGGCTGGCAAGAAGGTTTGACTTACATGGTTGAAGGCCAAAAAGTTCGTCTGTTTATCCCAAGCCCATTGGCTTACGGTAAAGGCGGTTCAGGCCCTATCCCACCATCAGCAACACTGATTTTTGATGTTGAGCTAATCTCTATCCAATAATCGAATTGCTATAAACAAGCTTCTGATTAAGCCCCAACATGCACACCATGTTGGGGCTTTTTTATGTAGCTATATGTTTTAAAGCGGTTTTAATTGAGATCTTTCTAAGCTATCGCTGAAAAATACAGTCAACATCCAAGGCCAATCAAACGAAATTAGACCCACTAGACGACTGGTCTAATTTAAACTATAGTACCGACCATGAACGAAAAAACGAATGACACACGCCTGCACATTTTAAATGTTGGCTATCAATTAATAGTGAACAACGGCTTCAATGGCGTTGGCTTATCACAATTGCTTAAAGAAGCGGACGTGCCGAAGGGTTCGTTTTACCACTACTTTAAATCGAAAGAGAAATTTGGTGAGGCGTTAATTCAGCACTATTTTGAAAACTACATCACTAAGATTGAATCCATTCTGGTACACGGTGAAGGCAACCATTATCAACGTATTCTGGGTTACTTTTCACTGTGGGCAAAGACTGAAAATGGCACCTGTAACGCACATAAATGTTTAGTGGTTAAGCTCAGCGCTGAAGTCTCTGATCTTTCTGATCCTATGCGCCAAGCTCTGCTCAAAGGAGCTGAAAAAGTCACTCAAACGATACAGCACTGCGTTGCTGGTGGTGTGGATGATGGCTCTATCAAAGTAGGAAACAGCCAAGAAGTTGCTCAGAACCTATACTCAATGTGGTTGGGCGCCAGCTTATTGAGTAAGTTAAGCCAGAGTCCTCAGAGCTTGGAATCGGCATTAAGCCTTACCGAACGAATTTTAAAAGGTGAAAGCGAATAACGCGCACCGCGCCTTATTCGCTTTTGCTTGCTTTGAATTGCTTTAACCCGCTTTAACTTAAAAGAAATCACCCGCCCTCTTATCAATTTGATGACGGCGGGATTTTTAGACAACAAGACTAGACGACTGGTCTAATTCTAAATGAACACAATATAAAATTAAGGACATCCAATGACTCAACAAGACAATCGCCGCATCGTATTGGCTTCTCGCCCAGTTGGCGCACCGACTCAAGATAACTTCCGCTTAGAGACAGTGGCTGCACCAACAATTAACGACGGCGAGATGTTACTTCGCTCGGTTTACCTATCTCTTGATCCTTACATGCGTGGCCGAATGAGCGATGCGAAATCTTACGCAGACCCAGTTGCTATTGATGATGTGATGGTTGGTGCAACCGTGTGTCAGGTTGAAGCGTCAAACAACAGCGATTTTGAAGTTGGCGAATGGGTATTGGCGTACACAGGTTGGCAAGATTATGGTATTTCTAACGGCGAAGGTCTTATCAAGCTAGGTAAAGAGCCAAGCCACCCTTCTTACGCACTAGGCATCATGGGTATGCCAGGCTTTACCGCTTACATGGGTTTATTGGATATCGGCCAACCGAAAGAAGGCGACACATTAGTTGTGGCGGCGGCGACAGGCCCTGTAGGCGCAACTGTTGGACAAATCGGTAAACTGAAAGGTTGTCGTGTCATTGGCGTGGCTGGCGGTCAAGAGAAATGCCAGTACGCAAAAGAGGTTCTTGGCTTTGATGAATGTATCGACCACAAGGCAGACGACTTCGCAGAACAACTGGCGAAAGCGTGTGACAACGGCATCGACGTTTACTTTGAAAACGTTGGCGGCAAAGTATTCGATGCTGTAATGCCTCTTCTAAACACAGGCGCTCGTATCCCTGTTTGCGGCCTTATCTCTCAATACAACGCGACATCACTTCCTGAAGGCCCAGATCGCATCTCTAGCCTAATGGGCACTCTTTTAGTTAAGCGCATTAAGATGCAAGGCTTCATCATCTTTGATGACTACGCGCACCGTTACAACGAGTTTGCAACTCAAATGACCGAATGGCTGTCTCAAGGAAAAATGCACTACCGTGAGCACCTAATTGAAGGCCTAGACGAAGCACCACAAGCTTTCATGGGTCTATTAGAAGGTCAGAACTTCGGCAAACTTGTTATCAAAACTAACGAAGCAAAATAGCTCAAAGATAGAATAGGCAGAATTATGATTACTTTACATCACCTGAATAAATCGCGTTCGAAACGTATCATCTGGCTACTCGAAGAGCTTGGTGTCGACTATCAAATTAAACCTTACCAACGAGACAGTGTCACGTTTTTAGCACCACCAGAACTGAAGTCTGTTCACCCTCTTGGTAAATCTCCAGTCATTGAAGATGATGGCATTGTGATCAGTGAATCTGGCGCAATTACTGAGTACCTTATCGACAAGTTTAGCCAAGGTAAATTCGCACCAGTGCGTGGCACAGTTGAATATGTTGAATATTCACAATGGCTACACTTTGCTGAAAGCTCGGGTATTTTGCCAATGCTGCTTAAGATCTTCGTGATGAAAGACGGCTGCGAGACAAACTTCCTTGGTGGTTATGCCGACGACGAAAATCAAAAGATCTTAACCTTCGTTAACGAAGCACTTGAAGGCAAAACCTATCTTGTAGGCGAAACACTCACTGGTGCCGATTTCATGATGTCGTTCATCGTAGAAATTGTGGGTAACTTTGGCGCGACTACGCTCTACCCTAACATTGCTAAATACGGTGATCTTTTAGCAAGCCATCCTGCTTACCAAAAAGCGGAGCAATCAGAGTTAGAACACTCTAACTAATCAAGATTTGTTCCATTCAATGCTTCTATAGCATGAAGATGACAATCTAAATGAAGCCAAAGCCGATTTATCTTCCGCTTTGGCTTCTCATTTGCCTCCATTTCGACAACAATATCGAGCTCTAACCGAATACCCATAGAGTTTGATCTTCATGTCAGCAAACCTTGCTCAATACACACCACTGCGCACGTTAAACCAAACA
This sequence comes from Vibrio pomeroyi, assembly GCF_024347595.1. Taxonomy (NCBI): domain Bacteria; kingdom Pseudomonadati; phylum Pseudomonadota; class Gammaproteobacteria; order Vibrionales; family Vibrionaceae; genus Vibrio; species Vibrio pomeroyi. Next base: position 1,086,524 of record NZ_AP025507.1, on the reverse strand, counting down.
GCGAATCAAGCGTTGTCGCTGCCAGAGCGTTTTACATTCCCGTATTACTATACTCCGCATCCTTTGTGTGAATTAGCGATGCAGCAGCTTCAACAGTCTCTGCTTGACTGTGGTGTGAATGAAACATCGCAAGGTAACCTCTATGCCGTTCTTCTGGTTCAACATCCTCAAACTCAAGAACTAGGCTACCTTTCTGCGTTTTCAGGTTTGCAGCTAGATTCGTCTTTGGAACCTCTGCTATCGAGTATCGCCTTCGTTCCTTCTGCTTTTGATGAGCAGCAGTTTGAAGCCCTAAACACGCAAAACTTAACTCAGCAAACAACATTAGCTAACGACATTGCGAACCTAGAGAAAACTCACAACCTCGATGAATTGACTGCAACGCTGAGCGAACTTAAAAACGACGCGAGTAAAGTAATCGAAACCTTTCAACTCACTATGGCTGCCAACAAAGCACAGCGTAATGAGCTTAGAGAGCAAGCTAACCAAGAGAAAGAACTAGGTAACCTAGAGTCTGCAGCCAGCCTACTCAAACAATTAGGTAACCAAAGCAGCCAAGAGAAGCGAGACTTAAAAGCACTTCGAATTGAGTGGAAGCAAAAGATCGCAGAACGTCAGTTACAAGTTGATGCCATAGAAACCGATCTCAAAAGCCGCAAGCAAGACTACCAAGCCATTTCCGCAGAACTAGAGACTCAGCGTTTGTCTCATTATCGCTTTATCAACCAAGCCGCAGAGCCAAAGAGCCTGCTTGAATTATTAGATGGTAAAGACGCGCTTAAAGGTTCAGGTGACTGCTGCCTACCCAAGCTGCTTAATTTTGCCTTTGAGCACAGCTTTCAACCATTAGCTTTATCTGAGTTTTGGTGGGGATTGCCGCCAACAAATATCATTCGACAACACGGAAACCTTTACCCTGTTTGTCAGAGCAAAAGCTTCGAGATTCTCGACCACCAGCTAACTGGCGTTGAGTTAGAAGATAATCCGCTTATCGTAAACCCTGCGGTGGGTAAGTCGTTTGATATTGTTTACGAAGATGACGAGATCGTAGTCGTGAACAAGCCTGAAGAGTTCTTGTCGGTTCCGGGCAAGTTCATTGAAGACTCAGTTTATACTCGCATTAAAGCACGCTACCCAGACGCCACTGGCCCGTTGATTATCCATAGACTGGACATGTCGACATCTGGCTTGCTGATCTTGGCGCTGACTGCCGAGTCCAACAAACACATCCAAAAACAGTTCATCGATAGAACGGTCGAGAAACGTTACACCGCTTTACTTGATGGTGATATCCACGGGGATTCTGGCGATATTAGCTTGCCGTTACGCGGCGACATCACCGACAGACCAAGACAGCTCGTTTGCCATGAACATGGGCGTAACGCTGAAACGCATTGGCAAGCCGTCAGCACCAACAACGGCAAAACCAAGGTTCACTTGTACCCTAAAACAGGTCGTACCCACCAGCTGCGTGTTCACTGTGCTCACCCATCAGGCCTCGGTGTACCAATCCGCGGTGATGACCTTTATGGCTACAAACGTGAACGCCTGCACCTTCATGCGGGCTACCTAAAACTCATTCACCCAACAACCGGGGAATGGATGGAGTTTGAAGTACCGTCTGAATTCTAAATCGACTTTCTTGCGTAGGGCTTTCGAGCCCTACTCTTATTAAATAACCTACAAATAGGCTTTCAATACACTACATAGAGGCTAGTACCAGAAAGCTAATACTAAAAAACTTGAACACAACAAGGTGACTATCGCAGGAATACCGTCTTTCCAAGTATCAAATCTTAAATGGAAATAAAGTGCTCCTATTGAAGTCGCTCCAAGTATTGCTCCGCCCATCACTTGAGTCTGTTCTGGTGAAATTTCACATAGAGCTAAAATCAAAAGTACTGCTCCTGTCAGTTCGACTAACCCCACCAGAAACATAATCACTCTATTCAAGCCATAGCTTTTAAAGAAACCAAGTTGAATTTCAAATACCTTCTTTTGCCAACCAAGTGTTTTAATCGAACTCGCCAACACAAAGAACACCACCATCAAAATGCTGATTGCTGTACCCATCTCGCTACCTCTATAAGAATCACATTAATTTCAACGATGCTATTTAAGCATTCATAATTGAGGTGATAAATGCTAGCTTTAGGATAGTTAAGATTCCAAATTGGAATAGATAAACCAAAGGCGAGTAAGATGGACAAGATCGAATGTATTCGCATCTTTGTGGAAACCGCGCAACTGAATAGCTTCACTGCAACGGCCAACAAGTTAGACATGACACAAAGTGCAGTGAGCAAGAAGATAGCGTGGTTGGAGAGTGACTTAGGGATCACTTTGTTTCAACGAAACAGCCGAAAAATCTCCCTCACTCATGCAGGAAAAGACTACCTCACCTATTGCTCCCGTTTACTCGAAGAGATGTCTACCATAGAAAGCAAACTCAAGCGTGAGACTGAATCCGTAGAAGGCGAGCTTAAGATCTCAGCACCAAGTGCATTTTCTACAATGTTATTGAGCGAACCACTTCAAGCCTTTATTGAGCAGCATCCAGGTATCCGTGTAAACCTCAGTGTCGACGACCGAATTGTAAACCTGAATGACCACAACATTGATATTGCTATCCGAGCATCACAACTCAAAGACTCAGGGTTAAAGGCTCGCTTCCTGTTCAACAACAAAATCCAATACGTTGCATCACCCGATTACCTAAGTAAGTACGGGAAACCTGAAAACCCCAAAGATCTTAGCCAACATCAGTGCTTAACCTATTCTTTGATGAATCCGGCAAGCGAATGGCGTTTCACCGATAAAGAGCACCAATGCACCAGCGTGAAAGTAAACCAGATTTTTACGTCAGACAGCCCAGAAATGCTGCTGACTATGGCTCGACAAGGTTTAGGCGTGGTTGCGTTACCGGATTGGATGAGTGACGAGTTTGTTGAAAAAGGAGAATTAACGCGGTTATTGGAAGGTTGGAATAACGAATACTTGCCGATGTACGCGGTGTACCATGCAAGTGATTATTTGCCTCAGCGAATTCGTGTGTTTATCGATTTTCTCGCAGAGTGCTTGAGCTCCACTGATAATTAGAGCTCTACGAACAATAGAGCTCAGGCAATAGTTAATACATTACTTTGGTGACGCTTAACCCATCACATCTTTGCGCTGGTCAACGCATTCAAAAGAGCCCATTTCAAACTCACGACAGATCCAAGGTCGGTTTTCGTAGATGGTACACATCAGTGTTTCCCGATCGACCGCTGAGCACCAACCATCATCTAGACGTTTCATGGTTTCACCGCCCCATTCGTCATAAGCGATATGCTCTTCTGGAACGCCAGTGTCTGTGATGATCATAACCTCTAAACGACAACAGCACGCCTGACAATTGGCACAAGTTACTTCAGGTTCGGTGATGTTCTTTATCTCTATGGTCATATGTGACTACACTGCTAAATTTTGCGTATAGTAATCGAAACCGCTCGCTACGGCTAATAAAGAAAGCAGCCAACACTGTTTTCGGGCGGACAAAATTAAAAACGGGCGTTGTGATTGACTCACAACACCCGTTAGATTTTTCGTTTAGCTAGGTAGAAGCGCTATCTAGAATAGACTCGCAAAAAACAACTTAACGTAATCCATTAAACGCTTGAACAACCCGCCCTGCTCGACTGCTTCAAGTGCAATCAAAGGTTGAGTTTGAACATCTTCGCCATCGACTGTGTAGTGAACCACACCTAAAGTTTGCCCTTCGGCAATCGGTGCTTTCAGTTCAGAGTTAAGCTCGATAGACGCGGTCAGCTTTTTACTGTCTGACTTAGGCAACGTGATAAACGTATCTTCCGCAACACCAAGCTTCAATGTGTCTTGATCACCAAACCACACCTTCTCTTCTGCTACTTGATCGCCGCCTTGATGCGGGTTTAGCGTGTCGAAGAAGCGGAAGCCGTAACTCAATAGCTGCTTACTGTCTGACTCACGGCTCTTAACGCTTGATGCGCCCATAACCACCGCGATAAGTCGCATTTCACCTTGTGTCGCAGAGCTCGCTAAGCTATAGCCTGCGCCAGATGTGTAGCCTGTCTTCATGCCATCAACGGTTAAGCTTCTATCACGTAGCAAGCCATTACGGTTGTGCTGTGTGATACCGTTATAGCTGAAAGAACGTTCGCTATATAAGCCATACACATCAGGAAGATCTTTAATAATCGCTCGGCCAAGCAGCGCGATATCATAAGGAGTCGAATAGAGGTCTTCGGCATCTAGACCGTGTGCGTTAGCAAAATGGGTATTTTCCAATTTGAGAGAAGTCGCCCAAGAGTTCATCAAATCAACGAAAGCATCTTGTGAACCCGCTACGTGCTCGGCAATAGCAACACTGGCATCGTTGCCCGATTGAATGATCAAACCACGATACAGGTCCATCATCGCCACATCAGTATTCACTTCAATGAACATCTTTGAAGAGTCCGGGAAGTTCTTCGCCCATGCGTTTTCACTGATACGCACTTGGTCGTCAGCAGAGATGTTGCCTCGCTTCATCTCTTGGCCAGCAACATAGCTGGTCATCAGCTTGGTTAAGCTTGCTGGGTTTAACTTAGTGTGTGCATTGTTTTCGACAAGCACATCACCAGAATTGAAGTCGATTAACACATACCCTTTCGCACCTAAGCTAGGTGGAGTCGGTACGATAGAAGGTGCTGCGACGGCGGCATTACTAACCATCGCGGCGTTACTTACAATGAATATACTTAATAGAGGGAGAGAGTATTTGGAGAACAGTTTCATTGAATCAAACCTAAGTTAACGTTTTGTCCAGTATAGACAAATGCTAGCAAAAGAAGCGCGAACTTTACGTTGCTTTACGCAAATGTACCTTTAGTTACAAATAAAAAAGTATAATCTGCGATCTGTCCGTTTTTTAGACAGATAATATTGACTCAATGAATATATTTAATACTTAGTTTAAGCGCTCGGGCATGCGTCTAAATAGCATCTCAACAAAGCCTGAAATACGTTGTTTGCTTTCGCCAGATTCCAGTTGTGGTTGAATGCCAGATTGCGCTAATGCTCGCCACTGAATCATTTCTGAATTTGGTACTGAAAACACGATATACAGAGATCCTTTTTCGGCCAATTTACCTTTGCCATCATAGAAAGGTACGCCCGTAGAAAGCTGAACCGCATCAAAAATTGAATTGTCATTGAGCTCTGATTCTTCCGCGAGCCCGAAACCAACCACTACATCACCAAGACTGCCGTCCTGTTCCAAACGGTATCCTTTCTCAGACAATTGCTCTTCAATTGCGTCACGTACCATATCGGTAACCAAGGTTTCATCGTATTTTTGAGAAAGATAGACCTGTTCAGATTGTGGGTGCCACGAGTATGTCGTCACACCATCTTTCATGAATTCGAAGTCACCGCTTGTCACTACACCATAGTCATGTGCTGCTGGTTGTTCTTGTGTGGTACAAGCCGTCAGTCCAACCGCCATTAAAGCCAACAGTGCCGCTCTTTTTATGCTTTTTGTTGCACAAATGGATCGTTTTATCATTCGCGGAGTCCCTACCTATATAAGAATAACTATCAATTTAACCTCCAACATAATTAGTAATTATGTTAATAGAAAGGTCATTAAACGTTTGCGTAATCGCTAACCTTCACTTCTGCCCGTTTTGGGGGTTTAATCACAAAAACAGAGTTGGTATAGTCTACCCCGTTAAACAAAACCAGACCATTCGAGGCACGGAGCTTCCTCAATCATCTCATGAAGAGAAGAATTGGTACCGACAAAGTATCGGCAAATTTAAGAGGGTCAAACAATGGAATTCAATATGGTTGAAATTTTAGGTTACGCTGCGTCTATTATGGTCGCAATTTCATTAACAATGAAAGATATCGTTCGTCTGCGTGTCCTTAACTTTATCGGTTGTGCTCTCTTCACAGCTTACGGCATCATGATTGACGCATGGCCAGTTGCTGCAACCAACGGTTTTATCGCTTGTGTAAACATCTACTTCCTTGCAAAAATGCAAAAGGAAAAAAAAACGGAAGCGATGAAAGCAGCGAAAGCTTAAATTAGCGACTCGCATTTCAAAAATTTGTGAAAAAGCCCAAACGGTTCCTCTCGTTCTAGTAAGAACAGAAGCACAGTTTGGGCTTTTTTATGTCTGTCGTTTATCAATCTCTTGATCTGTCGTTTTAAAAGTTGTCTTCACAGCGACACCGTCGAAAGTGTATCAAGTATAAGCAATCCGATATTCGTTCTCTCGATACATCTGGGTGTTATTGCGGCCACTCTCTTTGGCTTGATATAGCGCTTTGTCGGCTTTTTCGATTGTACCTTCTATCTGAAACAACACCTGAGCATAACAACACCCTGCACTCACTGTTACTGGTGACACCAAGCCTTGTATTTGTTCGACTCTGTGTCTTAACGATTCTGACAATTCAAACAGTTGACGCTCATCACAGTCAAACGTCACCAGAATAAACTCTTCGCCACCATAACGAGCAATCAAGCGATGATCACTTGTAAACTGCTTCAAGGTTTTTGCGACGGCACAAATCACCCGATCACCCTGAGCATGTCCGTGTAGGTCATTCACTGATTTAAAATGGTCAATATCCAATAGAATAACGCCAACACCTTGTAAGGGATAAGGCGAGTTATCCGATATTCTCAGCTTAATCTGCTCAATGAAACTGCGCCGACTATGGAGTCCAGTAAGATAATCAAGGCTCGCCACATCTAAGATCTTTAGGTGACGATGCCGCAGGTAAAGGACCAGAACCACAATAATACTCAGTAGGCTAACCACCAACGTCATCAAACTTGCCAGCAACAAGCTGTGATTTTTGTTGAGCTCTTGTTCTAACACACCCGCAGAAATAACCCAGTTCAGGTATGGATAAAACTTATAGAAGATGTTTTTGCTTGTCGTGCCATCTTCTGTAGAGATTGAGTAGCTAAAGTGACCTTCAGGTTCAGCCACAACCTTATCGAGCAGCAACTCTGAAGAGTCTTCAATCAAGGCTTTTAAATGCTGGTGTTCAAAGTTAGGTTGAAGAACTAACTCACCCTGTAAATCAACGATATACACATAACCACTATCGCCATAAGAGTACTTTCTCAGTTTGTCTTTAAGCGCTTCAAGATCAACAAGATACATCAGTTCATCTTTATAAGTGGTCGCCACCAATGTATTACCACTCGGGAGCCTCACTGAATATGCAACCTTCGCACGTTTACCGACTTCATGTGGATTGACATGAGAATACTGAGTCATTCCTGATTTTAAACTCAGTTGTTGTTGAATATGGGTTAAATGCGCACGATTTTGCCCTTGTAGAAACGGATGATACAGATGAACACCTTGAGGCGACATTAAATAGATATAACCAGACTCTCCAATCACCAATTCATTGGCGATTCGGATGACCTCGTCGACTTCCTGTTCTGGATTGACACGCACGGTATGAGAGGCGACGGTATCAGTCACACCTTTGAGGTAGGTTCTTATCGCTTCGTTGACTGTGGTGTCTACGATGTCATAGCTCGCGTTCACAATGGTACGAAAGAAGAACTGGTTGGATTCTAATAGTGATTCTTTCGTTCGGTTGAACTGAACAGCAGAAAGGATCAAAGAAACTACGGCCAGTACAATTGAAAAACTAAGAATGTATTTACGTCTGACTTTCAAAATGACCCCGTAGCTTTTTAATTTTAGGGAACGCTATTGTTTTTGTGATAAGCAGACTGTTTTATATCATAGTTGTGCTTTTTACTGAACGAGTGTCGATATTTTGAGAGATTTCTATACGCAATCTGTGACTTATAGCAAAAACGCCGAACTGAATTCAGTTCGGCGTTTTAATTTTACGTTTGAGTTGTATGTTTAAATTACACTAAATCACTGATAAATAAATTCAAAACCATTCGTATTTATTATCTTTTATCATTGCCTTTAGCATTATTTTAGCTCAGTACACGATGTTTAAATGCGCTCTTACATTCACTTATCCAACAGTCGTGTACTGCACGGTTAACGTATTGGTATAAACCATTTCGTCTTTATTAAGAACAAACCTGAGTCCAGCTACCGTCGCTACCCGGCTCAGAGCTTGTCCACCAGTTAGCTTGGTAAATACTACCGTTGTGAACCACTTGGTCACCCGTGTTTGCATGGCTTGGATTACCTGCCCAATCTTTCTTAGGTAGATCTGGGTAAACCGTTAAACCCGCAGTGTCACATGTACCAGGGTTTGTGCCACCATCGCCAGGGTTACCACCACCAGAGCTGATATCACCTAATGGTAAATCGGGTTGCTCGAAGCTAAAGGCATAGTCGACACCATTCACACTCACTGCATAGTTTGCAGGGCCTGAAATTGGCAAGTAATACACCATATCTAGCTCATACACACCACCAGCAGGAAGATCTTCCCATGCAGGTAACGTGAACGCTACACGGTGCATAGTACCGTCTAATCCGCCGATGTTATCCGCACGAGTATGACCCGAAGCAATCACAGACAAACCACCGCCCGATTGATCTTTCGCGTTATCAGGAGCTGATACTGGGATATCGAATTGGAACTCAGTTCCCCCCGGAAGTGCTTGCCCTGTGTTGTTCGTGAACGTGATCTTAGGGTTGATTGGGTAGTTTTGGTCACCGACTTTGAAGCCACCAACCGATACCGCGATATCTAGCGCTTCTGTTGGGATAGCACCCGTCGCGACTTTGTTTCCATATGGGGTTGCAGACTTAAACTTATCGTAGATAGCTTTCGTCATTGTGTTACCCATGTGGAACTCACCGTTACCGCTGTTACACGCTTGCTCAGTGGTATCGATTGAAGTTCGGTTGCCGCTCGCATCCAGTACATAACAGTTATAATCCCCTGCTAGTTCCCAGAACATAATGCCGCCGATTTCTTTATCGATAACGTAGTCCGCTTTCACATCGATAGACTGCTTATCTTCTGTAGAAAGGAATACGCCCTTCTCTGCATTCCACAACCAAGGTGCAACCGCCACGCTGTCGTAGTTACGCGTGTAAGTGCCGGTTAGAACATCCGTTGGATCGTTGACAGGGTCAAGCTTGTAAGCATCCGCATAAGAACCCCAAATACCTTTCTCTAGGTTCTTCGCATGCCACATTGGGTTGGAACCCGCACCCATCTCGTTGCCTTTCGGATCGGTATCGTGCCACATGTTGTCGATACCAATTGCGCCATGACCACAGTTGTTCTTCTCGCCTTCGCCTGTACCCGCCGCACATTCAGATTGATTTGGCAGTGCAGCTCGGCCCCAAAGACCATTCTCACCACCCGTTACACCTTGCCAACCACGCGTGTAGTAAGGTACACCGATGTTAATACGACCTGCTGGCATAGAACCACGGAAGTAATGGTAAGCCCAATCCGTGTTCAGATAACCGATACCACCGTAAGCCGCAGTGCCATAAACATTCCACTGTGCTAGCTCTGAATCTTTACCTGTATCAAACAAGGCAGCGTTATGACCAACGTGATCGTTCCATGCACCGTGAAGGTCGTAAGACATGATGTTTACGTAATCGAGATACTTGGTGACATCAAATGTTTCCATACCGCGCAATAGGTAACCAGAAGAAGGAGCCGCGATAGTTAACATGTAATGATTGCCATCTTCCGCAGACGCCACATCAAGCTTCTCACGTAGCACTTTCATCAATACTTGGTACGAAGCCCAGAGGTACTGACGACGTGGTTCCATGAAGTCCTTGTCGTATGGGTTACCTGCACCCGCCATTGAAGTTGGGTATTCGTAATCGATATCAAGACCGTCGAACTGGTATTTACGAAGCATTTCAACCGCTGAAGTCGCGAATGTTTCGATACCTTGATGGTTGATAGAGCCATCAGCATTGGTTGTCATGGTGTAGAAACCACCATCAGCAACTCGGCTGCCGTCAGTCGCGAAGTGACCGCCTGTTTCAGCCCAACCACCGATTGAGATTAACGTTTTAACGCCGTGTTTTTTCTTCGCTGTTGCGAGTGCACCAAAATGACCTTTAAAACCTAAAGCAGGATCAACTTCCACGCCCGGCCACTCTTTACCTACAGCAGCATTATTAGGATCATTTACATCACCCACATTTACTTTGCCGTCTGAACCAATGCTCACGAATGCGTAGTTAATGTGTGTAAGTTGTTCCCAAGGAATATCATTTACTAGGTAAGCGGCTTGTGGGTCGTCCCCTGCACGCCAGCTTGTGAAGTAACCAATCACACGACGTGGGTGATCCGCGCCCATCTTCTCGCGGCCTTCATCATCGTAAATCGTACAGTAAGGGACATCGATACCTTGCGTTTGATACAAGCCATCAGGTCGACAAGTACTCACCGTTGGAGCGCCGTTAACTGTCAAAGAAGCCAGTGCTGAATCTGCCGTTGCGCCTTGGTTGTCTGTCGCTTTCGCGTAAACCGCTAAAGAGCCTGCTTGAATGGTTGTGTAATCTAGCGTGTATGGGCTGGTCGCTGCTGTACCCACAAGAGCACCCGCTACGTAGAAATCAACCTTATCAACCGTGCCATCGCTGTCTGCTGCCGTTGCTGTCAGTGTGACTACACCACCAACATCAACGGATGTCGCTGAAAGTGCTACCGAAACTGTCGGTGCTTCATTACCTGGTTGTGCTGAATCAACAGAAACAGAAACCGCACTTGCAACACTTGCTGCGCCTTCATTATCCGTTGCAACAACTGAAACTTGATGGTTACCAGACGTTGCAGCCCAAGCCGCTTCAAATGGTGCCGCTGTCACTACTGCAACCGAAGAACCATCGACAAAGAATTCTACCGAAGCGACACTGCCATCAGAGTCCAGTGCTGTTGCGCTAAGTACCACATTATCGCCTTCAACAATCACATCGGATGCGGTTGGCGCTGTTAACGAGGCTGTTGGCGCTTCATTTGGTGTACCGCCGCCTCCATTACCGCTACACACATCCAGTTTTTTCCACTGTGCGTAATCACCTTCAAATTGGCTCGGGTTGTTGTTTTGATTCCAGTAATTCGCTGAGTACGCGCTGCCGTCATGTGAAACCTGATCACCACCGGTGTAAACCGTGGCTGAGTCCCACGTTTCTAACGTTGAACAATCAACAGCCGCATAACTGTTGAACGCCATTAAGCATGACGCGGTGAGAGTACTGAGTGTAAAAACCTTCTTGGCCACTCTTCCTTGGTTTAGGTGCATGTTAGCTATCCCTTAAGTTGTTGTTTCAAGATGTTTAATCTAAATGGCATTTTCCTCACCACTTAAATCTCTTCGCAAAACAACTGTAGGTAACAGCGCCAATTAAACACCTAAAATATTCAGTATTTATAAAATGACTCGCATTAATTTGTTTATAGCATGCAATGAGTCGACACTTATTTTGCACCAACAACTAATATTAATTTATTTCGGAAAGCTAAAAAATAATGTCTCAAAAATCGGAAATGTGACTCAGGTTTGAGAAAAAATTCGCATTAAATCTAACCAAAAAGTAGAGATTTATAGGCGATTTGATGTTCTTTTTAGAATTCGCCCACTTTTTGATAACAAATGTGTTAGTATCGGCGGCTTTTTTGACGAACCTCACATTTCTATGCAAGTGTGGGAGAAATACATAGGCTTGAAAGAGCCAAATATAGCGAAGAAATAATGTCCAACTTGACGCAAGTCGCCAACGAAAACATCAACGCAGAATCTACTTCTATCGATTTCAATAAAGCTCAATCTTTGGGTGAAAAACTGGAACTCGGAAACCCAGTCTTTTGGCTTAGTGGCAGTTTTTTAACCCTCTTTGTCATCCTCGCTTTCACCAACACCTCCGTGTTGTCCGAACTTGTTAACATCGGCTTTAGTTACTCAACTAAGTGGTTCGGTGCTTTCTGGCAAGTCCTATTACTACTCAACTTCATCATCGGCTTAGTGCTTGCACTAGGACGTACAGGCCACGTTCGTCTAGGAACGCTTGCCCTCCCTGAAATGACCACTTTTAAATGGATGTCTATCGTCTTATGTACGCTGCTAGCTGGCGGCGGTGTGTTTTGGGCAGCAGCAGAGCCTATTGCTCACTTTGTTTCAGCGCCGCCACTTTATGGCAACGCTGATCCGCAAGCGATGGCGTTTAACGCTCTATCACAATCTTTCATGCACTGGGGTTTCCTTGCATGGGCAATCTTAGGTGGCTTGTCTTCTATCGTGTTAATGCACCTGCATTACGACAAAGGCCTTCCTCTTAAGCCTCGCACTCTGCTTTACCCCGTACTTGGCGACAAGGCAATCAACAGCTGGGTGGGTAACGTAGTCGACGCATGCAGCATTGTTGCTGTAGCCGCAGGTACTATCGGCCCTATCGGTTTCCTTGGCCTACAAATCAGCTACGCATTGAGTGAACTGTTTGGTATTTCAGACAGCTTTGCAACTCAAAGCGTGGTGATCCTGTTTGCAATCGCAATGTACACATTGTCTGCATTAAGTGGCGTGAACAAGGGCATCCAACTGGTTAGCCGTTACAACATCATCTTGTCTGTGTGCCTAATCGGCTACATCCTTCTAGTAGGCCCAACGAGCTTCATCGTTGACGGTTATCTACAAGGCATGGGCGAAATGGTTGATAACTTCATCCCAATGGCGCTTTACCGCCAAGATACGGCGTGGCTAGGTGGTTGGACAGTATTCTTCTGGGGCTGGTTCTTAGGCTATGGCCCGATGATGGCAATCTTTATTGCTCGTATCTCACGCGGCCGTACCATTCGCCAAATGATCGTTTCTATCAGCATCGTTGCACCGCTTGTAACGTGTTTCTGGTTCAGCATTGTTGGTGGTAGTGGTTTAGCGTTTGAATTAGAGAACCCAGGCGTGATTTCTAGCGCGTTCGAAGGCTTCAACCTTCCAGCAGTTCTTCTAGCAATTACCGCGCAACTGCCGTTCCCTACTCTGATTGCGATTCTGTTCCTTATTCTGACGACCACGTTCATCGTGACAACAGGTGACTCAATGACTTACACAATCAGTGTAGTAATGACGGGCACAACAGAGCCGAACGCAGCAGTACGTACCTTCTGGGGTATCATCATGGGTGCGGTAGCTATTGCACTTATCTCGATGGGCTCTGGAGGCATCTCTGCGCTACAGTCATTCATTGTGATCACGGCCGTGCCTGTATCCTTCATCTTGCTACCGTGTTTATGGCACGCACCAAAGATCGCAAAACAGATGGCAAGAGATCAAGGCATCGCTTAATACCTAATCCGATTTAGTATCGGTTAGCGTGTAAAACGAAAAAGCCACTCAAGTGATTCACCTGAGTGGCTTTGTTTTATCTGTTCGTTACCTGTATTGACGAAGCTTACTTCTACCGATAGTTCGGCTTATTGAAACTTTTCACCCGCAGCAACCATAAAAGACATCTCAACCAATAGCTCTGGGTTTGCCAATTCAGCTTTTACACACGCTCGGCTTGGTGCGCTACCTTCAGGGAACCACGAATCCCACACTTCATTGAGTGCATCAAAGTTAGCAAAATCTGTTAGGTAAATTGTCACCGACAATACGCGAGATTTATCGCTGTCGATTAAACTCATCATTTCTTCAGCTTGGTCAAAAATTTGCTGAACCTGACTCTTAATTCCTACCGATGTATCCGTCTCTGGTACTTCAACAAAGCTTGCGATGCCATTAAAAACAGTGACATCAGACCAACGCTTGGTCGGGTTAATTCTATGGATTTTCACGGGCGATTCTCTTCTTATAATTTGGATTTACGTCAGCGTAATCTAATCCAAATTACTAATATTGAAAACAAAAATTAGAATGGACCTCTTCCTGCTTTAAAACTCCCCTTTGCAACCAACCACTTTTCGGCTTGATTCATGAAGTCTCAAACTAGCGCTTACTAAAAAAGATTAAGTATTATTCTCACAGCGAAATTAATTTTGTACTCGTGCGGTCATATTCAGGGATTTTATTAAATGGAGTACTTTTATGCATGTTCAAACCTATGATTTAAAACAGACTAATGTGGGATATAACCTTGGAGTGGTTGGCGTTGCATTAGTGCTCGCTTGGATTGGTATTTACAAGTTTACGCCAACCGAAGCGATGCTCATTGAACCGTTAATCGCAAATCACCCTGCAATGAACTGGCTTTACAATCTGTTCTCAGTGCAAGCTGTGTCTAACATGGTGGGTGGCGCGGAGATCATTGTCGCAATTGGACTGATCGTTGGATTTAAGAAACCGAAAGTTGCCTTCTATTCAGGCATTGCAGCAGCGGCTATCTTTGTTGTGACACTCAGCTTCCTGATTACAACGCCAAATGCTTGGAAAGTTTCAGATGGCATATTGGTCACTAACTTCTTCCTAGTGAAAGACATCCTGTTCTTGGCGATCGCTATTAGCGTAATCGAACGTAACAAACCTCAGAAGTAACCGTAAATCTATAAGTGGCCGTAACTAGAAGTAACCTTAAACCTTGAAATAAAAAGACTCGAAGCTGGCTAGAAGGACGCTGCCAGCTTCTAATGTATAAGCTTTTATTCTGCACCGGCATCGTGATTGAAGCATTGTCTCGTTACCAAGCCCCATTTTTCGTCCTGATATTGATCTTCCACGTAGTTACCTGATGTGTAGTCGTTAACAACCTCTCTCCAGAACTTAACAGCATGCTCTGCGCCGAGTACTTGCTTGATCTCCCAACTGCCTTTTAGGTGTTCAAACAGCTCACAGATAAACCGTTTCCCGACTTTGTTTTTTCGAAAATAAGGCACGACATAGAAATCGCAGATCTCAAACTCGTTTGGCGCTTTAGTTTCAATGGCGGTTAACGCTGCAGGAACGCCATCAATGTAGAGTAAGTAACCCGTTACGGTCTCACCAAGCGTCGGGTAAATCTCAAACAAGCCATACTCGTCTGGTTTATCTCCGATGATCTTTGAAAACTCAGCGGCATAACCCTGATATAGATTCGCGTATACCTGCTGATTACCACTATAGACTGTCACAATATTCATAAACTGATCTCTGTATTGTTCACTCTGCAATTCATGTGAACGTATATTTACCACACTCATTATCTCAGTGATCGTAAAAGGAGTTGCCGATATCCGACGGTTATGTAACCAAAAACTCAAATTCTTTTGAAGCTTTCGTTGGTAGCATCTCGATAACTTCGTATTTAGCTATACCTTCTCGATGAAATGGGTCTTGAGTAAGAATCGCATCTAGTTGCTCTCGATTACTGAGCGTAGATAAGATAACTCCACCTGTTCGAGGTTTTTTACGCCCAGACAGCTGAAAATACCCCAATTCATACTGCTCATTCAAAAATTTAACATGTTCAGGAATGAAGCGGTCTACCTCTTCCATCGGCACTTGGTATTCGAGAGAAACAATAAACATAATAATTCCTTATTTCAGAATATGAGTGATGTTGAGAAAATTATTTAAACAGATAACGCTTTACGATAGTAATTGGCGTCTTGATTTTCCCCTTTGAAGACAGCGTAGTTCTCTACAGTCCCAACTAACTCAAAGCCTGTATTGGATAAGATTTTATTTGAGCCAACATTACCCACTAACGCATAGGCATCAACATATTTAAGGGAAGAGTACTCAGCCAAGTAGACAAGTAACTTCCTCACTGCGTTAGACGCAATACCTTTAGAACCAAATGAGCGACCAACTCGATAGCCTAACTCTCCACTTTCACCGTTGAGGCCGATATCACGAACGTTGATTCGCCCACAAATAGTGCCATTAGCGTCTTTGATCAACATAGGAATCATCTCGCCATTGTCATACTCTGTTAGAAAGTTCGTGACTTGCTCGGCAACACCCACATTGGAATAGAAACGGTCTTCCCGGGCTGGGACAAATTGCTCAAACCACTCTCTATTTTCGACTTCAAACTCCAACAAAGCACTGACATCGCTTGGGTGAAGTAAGTGTAAAAATACATCCATAATCAATACTCTGTCGCTTATCTAAAAAGCCGCACCTTATGATTCATACAGCTCAGCTTGTCTTCTGAGTTTAAGGTAAGTCTCTTAACTTCTTAGCAGGGTTGCCTGCATAAATACCTTTCTCAGTGATGTCTTTGGTCACCACACTACCCGCTCCAATCACCACCCCTTCGCAAATGCTGACAGACAACACTGTCGCGTTGGAACCAATGGTAACGTTATTTGCGATAACGGTGCGTCCCCAGCTGTCTGGGTTTGGATCCGGCTTACCCTCTTTGAACAAATCATTCGCGAACATCACGCCGTGGCCGACGAAGCAATCACTTCCGATAGTCACATACTCACAGATAAAGGTATGGGACTGAATCTTACTTCTCTCGCCTATCACGGAGTTCTTTTGAATTTCAACAAATGGTCCAACTAACACATCATCTTTAAGTTCACAACCATAAACGTTGCTCGGCTCGATGATAGTGACATTCTCACCACAGGCAATATTAGTAATCTGCGCCTTTAAAACTCTAGGACTTGCCATACTTCCTCTCGACATTAGCGTCACAATTCAACCTAAGCGATTGTGCCGTATGCATTAAAGTGCATCAAATAGAGATATTAAGAGTTGGCAATAGATCAAAGATCCTGCATAAATTAAAACAAGCCAACCAACACGACTGACAACAGTATGCCTCCGATAAAACTTGGGGCATGAAATGGGCGAGCTTTAGATTTTACGTACTCTTTCTGAAGCTCTTCTTGATAAGTTTTGACGGCAAGTTCTTTTACGTAGTTATTTTGCATAATAAGCTCCTTTTCAATGATTAAGAGAAGCTTAAGACTTGAAGTAAGGTTGAGGTAAAGCAAAAATTCAGATTAATTGAACACTTTATTTTGTTACTCAAGGATTACCCTAAAGACATCGTTATTCACACCACCTACGTCCACTAACTCTCCAGTTTTCACATGAAGTGACGTGTTTAGTTGTCGAGTTGAGCGTGGCTCTTTCGTTTCTCGAATCACGAGCATATCGACCAAGTAACCAGAGTCTTGCTTTCGTATTGACCCCGAAAAAGTCACGCTTTCAACCCTGTCCGCGAGTACAGAATTAAATGTTTTATCTTCTAGCACACCTGCGGAGATCGATGTATCGCCATAAAACAACGTGATACTGGTTGGTTCAGGTGCTAACACTTGATTGGATGAACACCCCATCATAGCTAGGCACAACATTAAAATAACTCGAAATTGCATAAACTGGTTTTCTTACGTTAAGCGTCTGTTTTTCATATTAAAACACTTCGCATCAATAAACGCCATACGTTGGCAGAAGCTTGTTTAGAGTGATTTGTGTAGTGAGGCTTAACGATTGGTTTATATCTTGAGATGGGGCTCGCTATTCACAGATTCGGCTCTAACTCCTTGTTAAGAAGTCAGAGCCGACATTGGATCGCTATATTCAAAATGAGTTCAGTGAATTAAGAAACGACGTCTTGTGGAGGTGTTCCTTCGCAGTTAGAAACGACGGCATCAATTTGGATTAGAGCATTCATAGGAATCTCTGAAACCCCTACCACCGTTCTTGCCGGTAACTCAGCATTAAAGAACGTAGTGTAGATTTCGTTGACCGCATCAATATCTGAAACATCTTTAAGCTGGATATTAATTTTCACCGTATCGTCCATGTTGTGGTCAACACTTTCAATGATCGCCTTAATATTTTTAAGACACTGTTCAGCTTGCTCTTTTATGCCACCAGCAACCACTTCATTGGTTTTCGGATCTACAGGTAGTTGACCAGAAATATGATTGTAGTGAGAGAAAGCAACGGTGTGCGAATAAGGCATAAATGGCGCATCAACCGTATTATTAGCTTCAATAACCAGTAAACGAGTGTCTTCTGGCAGTTGTGGCGGTGTGCCATCGCCGTGTGAAACGGACGTATCGATTTGAACTAAAGCACCCATTGGTAGTTCAGCAGCATTAACAAGTGTTCTTGCTGGTACATAACTTGGGAAGAACTTAGCGCAAACTTCATTTACCTTTTCTGCATCTTCAATATTTTTAAGGTAAATCGTGGTTTTAACCACATCGTTCATGACATGACCGATGCTCTCTAGAATCGTTTTAATGTTTGTTAAACATTGTGTTGTTTGTTCTGTGATACCACCTGAAACCAACTCACCTGTATTTACATCGATAGGCAATTGAGCTGAAAGGTTGTTGTAGTGAGAAAAAGCCGCTGTCTGAGTAGAGACAACACTTTGAGGCGCGTTATCTGTATTCCTTGATACCTTCACCAGCGCGCAAGGTGCTTGTGGTTTAGTTCCTTCGCCGTTTGAAATAAGCGCATCCATTTGAACTAAAGCGTCAGTGTTTGGAAGCGCAGCTACGCCCACAACAGTGCGTGTAGGTAGACTGTTTTGGAAGAAGCTTTTGTAAACTTCATCGATAGCATCGATATCAGAAATATTCTTAACGAAAACATTAATCTTCACGACATCATCCATAACATGGTCGATGCTTTCAACAATAGCCTTAATATTATTTAAGCATTGTGCTGCTTGGTCTTTAATATCACCAATCACAACTTCACCTGTTTTAGGAGCGACAGGTAATTGAGCTGAAAAGTTATTATAATGAGAAAAAGCGACCGTTTGTGTAGATACAGAATTTGTTGGTGCGTTTTCAGTATTTCTTGAAAATTTAATGATATCGCTACTCATCGAAATTATCCTTTTAATAATATAGGAATACGTGTTTATGTTGAACAATCGTATTGGAAAGAATGATTAAAGTAGCACCATGTTAAGTTAATTATTTTAGGGGAAACGTGATACCCGTCAGACTCTAAGGTGACTATAAATCAGTAAGTTACAGAATAATTAGTCATCACACGACTAAATATCCGTCACATTTGGCTTTATCAACTGCTAAATTCTCATTAATTTTCAAACTATTCAATAATCTTGAATACTCTCTCAGATAATTCTATGAGTTATTCCAAAAATTTAGATGCTGTTTGATAGGTTGTTCACAATAAAACAGCCTTATTATCAGAACCATTGAGCTATCAATAAAATACCCTGCATAAACTCTTAAGCTATTTAACTAATTATTTTAAAGAGGCTGTTTTATACAAGTAAGTTAATAATATGTTCGATAATCAAATGCCAATAATCGGACAAAGCCCATGGTTAGATACATTTACTCATATAATTAAACAAGCGACATGTTTAGGATAACTGCGTGAGAAAGGTGGTTGTGATACTAAGAAGTGCTGTTTTCTGAAATTAAGATGGCGCCAAGACTAGCCATAGACGCCATTGTGTCTGGTGAACCTTCAATTCAAAGGAATTGCAGAATAAAGCAAGCAATGAAAGCAGGTAAACCAGCGATGAACAACACTAAGCCTGTCTGGTAATTCAATCGGTAGTGTTCTTGTTGGTCTTTATCAAAGTCATGCCCTTCGACCATTTTGTAGACTTTATCTGTAATTGGGTCATCAAGGCGTGTCGTTTTACTATGAACACCACCCTCCCACATTAACTTTGCTAGAACCCAAATAACAATGACCACAAAAAACAAGAAGTCGACGAGCCTTGTCGTGGCAAAGAAAGGAAAAAACTGAGAAAGCGCTAAAACAATCAACGCTGCTGTTAAATTAATTAGCGCTACTTTCTTCAATAAATCGAGCAAACTATCTCCTAGAAAAAGTATGTAATTTAGGTGTTCTTCAAATGACTATGATTTGTATACGAACAAGTATTTATAAAATAAATACTTCTCGATCAACCGAAAAATACGTGTGATATCGCATATTATGAAATGCCGCACGTTTCGGAACATAGATATCGAGTAAACGCTAAACAGCTCTTGGGGTGGTATTGAAGTGACGCTTAAATTCGCGGCTGAATTGAGATGGGCTAGAATAGCCGACTCGGCGTGCAGCATCGTTGATTCGTAGGCCTTCTAACTGGATCAACTCTTTGGCTTTGTTGAGCCTGACCTTCTTCAAGTATTGAAGTGGCGATTCAAAGGTGACGTTACGAAAAGCATTATGGAAAGCAGACACACTCATGTTCGCTTCATCGGCAAGCGATTGAACGGTAATGGTTTGGTCATACTCTTCATGTACTTTAGACAGTGCTTTGGCAACACGTGCGTAATGGCCGTCGTGATGGGCAAGATCGAATAACACACGCCCCTCTGAACCAGTGAGCGCGCGATAAACAATTTCGCTAACAAGCGCATCGCCCAATATGTTGGCTTCGATGTCGCAATGCAGGGTTTTGATCAGTCGAGTAAAACTTTCTAGCATCCTATCTTCCATAGGGGTCGACTCTAAGCCGCTCGAGTTCTGCTTATGTTTGTTGCAGTAGCTTTCGAGAAAGCCTTGATCTTCCAACTTTTTTACCAAGCTGTGTAAACGCTGAGAATCAATGTTGATCGATAAACCAAGCAAGGGTTCCCCATCGACAGGTAAGGCTTCGCACTCTAATGGCATTGGCACACCAACAACGAGGTAATCGCCCGCGGCGTAAGTAACAGGCCTTTCACCGATATAGATGTTCTTTTTACCCTGCCCGAGCATGATGATGCCAGACTGATAGGTAAAAGGTTGGCGCTGGTTACCACCACTGCTTCGGTAAAACCAGACACCCTCGATCTCAGTTTCTCTGATCCCTTCGAGATCATCCCAACCTTTGTATTCAACGTAAGACTGCATTAACTGAGCGAGTGTATTCATAACTGGTGATATTCCATTCAAGGTGCGGAGTGTATTTGCACAAAAGCCAAAAAAGAATAACAAGTTTGTAGAAATAGGCAATTAATTTGGAGGAACTGGCCTTCACCACCCTAAATTCCTGTACTAATATGCAAATATAGAAATTGAGCAATAAATCAGAATAAAAAATCTAGCTTTACACAAGGAACCTACAATGCAATTTACTTATGTTAACCCTACAGTAATCCACTTCGGCCAAGGCCAAATCAACGCTATCAGCCAAGCGGTTGATACTTCAAAGAAAGTACTTGTCATCTACGGTGGCGGTTCAATCAAAAGCAATGGTGTTTACGACCAAGTAGTCGCATCTCTTAAAGATCACGCTTGGATTGAGTTTTCTGGTGTTGAAGCCAACCCAACGAAAGAGACGCTAGACAAAGCCGTCGCTCTTGTTAAAGAAGAAAACGTAGAATTCATTATCGCTGTCGGTGGTGGTTCGGTAATCGATGGTTCTAAGTATGTGGCTGCAGCGGCTAAATACGACGGTGACGGTTGGGACATCCTAACAGGAAAACACCAAGTAACAGAAGCAACGCCAATCGGTGCAGTGTTAACGCTTCCTGCTACAGGTTCTGAATCTAACATGGGTGCGGTAATCACGCGTAAAGCGACTCAAGAGAAGCTGGCTTTCCTTAACCCTGCGGTACAGCCTAAGTTTGCGGTAATGGACCCAGATGTAATGAAGTCTCTACCTGAACGACAGCTAGTTAATGGTTTAGTTGATGCTTGGGTACACGTGTGTGAGCAATACATCACAATGCCAACAGACGCGATGGTTCAAGACGGTTACGCAGAAACACTGCTGAAAAACCTACTTGTGCTGGGTAAGCAATACGACGAGCGTGACAACGACGCATGGCGTGCAAACCTAATGTGGACAGCAAACCAAGCACTTAACGGCCTGATTGGCACGGGTGTTCCTCAAGATTGGGCAACACACATGATTGGCCACGAGTTCACAGCACTATGGCACGTAGACCACGCGCGTTCACTTGCGATTGTTCAACCTTCATTACTTCGTAACCAAATCGAAGCGAAGCGTGGCAAGCTAGAGCAAATGGGTCGTAATGTATTTGGCCTAGAAGCAGGTGCTGACTTAGCAGAGCGCACTATCGATGCAATCGAAGCGTTCTACCACAGCCTAGACGTTGCAACTATGTTCGACGGCTACGAAGCAACTAAAGCGGCAGCAATCGACAACGTTGTTGCTCAGCTTGAATCGCACGGTTACCTGCAACTTGGTGAGAACCAAGCAATCACGCCAGAGAAAACACGTGAGATTCTAGAGTCTGCGATTCACTAAGCTCGTTAAAGCTTAAAGATGGCCGAACAAAGTAGAATTACAAAGACAATTTGAACAAGTGAAATGCCGTAAACAAGATTTATGGCATCACACTGAACCAAATACTTTGGCCCTACGTATATCAAAAGCAGCGTCCATTTTAGGCGTTGCTTTTTATTTGCCCTACAAGATGCTATTAAATTCTCATAAGTCCCTAATTTTATGTGCAATCATATTTCTATATTGTTAAGGTAAACCTGTCTCTTTACTAGGTATGAACAACGATTTGAACAATCTCAAGGAAATGGTTAAGTTTAAGTCACTTAACAAGTGGTATGGTGATTTTCATGCCCTAAAGGATATCGATTTAAATATTGAACAGGGAGAGATAGTGGTGATTTGCGGACCGTCTGGTTCAGGTAAATCAACCTTGATCCGCTGTATCAATCAGCTAGAACCCTTCGAAAGTGGCGAGCTTTCCGTGCTAGAACAAACGCTTCCGTGCAAATTCCACACGCCAGGCCAAGTCGGAATGGTGTTTCAGCACTTCCATTTGTTTCCCCACCTTACTGTGCTTGAAAACCTGACTCTGTCTCCGATTCGTACGCTCAAGAAAAGCAAAGAAGAAGCAGAGGAAACGGCTATGCACTATCTCGAATGTGTGCACATTGCCGAGCAAGCGAATAAGTACCCAGCTCAACTTTCTGGTGGCCAACAACAACGTGTTGCGATTGCTCGCTCTCTTTGTATGAAGCCAGAACTCCTATTGTTTGATGAACCGACATCTGCTCTTGATCCGGAAATGATCAATGAGGTGCTTGATGTGATGGTTGAGCTTGCAAGTGAAGGGATTACCATGGTGTGTGTGACACACGAAATGGGCTTTGCGAAACGTGTTGCCGACCGTGTCATATTTATGGACGAAGGACAAATCGTGGAATCCAATACACCACAATGCCTGTTCGAGAATCCTCAACACGAGCGTACTCAAGCGTTCCTAAATCAGATTCTGACTTACTGATGCTGCTTAAAATTGTAAAACCTGCCCTATCTGCATTGGTACAAATTGTTGTGCTCGCGGCTGCGGTTGTCTGGATTCTCGATTCTGGCGCACAAGCCATGGGATACAGCTGGCAATGGGAACGCGTGCCCGACTACATCGCCTTTTATGAAGATGGCGAATGGTGGCCTGCAGAATTGATGGAAGGGCTACTCGTCACCATCAATATCTCTCTGATTTCTTTGGTCGCTACGTTGGCTATTGGTTTAACCACAGCCCTATTACGTCACTCTAATTCTGTGGTTGGGCGAACCTTAGCCACCAGCTATGTCGAGTTGATTCGTAATACGCCGTTATTAGTACAAATCTATTTGCTCTATTTTGTGTTTGGCCCCGTACTAGGGCTGGATCGCTTTAGCACGGCTGTTTTAGCCTTGGCACTTTTCCAAGGGGCATACACTGCCGAGATATTCCGAGCCGGTTTAAATGGCATTGCTAAAGGACAATTTGAAGCGGCTCAATCTTTGGGCTTATCAAAGACCTATACTTATTGGGATGTGATTCTTCCTCAGGTGATTCAACGCACGTTGCCGCCTTTGACGAATGAGGTTATCTCCCTTATCAAAAACTCTTCGATTGTGAGTGTCATGGCGATTTTTGACCTGACAACCGAAGCCAGAAACATTGTTTCTGAAACCGCGATGCCATTTGAGATCTGGTTCTCTGTGGCGATCATTTATCTCGCACTTACACTTTCACTTTCTGCCGTTGCAGCTTGGCTTGAGCATAAGCTCGGAGCTAACTGGCGAACACAATAAGGATTTATCAGCATGAAGCTATTTAAAACCGCAATTACAGCTCTACTTGCGCTTGCCGTAAGTTTGCCTGCACTTGCTTCTGATACGCCTAACCTAGATAAAATCAACGAACGTGGCTCTCTACGTGTTGGTATGTCGACTTTTGTACCTTGGGCGATGCGTAACAAACAAGGTGATCTTGTTGGCTTTGAAATCGATGTGGCAAAACGCCTAGCTGAAGATTCAGGCTGGAAAGTTGAGTTTGTACCGACGGCATGGGATGGCATTATCCCTTCTCTACTGTCGAACAAGTTTGATGTGATCATCGGTGGTTTGTCGATCACTGGAGCACGCTCTAAGAGTGTGTTGTTTACTGAACCTTACTCTCATTCAGGTGTTCAACTAGCAGCAAACAAAGAACTGGCTGAAGGTTTTACTCAGATCTCTGATTTCGATTCTCGCCGTGTGAAAATTGCAGCACGTCGCGGCGCATTCACGGTTCAAGTGGCTCGTGAAACTTTCCCGAAAGCAAAAGTACTTCAGTTCGATGACGATGCTCAAGCGTTCCAAGAAGTGCTAAACGGCAATGCTCACGCGGTTATCGCCTCTAGCCCGAAACCAGAGCACGAAGCGATCAAAAACGCAGACACACTATTCATTCCATTTGAAGAGCGTCTGTCAAAAGGTAACGAAGCATTTGCTGTGCGCCTAGGTGAAACAGACAAAACTGAGTTCTTCAACGAGTGGATCAAAGCACGTACTGAAGACGGTTGGTTGAAAGAGCGTTACGAGTACTGGTTCTCTACTCTAGATTGGCAAGATCAGATTGCTCAAGGTCAGTAATCGACAGCTAATTAGACGCTAAATAACCAATCAAGGCAGTACCTTACTGGTACTGCCTTTTATGAAACACCCGAGATAGCTATAAACTCATAGCCTACTCTAACAACACATTAATTATCATTGTTTAAACAGGAATGACGTGAGTAGTACTAGCGCATTATCAACGCCCAAGCCCAATCTTCACACGAAGCATTGGTATCAACGCCTCAATCTATTAGATGGAGTGTTGTTTGCCATCATTTGTGCGTTCGCAGGTTGGCTTTATTATCGCTCTGCTGTCGGTATTAATTATCAGTGGCGATGGGAAGACGCGTTCACGTTAATCTTTATTCCACCGTCTCAAGGCAGTATTCCTTATTTCTTCCAAGGCTTGGTCGCAACATTGCGTTTGAGCTTATGGAGCATGGTGTTAGCGCTCTCTTTCGGCACACTGTTAGGGGTAGCAAGACACTCTAAGATCGCTTTATTCAAAACACCGGCGCTGCTTTTCATCCAGTTGGTTCGAAACATTCCACCATTAGTGTTTGTTTTTATCTTTTACTTCTTTGTGTCTAACCAGTTGATCCCTTTACTTGGTTTAGAAACCCTTCTACGTGAACACAATGGCGAAATTAACGCAGTTCAAGATTTCCTATTCGGGCCTGCAAACCTTTGGGAAAACTTAGCCTCTGGCGTAATCTGTATTGGCCTGCTCTCTTCCGCTTATATCGCTGAGGTTATTCGAGCTGGCTTAGAAAGCATCCCTAAAGGACAATGGGAAGCGGCCGACTCTCTGGGCTTGTCTGCATTCTCTAAATATCGATATGTGGTTGGCCCACAGGTGTTAACCGCGATCACGCCACCTTTAGCGGGTCAGGCAATTTCTCTAGTAAAAGACACCTCGATTGTGTCACTGATTTCGATTCAAGAGATGACATTTGTTGGCACTGAAATGGCGAACTCTTCCGGTTTGATCTTCGAGATCTGGCTGATTGTTGGCGCGGTTTACTTCGCGTTATGTTTCACCCTTTCACGTATTTTCAAAGTCATTGAACAACGCTCGAGTGTTTACCTTAACCGCTAATGCCATTGTTTATTTAGACGTGTATTCAAGCGTCTGTTAGATGCCAACATAACCACCTAAGTCATAATATTCATCCACTTAGCCTGATTGGTTTAACTCATTGACCAATCAGGATTAATTGCTTAAAACTCTCTACCGAAACACAGCAAACCCATCATTTAGACACTATACTTGAAGTATCAAATTCCATTGGATCTTCTCAAGGACTTCACTCAGCATGGACAATCATAAAGAAAGAGCTTTTTACGCCGTTGTTGGCGCATTGGTTGGAGACGCCGCTTCCATGGGACTGCATTGGTTGTATGACCAAGAGAGGATCTTACACGTGGCAGGGTTTGAACCAGAATTTCGCTCGCCAAACCAGTTCGATTATCAAGACAAGGGCTACTTCGCCCACCAAGGTAAAACCGCTGGCGACCAATCACAATACGGTGCTCAGTTATTGGCGATGGTCGATAGCCTAGTCGATAATCAACACTACGACGAAGCGAGTTACATTAAGCACTTCCGTTTCTGGTTTGATTTTGGTGGTAGTTGGCAAGGTTACATTGATAAAGCGACTCGTATGAGCTTGCTGAACATACATCAACTAGAGCTAGCAGATGCTCCAATCACAGCTTGTGGCGCTGATGACACCCAATTACCTGCGGTTTCAAAACTGATTCCTTTGGTGGCATGTACTTACACCTCTCACACCTTACCGGCTATGGTCGAGAGTGCGGTTCGAGTCACTAATAATAATGATAAAGCGGTAGAGTGGGCACAAGCCATCACCCTACTGATTCAAGCTGCTATTCAAGGCAACTCTCCACTCCAATCGGTAGAAATGGTACGACAAACCTGCAGCAAGTTTATACACGACCAAATCGATGAAGCACTGGCTGAGCCCGAGCTTTCAATAACAGATGCCGCGAAAAAGCTCGGATTACATTGTGAATTGAGTGCCGCGTTCCCACTACTTATTCGCATCATTGCTGGCGCTCAGAGCTTTAAACAAGGCATTCGCGACAATATCTTATGTGGTGGTGATAGCTGCGGGCGTGCGATTGTGATTGGCGCGGTATTAGCGGCTTGCTTCTATGAAGAAGACGGAGCGATTCCAACAGAATGGCTAAACCAAGTCGAACTCAATGGTGGTGTCTTGTCTCTGCCAATTGAATAGTGTTGTGGAGCCAGATTAACTGTTCAGGTAACCAAAAACTAAAGCGCCTCTCGATTCCTTGCTCGAGAGGCGCTTTTCTTTTCACTAAAACGAATGTATTAAACGGATAACTTCAATTTCGAACGATACACTTTGCGGATCCCTACGACCGTGTATCTATCGCTCTAACCAAACCTATGAGCTTAAACCTTTCCTAGAACTGATATGCGGCAGAAAGCTTGTAGTTACGGCCCGGTTCATAGTCATCCAAGGTAAAGCCTCTTGCTGTGCCTGAACGAGATGCGTGTGAGGTGTATTGCTCATCAAACACGTTATCGATACCAAAGGTAACAGACAATCCGTCAACATTTGATGGCACCCATTGAGCGTAAAGGTTATGAACATCGTAACCTTCTTTGATTGGCTGACCATCGAATACGTTGTCTTCGTCTTTAACAAACATCGAGTTCCAACCAAAGATCGTTTCCAACGCTTCAGACTGATAATCCAGAGTCAACGTGATGCTATCGCCCATATCAATACTGCGACCATTGCCACCCGCGACAGCGCCGCCTGTGTCTTTGTTTTTAGTATCTGAACGCGCATAAGACAGTTTGCTGTTAAACATCTCGTAGCCGTAAGACACGCTTGCCTCGAAGCCTTTAATCTCTACATCACCCAAGTTGTAAATCAAGTAACTCTGGCTTCCAGCCTGGTACTCTTCAGTAATGTAATCATCAATATTGGTTTGGAACACAGTTAGGTTAGCACCAACAAAGTGATCATCTATACGCTTGTCGAAACGCACACCACCTTGTGTGTTCTGCCCGGTTTCAGCTTTGATATCGTCCGCTAAGTAAGCGACATCTTGGTAAGCAATAAAGGTTTCCATCAACTCTGGGCCTTTGAACAGCGAGCGCGTGCTTGCGAACAATGTCCAATCTTGAGTCACGTCCCATTGTGTTGCCAACGACCACGTTACGTCGTCAAAGTCGTCGTTTCCTGTCTCAGCTTTTCGCTGGTAATCATCAAAGCGAACGCCCGCGATGATAGAAAAGGCTTGAGTAAAGTAGAACTGGTCTTCAACAAAAAGTGCCGTAGAAATTGCTGACTCGTCCATAAACTTACTGCTGCCGTAATAGCTGCTTGATGACTTGTCCATGTAGTCAAAGCCATAGGTCGCGATGTTATCAAACGACATTAAACGGTAGTCCGATTGGAACTTTGTATTCAAGCCAAAGTTTTGGTTCTTCGCAGTGTTGTTAGACAAGCGATTCGATGGCCAACGCGGTGCCATAACGCTTTCATCACGCTGAATCTCAGTCTCTGTATTATACAGAGTAACGTTACCCTTATGACTTTCACCTCGTAGCTCATAGCTAGCCGTTATTGTGTCACGGTCATAATCGGTAGGAATGAGAATATCGTTAGATAAGCTTTCATTCGCACCACCCGACATATCTGGGCGCGGACTGTAATCACCGCTATCACGATAGAGATCATAAGAGAGTTCAAAGCGGTGTAAGTCACTCGGCTCAAAACCAATCTTACCGAGAATGTTGTATACATCCCCTTCTGAACCAAAGGTTTCATTGCCATCGCCGTCTTTAAAATCATCACGGCTCATGTAGTGGCTGTAGAGCATGGCATCAACGTTATCCGACAATAAGCCATACACAGTTAATGAACCTTGCTGGCTTGCATTCGTGGCATAGCCGCCATAAACACGAGCGCCAAAGCTCTCATCGTAACGAAGCAGATCTTTCGCGTCTTTGGTTTCAAACAACACAGAACCACCAAGTCCATTTTGCGTGACCGAGTTGTTACCCACTTGAATATCGGCCGATTTCAAGATGTCTGGGTTAAGAGTGAGGTTACCAATATGGTGGAACATGTTCGCGTGCTGAGAAGCACCGTCGAGTCGAATATCTAAGTCAGTTTCGCTTAAACCACGGATGGTAATTCGTTGGTTGACCGAGTGCGTTCCGCCAACATCAACACCGGGAATCTCACGCAGCAAGTCCGACATATGGTCAGCTTGCTTGAGTGACATATCATCGGCAATGATAGATTCAGTGTTACTAGATACCTTCGTTCCCCACACCACGACTTCATCAAAGTGCGATGTGCTCTCTTCTGCCATCACAGGGCTACTGAACGCGCTGGCTATAGCAATACAGAGGGTTGAAAGCTTGATTGTTGAGCTGACTGGGCTTTCCATAATTCAATCCTAGATGTAAATGATAATAATTCGCAAATATGATAAAGTTGTAGTTTATAAATGCACAGATGATTTGCTTATGCGAAAACGCATAGCTGTTATGAGGAAAGGTCAAATGGGTGAAGTAGTGTCAGAGCAAACTAAACTTGCCGAAACGGCTATGACTGAAAGAGTAGAGTTAAACAAGAAAGCTGTGTTAACAAAAAAAGTCGCTCTAACCAAAAAGCTAGAACAGACTGAAAAGCAGATCATCGTGACACAAGGTCAAACCAAGCAGACCTCGCTCGCTGAAGGTAAATTCCTTTCTTATCAATACAATGACCAAATTTTCGTGCATGGCGGTCGCTGTATTGAATTGGTCGATAGCAACATAGTCTCAACGGCTCACTCCGCTATCCTGATTACCATTCTTCTCGAAGGAAAACTCACCTTTGGCTACGACGATCTCGAGTTCGATCTCGATGCCAGCAATGGACCACAAGGCGTGGTAGTCAACTTAGCCAAACCAGCCAACTTTAGACGCTCGTTAATTCAAGATAACAAGATGAATAAGATCAATATCTTGGTTAAGCCACAATGGGTAAAACCACGTTTAAGTGACCACTGTTCAAGCAAATCATTCTTAGATTCACACAAGGCGTTTTACGATGTGCAGTTCAACGCTGACATCATTCAACTCGCCAATACGCTCACTAGCCAAGCTACACCGACCAACTTTCAAGACAAGCTTGTCGTAGAGACGTTAACCCAGCAGTTGCTTGCTCAAACCTTGTCTCAGATGCCGATTCAATGCTGCCAAGAGTGCACTTCTGAGGACATTAACGCTAGTCCAAATGGCACGGATAAGAACGTTGGTCTTGACCAAAACGATAACCAAGTTTCGGCTGAAAAAGGGTTCGACGCTAAGATAGAAGACATCATCAGCTACATTGAAATCAACTTGGATAAGCCACTCAGCCTTGAAAGCATCGCAGGTCGATTCTCGATGAGTATCTCCAACTTACAACGCCGATTTAAGCAGTCTTACAACCTGACGATCAACGGCTACATCCGACACCGACGCTTAGATATCGCGCGACAACACTTAGAGCGAGGCTTGGTATCAATCACCGAAGCCGCCTATGAAGCGGGTTATCAGCACCCTTCTAACTTCACCAATGCATTTAAGAAAGCGTTCGGTGTTCCACCCCATGCACTTGCCAAACACTCTGCATCAAGAGGCAGCTAACTTCTGACGCACGAATACTATAGGTTCTTAATAACTGGAACACACTGCGACAACTCGCTCTTCAACCAAGTGACGAATAAACTACCTGACTCGTCCTGATTGCTATCTTGCGTGAGCAACATGTACTGATGGCCAGAAGGTACAAATCCAAACGGCGCGATTAAGTTACCTCTTTCGATATCGTCGGCGACAAGTGGATACGACCCAAGCGCTATGCCTAACCCATCGACAGCCGCCTGAAAGCAAAAGTAGAAGTGTGCAAATGTTTGGTTCGCAGTAGATTTTGACAGCTCTCCGCCATTAACTGTGTCTTTAGTGATAGCTCCCCAATCACTCCAAGCATTTAGTCGCGTGCTGCTGTGCAGTAATTTCACATCACCTGAGTTATCTTTTACCTTTTGCCAATAATCCGGTGAGCATACAGGGCCGACCCACTCTTCAACTAACGGTATCTGTTTGTAACTCTCGGT
Source organism: Vibrio pomeroyi (assembly GCF_024347595.1). Lineage (NCBI taxonomy): Bacteria > Pseudomonadati > Pseudomonadota > Gammaproteobacteria > Vibrionales > Vibrionaceae > Vibrio > Vibrio pomeroyi. Next base: position 1,055,682 of record NZ_AP025507.1, on the reverse strand, counting down.
TAATTTAAAGTCATCTCGGCGAATCGCCATATCGAGGCCAGTAGCATCTAAATTCACAGCCCCACCAGCGGTAGACAAACGAACATCAATGCCCGACTCGGCGTAAAAATCCCCTAAACGTGGCATCAACCAACGCATGGTTAATGTTGGCTCGCACGACACCTCGAGTGCATGGTTGTTGAGTTGATTGAGCTTTTGGACGCCGGTATCCAACGCCTGAAACGCTTGCTCTGTGTAACCTCTGAGTAACTCACCCTCTTTGGTCAAACACACATTACGACCCTGCTTATAAAACAGAGTTTGAGACAGATAGTTTTCCAGAACCTTGATCTGTTTGCTCACCGCACCATGGGTAATACTGAGTTTTTCCGCCGCTTCACTGTAACTCTTAGAGTGAGCCGCAACATGGAAAACATGAAATGCTTTAAGATGCCTCATGTGTGACTTTTTCTCACAATTTAATGGAATTCATTTCGATTATAGGCAGCAATTAAAAGCCATACAATGACGGCTCATCAAATAAGAGAGTTGGAGTATTTATGGAGTGGTTAAGCTTAGCGGTGTTAGGACTATTGATTGTTATAAGTCCTGGTGCTGATTTCGTTTTGGTTTTGAAGAACAGTGTTAATCAAGGAAGACAAGCCGGTATTTGGACTGCGATAGGTGTCAGCTTAGCGATTTGTGTTCACATCAGTTATTCGATGCTAGGCATTAGTTACTTAATCTCACAGAATGAGCAGCTTTTCGACATCATTCGATACGCAGGTGCCGCTTACCTTATTTACCTCGGCATAAAAGGCATCTTAAGCACAGACAGCAAACTCGCCCCTATGGAAGGAAAGACGCAAAACATCGGTATCTGGCGCTACTTGGCGCAAGGCTTTCTGTGTAACGTACTAAACCCTAAAACCATGTTGTTCTTCTTGAGTATCTTCAGCCAAGTGATCTCACCCGATTCTACGAACCAACATGTCGCACTCGGTTATGGGCTTTATATGATTATTCTTCACGGCTTGTGGTTTGGAATTGTCGCAATGTTATTTACTTCGAATACGTTGCAAAAACACTTGTTGAAAGCCAAGAAAAGACTCAACCAAGCGTGTGGGGTTGGATTGGTTACATTCGGGGCATTGTTGGCGGTTAAGTCTTAAACCACATTCAAAGCTATGCCCCAAAGCCGACAATCTAAGGCTCAAAGCCATTTCAGATTATTTGAAGTGGCTTTACCCTTTCACTATCAGGGAAGATGGTGTTTAGCTGCTTCGTATTAATAGATAGGTGCTCGCCTAGCACACCTTTAATTACACCTCGCATGTCGGTGGTTGGTCTGAGATCTCGCCCTTGGTACAGATTTTCTTGGCTTAACCCCGACCAGCTGGCGATAACTTGTCCCCCAGAAGCGCCTGAATTCGATATGTTTGAAGCCTTATTAGCCATAGCACCACCAGCAACAAACATGACATTGCCTGTGCCATGATCGGTGCCTTTTGTACCGTTTTCCTTAGCCGTTCGACCAAACTCACTGGCGGCGATGATCACCGTGTTATTCCAGCGAGCCCCTAACGATGCCTTAAGCGCTGCTAATCCTGCATCCAAGGTTTTAAGTTGGTTACTCAACCTACCATTAACGCTGCCTTGATTGGCATGCGTGTCCCAACCACCGAGTTCTAATGCAGCGATGTTTGGCCCGTTGTCAGCAGATAAGATGTCGCCCGTTTTACTCATCAATGACTTAAATTGTTTGCCAACGCCTTGGTCACCCACCAGCTCATCGATTTTCATTACACTTTCGAAATTAGCAGACAACATTTGGTCACTTTGGAAGAGTTCTTCAAGTAGCTCAGTTTGTTTGTCGCGTGTTTTCAACCGGTTTGGATACCAACTTGCCACAGTAGACTCACCCTGCATGATGAGCGGCAGGCCGGAATCAATCGCAATTCCATCGTATTGTTCTGAACTCATCGTAAGTAAACGGTTTAGCCACCCTTCTGTATTAAAGGGATCGGAAGTGCCGTTTTCTAATATCTTTTGTCCATCAAAATGAGAACGCTCGCGATAAGCGGTTGAACAAGCGTGAACGAAGCTAAGTTCTTTATTTTCATACCATTGATGACAACTTTTAAGCGAAGGGTGTAACCCAAAAAAGCTATCAAGCTTAAGCAGCTGATTAGGCTTTAAGCCGATATTTGGTCTTAGATCTGCGTAATCAGGGTCAGCATGAGGTACCACAACGTTTAATCCATCCATCGCGCCACGCAGTGAGATCCAAACAAAGATATTGTCTGAACGTGTTTTGGCAAAGCTCGGAAATGGCAACATCGCACTCACACCAACGGCAGCGGCCATACCCATGAACTGGCGTCGATTGATACTTTGCAGGCTGTGATCGTGTGGCTCATGACTCGGCGACTTCATCTGCTGCGAACCGTTTGTCTTTTTCATACCCACTCCTAACGATATTGAAACTGTGGGCTTAACCACAACAGGGAAAGTTGCATTGCAGCACTGTCAGCTTTGCTCAATACAATTTGAGTATGTTCATCAATCGCATCGCCATATAAAGCTGCGATCACGTCATCCACTATCGCCTTTGGTTTTGTACCCGAGGCCTTAGCTGACTTTATCGCGATTGAGGCGAGCCTATTAGCGACTTGCATACGCTGAGTTAATGCCGAAGGGCTGTTGTAGTCTCTGTCTTGATCCGACCATCCTGCAGGTGAACCCGGTTTAAAAGGTGGTTGGCCTAACGTGTTGAGAGTGTTCAGTGCTTGCTTATCGTTTATAGGAATGTCGGCACTGCGAAGTACCGCAAATAGCCACTCTTTCGGCGGTCTGAATCGATTGGGCTTGGGTTCGTTTGCCTCTTTACTCTCCAGTAACAAGCGGTAAACAGGCAGCAAATCACCATTACCTTTTAAGTATGCAGCAACCATCTGTTCTGAGAGCTCTTTAGGCGTATCACCAATAAAATGCTGGCAAAGCTTATCAACCAAATGTTTCGCTGTGTCTTGGTGGGTGGCTAAGGCTTTTAAACACGACTCCCCTTGTGAGATACCTGATTGGGAGTAGGATTTTCCAAGTAAGGTGATACTGCCTGGCTCATGGAGGTTGTTAGCAAATCGAAAACCGGCATTTGGGGATTGGAATTTAATACCCCATCCCGAAATCGCTTTTGCCAAGGCAATTACATCTTGTTGGGTATAAGAACCATCAACACCGAGGGTGTGAAGCTCTAGAATTTCGCGAGCGAGGTTTTCATTCAGTCCCTTATCACGGCGCTTACCGACTTTGGAATTGGGCCCAATGGAGAGTTGATTATCAAGATACAAAAGCATGGCTGGATGTTTTGAAGATGCCATCAGCATGTCGCTGAAATTACCATTCCAATGCTTGCGAACCACATCGTTTTCAATACTTGCAGCTAAGGGCATCAGCTTTCGATTGTCGACCGAGATGGCGAAGTGGTTACTCCAAAACTGAATGATGCGCTCTTGAAAACCATAAGGCGTTTCAACGCTTTGCAGATGACGAGCTTGAGCTTGTTGTCGGTAGTGAGTTCGAAGAAAAGACTGTGCCTCTTTCTTCATTGCTTGCATCTTTTGCTCATCACCCTTGGCTTTCTTTCGCTGTTCACGATTCTCGCCGACGGTTATCAGGATAGATTCGGTTGTGGGTAAAGCTTGAATGGACTGATGAATAAATGGCTTTTTATCCAACTGTTCTAAAGGCGAATAATAGGTTGTTTGACCTAATCTAGGCCCAAAACCAAACCTTTGTTCACCCACGATTTTTGAAGTTGGGTAATAATTCATTGCACACTCCCTTACGCTCGATCTGTTCTAAGTGTAATCGCTTAGTCATCAAGCATAGGGAGCTTTACAAGGTTTTACGTTAGATGGGTGTCAGGTGCCTATCAAGTTACAGACACGGTTTGATCATTTTGAATGAATGTCTATTTACGCCACATATAGACAAACTGGTCGTTTTGCGAGGTGATTTCGAAACCGAACCTTAAATACAGCTCTCCAACGCGATTACCTTGTAGATAACACAACTCAACTGGCTTACTGAGCTTGTCTGTGTGATCTAAACAATCAGTGAGGATTTTGCTACCAATGCCTTTACCATGATACTCGGGAAGCAGAAAGAATCGACAAAAGTAGAAGTGGTCACCTTTGTCTTGCAGCAACACACTACCAATCGCTTTGCCCTGATACTCAATGATTTCAGGCCTTTCTTCTGCCCACTCTTCGGCGTGTATGTCTCGTTGAACTTGCTCATCCCAGCCAAAAACAGCTTTGATCGGCTCAAATTCAGCGGCCTTTTTTAGCTCAAACAGAAATTCATAATCTGATGACTGAGCGGGTCTTGTCGAATACTTCAAAATATCTCCAGCAATAATCGATGAACTATAACCAAAGAAACCACCATCAATGGTGGCTTCAATTTAATAAAGTCTCACTAACGGAAAGTAAGCGCACCTAAGCAAGTGCCGTGCTTTAGTGTTCATTTTGGGTCTAGTTGATAACGCAACACCTCTTGCTGATCTTGCTCGGAATAAAAGGTATTTAAGAACTGGCCGCCGCACTTCTCAATCACTTTTTGCGAAGCAACATTGTCGCAATCACAGGTAATAATAGCGCCTTCGATAAGTGCATGACGCTGAACCCAAGACAACATGTGACTTGCGATTCCTCGTCCTCTCGCTTGGGGCAGAGTCTCGTAGCCGATGTGCCCGATAACGTCATGAATGTATTCACTGGTGCCGTGACGAACTCTAATCACACCAATAATCTGCTCAGACTCAATACAAAAATAAGTAGAAGCTGGCGTCCACCCTTCAGGCAAGCACTCGCCTTTTGAATAAGCGATTCGCTTTTCTAAGTAAGCATCACTGCCATCGGTAATACCGGTATAGATTTCGAGTCCATCATCAATACAAGCTTTTACATAATGGTGGAACGCAATCGAGTGCGCCATATCAGCTTTGACTATATCCATATAACTTCTATCCCTACCTAATACTCGTCTAACTATTCACTAAGCCCAACGCTAGGCCAAATGCATGGTGTACTCTTGGTGCCCTGTGTGCTCATCGGCTTGTTCACTTACGATGCTAAAGCCTTGAGAAAGGTAGAACCCAATGGTCGCTTAATTCTCTTTGTACACATTCAAAGACAAGTTCGGGCATTCAAGCTTGGCATGTTGCATGAGCTGTTTCCCGATGCCACTCCCTTGAAGCTCAGGGCAGACAAAGATCGCGGCCAATATGCCTTCATAAAGCGAATAAAACCCACGAACTTCCCCATCAACTTGGAACACATAGGTTTGTGAGGCAGGAAGGTAGATATCGCGCATATTACCCACTTGTGACTCCCAAAATTCAGGTGCCATGAAGTTGTGCGCCTCAATGGAAGCCGTGAGCCATATATTTAGGACCGTTTCGGTGTCGGCTGCGCTGTATTCTCTGATCATCTTGATTCTCTAACGTTTAAGTTTGACTCTGTTTGCTAGTCAGTATGCTCAACAACGGCCCAAAAGCATTGAACATTTACGACAATCGTCCGAAAAAATGGTTACTGCTTTTTCACGTATTTTGCAGTCACCAGCATTTCACCGCCACCATCAAGCTTACAATCTAGCTGGTGATCTTTGCCTTCGTTGATGCGTCGAATCACTGCTTTGGTACCAATTTTCAGTACGCTAGAGCTGCCTTTCACTTTTAAATCTTTAATGAAGGTGACTTTATCACCGGTATCTAACACTGCGCCGTTAACGTCCTTTACACGCGCAGCTTCTCTTTCTAAACGCTCTTCTTCTGGGTTCCATTCATAGGCACACTCAGGGCAGATTAGGTTGTTTTGGTCTGGGTAGACATATTCAGATTGGCATTGCGGACAAGGAGGTAAAGACATACGTTAATACTTCATTTAAATAGAATTTGCGTCCATTTTAATGACTCTTGCTAGGCTTAGCGAGTACAAATCTATCAGATTTTCTGAAGATAAACTTAAAGTAGGAAAAGAGCGGCTCTAAAACGAACAAACACAGCCGCTAAGCTGTGTTTGTTGAAGAAACGAAGTTACCTGAGCGCCAGTTGGAATCTAATCAGATTAACGTTCTACTTTTGGTGAGTAGATCGAATACGCGGTAATTTGCCCTGCCACAATCGCGGAGAACATAAACAGCGCCGATAAACCAATACTCGGGATCGGCAAGATAGATTGTTCAAACACTGATTGACTTGCACTCACTAGAACGCGGCTACCCGGAACCAAGATGATGATGCCTTGCACGATGTAAATAGAGCCAGTGAGCTCCATCTTTTTAGCAATCCAAGTACCGTATAAAGTGATAAGAACGGTGGTTACCCAAGTACCCACAACCCAACCACTGTCAAAACCTAGATAGAACGGGCCCCACATACCCAAAACCGCAACTGGCAAACCAAGTAAGATGTCTTTAGGGCGAGCATTGAACATCACACCGATAGACACTGAGATCAGCACCAAGCCGGATATGTGCATCCACACTGGCACCGCATTGGTATAGTCGATGGAGACTGCTTGTCCCCATATCGCTTCACCAATATTGAGACCCATGATAATCCCAACAAACAACTTGATCAGCGTTAAGGCACTCTGCCCTAGCAAACTGGTACCCGAAACGAGATCGTTGAAGGCCAAACATTCTAATGCGTTGGCTATGGATAATCCGGGGACAAATAAAACGATTGACGCAATACACAACGCCCACACCGGGGTCGGCAAACCTGTGCTTGCCAAAAATGCCACAAAGATACCCGTCAATAATGCTGAGATAAATTCAACCGCAATTGCACGACGTGAATGCAGGACTTGCTGACATACCCAAACCATCAAACCCAATAACGCAGAAAAACCAACCGCTTCCAACGTACTGCCGACTAGCATCAAGTACGCAGGCGGAATACCCATATTAGCTAGTGCGGTAACAAACTTAGAGTAACCGACAGGCTCAGGAACTGGCTCACTGCTCGGTTGGTTAATACGAATGATGGTGTTTGCCAACAAACTCAGATTAATTGAAGCAGGCTTTAGGCGCTTAAGAATAACGGCGTTGTTATCATCTGGAAATTGATAGTTAATCGCGGTTGGTGTTGCTTGGATCATCACATCCACACCATGCTTTTTTGCATAGAACTGTGTGTATTTTTCAAGCTTATAGGGAGCACAACCGCTGCGGTGAAGAGTGTCACCAATTTCAACAATTTTGTTAATTCTGAACTGAGAAGGCATGGGTATTTTAGGCGAGACAAAATGTGCGGCAAATGTACCAAACGACAGACGGAATGACGAGACTTTTGCGTGAATTATCAACTAAATTCGTTACTTTTTTCTGCGAACGCACAGAGGCGTGTATTACTCTACTCATTTGGGATTAGTTTAATGAATAATACGAATCGTTCGTAAGTTAAATCTATGCATCCACATTGTTATAAACGCACTTATAAATTCAGCTCAAATTTCGATTGTGTTAACACGTTAAACCATAGATTTTGCCTGTGTTGATGAGGAAATAACATCCGATATCAGTTTATAAATTCATCCCCTTCCCCTTTTCTTAAACTATCAAGTCAGCACCCGTTTAAATCTTGGGCTTAACGAGAGTTTAGTCACATTTTATTCACTATCTAAACGCCAGACATGATTGAAAAACTAGCGGAGTGGTGGTTATGCGAGCACTTAGAATAAAAATGAAAGAAAAAGGTTTCGTTTTCAGTTAGATGTGGCATTATCAAACTCGTTAAGACGATGTGCGTGCATCGTATAATGGCTATTACCTCAGCCTTCCAAGCTGATGATGCGGGTTCGATTCCCGCTGCACGCTCCAAGTCTTCTTAATGCCTCAGTCTTACCCTTAAGACAGTGTGCGTGCATCGTATAATGGCTATTACCTCAGCCTTCCAAGCTGATGATGCGGGTTCGATTCCCGCTGCACGCTCCAACTTCTGTTTAGTTTCAAATTCTCTTTAGTTACAATATCCCTTTAGATGTACCATCTCCTCTTAGCTTCAAAACCTAAAACAATTAGAACTGCGCACTTCATTGTGTGATTTTTTGTATTAAAAAGAGCAATACCAAATGATATTACTCTTTGAATATTCATAATTTAATTGATTACCTCAATCAAGTTGCCCTTCATCTAAGGCAGAAGTAACCCATACTAGAGGCGCATTCCAGTTGATGGTTATCTCGTTCAACGTCCAAGCTCCAATATTATCGCTGTAACACGTTTGTCCAACACACTTACCTTTCATCATAGCGGCAATAGGATCACTAAAACTTACCGAATTTGGGCCTCCAATTAACGCACCCGGCGCTGGTTTTGGTGAACTTTCATCAACAGCATAAGCCCAGAATCGATGATGAGGATTCTCAGCAGGTTTCGTTCCATAACCAGTAACATAAGAGATATTCATTGGGTTACCTCCTAGGATATAATCCATCGCACTAGCCGCCGCTTTGATGTATCGAACATCATTAGAAAAATCGTGAGCGTAAATCAAAAAAATACTTCGGTTTACAAGGTTAGAGTTTGAGCCCCACGAATACTCTTCGACTGTATAAGGGATGTTGTAGCCTTCATTGGCAACTTGCTTGGTATAAGATTCTGCCGTTTTAATGATGTTCTTACGTGCTTGTTCAATAACTTGGCTGTCTAATGAGTTAGGTACCACGGCTAAACTCACGGTGCCCGCAGGCGCTATATACTGCCAATACATGTCACCATCGGCATTGATGTTCCCCTTCGGCACTTCAAGGTAGTGTGGAGAATCAATCAATACTTTTTTGTAAACCTCATCATTGGTTGTGATAAAGAGCTCGGCCGCAGCCCAGTATCGCTCATCACTCAATTCGATATCATCATACGGCCCAGAACCAGTGAAGTTATCGTAAGCATAGATATCTTGATGTTGATTTGCTGCGTTCCACGCTTTGGTCGCTGAATCCAAACATAACTGCGAAAAATCACTGTCGATATCTTTCCAAATACGTGCGCACTGAGCACCGATTGCCGCCAGATTCAATGAAGCTGCAGTAGTAGGATAACCAACATAACGTTTCTGAGTATCTTTGTGTGGCGGTAATGGCATACCAGTCCAAGACTCATCCGCGATCTTGTGGAATGCCAGCCCTCTCGCGTTAATCTCGGTAAGTTTTAGCTGTTTACTGGCAGACTGATTACCAACAGGAACGGCTATTGGCGTGTCCGAGTCGACTTGCATCGCTAACATGAACTCTATGTTCCAGCGAGCTTCAGACAACAGCGGGTTAACGCCATTGGTTGCTTCAGGGATTTTAACTTTCCCATCTGAAAACGGAAGTGATTTGTTCTCTAAGAACTTGCCTCGCTCATATAAATTCAGGAGCGTCCAAGTTGAAATACCACTATTTACTGTGTACTTACCATGGTCGCCCGCATCGTACCAACCACCGGTTGCATCAATAGTCAGATCACAGCCAGGCCATCTATTTCCCCAGCTATCGACTTTATCAAAACATGTCACCCTATCGGACATGTGGCCACCAGGCCTCGCGAGATCGTCGCGTTGAACGAACTCAGGTTTTATCTCGATACCGCTACGGTTTTGATAAAAGTAAGACAAGGCATCGAGCTTTAACTGGCTATAAACATCGCTTCTAATATCGAATGGATAACTGACATCATCGCCGACTTTGATCGTTAATCCGTTCATTGTCTCTGTATAGTTTGAAAGGTTAACTCGGTGAATGTGCTCACCCGACGCTTTATTTAGGCCGAACACTTCTGTTTTACCGAGGTCGAGGCTGATCCCAGAATGAGATACTAATGTCCATTTAAGAGGTTCAGTTGACGAGTTTTCAACAAAGATATACTTGTCGGATTGAGGTAAGAAGCCAACTTGGTTAGCTCGGATAGGCATCTTAGTCGCTACTTTTACAAATGGCTTACCTACAACAGAAACGTTATCAACACAGATGACACCCGTTTTCTGTGCTCCTAATTGAAACTGGAATTCTGTATCGGCGTCACTCTCAAGTTCTTGCACAAAATCAAACGTATAGCTTTGCTTGTCTGTTGATACACCCACGTCACTTAGAAAATAATGCGTATAAGGAGGCCCTTCATGTTGGATCAAGGCTTTCATCTCAGTATCAGTATTTGCATATATATCGAACGATACCTGATATTTCTGACCTTGCTCTAAACCAATACCGCTGTGGCCTAAAATTACATCCCAAGAATTGTTCCCCGGGTTTTTAATATCAATACAAGCTTCGTTGCTTTCTGTTGTTACATCGGCTCCTGCATTCCACCAACCATTCATATTGGCTTCGAAGTTACTATTTCTAATCTGTTCTTCTGCGTGTATCGATCCAGAAGATAAAATCATGACAATCGCGAGAGATAACGTTCCTTTTTGCATCATTCTTCCTTAGAGATGTTTCATATATCCAAGGAAACTAACTAAATAGATTCAATAATAGAGAGTTAACATTCGCAAAAAACAGACTCGTAAAAATAAATCTTATGATTTTTTGTGATGTTTAACACTAAGGAACAAGCTCATGAATCAATTGCATGGATAGCCAAAACGAGTTTGTGACGGTACTTTTGATTTAGCCAAGAGTTTCACAAAAATGCTGGTTTAATAATCTTGGTCAATATCCAAAAAAACGGTTGTGTTAATGTGCGCGCATTAGCAACAACCCCAAAATAATTAAAAATGTTTAAAAGCAATGAGTTAACAATCAACATCGAAGCAATCAATGTCGCACTGTCAAAAGTCGAAAATGCGAACAAAATTCAGCTTAATACGTTGAAGGGTTATGTGAGCAACGAACCAGAGCAAGCCGTTCTTGCATTTCGCTCTTTAAGTGAAGTGGAATCGATCGACGACAAGCTTAAGAAGATCATGTCAGAGCTACCGCACCTAAGTGGTGAAGCTCAGCACCTACTGGAAACATCGATCCTATTACAGTAGTGGCCAAGAAAGATAAGTCTCAACTACGCGATGAGCTAAGACTTATCTTTAAGCTTTCTTGTACTTGTCTAGCAGCTACTTCTAGCTCTATTAGATAATGCCTACAGCGTTATCGACTTCGCCATACCCGCTTCTGTGTGACCTGGGATATTGCATGCGAACTCTACGTGATTATCACCGTGAAAATGCCAAAGCACCTGCTTCGCTTTGCCCGGCTTCACCGTCACTGTGCTGCCAGAGTCATGATGGTGGTTACTCATATTTTTCATCATTTCACGATGCTCTAACTGCTCGGTGGCAGAACCAATTGAGAATTCGTGGTCAATCTTGCCTGTATTCATCACTACAAACTGAACGACGTCATTAGGCTCAATATCGACCTTGTTCTTAAACGTAATTCTCATGTCGTCACTCAGTAGAACATGAACCACTTTATCGGGTTTAGCGCCTTGAGCTGGCATGCCCACTTCCGACATACCTTCCATGTCCATCATTCCATCCATATTCATCATCTTGGAATGGTCCATCTTTCCACCCTTAATCATGCTGTGATCCATCTTTGAATGATCCATTTCTCCGCTCTTCATCATCGAGTGGTCCATACCTGAGTGATCCATGTTTGAGTGGTCACCAGCTGAATGGTTCATAGCAGCAAAAGCCGTTGCAGTAGTCAGTGTTAGAGCTATGGCAATCAGTGTCTTTTTCATAGTCGTTCCTTAGATTAATTCTGTTGGTGTTGTTAGTTTTATATGTTCATGTGGGGCGCCCTTACCTACTCCTATCTCGCAAGTAAGGGCTTTATAGTCAGTACGTTATTTACTTGTCTCGTTTTGGCTCTGAGTGAGCTCACGCTGCTTCCAAAGTTTAAAGATCGCAGGTAGCACCAATAACGTGAGTAATAACGCAGATGCCATTCCGCCTATCATCGGCGCTGCGATTCGTTGCATCACCTCTGAGCCAGTACCTTCGCCATACATGATTGGAATTAGGCCAATGATCACTGTAAGAACCGTCATCATGACTGGACGCACACGAAGCCCTGCCCCTTCACGAATGGCATCTGTGAGATCAGCTTGTTGAAGTGTCTGTTGATTCTGCTCTGCATCGAGCTTTTTGAAATGCCACGCTTGGTTGAGGTACACCAACATAATTACCCCAATCTCTACCGCAACGCCCGCTAGCGCGATGAAACCAACACCAACCGCAATGGAGAAGTTGTAGTTGAGGTAATGCATCAACCACAAACCACCCACCATAGCTAACGGTAATGTCAGCATGATCATCATTACTTCACCGACACGGCGGAAGCTCAAGTACAGCAGCAACATGATGATGGCGATGGTGATAGGCACTACCACACTCAGGCGATCTTTGGCGCGTTCCATGTATTCGTATTGGCCTGACCATGCGAGCGAGTAACCAGCAGGTAATACAATTTGCTCAGCAACCACTTGTTGCGCTTCTGCCACGTAAGAACCAAGGTCACGACCATCAATATCCACGAACACCCAACCGTTAGGACGCGCATTCTCTGTTTTGATCATCGGTGGGCCATCTTCGTAGCGAATGTCAGCGACATCAGACAAAGCAATACGAGCACCGTTTGGCGTAACGAGTGGTAAGTTCTGCAACTTCACCACAGAATCACGATAATCTTGCGGGTATCGAACGTTGATTGGGTAACGCTCTAGCCCTTCTACCGTTTCGCCGACATTCATCCCACCAACCGCAGTCGAAATAACCTGCTGCACTTCTTTGATGCTTAACCCGTAACGAGCAGCAGAACGGCGCTTGATGTCTATCGTGACATAACGACCACCAGCCACACGTTCGGCATACACAGAGGCCGTGCCACTTACACCGTTCAAGATAGGCTCAAGCTGAGAACCGATATCCTCAATAACACTCAGATCTGGTCCTGCAATCTTGATTCCGATTGGCGTTTTAATACCGGTAGCTAGCATGTCGATACGAGTCTTAATTGGCATAACCCACGCGTTTGTTAAACCCGGGAACTGAATCAGATCATCTAACTCTTTACGTAACGACTCTGTAGTGACGCCGTCACGCCACTCATCTCGTGGTTTAAGCTGAATAACGGTTTCAATCATTGTGAGTGGTGCAGGATCGGTCGCCGTTTCCGCACGCCCAATCTTGCCCCATGTGGTTTCAACTTCTGGGATGGTTTTGATTAACTTGTTGGTTTGCTGTACCAGCTCACGCGCCTTACCTATCGAGATCCCCGGATAAGTAGTCGGCATGTACATCAAGTCACCTTCATCCAAAGGCGGAATGAACTCGCTGCCAAGCTTGCTGGTTGGGTAATACGCAGAAGCCATCAAACCCAATGCAATCACGATCATGACTTTCGGATACTTGAGGCTTAGATTAAGCAATGGTTTATACATCGCGACTAAGCTGCGGTTCACTGGGTTCTTGTGTTCAGGTAATACGTTGCCACGAATGAAGTAACCCATTAGCACTGGCACAAGCGTGATAGCCAAGCCTGCAGCCGCCGCCATTGCATACGTTTTGGTAAACGCGAGTGGCGAGAACATCTTGCCCTCTTGGCCTTCTAATGCGAATACCGGAACAAAGCTTAAGGTAATGATGATCAGCGAGAAGAACAGCGGTGCTCCCACCTCTTCTGCTGCCTTACCGATCACTTGCCAACGGTTTTTGTCAGTGAGCGGAGTCCGTTCAATGTGCTTGTGAACGTTCTCAATCATTACGATTGCACCATCGACCATGGCACCAATCGCAATTGCGATACCACCGAGAGACATGATGTTGGCATTAATGCCCTGCCAATGCATCACGATAAACGCACCTAAAATACCGACAGGCAAGCTAAGCGCGATAACCAATGATGAACGAATATGGAATAGGAACAGCGCACACACAATCGCAACCACGATGAACTCTTCAGCCAACTTCTTCCATAGGTTTTCTACCGCAGAATCAATCAAGGTTGAACGGTCATAGGTCGCGACAATTTCGACCCCGTCTGGTAATCCCGCTTGTAGCTCTGCGAGTTTACTCTTAACAGAATCAATCACTTCACTGGCATTTTCACCAAAGCGCATCACGATAACACCACCAACCGCTTCGCCTTCACCATTGAGCTCTGAGATACCGCGACGCATCTGTGGACCAAGGTTAATGTCAGCAATATCGCCCAATAACAGCGGTGTGCCTTTGTCGGTCACTTTTAGTGGCAGTGATTGAATATCTTCAATGCTTGTGAGGTAACCCGTAGTGCGAACCATGTGTTCGGCTTCAGCAATCTCAACCACTGAAGCACCCGTTTCTTGGTTACCATCTTGGATGGCCTTATTAACTTGCTGAAGCGTTAGGTCATAAGCACGTAATTTGGCAGGATCGATCTGCACTTGATACTGCTTCACCATACCGCCTACCGTCGCGACTTCAGATACGCCCTCAACGGTTTGCAGTTCATACTTCAAAAACCAGTCTTGCAGGCTGCGAAGATCCGCTAAGTCGTGCTGACCGGTTTTATCTTGCAATACATAGCTGTAAACCCAGCCCACACCAGTTGCATCTGGTCCTAATGTTGGCTTAGCACTCGATGGCAAGTTAGGCGCGACTTGGCTCAGGTATTCCAACACGCGAGAACGCGCCCAATACATATCAGTATCGTCATTGAAGATGATATAGACGTAGGAATCGCCAAAGAACGAGTAACCACGAACTGTTTCAGCGCCGGGTACGGCTAACATCGCAGTAGTAAGCGGATACGTGACTTGATCTTCAACCACTTGCGGCGCTTGACCCGGATAGCTGGTTTTGATGATCACCTGCACATCAGACAGATCAGGAATCGCATCAACGGGCGTGTTTTTAACGCTGTATAGCCCACCAAACACGATGGCGACAGTCGCAACCAGAACCAAAAATCGGTTACTGATGGACCAGCGAATAATTGCATTGATCATAATGTGCCCTCACCCGCTTCTAAAGATTTGAGCACATAATCTGAACCTTGCTTTGCCACTAGAAACCGAATGGTTTGCCCCTCAACAAACTCAGATAGATCAAGGTCGTCACTGGCTTGGAAGTTCATTTCACCCGCTTTCCAATCCCACACGGGTACTGGTTTGTGGTTTACTGTGATCATTCCGAAATCCGGCATTAGCATGGTGATGTCACCCTTCACCCACACTTCACCCGCCATTCGATGTTCGCTGACCTTGTAATCAACAACTTCATACTGGCCTGACTCCGTTTTCATCATTTCAAAATCAACGACTTGCCCGCGCTTAAGCTGGCTAATGTCCAAACCTTCAACGAAGGTGAAGTTCATCACCATGCCCGGCCAATCCCACTCAGGAACAGGTTGATGATTGATGGTCGCCATACGACTGCCTTGCATAACATCTGCAATTTCACCTTTTGCCCAAGCTGTTTCTGCTTGCTCTTCCGCACCATTGATTCGTGACAAATCCGCTGATTGACTAGATTCCGAGTCGAGCATGAAGTGCGCTGAAGTGACGATCTGTTCGCCTTGTGTAAGCCCTTGCAACACCTCGATCTTGTCGCCCGCTTCGCGACCCACTTCAATGCGTGCTGAACGGTATTTACCTTCACCTTCAGACAACACAACACGAGTCATACCACCGGAATGGATAACCGAAGATCTAGGAATGGTAAGGACTTGATCATCACTGATTGGTTTCAGTGCTATATTGGCGAACATGTTTGGTTTGAGCTCGCCATTAGGGTTAGAGAACTTCAAACGAACGCGTAAGGTTCGAGTTTTAGGGTCAAGAATCGGATATACGTAATCCACATTGCCTTGCCACTCTTTGCCCGGAATCGCGTCCAGTGTCATCTCTGCGTTACTGCCCGATGAGATCCAGTGTGCTTGGCGCTCAAACACCTCTGCGTCAACCCAGACTTCATCTAGCGGCCCTGCACTGATTACTGCTTGAGCTGGTGAAAGATAACCACCTTCACGAATATTGAGGCTAGCGATAACGCCATCTGCAGGCGCTTTGATTTCAATGGTTTGTGAAGCTTTGCCTTGTCGTGAAATCGAGCGGATCTGCGCCTTATCGACACCTAAGGTAACCAAGCGTTCAGTCGATCCTTTGATCAATCCTTTGCGACCCGTTTTGTACGCACTAAGTAACTCTTCTTGTGCCTTAACCAGCTCTGGAGAGTAAAGCGTGAAGAGGACATCGCCTTTGTTTACCTTCTCACCAACTGCATTGATATAAAGCTTCTCCACCCAGCCCGCAGCGCGGACGTTGGTTTGCCACAATGTACTTTCATCGAACGCCACATAACCGACCGTTTCAATACGTGGCGACAAAGCTTCTAACCCTACCTTTGCTGTTTTGACACCGAGGTTGTTTTCCACAGAAGCGTCGATAAACACGGTTCCGGTTTTGTCTGAACCACCAGTTAAGTCATCGGCATACACCGGGACCAAATCCATACCCATTGGCGATTTACCCGGCTTGTCACGCTGATAATTTGGGTCCATTGGTGCAACCCAATAAAGTGGATCATCACTTGAACTGGCCGCTGAACTTGTCCCACTAGAAGCAGCCATAGCCGACATATCGTGAGCTGAATTAAAGAGAAAGTGATTGGCACCAAAACCTAATGCGCCACCGACCAATAAAGCGATTGTTGCTACTTTTACTGATTTCATTGTCTGTTCCTTATTGATGGTTTGTCGCGGTAAGTTGTGGTTGTTCCACTTGATAATCAAAGCCACTAACGAGTGACGCGAGCTTACTATTCACGATGTTGAGATCAGTAATCAAACGCTGTTGCTCTAGCTTTAAAGCAAGCTCGTCTGCCGTTGCAGAGATCACATCGTTAAATTGTGCAGTGTTGTTTTGATAGCCTCGCTCCACAGCGCTGATCCGTGCCGTTGTCTGAGGTAATAAGGAGTTTTGGTAACGCTCTAAACGTTGGGTGAGGTTCGCCTTATCCACCAATAACGCATTCACTTGCGCGTTCATTTGGGAAAGTAATGTGTCTTTTTGGGACTTAGCTGCACCAACTTGGTACTGAGCCGCAGACAAGTTCTTATCTTGTCGGTTGCCCGTAAACAGAGGGATGTCGACCGTTAGATAAGCACTCACAAGATCAGAAGCAGGTTCGCCCGCCATGTTGTTCGCTTGTCGATGGGCATACATCACTTCCACACCAAACTGCGGCGTATAAGCTTGCTCAGCCAGTTCTACTTGAGTTTGGTTAGATGAGATAGTCGCGTCCGTGATCTTAACGAGCGGATGCTCCATCAACAGTTGATAGTGCTTGGTTGCATCGTTGCTGGTTGATAATTTGCTTTCCAATAACGACCAATCAATTTGATTAGTCGCATGAAGTCTCTCCTGAGGATCAAGAGTCTGTGAATCAACAGCCTGAGAGCTAATCTCTTGAGTCCCTAACCAGTCTGATCCTAACCACTCAGACAGTTGAGAGATGAGACGGCGTTGAACTTGCTGATTAGCTTGCAGTTTCTCATCAAGCTTGCTGACTTGAAGCTGCGCATTAAGTAGGTCTTGCGCTTCGCTTTTACCTATCGAGTAATTGGTTTGCACATAGTTCTCTAGCTCAACCAAAAGGCGTCGGTTTTCACGCATCACACCTTCTGCGACTTGCTGATAGCCCAGTTCAAGCCATAACTGCGTTATGCTGTTAGCAACGGTAAGTTCACGAGCCAGAACTTGAAGCGCTATTCCGTCCGCTTGCTGACCTGCTTTTTTCTGCTGAAGATCTAACGTATCGCCACGCTCGAATTGCTGCATCAGACCGATCGAAACATTAGTCATCGGGTCTTCATCAAATTGAAAACTATCGACTGGCAGGCCACCGAATCCGACTTTCAATTTCGGGTCCATCAAGGTTGCGCTCGCAATACCGGTTTCACGCATCGCTTGAGACTGAGCAAAGTACTGTTTGCGATTGCTGTCTTGGTTCAATGCTATCTCAATCAATGTATTGAGTTGCTGTGTTGAGCTCTGTTGAACAGCGTGTGTTGAAGCAGGTGCAGCAGCCAAAGCACTGGCTGAAATAAAAGCAGCACTCGAAACAAAGGCAGCAGCGACCACAGCACTCGCGTTTATTCCAAACACGGAGGTTGTTGGTTTTATATTCACAATGAATGTCCATATCTAGCGTTAAATAACGCATATAAAAGATTGGCGTATCAGATTTATGATCTCTGATATCGCTATGTTTTTAGATATAGATTTATGCGGTGGGTGGGCGTAACAAAGATTGAGCGCGTGCGACTTTCTGCCCAATAATGACAGATTGAAAACGAGCTAAGGAAGAGACATATGGATTGGCGGCTTGAACAGCCTGAATTGGATAAGAAGTTGCAGAACACACTGAGGCGCAGCAATCAGCACTCGAACAATGGTTACCCATCATGTGGCCGCCGTCTTCGCTCATTGAAGACATGTCGCATTGAGCCATCATGTCATGAGCACTCATACTAGAGTGTTCGGCGTGTGCTTCTTCACTTGTCACATGACATCCCGCCATTGAATCATTAACCGACGTATCGCTGTGGTAACAAGCCGATTTGCTCGAACTCATTTCCATCATCATTATTTCAGTCATCATGGCTGATGAGCTTGAGGCATAGCTAGACATCAACATCGCGATGATGCTGAAAACAGTAATCCAAGTTGATCGGAGTGTGTTTGTCATAGCTAACCTTTAAATTTATAAGACAACTATAAAGGTTCCCCTTAGGGTAAGGTCAATGATGAAGGGTAAATATTTGATAAAAATAGCAGTGACTGCTGGATAGATGAACAAAAGGAGCACTCCACAACCAATAGAGTGCTCCTTCTATTGGGTACAATTAAGTATTCAACGAGTTATGAGTATCATATTCGGCCATCGCATTCTTAAGCGCTGTTAAATCAGAATCACACAAGTGCTTCTTCAACGCTTCAAACTTCTCTTCTGGCCAATCGTATATCTTAATTGAGAGCAGTTCTTCAATAACCGATTTATCGAAGCGATGTTTAACGACTTTCGCAGGCGAGCCAGCCGCAATGCTATATGGTTCGACATCTTTGGTTACCACGCTGTTTGCGGCAACAACCGCCCCTTCTCCAATGGTCACGCCAGGCATGATCATGGCTCGCATACCTAGCCAAGCGCCATCTTTGATATGAGTGTCACCTTTACCAATGTAGGCTTCTTCGATCACATCCATAAATGGATACAAAGAAAACCAATCAACGCGGTGGGTATGGTTGCCGCCCATTAGGATCACAACTTCTGCTCCTATGCAGACGTAATCCCCAATGTAGAGCTCGTCGATTTCCCAACGCGGCTCCCACTGACGACTGACTTCGTCCCCATGTAGATAACGGACGACTGAGCGCTCAAACCCGTTATCCCAGCAGTCGCTGTAATAACTGTGTAGACCCTTGATATGAATATTGGGATTAGTGACAACTTCATGTAGCAGTTCGAATTTAGACCAATGCTTATTTTGCATCTCTACCTCTGATTAACTTATTCGTTTTATTTCGGTTTAAATTTCAAAAAATCGACAATGTTTATCTAAGGTGCACAAACAAGTCCCCCATCAACATAGAAGCTAAGTGGGGTAAATAGTCAGTATCACGCTTAAATCGTAGCAATGTCGCTAAAACGAAAAGGCGTCAGTGAATTCGAGGTTGCTTTAAGAGAGGAAGTAATTTCACGTGGTGCTCAGTATAGTAACGATAACGCGGTTGGAAGATTTACAGGTGAATTGTATCTGTTTAATCGCACTAATTTGACAGAGATATGTGATTAATAAGGTTTCAAATATCGGTTCATGGAAGGCTAGAAAAACATGAGCCTGCGGTATGACACAGGCTCACGTTTAGAATCATGCTTAGTTCTGGATTCAGCGATTACATACGAGCAAGCTGTACTTTTCTGTCTTTGTTTACCACACAGAAGTTGCCGCGCTTAGTACGACACTTAGAACATCTCTCACACTCTACTGGGCTTCGGTCACCCTCTTTCCAACGCTTCACTAAGTGCGGTTCAGAAAGTAGTGGACGTGAAAGCGCGAAGTACTCAATGCCCGTGTTATTTGCGATAGCTTCGATAGCATCAAAATCGGTTAAGCCGCCTACCGTGATAACTGGAATATTAACGTCTTGGCTGATCGCATGGCCATACTCATGGAAGTAGCCTTCAGCTTGGATGGTAAAACCATCGTGAGACTCGCCAATCATGGTGTCAGCTTTACCGTGAATGTTGCCAGAAACGACAATGCCATCAACACCCACTTCTTCAAGCTTTTTACAAACCAAACGTGTTTCATCGAAGGTTACACCGCCCTCGAAAAACTCAGAAGCGGTCAGCTTAACCAAGATAGGGAAATCCTCACCCACCAGCTTGCGTGTTGCCGTGTAGATCTCAAGCAAGAATCTCATGCGATTTTCTAAGCTACCGCCGTATTCATCTTCACGCTGGTTGTAGTAAGGGCTTAAGAACTGATTGATCAAGTATGTGTGTGCTGCATGAATCTCAACACCATCAAAACCCGACTGTTGTGCTCTCAGTGACGCTTTAGCAAACGCATCGACAATGTAATCAATTTCCTCTTTGGTCATCGCTTTACCCAGTGTTTGAGTCCCTTTTTCAGGAACCTCACTCGGTGCAAAGATCACTCGCTCGCCAAGGTCATACGTGGTTTTCGTACCGCCATAAGCTAATTGCATTACGATTTTAGAGTCGTTGTCATGAACCAGTTGAGTCAGCTTTTTGTATTCATCGATAAACGAATCGTTATACATGCCCATCATGCCAGCATTCGGCTTTTCTTCTTCAACGATGTTCGCATAACCCGTCACGATCAAGCCAACCTCACCTTGAGCCAACTCTTCATAGATAGCGTAAAGTTTATCTGTCATATGGCCATCTTCGGTCGCCATATTTTCCCACGTCGCACTTCTCATAAAGCGGTTTTTAAGCGTCATGGTGCCAATGCGGGTTTCTGTAAACAAAGTACTCAAATCTATTCCTCACTCAATCGTGTTACGCAAGTGCCCATCTAACGGGGCTGATTGACGCGGATACTACAGAGAATATGACAAGCAAAACTTAATCTAGATTAAGAGAGCGGCACTCTCACATAAGAAACAGGCTATAAATGGATTCAAAAGCGAGGAGATAGAGAAAATATAGGAAGCAAACAAAAGCCGTTCAGTCTGGCTAAACGGCTTTAGAAGTTTATGACAAGGTAGATATACCTCTGACTAACACTTTAAAAGGGTTAGCCGTATTTAACTGTAGGGTCGATACATTGGTACACTTGGCCGATACTCGCTTCGTTCGCCAATAGGGTTTCGATAAGGCGTGCTACTTCTTGTCGATAAATCACACCATGTACTTCCACTTGTTGAGAAAGCTCGCCATTACCTGTCACTTCACCGTCAAGCAAGCCACCCGGACGAAGAATCGTGTAATCCAACGAGCTCGACATTAACCAAGCTTCCGCCAATGATTTTTCACGAACTGCAGCGCCAAACCCTTTTCTAGAGCGCTCTGATAGGTACTGCCATGAATCACCACAACCTAAAGACGTCACCAACACAAAGCGTTTGATTTCATTCGTTTCCAGAACATCAATCACATGTCGGTGGCCAATGTAGTCAACCGGAACATCCGCTCTAAAACTGCCCATGCTTGAAACAACCAATGCCGATTTTGGCAACTCAGCAACCGTCTTCTCCACTTGTTGCTTGTCGGTTGCATCGCAGCTAAGCGAAGTTACGCCAAGAATTGCCAAGCGCGGGTTCTTCTCTGGATTTCTAGCAATCGCGATCACTTCAAAACCTTGTTGATGAAAGTGCTCGACCATTGCTGCACCCAAACCGCTACCTGCTCCCCATACTACGACTGTACTCATAAATACCTCAAAAAAATCATGTTGTTCCTAATATTAACGACACAATCTAATCGGTTCTTTCGCTCAGATTAATAAATGCGAATAAGTCTCAATATTAAATATAAGCATCTATCATAATTCATTGATTAACTTAAAAGCACGCCTACTTATCACAATTGAACATTGCTTGATTGAATTGCCCCAACTTGTCTACTAAAGTAATTTTAATACAATGACTTAGTATCGGTAGCTATGAAAAAAGAACGTATCCAGTATTCTTTCGACGTGTGGTTGTTTATCCCAGATGAAGACAAACTCATCATGGATAACGAAGACGTGATTATCGACAACCGTTTGTCCAAGCTACTGGACTTCTTTTGCCAGAATCCAAAAATAGTGTTCTCGCGAGATGAGTTAATTAATGAGGTTTGGAACGGCTCGATCTTAACGGATCAAGTAATCACTCAAGCGATTTTTGAGCTTCGAAAAACGTTGAAGTCAGCAGAACGCCACTCGATGGGCTATATCACCACTGTACCGAAACGAGGGTATAAGTTTGATGTCGAGGTGCAAAAGACCGTATTAGTTCCACCACCTATTGTGACCAATACGGTTTCACTCGCTGATACTGTCAGCTATGACGAAACAGCCTCTCAAGCGCAAGAAGCTTCGCCTGTTAGCTCCCCTAATTCCGAATCGATGGCAACGAATCAAGCGCAAGCTAAACAACCTCATCATGAAGACTCAGCTTCGGCCACACAAAGTGACAAGACCGTATCACACGAGCAAACTGCACATGAGCAAGAAACCGAAATAACACCAGAGGTTACACCGAATCGCTCGCCTGATAATGACCCGTTAAAACAGCAACCAGACCCAAAAAGTGGTGATAACTACGCAACCTCGTCATCTACTAGCCCTTCAGAGAAAAACGCTAACAAATCATCCCGTTTGGGCATTGCGATAGGCGCTCTGGTAATAGGAGCAATCAGCATCGCGCTTGGTGTATCTTGGTGGGGATCGCCTTCATCAACAGACACTAACAACGGAGTGTCTGTTGATAGCATGACCGAGCTATTCGACTCTGACAATCAATCTACAGAGATTGTTGGCAAGTCAAATCAAGCAACGAATCACCAAGTAATTGAAGATCATAAAGCGCACGCTTCTGTTCATTACTTATCACTCGAACCACGCTATATCTATGTGCGAATTGATGAAAGTTTGAAAAATGATGCCTTTAAGCGCGGCATCGTCCATAAGCTGATGAGTTATCTTACGACTTATCGAGATTTTCGCCTCATCGTTGACGAAACCTTAGTGCCAAACTCCGCGAACGTGGTCAGCTTTAAAAGCAAAGTTGATGGCGACAGAGAGTATCTGGATATTACCTATTTCAACCGTATCTCCAACTTCAAGCATCTAGGGCGTGATTACCTGATTGATGCTTCTTCACTACACAGTACGATGCGCACCATGCTCGATGACCTATTGGATTCATTCAATATCGATATTCAGAAGTCCATCTTAAAACAACAAATATCAGAGCTACCTAAACAGGAAGAGTCGCTGCAACTGGCGCTTGAATCGCTGGGGCTGACCTTCATAACTCTCGACAGAGCGGATACTTTGAAAAAGATCATTGCTGCCAACGAGCTTGAACCTGACAATCACTTTGTCATGTCGAGCCGATATTTGTATGAGCTCGCGGACATCTTTTTATTGAAGTCTTCACAAAAGGAAAAGCTGGTTCAAAAGCTTAACGGTCGGTTCGGCAAGAAGCTTCTTTTAGCAGAGAATAATCCAACCTCTTATCGCATATACGATGCATTGGCGGCCTACTCGCTAACCCAAGATAACCCGAACGCCGCCGAGCGTTACATGACCTTAATTCCGAGAAGTGAATACAACGTCATGTCGATGATTATCTTAGCAAAATTGGAAGAGTCGAAAGGAAACCCTGCGGCGGCCGAAGAGTACTATTATGAAACCATTTTAGAGTCTGGTTATCCGGTCGTTCTGAAAGTCGCACAGACCTTATTCTTCAATAGCAACATCTCTGAAATTGAATCCAAAGTCGAGATAGCAAAATAGCCCAAACACAGCTGCGTTCACCTCAAAGCACCGTCACTCTCGGCGGTGCTTTTATCTCGCTAGACTCCGACTCCAAGAAATAACGCCAAAGAAGACGTTCTATAAGACGTTGGTCAGCAGAATACCTACGCCGATTCGCTCGCTGTTATAGTCATAATCAATCAAGCTTTCACCGTAGCCTTTGTAATATTGAACGTACCCTTTTAGGCGACCAAACAATGGAAAACTAAGTGAGGTTTGAACGCCACCATAACCCGTTTGGAAGTTGTAGCGCCCCAGTGCCGACAACTCAAACTCATCCCACTTATAAGCACCCGATAACTCGTAATGCCCTAGATAGTCTTGAATGTCTGGATTGTCGTCACTGCTGTTTGACTCAGGTATGCGATACCAAGGCTGAAAGTACACCGCAAAATCATCTTCCATGTAACCCAAACCTGCATAAACACGGTTCCAACTGCGACTCAGCTCTGCTGTTCGACCATTCGATTCATGTTCAAGCCCGAAACGAGAAAACCACACACCTTCCGTCGACTCTATGTCCAAAGGCGTCTCATAGAACACTTCGGGGCGATAGTTCGTCTCTCTAAAAGGAGCCGAGATATCGGATGAATACGCCTGCCAGAATGACTTCAATGTAAAACCGAAATAGATTTTATCTTCTTGGTTAAACACACCATCATCAACAATAGGGATCTTCAAACTCAACTGCAGTTTTATCTCTTCGTCACTGAGGTCATCCGCTTTACCACCAAATCGTTCGTCGCCATATGGTTGAGTATTCACACTTGTCATATGGGTGACGGGCAAAATGTAATTCAGTCGATATGGCGTAATCACAAATGGGTTATCTTCTGTTGAATATTCCAACTTCAAGCGTGAGATCTTTTGCTCGGGTGACATTTCGGTCGTGCCTGCCTTTGCATTGTTGTCATTGCCCTCAGCCTTCACCTCAGCTTTGGAATCACCGACCTCTGAATTGCACTGTTGCTTCAGCCATTCAATGCTTTGTTGGTTGGTCGCTTTAGCCAGTGAATCCAAAATACATTGATCATAGCGGCTACCACTGGCAACCGCAGAAGCACTTAAGCTGCAGCCAAGCATAAACACAGCGAGCTGACGATAGGTTTTACTATTGCCGCTTTTGTTGAAGATCCTTTTCACGAGCTTAACCTTGCTTCTTGTTTAAGTAAGTTACTTCAAAAGCAAAATCGACAGCCTGCTTGGTGATCTGCTCAATATTTTTATCCAGCATTTCGATGGTGATTGCTGACTTTTCGTTCTCTAGCACGCCATTGTCATTGACCACGAAAATACGGCGACCAACCAACTCAGCTGAATCATGGTCCTTTAAGTCAACGCTTGCTAATACTCGAATTGAGCGGTCTCGGGTGCCCGCAGCGTATTTGACCGCACCGATAATAGAACCAAAAGGAATGAACTCTGTTAAACGCATATCCTCTGGAATGTCATCAATGCCATACAAAGCAACGCTAATATCGAGCACTTGGTTATCCAACATCACGTTCTCATAGCCTTGCAGTTTATGCTTCAACTTGTCGTTCATACTGCTAAGGATCTGCTCCTTGAATTGCTCTTGAACCTCTTTCGATACTCGCTTGTCTATACCGGCATTTTTGATCTCTACGCTATTGAATTTGAACTGATTAAAATGATGAGAAGCACTGTCTTTTGCTATCCACGACATACCCGCCATGTCGTCATCAAACTGACTATCTACAAAGTAATGCTCTGAATCGACGCTTTTTATTTCTTCTTTGTTCGGGACTGAACTCGCACAGCCAACAGTGAATAACGCAAGTAGTGGATATAAATAATGTAGTTTCATGTGAACCTCTAATTTCCTGAATTTTGAATGCACGAATCCCTAAGCGGTCAGGCTCATAAATGGGATTCGTGTTGATTAAGTTTTCTTGTTAATGAATAATTTTTTGATGAGCTTTCGTGATGATTAGATCTTCACGTTGCTCAAGCTTCTTGTTCCTGAGCGGTATGATCCGCCGCTAAGTAGGTGTAAATCGTTGGTACCACGAACAGCGTAAATAGCGTGCCCACAGACATACCCACCGTAATCACCAAGCCAATTGAGAATCGACTTTGAGCCCCTGCACCACTCGCTATTAGCAGCGGTACAACACCCACGACCATGGCGGCAGTTGTCATCAATACAGGGCGCATTCGCACGGTCGCCGAACGAATAGCGGCTTCACGACGGCTGCATTTCAATTCTTGTTGCATCTGGTTAGCGAACTCAACAATCAAAATACCGTGTTTACTGATGAGTCCGATTAAGGTCACCAATCCAACTTCGGTGTAGATGTTGAGCGTATCAATGCCCAAGTACAGTGGCATTAAGGCACCAAAGATCGACAACGGCACACTGGTTAATACCACCAGCGGATCGCGTAGGCTTTCGAACTGCGCTGCCAATACTAAGTAGATAATCACCAAGGCTAAGAAGAACGTCGTTACCAACGAAGATCCTTCTTGCAAGAACTGGCGTAGCTGCCCAGAAGTATCCGTGCTGTATGATTTAGGCAATATCTGTGCTGCACCCTCTTCCATCACTTGGTAAGCCTCACCAATACTGATGCCCGGCATCATCTTCGCTTCGATCATGGCACTGTTCAGCTGTTGGAATTGATCCACTTTTGATGGCTGGACCGATTGGCTAATCTCGATTAAAGATGCCAGTGGAACCATTCCCCCTGTATTCGAACGTACGTGATAATTCTTCAAATCGTCCCAAGAGTTACGATTCTCGTTCGGTACTTGCGTAATCACTTGATAACTGCGTTGATCCATTGAGAAGTAGTTCACGAAGCCTTCACTGATAAAGCGAGACAGCACGGTACCAACATCCTGAGCGCTCACATTCATCTGCGCTGCTTTATCACGATCAATTTGAATCTCAACCTGCGGTTTATTGAAGTTAAGGTCGTTCTGCACGTAAATAAACTTACCGCTCTTCTGTGCGTATTCTTTTAGCTTTTCAGCGTACTGATAAAGATCTTGATACGAGCCAGTTGGCGTCTTCAATACCATTTGGAATGGCAAGCCTTGCGGTGTGCCTGGCAGATCCGGTGGAGAGAAGGTATACACCTGCAAACCTGGTAATACAGAGCTCTCTTTTTCGAAGCGCTGCATCACCTCTTTTGCCGTTGCTTCGCGTGAATCCCAATCTTTCAATACACCTAAACCAAAGAACGCGTTGTTGTTCATGTAGCCGTTATCCAGCATGGTCATTTCTACTTCGTCGTTTTTACCAATGGCGTCAATCAGAGCCGGAGTAAAGTGGCGAATGTAATCGGTGTTGGCTTGAGCAGGCCCTTGTCCCATGACAATCATTACGCCTTGATCTTCTTCAGGTGCCAGCTCGGATGCGGTATTCATAAACATAAACACCAAACTGATAAGCAATGTCCCGACTACTGGCCAGATATAAACTCGGTTATTAAGCACGTGTTCAAGTACCTTGCGGTAGCGTTCAGTGACACCAGCAATAACCACATCAATTTTCTTAACCAGTTTTCCATCCAATACCGACTTATTAAGCAGTTTTGAACACATCATTGGCGTCAACGTCAGTGCGATAAAACCTGAGATCAGAACAGAGCCCGCCAAGGTGAAAGCAAACTCAGTAAACAACTTACCGGTCAAACCACCCATGAAACCAATCGGTGCATAAACCGCAGCCAAGGTAATGGTCATCGCAATCACAGAACCAGCAATTTCACGCGCACTGTTAATCGCTGCTTTAATTGGACTAGTGCCATCTTCTAGGTGTCGAAACGTGTTTTCTACGACCACAATCGCATCATCCACCACCAAAGAGATCGCCAACACCATCGCCAATAACGTCAGCAAGTTAATGCTGAAACCCATGCTCAACATGAAGAACATCGAGCCAATCAGTGACAATGGAATGGTCACCAACGGAATTAACATCGCACGCATAGAACCGAGGAACGCAAAGATAACAATCACCACAATCAGTGCCGCTTCCATCAGCGTTTTTGCTACTTCATCAATCGATGTTTCAATGAATTTGGTTGAGTCGTACACCACATCCGCTTTAATACCGTCAGGTAAACCAGCTTCTATCTGAGGAAGGAATTCATAGATACCCTCAACCACGGTTAACGGGTTCGATGTCGCGGTATTGCTGATCGCCGTTGAAACAGTCGTTACGCCATTAAACTCAACATCTGAATCATAAGTCGCTGCGCCTAGCTCTACTGTGGCAACGTCTTTCAAATGCACCAGTTGTCCGTCATGGGCTTTGAGCGACATGTTTTTAAAGTCTGCTACAGAGCTAGAATCGGTATGAGCATTGATATCGACTTCGATATACGGGTTCTGTAACTTACCCGCCGCGCTTACAATGTTGTTTGCTCGCAGCGCATTCTGTACATCAGCAGCAGTCAAGCCATAAGACGCCAACTTTTGAGGCTTAAGCCAGATACGCATCGCGAAATCTTGTTGACCTAACATATCGACTTTGGACACACCCTCTACCGTTGAGAATGTTGGCTTCACCACTCGGCTCACATAGTCCGATACTTGCTCGGTTTTCAGCGTATCGCTTGAGAAAGAGACATATAAGATCGGCGATTGAGACGTCGATTTAAGAATGCTCGGATCCAATACCCCAGAAGGCAGTTTGTATTTCACTTGCTGCACCAGAGACAGAATCTCCGTCAGTGCGCCATCTGATGGGTATCCCAACTTCAAATACACCGTAATCACGGATTTACCCAAGGCACTGTCTGATGTCATGTAGTCAATGCCCGCGGTTTGGGCGATTTCAGCCTGTAGAGGTTGGGTAACGTAACCTTGTACGCTCGACGCACTGGCACCGGGGTAACTGGTGGTAATGGTGATCACACCTGTTTCAATTTCTGGGTATTGGCGCACCTGCAATGAAGTAAAAGCTTTAAGCCCCAACACCAACAACACGAGACTTAATACCGTCGCCAACACCGGGCGTTTGATGAATACATCAGTAAATGTCATGGGAGAATCCTAATTACTTGGCTGAGTATGAGTAACAAGCGGTCGTTGATTGTTCACCAAAACCAAACCGCCGTTTTTAAGCTGATGTTGATTCGACGTCACCACCACATCCCCTTCTTTCAAGCCAGAAAGGACACCGACATAACCACCCTGTTTCGGGCCAATTTCCACAGTGCGTTGCACCACTTTGTATTCGTAAAATGGTGTCTCTGCTTTCTCTGAACCTTGTTTGTTTGAACTTGTGCTCGCTGAACTTGCACTTCCTGAATTCGTGCTCACTTGTTTGGTTGAAGTATCTAGAACAAATACCGTATCGCCTGATAAGGTGTAACTAATTGCCACTGACGGCACGCTGATCACCGTGTTTGAATCGGAAGTGGTTAGTGTTGCATCCACATACATGCCAGATTCCAACGGCACGGATTCAATCGTCACCGCTCGCAGTTCGATATTGTGCGTGTTCGCGTCTGAGCTAGGTTCAATCGCGGTAATCGTCGCGTGATACTCAGCATCGTTCGCTGCGTCAGATTTAAATTGGAGATCCTGCCCTACTTGCACACTGTGAAGATAAAGCTCCGAAATAGAGAAATCGACATACTGTTGAGAGCTATCTTCAAGGTCAACAATCGCTGTGCTTGAGTTGATAAAATCACCGACATCCACTTTTCTAATTCCAACATGGCCAGAGAAAGGCGCTTTAACTTTCATATATTCAACCTGAGTAGAGATGTATTCTAGCTTTGCTGATTCAGCATTAAATTGAGCAGCAAGTTTATCTACCGAATTCTGAGAGACGCTGTGATTCTTCAGTAGCTTTCGATTTCGCTTCAATTCTGTTCTCGCTAACTCAACCTTTGCCAGTTGGCTTTTATAGTTAGCTTTTAATAAAGCATCATCCAACTTAATAAGAACATCGCCTTTGTTAACAAATTGACCCGATTTAAAAAGCACTTCTTTTATTTGACCAGACATTTGACTTTTCACATCAACTGATTGGTTAGCATGAATATTACCAATAACATTCAAATGTTCATTCCAAACGTCTTCTTTTACTGACTCCGTTGTTACAGAGATTGCTGGTAATTTAAAACTTGCTACTTTCTCTTTTATTATTTCGCTTTTTACATAATGAAAGCCAAATACAAAAGACAATAATATAAATAAAGCTGACCCGACAATTACGCCTTTATACTTACTCATGTGTTCACCTTGTTTTTGAAGTCCGGGTATTCTAGCTATAGGGAACACCAATAAATCAAACTGATATAACATCGAAGCCAATCTATATAAAATAAAAATAAAACTAGCAAATACAGAAGCTTGATAAGAATTTATCAAGCAAAAATCATTTAATGGCTTTATATCGATTTTATTTGAACATGATTTATATCCTTCACCGATAGATATAATTCTCATCGTTCCTTAAACAACTAACTGAGATTAATATGTCTAATCAAACACACCATACGAAAGTTGCTATTAAAGAAAAAATGAAACGTGTATATGGAGAGGAAGTCGAACATAAACACAATAAAGACCATTTAGAATATAGAGCGCATCAACCCTCTCATTCTGGTCAGCCACATGGTGGTGAACCTGAAGGCCATAAGCATTTAGTGAATCACCACCCAGATGGTCATCATAATAAGCATCATAAAGACAAGACTCATGCGCATAAAAAATCGTCTCGCTTACACCATAAGACAAGTAATTCTTAAGTTCGCATAATCACAGATAGACAGAACATTCTGTCATTCAACATCAATATATTATTAGTTATGAAATATCAGAGGTATTTCATTAAAGGTTTATCATGTCATTTATTATTGAACAATTAAGAGACTATCCATTTATAGCTCTATTCCTATCATTGGGACTCGGTTACTTAATCGGTAAAATTAAAATCGGTAAGTTTGAATTAGGCGGGATCGCAGGCTCACTTTTGGTTGCCGTTGGGCTTGGCCAAATCGGCGGAATTGCAATTTCCAATGAAGTGAAAAGCATCTTCTTTGCTTTATTTATTTTCATGGTGGGTTACAACGGCGGACCGCAGTTCTTCTCGTCATTCCGCCTTTCATCACTAACGCGTTTATTCGCCTCGTTTGTAATGACGTTCGTTGGGCTGATTACCGTTGTGGTACTCGCTAAATGGGCTGGCCTCGATAAAGGTTTAGCGGCAGGTCTTGCGGCGGGTGGTTTAACACAATCAGCCATCATTGGTACGGCTGGTAACGCGATTGATCAGCTCAACCTTGCACCCGATGTGACCTCTACACTGAAAACCAATGTGGCGGTGGGTTACTCGATCACATACATCTTCGGCTCTCTTGGTCCTATCTTGATGATGTCTCTAATCCCAATGGTAATGGGTTGGAACATCACCAAAGAAGCGAAAAAGCTCGCAGAACAAATGGGCTCTGGCAACAAGCAACTTAATGAAGGTGAGTTCTCAGCATTAAACCGAGTATCTTCTCGCGCTTATCAAGTCACCGCCAACTCTATGTTTGTAGGCAAAAGTGTCGCTGAGCTAGAAGAAGCATTCGATTCTGACCTAACAATAGAAGCTATTTATCGTCCAGGTGAAGAGTCAGACACAACGTTAGACATTGCAAAGAACCCTATCCTAGCCGCGAATGACAAAGTCTACCTGACAGGCCTCACGCAAGCCTTTCCGAAAGTGACTTCACTCGGTGTCGAACTTGGCGAGTTTAGCGACGAAACCAACGTTATTCATACGCAGAAAAAAATCGTACTCACCAACAAAAAGCTGGCGGGCGTGACTCTACACAAGCTTCACGACGAAACCAACGCACGTATTCGTCGTGGTGTTTACATCACTCAGTTGTCTCGCATGGGCCATGACATTTCGACATTACCAGAGACTGAACTGCACCTCGGTGACGAAATCACGCTTGTCGGCCAGAAAGACGATCTCGCCAAAGTCGAGAAGAAAATCGGCTACAACAGCCCACTTCCAAGTGTGACTGACTTTGTGACGATGTCATTTGGCATGGTGTTGGGTTATCTGATCGGTGAGATTGGCTTCTCGATTGGCGGTTCTCATATCGCCTTGGGCTCTGGCTTAGGTTGTTTGGTGTCTGGCTTGCTTGTTGGTTACCTAAGAATGCGCACTCCACGCTTAGGAAGCATTAACCATGGCGCTGCCAACTTTATGCAGACGTTTGGCCTTGCTGTGTTTGTTGCAGTGGTTGGTATCAATGCAGGCGCTCCTGCCCTTACGGCAATCAAACAAAACGGCGTGACACTATTACTGCTTGGCGTGCTAGTGACCATGATTCCGCAAATACTGACGTTCCTATTCAACTACTACGTGTTGAAAATCAAGAACCCGGTAGAAGCCCTAGCCGTTGTCGCAGGTAGCCGTAGTGCTAACCCAGCCTTCGCATCGCTACTAGAAAAAACTCAGAACAGCACACCCGTACCAAGTTTCACAATGACTTACGCAGTGGCCAATATCTTCCTCACCTTGTGGGGGCCAATCATCATCAACCTGATTACCAAGATTTCCTAGAACAACCGTTCGTTGAAGAGCACAACTGCTCCTCGAAGAGAACTCCCGCTTGTTCAAGAGCCCCCCTCTTGAACAAGCACCCAACACCTAATTAACGCATTTACGAATCAAAAATTTAAAGAGAAAAGACCATGAAACGCACTGATGAACAACGCCTAGAAACACTGAGCCCATTTGAAGTAAAAAATACACTGATCGACCTAGCTCAACATTCACATGAAAAAACGATGATCAACGCGGGCCGCGGCAATCCAAACTGGGTAGCAACAGCGCCACGTGAAGCCTTCTTCCAACTCGGTATGTTTGCACTGGAAGAGTCAAAAGCAACCTTCTCTGGCTACCAAGGCTTTGGCGGCATGGGCGAAAAGGAAAACATTAGCCTACGTTTCCTCCAATTCTGTGAGAAACACGAAGAGCAAGAAGGCGTTCAATTTCTTATCGAAGCCTTCCAGTTCATTACCGATCAATATCAGGTAGACAGCGATGAGCTGATTTATGAGTGGGTTGGCGGCATTCTAGGTAATAACTACCCTGTTCCCGACCGCATGCTGAAGTATTCAGAGCTCATTGCTCGCAAATACATTGAGCAAGAAATGGCGGGCTCTCAACCCGTTCCTGCTGGAAAATTTGACTTGTTTGCCGTTGAAGGTGGCACCGCAGCCATGGTGTATATCTTCAATACCTTGAAGAGTAACCGTCTGTTAAACAAAGGCGATACGATTGCGATTGGCGCACCGATTTTCACGCCTTATATCGAGATGCCAGAGCTTGAAGATTATTCGCTCAACAAAGTAGAAATCATGGCAACAGAAGAATCAGCGTGGCAGATCCCTGATTCTGAATTAGAGAAGTTAAACGATCCAAGCGTGAAAGCCTTCTTCTTAGTGAACCCAAGTAACCCAGCATCGGTAAGACTGAGTGATGAAACACTGTACACGATTGCGGAGATCGCCAACCGTCGCCCTGAGTTAATTCTGCTGACTGATGACGTCTACGGCACCTTTGCGGATAACTTCACTTCGTTAGCGATGCTTGCTCCGAAGAATACGATTCTGGTGTATTCGTACTCTAAGTACTTCGGTGCGACTGGCTGGCGTCTAGGGGTCATCGGAGTACATGAAGACAACAACTTCGACCGCATGATCGGCGATCTACCAGAGGAAACCAGAACCACGTTGTCGACTCGATACCAAGGCATTGCCCTAGAGCCAAGTAAGATTAAATTCATTGATCGCTTGGTCGCAGACAGCCGTGCTGTAGCACTGAACCACACTGCTGGTCTTTCTACTCCGCAACAAATCCAGATGACGATGTTCTCGTTGTTATCTTTGATGCAAGGTGGTGAAGAGTATAAGCGCTTAGCTAAACAGATTGTGCGTCGCCGTTACCATACATTGATGCAGAAAAACTTGGCAGCTCCAATCATTGCCGAGGGCGACCAAACCGGCGCGTTTTACTATGTAGAGATTGATCTGAAAGAAATTGCTCAAACGATTCATAGCGAGGGTTTCTTCTCTTGGTTAGAAGAAACGTATGAGCCTTTGGATTTCTTGGTTCGTCTTGCTGAAGAACACGGAGTGATTGTGATGCCAGGCGCTGGGTTTGATGCTCCAACATGGTCGCTACGTGTGTCACTTGCGAACTTAGAAGAAGAACAATACGCCAACATCACTCAAGCGATGAATGCGGTGATGCAAAGCTACGTAGAGCGCTACCAAGCGACTTGCTAACATCGGACAACAGCTGAAAATCTCATAGAGAAAAATAAATGCTGAGTGTAAGTTCACCTACTTAGGTTGGCCTACACTCAGTTTTTTATTTATGGGGAACGGAGATTGATGCTTAGTTGAACTCGTAGGTATAAGAAGCACCAACACTGTTGTTCTCACCAAAGTCATCCTCAGCAAAAATAGTGAAGAAATTGAACGACTGGGCGTCGCTTAATTTGTAGCTCGCGCCGACACCCGTCCAATAGCCTGAATAATCATCAGAGCCCATGGAACCGCCACCAAAGCCCATGATTGACCACTCATCGGTAATCGTTTTTAGGCCAAACGCACCAATGTAACCGCCATGCGTTGAACTTGGCATCAACACATAATCAGAGCCTACATTCTGATCGTCAAACACCGCCACTTCACCATCGTTATAGCTGTACCCAGCCAGCGGGAAGATTTGCCATCCGAACGGCTCAATATCAAAATAACTCAACGGAACAAATGTTCCGATACTGTAGTTATTCTTATAAGCATCGTTGTCGTATTCAGAGCGACTAAAGTTGAAGTTGACGATGCCCAAAGGCAATAGCCATGAACCACCCACTCGCCACTCTTCACCATCAGCATTGACACGAGCGTTGATCATTCGTGCTTCATCAAGCCCGATAGAGCCCGAGAACTTTAGCTCTTCG
The DNA here is from genome assembly GCF_024347595.1 of Vibrio pomeroyi. Taxonomy (NCBI): domain Bacteria; kingdom Pseudomonadati; phylum Pseudomonadota; class Gammaproteobacteria; order Vibrionales; family Vibrionaceae; genus Vibrio; species Vibrio pomeroyi. Next base: position 1,020,707 of record NZ_AP025507.1, on the reverse strand, counting down.
TTATAAGCAACGCCCGCTTTGGTTACGATCTTAGTCGGGTCATCTGGGTGCTTCTCTTCAGCCAAAACACCCGTTGAGCCTAGGATTACCGAAGTAACAATTAATAGATTGCGTAATGTCATTAGAAGGTCGCGCTAACACCAATAAAGTGGATTCGACCGTCGAACGAACCATTAAGGAGATTGCGTCCAACTGGTCCATCACGGTTCATATCAACTGAGCCTAGATCTGCATATTCATAGAAAACGTCAATTAAGATGTCATCCCAGTAGGTAGATGCACCTACAGAGTAGCGGTATTGCTCGCCTACTGGAAGGTCAACCCATTGCATTGACGGATCGTCTTGTGGCGAAGTTTCGTAAGAGAAGCCTGCCTTTAAACGCCAGTCAGAGTTCAATTGGTAGTCTGCACCTATCGCGAACTTCCACACATCGTCCCAATCACGTTTAATTGGGATCCCGTCTCTATCTGTCACTCCAAAATCTAATACTGTCTCATCCCATTCGCTCCAGCGGTGGAATTGAATGCTAGCCAAGAGATCAAGTTGAGAGTTCAATGCATAACTTGCGCTTAAATCAACGATCTCAGGCAGTGCGAGATCTGTCGACAGTGAGTTAACACTCCCCAAGCCCTTAACGTCGTTATTAAACTCGTGCTCCAATTTAGAACGATAACTCGCACCCAACTTGAGTTTTTCTGTCGGAGTGTACATAACACCAAGGTTATAGCCATAAGCCCAATCAGTGTCTTGTTTTGCTGTAAATCCAGATGTTGTCTGTTGGAAAGCACCCCAGCTAAATTGAACACCTGCACCGACAGACCATCGGTCGTTCAGTTTGTAGCTCAGTGATGGGTTCACTTGCATCGCAGTGAGGGTGATATCTTCTAGAAGTCCAGCTCCCGCCCACTCACTACCGTAATCAAGGCTAGAACCACCCACTGCACCCAGCGCAATACCAAGGTGTAATTTGTCAGTCACTTGGTGAGCGTGAAAGACACCAAATGACGGCATTACAGAATGAGCTTTGCCGTTATCACTTGAATCTAGGTTGTCTTGATATTTCATCTCAAGATCAAACGCCATGGTATTGATGGTGGTTTTGCTTTCGCCCATGTGAGACATGGTGGCAGGGTTCGTCCACATCGCCGCAGCAGATCGGGTGTAAACACCGTCACCAGCGCCAGTAGTACCCGCGTTGGCAACAACGGCCTCTTGTAAAAACAGACCACTTGCGAAAGCGTTCAAACTTGTAAATATTGCGGTGGCAGCTAGAGAGTAGGTAAAAGTTTTGTTCATCAGAGTGCTCATTCAGCCTTAGACATTAAATTGCGCTAAGGTTACCGCAAAGCCCGATAAACAAAGGGAATATCGATTATTCCTGTACAAACACTATTTAAACTTCCTAGCCACATAAGCGCGTGGTTTGTCGCTATGAATTTCACGCTGAGCGGCAATCGCTCGGTTCTTGCCTAAGGCAACTTTAATCTGATACCAAGTCTCGTAAAACAAGGCGATACCGGGGCTAGACCACCAAGTTTTGTTATAGAGTTTCTTATTGGCAGCGACCACATCTGGCGATCGATTCGCACACTCCAGTGCCAAAGCATAAGCTTCCGCGTACGGCTCTTCGGCTATTTTTGTGACGAGCCCATATTCCTTTGCGGTTTCACTGTCTATCACCTTGGCGGTCATCGCCATTTCTAGGGTGTGATCTTTTCGCATCAACTCTCTGAAGGCAATCGCGCCGCCCATGTCAGGAATTAGCCCCCACTTAGCTTCTAAGATAGAAAAGTTGGCGTCTGGACTGGCGATTCTAAAGTCACCACCACTGACGAGTTGAAGACCACCTCCCCAGCAACGTCCGTGAATCGCAAAAATCACGGGGCATGGGATATCTCGCCACCCTAAAGAAAAGCGTTGGGCAGCGTTTGGTAATGTCGGTAGCCATTTGAACAACAACTTCATTGCACCAGATTTACTGGTAAGCAAGGACTTCACATCAAGCCCCGAACAAAAGTCTGTCCCACTGCCTTTTACGATCACCGCACGAATCTCAGTGTTGTTTTTCAACTGACTGACCATGTTGTTCACCCCTTGAAACATCGCCATATCAATGGCATTCAGCTTGTCAGGGCGATTCAGTACAACCGTTGCGATCTGGTTTTCATCAATAGAGCATGTTAGGCGTTCAAGTTCAGGCATTTGGCTATCCAATTAAGTGGTCTGACCTTTAGCGTAGCCATCTTAGTCACATATGCAAAATTGACGCTTTAGAAGCGAGATCTGTGTTGGCTAACACTTGGTCTCGAAAACACAAAGCCCAAGAAAAAAGGCAGTGATGAATAATTCCAATCACTGCCCTTCATACTGTTTCGGTGAGCAAAAAACTTAGCGCTTAACTTGCTAGCCGTTAACTCACGCTCTTCGAGATTTCAATAACAAGAAGATGAAGTAACTACCACCAATAATAGAAACTAGTGTTCCTGCCGCAAGCTGTGCAGGGAACACCACCACTTGCCCTAGCCAGTCGGCAAATAACATCAGTGCTGCACCAATCAAAAACGATAAGATGATCTGCTCACGAACCAAACGAGCACCAACCATGGCCGCAATATGTGGAGCCAATAGACCAACAAAGGCGACCGGTCCCATGGTGGTTGTCACCATCGAACATAACACCGCAACAATACACAGCAGAGCCACATAGGCGATGTTGATGTTCAGCCCTCTTGCACTTGCGAACTGACGGCCAGTCGCAATTAACGTCACCCAACGACTCAACAGTAAAGCTAACCCAATACAAACAGTGATCACGATAGCCATGATCGTTGCCGCATCAGGTTCAACACGATATGTAGAGCCTGCCAACCAAGCCAATAACGTATATTTCCCCTCACCAACTCGTGTTAAGGAAAACTGCACTAAGGCCTCTAACACTGCGGTCAACGAAATACCTGTGAGAATTAGGATAGACGGAGCAAACTGGTGCTTCTTACCAAGGAACAGCAACAAACAGAGTGCAATCGCACTGCCCAAAAACGCTACCCACGGGCTTAGTGAGTGAATCGAGTATCCCATAAACAGGCTACTGAAAATCAAGGCTAGCACCGCACCCGCCGACACACCAAGAATGTCTGGGCTCGCAAGTGGGTTGTAAACTAGCCTTTGTAAAATCACACCCGCCACAGCCAAACCGCTACCAGCGAATATTGCAGTTAACATTCTAGGCCAGCGAATAGACCACTCAAACGCATCTGGGATAATGAAGTAACCCATGTCTGAAGAAGGCTGTGACAATGTGCTTAACGCCAGTAAACCGAAGATCATCGCGCCCAACAAGAAATAAGCCAAAGGTGAAATGAACTTTGGCCCTTTAGGCATCGAGAAGAAGAGCTGATCTTGGGCTGACATCTGCTTGCGCGCAATAATGATCAAAGCTGGAGCACCAATCACCGCGGTTGCCGTTCCTGTTGGAATCATATCCAAAGACCATTGCGCCAAGAAAATCGCCAAGCTGTCTGTCACACAAAGCAACAGTGCACCTAACACGCAGCTTGCGATGAGTTCAGATTTCGCCCTTAAAAAGCCCAAATGTCTCGCGATGTTTGGTGCAATCAAACCAATAAAGCTGATCACACCCACCGAAGTAATCGACACGGAAACCAGCCAAACGCCAATCGCCATGAGTACAAAGAAGGTCGTACCGATGTTAAGACCACGCGCCGCAGCCCCTTCTGTACCAATCGAAAGCAGAGTCAAAACTCTTGGAGCCAACAGGAAAATAGCAAAGATTGGCAGTAACTTAGGCATCAGCCAAAGCACTTGTTCCCAACCATTCTGCCCAAGATCACCCGCTCCCCACACAAACAGGTTTTGTGCATATTGATCGTTAAGCAAAATAATCGCAGTTGCGAATGCGCCTAAAAGTAAGTTAACCGCCATACCTGCCAAAACAATCGGTAAGCCGCTCATGTTTTTGATACCAACAATGGAGACAATCAGCCCCATTGCAAGCAACGCCCCAATTAGCGCGAACCAAACGGAATATTGAGCCACCAACATCGGTGCGACCACATTCAGAATGACCAGACCAAGCCAAGCCCCTGATGATGTACCGAGTGTAAGTGGAGACATCATGCGGTTTTGCGTTAACTGTTGAAACAAACTACCGATAGTGCCGAGTGTTCCGCCAACCAGAATCGCCATCACTAAACGAGGTAAGTTGACATAGATTAATGCCATCAACTCGAATGAATCATCGACCATTTTATTGAATGTAACGATGTCACTGATCTGTGAGACCTGCTGAAACAACTCACCGATAGGGCCAAATTCAGACTGGCCTAACCATAAATGAATAAGGGCGGCGAAAAATAGTACCGCCCCCATCATCAAACCACTGGATTTCATTACTGCTCCGCTAACGTCAACAACGATTGCGCCATCGCTTCTGCGTTATACAAAATCGACATAGCACCGCCGTAGCTCCAACTTGCTGCTACAGGGCTAAATTGACCATTGCGAACGAAAGGCATGCTCTTCCAAACCGGAGAACGATCTAACTTGTCTTGATATGGGAAAGGTTCAAAGTACAGCGCAATGCCACCCTTGACGTTCTTAAGCTCGGTCATACGTTTTTGACTGATGCCCCACTGACTCGCAGGAAGAACCATCGCATTTTCAAAGCCCAACTGTTCAAGCGCATATTGAGGAATAGAATTATCACCATATATGAACACCGAAGTGGTGCTCGCAAAGCGGAAAGACGTCACTTTCGGCTTGTCGCCCGGATACGCTTTATCTAGTTCAGCTTTTAAAACTTCAAGACGCTCATCCATCGCAGCCAATTTGTTGTTCGCTTGCTCTTCTTTGCCAAGCAATTGACCTATCTTCTTGAAGTTATCAATAGCCGCCTCAGCATTACTGTGCTGTTCACTGTATGTCTGGTAGTAAAGCACGGGCGCGATTTCAGAAAGTCGATCCTGCAAATCTTTTTGAGGTGAAGCGATGAGAATCACATCAGGGTTGAGCTTCTTAAGCGCTGAAAAGTTAGGCTCAGTTCGAGTGCCAATATCCGCCACGCCTTCTGGAATCGCAGGTTGAACAACCCAATCGGTATACCCTGCAATATCTGGCACAGCAACTGGCGTAACACCAAGTTCAATCACTTGCTCTGCAATATCCCAGTTAAGCGCAGCCACTCTAACAGGTTGAGCTTTAAGGGTTTTAATCCCTTCACTGTCTTCTACTTGGAAATCCGCCATCGCGTTGAACGATAAAGCACTCGCTAACATCGTTAGAACGAGCTTTGTATTCAAATGTTTTACTTTAGAAAAATGAGAAGCTATTGGTTTTAAGCTCATATATTTGCCTACTTAATCTAAATTCGATATTTCTACAAACGACAAAAGCAGCCCAGAAAAGGCTGCTTTAGAATTGGGAATGCTAACTTAGTTAGAATTCATAGTTTACGCTTAGCTCTACAGACTGCTCAGCACCGAACCAACAGTTCGATTGGTCGTAACACGCGTAATATTCTTCGTTGAAAATATTGTTCACCGCTAGGTTCGCTGTTGCGCCAGATAGCGTATCGCTTGCTGCACCCAAATCATAACCCACCGACAAATCAACAACCGTGTAAGACGGAACTTTACCTTGAGTATTGCTTGCGTCCATTTGCATTTCACCAACGTAACGAGCACCTGCACTGAATCGAGAGCCTGCTAGCATGCCGTTAAATACGTTGTAGTTAGCCCACATGTTAGCTGTGTGTTCAGGAACATAGATTGGCGTCGTACCTTCTAAACCGTTGCTAGAGTCTTCGGTAATTTCCATATCGACATACGTGTATGAAGCCGCAATATCGAAGTTTTCTGTCGCAAACCAACGTCCAGACAGTTCTGCACCTTGCGATACCACTTCACCGACTTGGATTCTTGGACCATAAACGTTTGTCGGGTCTGTCATCAACATGTCTTGCTTAACAATATGGAATAAAGAAACCGTTGCTTCTTTCGACATATCGTCAGACAGGTATTTCACACCAATCTCTGCTTGTTGTGCGTTCTCTGGATCAAACTCATTGCCCGCTTTATCAACACCCGGAGCTGGTTCGAAGCTCGTCGCGTAACTTGCGAATGGCGCTAATCCATTATCAAACTGATACAAGCCACCTAAACGGTAAGTGAACTGCTTGTGATCAGATTCATGAGCGTAGTAATCACTCTCAGATTTGTAGTGATCAAATCGCGCACCCGCAATCAGTACTAATGCGTCCAGACGAACTTGGTCTTGAACGTAGAAACCCAGCTGACTTGACGTCGTGTCATCTAGATATTCACCCGTCTTAGTCACATCACTACGGTCTAGTAGATCATTGTTCGGGTTCAATGGGTCAAAGCTATTGAAACCACTACCATTCGCACTGTACGACGAGTAGTTAACATTGCCATCTAGGTCTTGGTAATCTAAACCAAGCAATAAGTTGTGTTCTACTGAACCAACATTAACGATACCGCTCAATTGGTTATCAATAACAAACCCTTTAAAGCTCTCATCAGTAGAGTACAAGTAACGGTCTAGCTGGTTAGGCGTACTTGGATCGTAGCTCACATGGTAAGTGTTCTCTTGATATAGAGATGCGTCGGTATAGCGAGCATTCTGTAAGAACGTCCAATTGTTATTGAAGTCATGGTTAATCTTATAGCCAACCATCAACACTTCACGTTCGAATTTACTCCAGTTCTTGTCACCCATAGAAACAGATGGATCGCTTGCTTTCAGCACATCGAGTGGCATTGCCGAGTTGATGCCCATTGAAGGATCATTCTGGTAGTACAGATTGAAGTTGATTAATGTGTTATCGGTTGCTTGCCAGTCTACAGAAGGAGCAATTAAGTAACGCTCTTCTTCTGCATTATCAACTTGGCTGTCTTGCTTGCGAGCAAGTGCGATCAAACGGTAAGAAAAATCACTGTCGCCAAACTGACCTGTGGTATCAATAGACGCTTCTTGTAGATTACGAGAGCCTGTTGCTACGCCCACTTTAGTCGACGATTCCGTTTGCGGAGCTTTAGCAATCATGTTCACCATACCGCCCGGTGGCATTGCGCCATAAAGCACAGAGGTAGGCCCTTTGAAGATCTCTACTTGCTGCATTGCAATCGGATCAATCTGCGGTTGTAGGTTCCAACCATTCAAGAATTGAAGTGACAGACCGTCGTAGTAGTTAACGTTATTGGTAGCAAAGCCACGGATAGAGTAAGAATCAAACATTGCTACGGAACTACCGCGGTTTTCAGTTACAACACCCGGTGCATAACGAAGGGCTTGATTCAAAGATTGAACACCTCGTTGCTCTAACTGTTCTTCATCAATAACGGTAATACCTTGAGGCGTTTCTTCTGGCTCAAGTGCCGACTTAGTCGCGGTATTACGATAGGCCTTACCCATAATCGTAACAGTTTCTACATTCGAATCTGCTGCTGTTACGGTCTCTTCCGCCAAGGCTTGCGCTGAAAATGCAGTGAGCAACGCTACTGCAAGTGATGAATACTTAAAACGAGTGTGAGTGGTCATGATTCCCTCGGTACCAATGCTTAATATAAATAATAATAAATCTCATTTGCATTGTATGTATCTATGAATGGGATAATTAACAATTTGGTGCAAACTCACAAAGAACTTGGCCTATTTTCAATGAAATTAGGTCAATTGCTGATTAAAAGAACAATTGACCCTATTTTAGATGAGGTTTAACGAAAGGGTGGAACGAAGGTATGGTTAGGATTTAGTAATAGGAACCCAGTATTCCATGACAGCATCTGTGGCACGTGCTTGATAGGCTAATGGGTATACTTCAAGCTCATAACCATCAACACCTCGATAACCAGAACTCGGCAGCCAATTCAATACAAACCAACTCAGAGTGTGTCTAAGGTTCTCAATCGGACCACAATGTTTAACCACGGCATAGGTTTGCTTTGGAATGGTTAATACGTCTAACTTATTGGAGATAATGCTCGGCAATTGAGGAATTGAAATCTCGTCATTAAGCTCTACTCCGGCCCAATAATGAATATTGGTACCATCAAAGCAAGATTGGGTAAGGTCAATAACACCAATAAACTGAAGGGCATTATCGTCTGGTAGGCTCACTTCGCCTTCCAAGCGCGACCACAATTGAGGGACTTTCTCTGCAAAATCTTGTGTCAGAGAAAATAAGCCGCTTATTTCTGAGGTAATACCTTTAACAAGAAATGACTCTCTTTCATCAATGCGTACCTCAACAAAACTGAGTGGACCGTTATCTGCAGCGCTCACCGTTTCAGATACTTGTATCGGTTTTCTAAGCCCTGCTCTTTTACCCGCTTTTCTATACTGACTAGGGCTGGAACCAAACATCTGCTTAAAAGAACGACTAAAACTAATTTCTGAATTGAATCCGAGTTCAAGCGCGATATCGATCACTCGCTCTTTGCTGTCCAACAGTTCTTCAGCCGCTTGGCTTAGCTTTAACTCTCTCACGTAGTTTGCCACGGTCAGTCCCGTTTCAGCTTGAAACACTCTTTGCAGCTGCCAGCGAGACCAACAGCTCTGTTTCGCAATATCTTCTAGCGATAGTGTCGAGCTAAGGTTCGCATGGATATAAGCCAATACGCGGCTAATACGGTCAAATGCAGGTGTGTTCATAGTCAAGCTTTCAAACTCTCGGTAGTGGCAACAACATATTAGATTCAGAAATACTTTTTATCATTTAAAGCGACTTTTATCACTTAAAAATGACTAAGGCATGCTCAATTTATAGATATCTTATATAACGAGTTCTCCGCGGATATGCTCCATTTTGTATGGTTATCCTCGATAAGGTTCGCTATGATAACGAAACTGATTCTCATTTAATGGTTTAAGATGCTTTCCCAGCTGCACAACATCATCACTCGTCGGAGAGCCCCTTCTCTACACCAAAAAATCTTCGCTTACTCTAAACAAGTCACGCCTTATCTAAGCGGCAGTTATGGTTCTCTGAGCAGCAGAAGCATCGCAATGACGAATGATAAGAGCCATATCGAGATCAAACGTATTTACGACGGCTTAGCGGAAAATCACACAGAAGCAGGTAAAGCTTATTGGTTGACCCGGACTTGGGATCTCGTCTGCTGGCAGCCCATCTATGTGACCTTCGTTTCTATCTACGGCCTTCACTCGCTGCCTGATATTAAGAATATCGGTCAGTTTAGGTACAAAGAGTTCGTCACAGGATATCGCTTCTTTAATGGTGATCATGAACACGGCTCACCTGAGGAATTGATACCTAAAGCGGGCGAAGCCATACTTGCACTTACTGAGTTTTATCGCAGCCAAATCAGTGAATGGACACGCATCCGCCCTGGTTTTACTAACCATTTATTGGCGGATCTACTATTAGGCAGTCTGATCAAATTGCAGCAACATGAACCGAGCCTGACCAACGACTACATCACTGCACAAGCGAAGCTTTGGTTAGACGCATGCCAGCTGCCTGAAAGTCACTTAGACAGCCTCAAGGTCGATGCCGATTCTGGGATGCTTAAACTGATTAGAGTCAGCTGCTGCCTAGTCTACAAATGCGACTCTAGAAAGTATTGTGACGATTGCCCTAGGCACCCTGACAATAAAAAAACTGCGTAATATCACCATCTATTTTTAGAGACCAGTAAAGTGGCTTTTATTGAGCAACTTTATTGGTCTAAAAACAGGACTGACATGTTTCAGCTTTCAAACATCAAAATCGTTCGTGATGAGCGAACCATTCTCTCAATTGACGAGCTTTCCATTCCAACGAATGAGCTTACCGTGGTTCTTGGTCACAATGGCTCTGGTAAATCGACATTGGTGAACTTGCTTTCAGGACAGATGTCACCAGACTTCGGTACTGTTGAATTAGACAATGCATCTCTCTCTTCATTAAAAAGCAAAGACTTAGCCAAGAAGATTGCGTATTTGCCACAAAAGCTCCCTGCTTCTGCTGGCTTAACGGTGGAAGAACTGGTTCGTTTAGGGCGTTTTCCTTGGCGAGGTGCGTTAGGTCGTTGGAACTCTGAAGACAAATCCATCATCCAACAAGCGATGGAGAGAACAGGCGTTGCTGAGTTTTCACAGGCGTTAGCGGACGATTTATCCGGCGGTGAACGCCAACGTGCGTGGGTATCGATGTTGCTTGCACAACAGTCTCCTGTGTTGATCCTCGATGAGCCAACATCAGCACTGGATGTTCATCACCAATTCCAACTAATGGGTTTACTGTCTGAACTGAACAAAAAGGAAGACGTTGGCGTTATCGTGATTCTGCACGACTTGAACCTTGCACTGCGCTACGCAACACACATTGTTGCTCTAAAGAAAGGTCAGATAGCATTTGAAGGCAGCGCCGATAAGTTACTTGATGAACAGGCATTATCTGCACTGTATGAGTCCCCTATTCGACTGATCGACCATCCGGTTCCAGCTAAAACAGCCGCAAGCGAGAAAGTCGCGGTGGTCTGCGAATAGCTTATATTCTGACAGTTAAACCCAAACGCTGAACATTAAAAAGGCCATTGAAATTCATCATTTCAATGGCCTTTTCAGTTCAGATTCACTAACTAACTTTAATTCTCTAGCTAAGCTGAGAATCTCTGGCTTCTTGGCTACTAAAGCCACGTAGAATATTAAACAGAGTAATCGCAGTGAATAACGCAACGACCAGTGATAAATGCCACGCCTCTCCTAATCCAAGCTTAACCAGTCCCATACTGACAATCGAAGACACGACCATCTGACCACCGCCCGACATCGCAGCCGCCGCGCCTGCATTTTTCTTGTATGGCAGCATCACTAAAGCCTGAGCACAAGGCAGTGCAATACCATTACCGAGTATCATCAGAAACTGGCCAATCATGAGATACAAAGGTTCAAGAGGACAGAAGAAAAGCCACAACGCAGCAGAGATGTGTAACACAGGCGTGCACAACAGTGTTTTCTTATTGCCTAATATTGGACGAATACGGTTACACAAGCTTGTCCCACCAAGCATGCCCAACGCAGGAATTACCGCCCACATAGCGTATTCGTCAGACGTCATGCCAATTTGGTTCTGCATGATAAATGGCATCACCGACACGGTGGTGATCATCAAACTAAAGTTAAGCCAACCAATGCTCGCAAAGCTCATAAAGTAGCGAGAGGTGAGCAATTCTTTATATTGCAATGCCATTTTCTTCGGTGAAGGAATCACAGAAAACTGAGTAACGGTTTCTTTGAATTTGAACGCCAATACCACCCAAGCCAATGATACATACCCAAGTAGCGAGATGAATACCATACTCCAGCCAAAGTGGAAGTTGATAAAGCCACCGATAACAGGCGCAATCAGAGGAGTGATAGACGCAACCATTGCGATATAGGACATCGCCAAGGGTAAGTCAGCTCCGCTGAATCTATCTCGTGTTGAAGCGCGAGCAAGCACGGCACAACAGCCTGTTCCTAAACCTTGCAGGAATCGACCCAACACCATGCTGGTAAATGAATGACTGAAAAAGATGATCATCAACAGGCCAAGCATGGCGAGCAACAAGCCACTCAACAGGACCTTTTTACGTCCTAAAGCGTCTGAAATTGGGCCATAGATAAACTGAGACGGACCAAAACCTAACAAATACACACTCACCAGAAGCTGAGCTTGCTCTAGTGAGACATCAAAATCTTTGGCGATCCAAGGTAAAGAAGGAAACACCAAACCCATGCTGAGTTGGCCAATACTGATGACCAAACACGCCAGTAAAATCGACTTAAAATCGAATCGACGACTCATGATGCAGCACGCGGGGTTAAAAAGAGACTTGGGTCATCAACCTGACAACATGAAGGTGCGTAAAGTAGTGAGCATGTTGCAGGTGTGGTATTCATGGTGCTCCGAAAGGAATCAATTAGAGTTTGGCAGGGTAAACATACGTGAGCTTGTATAATCATACAATACTGACTGAACTAAATATGTGAATAGTGACTTTTCACTTGCCCTAGTTACCTTAGCTATCTACTTTCCGAGCGCAAGCTAAACTAATACAACGTCATGACAATCAAGGGACTTCAATGAACACATCTCATCGTATTCGTTCTTCTGCACTTGCAATCATCGCATCAGGCGTCATCGCTTCAACCCCAGTGTTTGCATGGCAAGCTGAGAAGATCACAGACGGTCTCGTAATCCCATGGGGCCTAGCTTATGTCGATGACAACTCTATGCTTCTCACAGAAAAAGCAGGCGTCATTAAACACATTGATCTGAAGTCGGGAGAGCAAAATACACTGTTCAGGCTACCCAATGTATGGGCAAAAGGACAAGGTGGTCTGCTGGATATCACGCTATCCCCTTTTGAAGAAGACAAGTTCTATGTTACCTACAGTAAAGACGTCGATGGCGAAGGCATAACCACACTCGCTTCTGTTACATACAAAGATGATGAAGTAACCAATTGGCAAGATGTGTTTGTTTCTAAGTCGAGAACCGACACAGGTCGTCACTTTGGCAGTCGCATTACCTTTGACGATAGTCACCTGTACTTTTCCATTGGTGATCGTGGTGACCGAGACAACGGTCAAAACACCTTAACCCATGCTGGTTCGATATTGCGATTAAATGCCGATGGAAGCACACCAAGCGACAACCCTTTCACAGATAACGACCAGATTCTCAATGAGATTTGGAGTTTCGGTCACCGCAACCCACAAGGGCTTATCTATGACTTTCCAAGTCAAAAGCTTTGGTCTATTGAACACGGTCCCCGTGGCGGTGATGAAATCAACCTAATAAAAGCCGGAGCCAACTACGGGTGGCCAGTGACTTCGCACGGCAAAGAGTATTGGGGCCCTATCAGCGTCGGTGATTCGGAAACCAAAGAAGGAATCGAAGCGCCTAAAAAGGTATACATTCCCTCGATCGCACCGGGCAGTTTGATCGTCTACCAAGGCGAAAAGTACCCAGAACTGCAAGGTAAACTGTTGGCAGGGGCACTCAAACTTACCCACATCAATATCGTCACAGTCAACGAGCAAGGTGAGGCAATAAAAGAAGAGCGCATTCTAGAAGACTTAGGGGAAAGGATTAGAGACATCGAAACCTCACCAAACGGTGACATCTATTTTAGTACTGACAACGGCAACCTTTACCGACTGAAAAAATAACCTGATCCTCTTTAAAATTCGAGACACGATACTGCCAACGCAGTTTATAAATAAAAGCCGTTAAAGCTGGGCTAAAAGTCCAATTAACGGCTCACTCACTGCAAAATAAAATGTGCCAAAACAGTGCAACGACTCTAATTTTGTCATCAAACGTACCTATGTTTTTCACAAAAACGACAAGAAATCACCATACAACTGTAACTCCATGATATTTAAGGAATGCAAAGTTTGACTACCCCCAAGTTTCTGCAACCTTTCCCTATGTATTCGATTGACTATCCCCTGATTTGATTTAGACTCGTTTCCGGCTAGAAAGAAAGTTCTTTGTATATAAACATTTCGTTGGATTACTAGTAACCCCGTTGTGTTGTACGCAATAGCAATAAACTTTTCCGCGCTATCAGTGCCACAATTGGCTCAAAATAAAAATTTAATTTTAGGATATCATCATGTCTAACACAGTTACTGGTACAGTAAAGTGGTTCAACGAAACTAAAGGCTTCGGCTTCATTCAACAAGAAAACGGCCCAGACGTATTCGCACACTTCTCTGCTATCACAGGCGACGGTTTCAAAACTCTTGCTGAAGGCCAAAAAGTTGAGTTCGTAGTATCTCAAGGTCAAAAAGGCCCACAAGCTGACAGCATCAAAGTACTTTAATTTAGTATTTTAAAGCTTTCTAAAAATAGCTAGCCTATGCTGGCTATTTTTTTACCCGCTATTCAGAGATTTAAGGTAATATTCCCCTTCACTATTTCTACCTAAGACACCTCCTCAATGGCTCTTAAACCGACAATCTACAAGTTTCGTATCTCTTTAACCGATATGAATCGCGACTATTACGACTCTTTTAATCTAACGGTTGCACAACATCCCTCTGAAACAGAACAGCGAATGATGGCTCGTATCATGGCTTTTTGTATCAATGCATCTCCTGAACTTGAGTTCACTAAAGGGTTGTCTAGCATTGAAGAACCAGATTTATGGCAGAAGTCTTTAGATGACCAGATCTTAGAATGGGTTGATGTGGGCGAACCGGATCCAGAACGTGTTAAGAAAGCGACTCGTCTATCTAAATCTGTGCGCGTATTCAGCTTCAACACTAAGTCAAATGTTTGGTGGGAACAGAACAAAGGCAAATTCGGTTACCTAAAAGCTCAAATCGTTCGTCTAGACAACGAAGGTATCGAGCAATTAGCCGCAATGACGCAGCGCACAATGGATCTTTCAGTAATGCTGACGGGTAACTCGGCGTTCGTAAATAGCGACACGCAATCAGCTGAAGTAACGTGGGAAGAGCTACAGAGTAATGACTGAGCTACCAACTAATAGTCAGCAGAAACTTGAAGCGAACCAGCAAGCCAAAACTAAACTCTACGCTTGTTTGAAAGAGTCTGGTTTAGACTCAGTAACTGCGATTGCGACAGATTTTGAGAAAGAGCTAGCGTCTTTTATCGACGAAAATCATGCCCTGTTTAAACACGCTTGTGAGAATAAGCCTGATAACTCAGCACGTCAGACACTGCTTGGCCTGTTGACCAAAGAACATATTGACGCAAGCTATCGTTTTGAGAGCAATAAAGATGCTAGCGAAGCGATGCAAAGTGTCTTCGATAATACGGTAGGCAATGAGCACGGCGACAAGTTTCAAAACTCAAACTCTCAGCAGTTAAAGTTAGTAACGCATTTATGGTTGTTCATTCAAGGTCGACTTGGAATGGATTACAGCCTAGCCAATGATCACGCTGCAGCCACTGCCAAACTTCTGTCTCGCTTATCAAGAAGCACTGATGACGAAATCCGTGTTGAGTTCATGGCGAGTTTTTATGATGGCTTGAACATCTACCAAGCAGAGAATAAGCCATCTGGACTGGTTCATCGCTTCAAGCGTTTGTTTAACCTTTCTTAAGCATTCCACCAGCTGCTGTATCAAATTTGCGCTTTACACTGTGTAGAGCGCATCTACTTCCAACCACCGCCTCAACCATCATATCTGAGCCTCAGATTCCCTATTACGCTCGTGCCTCGCTTTAGGGAATGACGGAGCCGTGTTACTTTACTTCAGCTGTCGGTTCACCCAGAAAGAGACAAACCGACAACAGCTTATGTGAAGCACCCTTTAATCAAATCCCCCTATTTCACCGTCATCCTCGAGAAGGAGGAACGACTGAGTCGGGGATCTCCTATCCACGATCCTGAAAACTCACATTACAGGCACAAAAATGTATGGTCCGCCCCGTTATTGCAACTACAATTAAGTAATAACGGAGTTGGTTTGCGCTAATGTATTCGGAGTCCTTGTTGGGAGCACTAGCTTCCCAGCTCCACGATGATATCCGCGCCAGATTATCCTTAAAAAGCCCAAAGCATTGATTGCTATTTTTTGTGTCAGGTTCTTAATCTGGCCGATTGACCGTTTTTGTCATCACGTTCATTGGCGTTGCAAACTTGGTTATAGCTAAACAGCCTTAAAAGCTTGGCGGTGGTATAACACCGCCCAAGCTATCCTCACTAGCTTGTTGGCTAATGCGACTACCACTACATTAAATGGTTTGGTGGCTCGTAGGTTCGCAAGCCACTCTCCGAACACTTTCCCTGTCGTCTCTAGTCTAGAGAGTACAGCCCTTGCCCCATGGACAAACAGAGTTCTGAGGTGTTTATTCCCTCGTTTACTCATACCAAGTAGTTTGGTCTTTCCTCCCGTTGAGAATTGCCTTGGCACAAGCCCCAACCAAGCCGCCATCTCACGGCCATTGGTAAAGTTATTCGGAGAGCTTACATCGGCTATACACAATGTGGAGGTAAGATCGCCAATTCCAGGGATAGTTTTTAATAATTGAGCACTTTCATTGTTATTAACAATAGTTTGAAGCTTGTTATCTTGAGTTTTGATTTGTTCATTAAGGTACTTGTAATGTTCGTGGATAGATATCAATTCACATAGCAAGCTTTTTGGTAATGAGACGGTTTGTTCAGCTAACCATTGAAACAGAGACTTCATCTTTGCATGCCCTTTGGGAAAGCTAAGGCCGAACTCAAGTAAGATCGCGCCGATCCGCGACATAGTGGCAGTTCTCTCCTTGATATAACTATCTCTGACTCGATGAATCGCTGCGATGACTTGAGCCTCTTCACTTTTTACAGCTACAAACCTCATGGTCGGTCGACCCGCAGCCTCTGCGATCGCTGAAGCATCGATGAAATCGTTTTTATTGCCTTTGACATAAGGCTTTACATACTGAGGAGGAATAAGTCGGGGTTGATGACCAAACTCACTACACTTTCGAGCAAGCCAATGAGCACCGCCACAGGCTTCGAAAGCAATAGTTGTTGGTTCTATTTTACTAAGAAAGATTAAGAGTTGGTTACGATTAAATTTACGACGAAGCACCTCCACTCCACAACGGTTATGTGCGATAGCATGGAAGCAATGTTTACCTAGGTCGATACCTAAAATATGAATAGAAGACATATGGTTCACCTCATTCTGAGAGCCTACTCTAAGCTTAAGGGCTTGAGAGTGAGGCGGACCATATAATTAAGCCCCGCGAGTGCGAGGCTTAGAATCTTGGTTGTCGATTTACTGATGCTAACTAAATCGTACTTATCACATCACAAGGCGATTAACGCAGGCCGTGTAAGAACTCGTGACGAGTCGCAGGGTTAGATTTGAAAATACCGCCCAGTGCTGTCGTTGTTGTTTCGCTGGTTGCGTCCATTACGCCGCGTGATTTCACGCAGTAATGAACCGCATCCATGGTTACAGCAACATCTTCTGTTTCAAGCAAGGTTTGCAGAGCGACAAGGATCTGCTGAGTCATACGCTCTTGAACTTGTGGACGCTGTGCAAAGAAGCGCACGATACGATTGATCTTAGACAGGCCAATGATTTTACCACGAGGGATATAAGCGACAGCTGTCTTACCATCAATCGTCACTAGGTGGTGCTCACAAGTACTGGTCACGGTAATGTCTTTCACACGTACCATTTCGCGAACGCCCATCTTGTTTTCAATTACGGTAATTTTAGGGAAATTAGCGTAATCCAAACCAGAAAAAATCTCATCCACATACATTTTGGCAATGCGGTGTGGTGTTTCTTCCAGACTATCGTCCGTAAGATCAAGTTCGAGTAGAGTGAGAATCTCACGCATATGGTGTTCGATTCGTTCCTTTTTCTCTTCTCGGCTCACCTGGTTTGGACTCATTGGTGTCTCTAAACCACGGCTTGCTAGCGCATCTTTAACCAACTTCGCTGATTCGCTAAGACCTGACATTGAACTTCCTCTTTTATTACCCCTTCTGGATGGCAAACAAGGATACTCGGAATTTTGAATAAATACACCCATATTTTAAGGGAGGTCATTATTTACGGGGCTTAAACTGTGCTAGAGTGGCTAGAATTTCGTTGGCGAAAAGCGTGCTCTGTTCATTCTTCAACCACCATTGCCAACCACAAAATCAAAACAATAACGATCAAAGGATTTCAATTATGGGCTGTTGCGACGCTCCGGGCTTAATGCCAATTGAAGAAGCACTAGATAAGCTGCTGTCACCAATCAAACCTATTCAAACGACTCTAACTCTGCCATTGGCGGATGCATTAGGCTACGTTCTTGCTGAAGACATACTCTCCCCTATTTTTGTGCCTCCTTTTGATAACTCAGCAATGGACGGTTACGCGCTGCGTTTAGCGGACCTAGAGAATGGTAAAGTCCTGCCATTAGCAGGTAAGTCTTTTGCGGGTCAGCCATTTGAGGGCGAATGGCCAAGCAATACCTGTATTCGCATTATGACTGGTGCAAAAATCCCAGAAGGTTGTGATGCCGTCATCATGCAAGAAAATACTCGTGAAACCGATGCGGGTATTGAGATTCAGCAAGATGACATCAAATTGAACAACAACATTCGCCCTACGGGTGACGACATCAAACAAGGTGACATCGTTCTTAGCCGTGGCGAACGTTTAACACCTCGCGACATTCCAATGATCGCCTCACTTGGTGTGAGCCATGTGACTGTTGCACACAAGCCTAAAGTCGCTTTCTTCTCTACTGGCGATGAGCTAAAACCGTTAGGTCAACCGCTTGAAGATGGTCAAATCTACGACAGCAACCGCTACGGCATTAAACCGCTGATCGAAGCATTCGGTTGTGAAGCGATTGATCTAGGCATTATTCCTGATTGCCCTGCAACGCTTAAAGAAACCTTTGTAAAAGCGCAAGAATTAGCAGACGTAGTCGTCACTTCTGGTGGCGTAAGTGTCGGCGAAGCGGATTACACCAAAGACATTCTTGAAGAGCTTGGCGAAATCGGCTTTTGGAAACTAGCAATCAAACCGGGTAAACCATTTGCATTTGGTGAATTAGACAACGCTTGGTTCTGTGGCCTTCCGGGTAACCCAGTGTCTGCAATGATGACGATGTACGTGTTGGTTCAACCTATGCTGGCTAAACTTGCCGGTCACACTGCGTGGACAGCGCCAGAATCTATTCCAGCGACGACTAAGTCGGCATTCAAGAAAGGCCCAGGCCGTACTGATTACCAACGTGGCATCTATTCGATTGAAAACGGTCAGTTTGTGGTTGAAACAACAGGTAACCAAAGTTCAGGTGCTTTTCGCTCAATGAGCCTAGCGAACTGCTTTGTGGTACTAGAGCGTGAACGTGGCCGTGTAGAAGCCGGCGAAACAGTTCAAATTCAACTGTTTAACTCTACGCTTTACTAACGAGGCTTGCTGATGGAAATACTTTCTGACGCAGAGATGCTTCGCTACAACCGCCAGATCATCCTTAAACAGTTTGATTTTGAGGGCCAAGAAGCGCTGAAACAAAGCTCGATACTGGTTTTAGGGGCTGGCGGCTTGGGCTGCGCTTCTGCCCAATATCTTGCGACAGCAGGCATTGGTAAGCTAACGCTAATCGATGATGATGTTGTTGAGCTTTCAAACTTACAGCGACAAGTCCTTCACACCGATGCGGATATTGGTAAGAAGAAAGTCGTTTCAGCCGCCGAATCCTTAGCAGTGTTAAACCCACACCTAAAAGTTGAGACCGTCGATCACAGGCTTGATGACGAGACACTGGCGAAGCTCATTGAAGCGCATTCGTTAGTGCTTGATGCCAGCGACAATGTCGAAACGCGCAATCAATTGAACCGCTTGTGTTACGCATCAAAAACGCCACTGGTTTCTGGCGCTGCGATTCGCATGGAAGGTCAGATTAGCGTATTCACTTATCAAGATGAAAATGCACCGTGTTACCAATGCTTAAGCGCTCTGTTCGGCAATGCAGCTCTAAGCTGTGTTGAAGCCGGAGTGATGGCGCCAGTGGTTGGTATGGTGGGCGCAGCTCAAGCTCTAGAAGCCATTAAGGTGATTGCTAAATTCGGACAACCGAAACAAGGCAAACTTCTGATTCTCGATGCCATGTCACACAGTTGGCGTGAGATGAATTTGATGAAAATGCCTAACTGTTCGGTGTGTGGATAGACTAAACCATATCCCGTCTTACCTAGAACCTAAGCCTTGACGATGAGTCAGGGCTTTTTTATGTCTGAAGTTTAGCTTCTACTCAAGGTTATCAAATTGAAATAGTTATTAAGAGATTAGTTTCATTTGAATTCTCATTTTGAGAAAACAACAAAAATTTGAATTATAAAAAATAAAAACCAACAAAATCAAAACCTTAAAAATGGCACATTACTTGATTAAGTATCTAGACCTTCCATCACAAGGATGTAGATATGAGAATTACAACGTTAAGTTTGCTATTAAGCGCGCCACTGGTCGCCAACGCAGCGCCATTCGATACTTGCCCTAGTAAGGCTTACCTTTTTCAATCCACTCCAGTTCAAGTCTGGGGAGTCAACCTCGTTACTGGTTCAACTACCCTACTAGAAGACGATACGGGGATGAACGCTAACATCAACGGTGTCGGTTTTGACTTCGAAGACAGATACATCTACGGGTACGACACCACCAACAAACGCCTAGTACGTCTTGGTCAAGACTTCCAAGCAGAAGTCATCAATACCAGCGGACTACCAACCGACCATACCTTCTATGTAGGCGATGTCTACGACCATGTTTACTACCTATATCGCACTGGTAAGGGGCTATTCACTGTTGATCTATCCCCTCTCGATTCAGATCCTAATGCAACCGTTACAGTCAACAAAATCGTAGGCAGCCCAGCAACTGTGAGATTGACTGATTTTGCCTTCCATCCAAGTGATGGCTCTCTATATGGTATCGATAATAACTCTGGTGGCTTGTACAGCTTCAACCCTACAACGGGTGCAGAAACCTACATCGGTGATACTGGGGAAACAGGTACGTTTGGTGCAGGTTATTTCGATGTAAACGGCTACTACTACGTATCTCGAAATCAAGACGGTAAGATCTACCGTATCAACCTATCTCCAGACAACGCTGCCAATATCGCTGCGGGCACTGTTCCAGCCGTCGAGTTTGTATCAAACGGCCCAGCTTCCAACCAAAATGATGGCGCACGTTGTGCCAACGCCCCTGTTGTTGATGAAGATTCAAACATCGACTTCGGTGACGCACCAGACAGCTACCTTACTCTACTTGCAAGTAATGGCCCTCGACATGAACTTGATGGCATCACCTGGTTAGGTACAGACGCACCAGATGCTGACCTTGACGGCTACGTCACACCACAATCTGATGAAAGTGTTGGCATTGATGACGAGTGGGCAAACGGCGGTATCGGTTTTGTTACCGCACTTGAAGCCGGACTCGACTCAAAAGTTGTGATTGAAGCTTCAACAACCGGCTACCTTTCAGCTTGGATTGATTGGAACCAAGACGGCAGCTTCGACGGCGCTAATGAGCAGGTATTTACGGATTACCAACTAGATGCGGGTGAGAATGACTTGTTCCTAAATGTTGATATCAACGCATTAACGGGGACAACTTGGGCTCGTTTCAGATTCAGTCAACAAACCAACCTGAGCTACTTTGGTGGTTCAACATCTGGTGAGGTGGTTGATATTCAAGTCGATGTTCTTAATGACGGCGCCACAGCCCGTTACTTCCCAAGCGCTTCGGGTTACGCAACCTTGGCGTATGAAGACAACTGGCCGTATAAAGCCGACTACGACATGAATGATGCCGTGATTATGTATCGAATCACAGAAATCTTAAAAGACGGAAAAGTCGTAAAATCCACCATCGACGGTCGCCTAGCTGCTGTTGGTGCATCCTATAGAAATGGCTTCGCTGTTCGCTTACCAAACCTTGCTCCAAGCTCGGTAGACAGCGGTAATTCTTACATGAAACACAATGGTGTCTTTACTGACTTAGATATGGAGGACGGACGTAGTGAGGCGATATTTATTGCCGCCGAAGATTTAACGTCTAAAACAGAGACATCATGTACCTTCTATCGAACCAGTAACTCATGTAAAGACGACGAACAGTTCTCTTTCCAAATAGGAATCAGCTTGTCGGGCGATGGTATCAGTACTGATACATGGACAGATATGCCTTACGACCCGTTTATCTTTGCAACACCTGGCTACTATCACGGTGAAAACCTACCTCTGCACCCAGGACGCAGTTGGGAAGTTCACCTACCAGACCAAGCACCAACGGAAGCCTTTGATACCGATAACCTCTTTGAAGCTGGATTAGGTGTCGATGACAGTAACCCATCAACAGGTAAATATTTCAAAACGGCAGAGAACCACCCTTGGGCACTGATCATCACGTCAACCGATGAGTGGCAATGGCCTCAAGAGTATGTGGATATTGTTACCGCTTATCCAGAGTTCAAACAATACGCAGAGTCCGGTGGTGACACGAATCAAACGTGGCATGAATCACCTGCAGACAATCAATGCTACGTGCCATAAGGAGAAACGCTATGACTATTCAAAATAAACAATATCGAAAAGCTCATTGCGTTGATTCAAGTCGCAATCTATCGGAGGAAAATCGTATGTCTGCACAAAGCACTTGGAATATGAAGAAATCGCTGGCTGTTATTTTAGCTGTCACTCCACTGGTATTAGTTGGTTGTGGGGGCGGCGGTGGAGGCGGCGGCAGTGCATCTACGCCATCACCAGCAACACCGTCGACTCCCGCTGCACCTTCAACGCCAGTGACGACAACGCCTTCTCCAGTAACAAGTGCGGCAGCAACACCAACCTATACGATGAGTGATGTGGTTGTGCCCGATGGCTTTGATTACAGCTCAATTGAGCAATTTGATCTCGACATCGACATCAGTAGCATTTCAACCGCTCGCTCTTTTGTCACCGTTTATAGCCGTTTTAGCACACGAGATGACTCTACCTTGAAACCGGACTACTCAAGTAAAGTGATTGCAGGCTCGTTAAACAATGGCGTGTTTGCCTCTAACTTTACTGCCCCTGTGAACCACGACTCTCTCTTGGTCGAAATTTGGTTTTATGATGGTCAACCACCATTACAACAAGTGGTTTCGAGCACGGATTCTCAAATCGTTTGGTAAGGATCTTAGTTAAGAGTTTTTCATGATTCATTACTGATAACTTTAAAGTGAGCTGAAATGCTCACTTTTTGTTTGGGTTCGAATCTAGAGTGAGTTCATTTTTTCTGATTGACTTGATTCACTTTAACGCCGATCTCACTTATATTTTCAAGATAACCTTCAAAGACTTACTCTCATGAAACAGTTAAAAATAGGTCTATTTATCTTAATGTGTGGTGTGGGCGTACTGTTAGCTCTTACCTATTTCCCTTTGACCTCTGAAACAGGACAACGTATTCAAGCCAAAGTGATTTCGAATACTCTCACTCAATCACTAGATGGGCACAGACGTTACCTCACCGTTCAGACAGAAGATGATCAAGTATTTCGCGTTTCCATTGCACCCACCACAGACTGCCCTATTGATTCTGTGGTCGCGCTTGATACATTAAACAATCAAATAACCGGACAAAGCAGTTATCAGTTCATCCACTGTAGAACTGCGCCTTAGTCGTCGATATAACAACAGTAATAACTACAACAAGAATGGATATAAGAAGAATGAATCAGCCACTCATTTCAGCGGAACAGCTTCAACAACGTTTGCTAGAAGAAAACAACATTGTAATCCTAGACGCCAGTATCGAATTTCAGATCCCAAGTGAGTCGGAAAAGATCAAAGGACAAATGATTCCTGGTGCTATTCGTTTTGATTACGACAAAGATTTTTGCAACAAGCACACCTTGCTTCCTCACATGTTCCCTTCCGAAAAACACTTCAACACTCGTGCTCGCGAAATTGGTATCAATCAAGACAGTACGGTTGTGGTTTACGATAACTCCGGAACCTTTGCTTCACCTCGTGCGTGGTGGATGTTTATGGCGATGGGGCACAAAAACGTTTACATCTTAGATGGTGGTCTACCTGCATGGATCGAATCTGGTTACGCCACAGACACTTCGTACAGAACTCAAGTAACACCGGGTAACTTCGAAGGTCATATTCAAGACTACTACTTTGTAAATGCTCAGCAAATCCAAAGTTATTCCAATGATAAGAGTGCAAACATTCTAGATGCGCGTTCACAAGCTCGTTTCGATTCAGAAGTTCCAGAGCCACGTGAAGGCTTGCGCAGTGGCCATATTCCAAATTCTATTTGTTTGCCATTCGCACAAGTATTGAATGCAGGCAAATTGAAATCCCAAGAAGAGCTATCCGATATCTTTTCAACGTTAGCTTTAAACCCCTCTCAACCTATGTTCTTTAGTTGTGGTTCCGGTGTGACGGCCTGCATCATTCTACTGGCCGCTAAGCTGGCGGGATACTCGGGCGAAATGGGCGTTTACGACGGCTCATGGACTGAATGGGGTGCTAACGAACAATTACCTATCGCTGTGACCAAAAAGTAATTCAACTTCGCTAACTGCTACTGTTAGAATATACTTCGCATGCATAAAGGGCTTACTGTTAGTGATGACTTAACATCTCACTGAGTAAGCTCTTTGCTTTGCGGTAACGCTATATTCGTTTAAGACCAAATCTCGATTAGCACTGTTCTTTTATTAATCTGTATAAATTTGCAAAGCATAAATCGTGAGCAATCATGCACTAATCGTTATTGTTCGTGTGAATATTAATATTTCACTCAAGAATCTTCGTTCGTAGTCGTTACACTATTTAATCATTGATACATTCATCATTGGCGTTTGTCTCTTTCATTGCATGAATCACGCTGACGACCCAATAGTTTGTCACTTGCACTCTGTTAGAAGTAGTAACCAACAAAAGGCATCTCATGGCTCTATTTAAGAAAAATATCTGGTCGCTGTACGCTCTGATCGTACTGCTTACCTTGATACTTTTCGCCGTGTTGGGCGTAACCAAGTGGCAAGCAAACAGAGATGACTTCATTGAGCAACAGCATATCCAAGTTGAGCTGTTTTCTAGCTCTGTAAGCTCGCTTCTCACCAGTCAAGAAGCTCTGCTTGAAGTGGTTGGGCATCAATTGGCTCAACAGTCCGACTTCACTCGTACTGCTTCGATTCAAATTCGACCAATATTAGACAAGCTGCTTGATACTCACCCTGCGATTGCAGCATTTGGATTGCTAAACCCTCAAGGAGACTATCTTGCAATCAGCTCCAACCTACAATTGTCGAATCAACACAATCTACTTAACCACCCATACACCAGAGATTCATTTCTAGAGGCTATGTCTAGCGAAAAAATGGTGTTGGGGCGTACCTATTTTCAAGAATCATTGAACAGTTTGGTGATTCCGCTAAGAAAATCGATCTCCATCGACGGAAAAAATGTCGATGCAGTGATGACAGCAGGCCTGCGCTTAGACAGCACAATAGTATTCGAGAACAATGCACACGCCGGCAGTTACAACACCCTAACCTTGCTAAGACCCGACAACTACCGACAGTTTTATTCGAGCGATATTGAATCGCTCGAAGCTTATCTCGAGCCGGTTGATAATGATGTAGTAACACGCATCATTCATCGTTTTGCACAACAAGTTAACGTCAGTCTCGAAGAAGCGAAAACAGGAAATAACACTTACTCGTTCAGCGTCGATGACGACATGTACCACTCATTGGTCAGCGCTAAATACATTCCAGATTACAAACTGTGGGTCGTTGGACGCACAGATCTGACTCACGTTGATAGCATCTTCTTTCAAGAGTTCGGCATCCTTTTCGGCGCCTTTATCTTTCTTCAATTCGGTTTCTACGTTTTGGTTAAGTCGATTGCCAAGAACGAGCAAAGAACCAGAAGCCAGCTGATCTACCAAGCGAATCACGATCCATTAACTTCTCTGCCAAACCGCTTATACATGCGCCGAAATATTGATAAATGGATTGAAGATGAGTCTGAGCAATTCTCACTGTTGTTTATCGATATCGATAACTTTAAATGTGTTAATGATACTCACGGGCACGACTTCGGTGACAAGGTACTCAAACAGATTGCTGTACGTTTGATGCGATTCCGTTCTCGACTCAGCTTGTTGGTACGTGAATCGAGTGACGAGTTTCTATTCTTAACACCGTTAACGAACGAATCTGAGATAAAACGACTCGCCGAGCGAATTATTGAAGTGCTTTCTCAACCTTATGAAGTAGAACACTCTCAGTTCTTACTTGGCTGCAGTATCGGTATTGCCCGCTTCCCTGAACACGGAAAAGATTTAGATAGCTTGCTCCGTTCTGCCGATATTTCGATGTACAAAGCGAAGCAACAACAGAACTCGTACAGTATTTTCACCACGGCGATGCAAGATGCTCACCTCTACAAGATGAGAGTAGAACAGAGGCTACGTATCGCTATTGAAAAGCAAACACTGTTCATGGCTTTTCAACCTTTGGTACGTACCGATAAGAGCACTCATGGTGTCGAAGCACTGGTGCGCTGGATTGATGACGAACTGGGTTTTGTCCCGCCCGATGTGTTTATTCCGGTGGCAGAAAGTACGGGCTTAATGCAAAAACTCGGCACGTTTATTATTGAATCGAGCATTATGCAGATCGCTCATTTACATCGAACGACAGAACAGAAGATCGGGCTGTCGATCAACATATCAGTTCGTCAGTTTTCACATAAGTCGTTCTCTGACCACTTGTTCGCTACGCTTGAGAAGTATCAGTTCTCTCCAAGCTGTTTAACGCTAGAGATTACGGAGAGTTTGTTCATTGAAGATGTGGCTATAGTGAAACCACTGTTTGAAGCACTCAAAGAAAACGATATTAAGATCTCTCTGGATGACTTTGGTACCGGCTACTCATCGTTGAGCATGTTGAAAGCACTCCCTATCGACGAACTTAAGATTGATAAGAGTTTCATTGAGAACATCGCTATAGACCAGCAGTCACTGACTATGGTGCAAAACATTATCGCAATCGGTAAAAACTTCGGCATGGTGGTATTGGCAGAAGGCGTAGAATCAAACGAGCACTTCTCGATTCTAAAGGCTTGTGGATGCGATTTGATGCAAGGCTATTACTTCTCACGCCCTATCCCTTACGATGAACTGTGTGAGTATCTAGCACCAATTCAGGTTGAGACCATAGAACTACCAGAACCAACGGCATAACTGTCAGTTGATCTCACCAAGCTCGCGAATAACGCGATGAATCTAAAAAGGGAGCCTAAACAGGCTCCCTTTTTTATACACCGCTCAACATCGCGACCCAAAAAATAAAAACACAGACAATGAAAACAAAACCCATTACGACTTAACTGTTATCACAACTCGTCGATTGCAACCTGTTGCCTTGTTGTCCGCAACCTTACAAATGGGTGCGCTTTCGCCATACGCATATTCAACGATGCGACTTCCTTGGTGAAGATCTTTCTTTAAGTAGCTCGCCACTTGTCCGGCACGGCGAGATGACAGTGCTTTGTTGTAGCTTTTACTGCCCAAGCTATCTGCGTGACCTTCTATATAAATCTTAGACTTATCACCCACCAAGCTAAGGTACTGACCTAATACTTGCTTGTGGCTTTCATCCAATTGGTACACATTAGTTGGGTAATTAAGCACCAGGGATTGCGTCGCTTTATCATAGAAACACACATCATCTTGTGCTCCGATTTGAATCACTTCACTCTCTCTATTGATCACCTCATTTTGAGGTTTCTCATTTAGCTCTACCAGCTTCCCAGTCACTTGTGTCGTAACAGTATGAGAAGACACCAACATTTTAGAAGTGACGTATTCGCCAACATCACCCAAGCAGTTTGCATAGCCTAATGGAGACATTAGCATCGTAGATAAAATCACTAGGTATCTCATGTTAATCCTTTAGTTTTCCGGTTTCTTCATTAATCAAATTCAAAATGTACTTGTATACATCTTCACCATCTTTAGCGTGATAGATGTTCTTCTTACCAAAGCAATCTCCAAAGCCATCGGTTTCTGCCACTTTATAATTAATACCAATAACGCCCATCGTGACTTTGGTTTTCTCGGCTTCAGTTGGGGCATTACTCTGGAAACGATTTCGTTTCGCTGAAATGGTTGATCGCAGCTTTTTACATAACCCCTGATCCACCAACTTCTGTAAATAAGTCTTGTCGTTGTCGCTACCATCGGATAACACAATAAACACTTGTTCAGGATTAAGGTTGGTGGCCTTATTGGCTTCTTGCGCAGCGGCAATGATCCCGTTCCAAGAAGAGGTGCCTCCACCAGCTTTCAACTGAGCGCTCATCAACTGAGCTCGAAAGTTGTCATAGTCTTCAGTCAGTGGAATATCATAAAACTTGTAGTCATCATCAAAATCATTGTTTCGCTTATAAAGTCTCTCTACTTGATATCTACTCATTCCATACGATGGTTCAATGATCTCATTATACAAAGTTGGTTTATCAAACATTCGTCTAACCGTTGTCGCAGGAGAGTTCCGAGCGTAGTCATAAGCATATTTCTTTCGCCATGAAGCACGATAACCATAAGCATTAAGTCTTACTATCTCATCAGATTGTTTAACATGGAGCGGGTTGTACCCGAGCAAAGCAACTCGGCTCTTTTCTTCCGTATTAAACTCTTCAATGTCATCGACGACTCGTTTAATGGTTTCCTTTACAACATCGAGTTTCATTTTTCCGTCCTTCCACGAGTAAGTCATAGAACCACTAAAGTCACCGATAAAGTAGACATCAACTGGCTGAGGGAGATACTTGCGCGTAACTGCGCGCCCGCTCACCGAAAACTCTGGCTTTAAGTTCATCTCTTCGTACGCGATCCAAGACGTATATTTGGCAGTCGCACTCACCACAAAGTCACTAAACGGAGCGAGTTCACCACTAGCTTGAACACAGCCATCTTTGTACTCACACTTACTTGTATACACCGCAACATCAACATCATCTGTGTTATCAACAACGTATCTATCGACTAAATAGCGTGCATACTTTACGTTCTTTTCTTCGTCCTCTTTAGGGCTCGCAATAAGTGCTAAACTGGCAACCTCTGCGGCTTCTAATAACCTTGTATGTGCTAGCATCTGTTGAGACATCTGCATCGAAAATGCCATGAAAATAACCATCATTGGCAATAGACCAACGAACAAAATACCTGCGACACCTTGGTTTTTCTTTATCGACTTCACCTTAAACCCTCGCAAATGAATAAGATGTACTTACAAGCCGAAAAACCTCTCCGTTGGCGATCCCAATCAAATTAGTTGGGATTTCATAACAAAGAGACACCTGATACATGGGTAATCGGCGGCCTCGAGATGTGACAGGAAGTATTTCTATCGCTTTTTCTTTGGTGATATCGCCCATGTCTGGAAAGTCACATCCGTGTATGCTCCCTTTGGTCAGAGTCTTTTGAACCCTTCGATAATTCACTTTCCCTCCGGATAAAGCCGTTTCTTCAAGTCTTATCTCGTCAATACGCATCCCAAATTTGGTTTTATCAAAGTTTGGAATCATTCGTTTCATCGAAGCAGAAGCAATCACAAACGCGTTGTGTTCTGTTTTTCGACAGTCACCCGCACAAATATCCATATTGGCATTAAACAATTGTTTTCGTTCAGCAAAGATAGTGGTCAATGAATAAGAAGCTCTGTCGAGTTGACCCTTTTTATTGATGGCTAGCATATGGTTCACGACAACAACAAAGATCCCTGACGCAAAGACCAAAACCATCGCCAACTCAACAGCAAATGCACCTTTTTGTTTAACTTGCACAACCCGCTCCCTGACCAATTTTGAATGAACATCTTTCATATTCTTGAATAGTGATAATTTCACGCTTGATAGGCATATCCGGGAACCATATCGATACAATCGGATCATAGGTGTATTCCAAAGCGTAAACAGCCAATGCCATGTCTTCAGGTTCATCTTTCTTATCTGGACACTTATCAGCAGAAGCGTAAGTATCCGTGCATTTCAAAAATCCTTCGTAGTCTCGAAAATAGTTAACATGAATAACAACACTCCCCTCTTTAACTACGTTGCTCCATAAAGAACCTCCCGCTTTATTCAACTCGTCTTTAATCATTTGCCCATAGTTAATGGATTGGCTACTGCTCGAGTCACCCGCTTTTTTGGTTCGCATTACCGCCGTCGTTAATGCGTGATCAGTCATACTCATGGAGAAAGTCAGAATACAGATCTCAACCCATCCAAAAACAATAGCCAGAAAGATTGGTATCCCCATCGCGACTTCAACCGTCAAAGACCCCTTTTGCTTGCGTTTAAACGACCTCATAGACGGACATACCTTTTCTTGGTGTAATCAACGACAAATGCCCCTTTTATATCAATGCTATCTAAGAAAGCTTTAGCTTCGTCTAGGTCATTAAAATCACCGATGCAATAGCGCTTCCACAAGCCATGTGTATACGAATAGACAGAGCCATAGTTTGTTTTTAGATAGTTCAGAAAGTCCGAAGGAATCGCAGTGTACGTCGCTAATACTTGCACTCGATAAATAGGTTTTGCATTGGGTTTCAGCTTTCTAGGGTCGAGTACAGAACCATCCACACTGTGTTTAGATGTTTGAAACCCTGCAGTCGAATCCAATTTGCTGACTCGCGATGTCGGTGCTACAAAACTACCAGAGTGAGCTTGGGAACCTATAAGCTGTTGTTCCATCTCTATCGTTGACTGTGTCATGGTCTTCTTCCCTTTGCTTTTAGATATTGACCTCATTAATGCAGATAGCTGTTTGTGAGCTTGCTCATCGCTATTCGAATGTTTCAGAACTTCCAATGCGATATCCGGTCGCTGCGACTTAACCGAAGAGAGAATTAAGTTAGAACTCACTCTCTGATCATTCGGATTTGAAAGATAAAGGTCATATAAAATGTCTGTCGCGCCCAAATAATCAGACTGCATTATTTTAACAACAGCGATATTGTTACCAGCCTCTCTGTCTGAAGCGCCTTGTTTGCGACTTTCCTCGAAATGTTCAATTGCTTCAGAAAATCGTTTTTGCTGAGCTAGTATTTTTCCGGTTAGAAGTTGGTACTCATACTCAGCTCCGCCTTCATCTCTATACTTGTCTAACTCTTCTAATGCGCGCTCAAAGTTCTTTTTCTGATAGTAAATTCGAGCGCTGGTTAAAATATATTCCGGATCATCAAGGTCACTGTCACTGTAGGTATTCCTATATAGCTCAGCCGATTTAATATCTTTAAGGTCTAAATACAAATTAACAAGTTTGACTTTATATACAGGGTCGGATTGTATATTTGCCTTATAAAACTCAATGAGCTTCTGCGAATCCCCCGATCCAATAAGCAATTGCTCTTTAGTATCAAGTTGGTTATTAACGGCTGTACAACCAGAAACTAGAACCATAGCAATAACGACTAATACAAATTTTCTTATCACATCAACATCCTTAAAATACCTGGGGCCGCAATGAGAACAACAATCGGAACCATGATAAA
Organism: Vibrio pomeroyi; assembly: GCF_024347595.1. NCBI lineage: Bacteria > Pseudomonadati > Pseudomonadota > Gammaproteobacteria > Vibrionales > Vibrionaceae > Vibrio > Vibrio pomeroyi. The sequence continues at coordinate 989,610 of NZ_AP025507.1, read as the reverse complement.
AGCGATCAATGGAATAGACATTTTTGCCCCCATCTTTCCAATCCGTTCTTCCAAGTCCATCATATTAAGTTCCCGAATATCCGTCGCTAACGTAGCCAGTACAGGGCCAACAGATGAGCCAAATTGAAGACTTTGCACCATGGTCATCACAAAGCTCTGCGATTCACTGGTAGGCACAAACTCATAAAACTCCTCTAATGCCTTCTCTAATCCGACTAAGCGCGACCGCTCCACTGTGACTCTGACAACATGGGCAAGGTTACTGTCTACCGAGTGAAGTTCCTTGGCCAAGTACTCCAAACTGGACTCGATTGTCATGCCGGTGTGAACACACACATTCATAAGGTCAAGTAAAAAAGGCAACCTTGAACTGATGTGCTTAATATTGGCTTTACCTCGAGCCGACACATAGGAATCTGGCGCGATGACAAACGCCAACAAAGCCCCAAGAAGATATAACAGAGCGAATATCACCTCTGTTTCTCCGTTATAAAAGTCAAAGCCGATTAATATTAGGCAAATACTAAAAGGGATGATTTTTAATAAGTAATAGGCATCCGCGAGGAAATCACTATAAAAACCCGCTGCGACTAACTTTCGTTTTGTTTCGTCTTTATTGAAACTAATTCGAGATAAAAGAGCCTTGAATAAATCCGTTCTTTTTTTCTCTTCGCGTGTTGAGCCAATTATTTTACGAGTTTCTATATTTGCTCTCGTGTTATCCCAGAAACGCAAGCAATAGGTTGCTAACACCATCGATATAACAAATATCACGCCCCAAATTAAAACCGTTTCAAATCCCATTAATTGACACCTCGCAGGATCAGCCAAATGCAAAAGAAACCTAATAATTCACTCATTAGAACGTAATAAAAAATCGGCTGCCCTGCTTCCTCAAACATAACGAAGCTATAATTCTCCGGGCTAGTAAATTTTAGAATGATCAAGAATATAACTGGTAAACAAGCAATGATTTTTGCCGAAGCTCGCGCTTCAGAGGTCAATGCATTTTTCTTTTTCTCAACGGCTCTAGAGTCAAACATAAGTCGGTTAATCTTATTGATAACATCTTTGAGCTGACCGCCTCGAGCTAAATTGATTCGTATCGTTGAGGCAAAGAAAAAGTACTCTAAGTAAGGAAACGTATTGCTACTGCGTTCAAGCACGTCATCAGGGTCTTCACCAATAAGCAAACGCTCAGCCATGAACTTGAACTCTTTGCCTACTTCATTATCAAGCTGCTTACCTACATACTCGAACGCATGAATAATACTTTGGCCTGATGAGACGGCTCCGCTCAAGATATTCAAAGCATCCGGAAAGTTTGTTTTAAAACGATCCATCTGCCGTTGCTTTAGCTTGTTGTAAAAAACGAAGAACAAAATAGGCTCAACAATAATCAAGCAAACAACGTAATCCTGACGTAAGAAAAACTCGTTAATGGCATAAACCGCTGATGCCGACACACTAATAAATAGGATCAGCTTCAAAGACATATTGGGCTGGAAGACCTTTATTATCTTCTTGTAACTTTTCCTAAGCCTAGCTTTATAACTCTCTTCAAACTGCTGCGAATCGATAACCGAGCGAACGCCTTTTACCCCTTCGAATTCAGCTTCCATTTCAATCAAACTACTCAGCTTTTTGTCTTGGCGAGAGCGATGGATAAGGAAGTAAACTAACAAAGCACTCCATGACGCAATCAGGATTAAGGTCATGTAAAGATCTCCCTTACCGCTTGTTCTAAACCAAAGAATTTTGCGCGTTCATAAATGACAGAACGTGTGGATAAACCAGGCGTTCGGAACTCACCTTCCATCTTGCCATCTTTGAAATTGGAACTAGCTTCGTAACGGAAAATGTCCTCCATCACCACGCTATCTCCTTCCATTCCGATAATTTCAGAGATGTACATCACCTTACGGCTACCATCATGGAGACGCTTTACCTGAACGATAAGGTCGACTGCGCTGACGATAGTTCTACGTATTGCCGATATCGGCAGGCTGGCGGTAGCCATCATCACCATACTCTCTGTACGAGCAATCGCATCTCGCGGTGTATTGGCGTGCAATGTGGACATCGACCCGTCGTGGCCCGTGTTCATCGCTTGAAGCATCTCGAAGGCCTCTCCACCACGACACTCACCAACAATGATTCTGTCAGGACGCATACGAAGGGCATTAATCACAAGGTCTCGAGCGGTAATCTCTCCCGTCCCTTCTACACTTGCTTGTCGCGTTTCGAGTCTCACAATGTGAGGTTTTTGAAGCTGCAATTCAGCTGCATCCTCAATAGTAACGATGCGTTCCGTTTCACCAATAAACCCAGACAATGCATTGAGTAGCGTTGTTTTTCCTGAACCCGTACCACCTGATATCAATATGTTGCATTTACAATGGCTCGCAATGGACAAAAGCTTAGCCATCTCAACTGACATAGCACCAAACTCTGCAAGGTTCTCAAGCTTAATTTTCTGCTCTTTGAACTTACGAATAGAGATAGAAGTTCCATCGATTGCAAGTGGAGGTATCACGATGTTGACACGGCTGCCATCCATCAAACGTGCATCACAAAGCGGCTTAGATTCATCGATACGACGCCCCACATTTGAAGCAATTCGCTTAGCAATAGTGTTGAGCTGTTTTTCGTTTACAAATTGAATCGGAGACTGTTCAACTTTGCCATTGATTTCAATGAATATATCCGATGGCCCGTTGATCATAATATCCGATATATCATCGTTATCGACTAATGCCTGAAGTGGCCCTAAGCCTTTCAACTCATCGAGCAATGCTTTGACTAAATCGACACGTTTCAATGAGCTCACTTGCAACTGCTTCTTATCAATAAGAATATTGACTGAATCTTTAAGCTGCTCTTCTAGCTCTTGATTGCTTATTTCAACAAGTGTCGCTGCGTCCAACGCATCGAAGATTTCATCCCGAAGTTGGATGTAGATTTCTTTTAATTGATTCATTTTCTAAACAAACTGAAGCGTGATTTGGTTTTAATTTTCTTGCCTGTTAACGTGGCAACCATGCTCAAAACGGCCGTCGATGACTTAGACTTAAGCAACTCATTAATCCCTTGCTGAACCACTGTCTTTTCTAATGACGGCTCATACATAAAATCAATGCTATCTTTGGCTTTGATCCGCTCTTTCGCACTTGCAAGTGTCACCATGAAATCCTTCGCGGGCCTATTCAGGTTGAAAATAACCTGGTGTTCAGATTTGCCGATCTTCTTTTTCAACGAGTTATATGAACGCAATGAAGAGACCGAAGGTTCGCAAACAATAAAGATACGGTGATACTTATCTGATAACTCCTGATCGTGCATCTCTTCGTAGCAAGACAGCGGCGCTGAATCGATAATAAAGTTATATTGATCAATCAGTTGATTGGAAAGGTTGTACAACGTAGATGCATGATCAGAAAGACAAGCGACATTCTTCTCGAGAACCAAATAATCTAGCTTCTCTTTAACACCATGCACATAGGTTCTTGCTATCGCACTGTCGATATCGATCTGATTTAAATCAATGCTGTTGTGCTTGGCTTTCAAGCCCTTTACACCAATATAAATATCGCTGTTTAGCGCTCCGGAATCATGATCCACTAGCAGTGTCTTTAAATTCGCTTGCTCTGCTAAGGAGTGCGCTAAAACGGAACTTATGCAAGACACACCAATTCCACCTTTGGTTCCTAAAACCAATATACGTTTAGCAACGCGAGTTTTCTTTACAGCACTTTCTCCCTCTTGCGTCGTTTTAATTGCCGCAAGTAACGCATCAAGTTCTGGATCCCATAACACATAAGTCGCACCTAAAGCATGCACTTGATTGCGCAGCTTTATAGAGTCGACGTCGCATAGGACGAGCAAAGATATATTCACGTCTAAACGAATCGAAATCTCGGAGACTTGTTCAATAACATTAGAAGCACTTCGCAGATCGAGCACAACATGGTTAAGCTTGATGTTTGACTGATTCCAAACACCATCTAAATCAATATCAGTGACTTCAAGCGGTTTTGGGAATCCTTCAATCGCATATAGATCATTGATCGATTCAGTTAAGGCGCTATCGTCTGAAACGATCAGATCGGTAGCCTCAACTGTCGACTTCATTTTCGAAGACGAATTACGAAACAAGATATCCAAGTCCATAGTTATTTCGCCTTCTTAATTGGGTTAACCAAGCTGATGTTTCGGTTATGCTCAACACTACAACCAAATTGATAATCTTCTCGTTGCGAGAACACCATCACTCCACAATCACTGCTTTTAATTCGGACATATCGGCCTATGATCAGGATATTTTTCTCTTGGTCATTATCAGCAAGCTCCACTTTATAACGGTCTTTCGCAATAGATTCTGATTTGAATCTATCGCGTAACTTAGCGATAAACTCACTCGCATCAGGCTTATACTTAACGTAGAACATTGCTTTCGGTTCTCTTGCATTGAGTTCTCGGATAAAAGCCACAGAGCGAGACATTGAATCTTCACCATTCGCCATATCAAATTCAAAACGCTCTTCTAGTTGCTCAATCACACTAGAGTTGGATGTATCAACGTGGGTGCAAGCAGAAACAATCAAAGCGATTAAAGTAATAACGATCCATCTCATTAGTTGAACCCTCCTTGGTTTATCGTGTTTTCAAGCTCCGGCTCATCGAGATCTGAGAGATCTATTCTTAGCAATCGTTCAAGGTCACTTGTGCGTCTAAAACTTGGCAACTTGACTTGTTCCTGCTCAACGGGATCAACCAGATTAACGGTCGCAACTATGATCAATTCAGTTTTAGAACGGTTTGTGGAAGTGTGACTAAAAAGGGCACCTAAGATTGGGATATCACCCAAAATTGGAATCTTGGTTAACGATTCACGCTCTTCTGATGTCAAAAGCCCCGCTAGTACAAAACTTTGACCGTCTTTCAAGTGAACCGTTGTTTGAGCTCGTCGAGTTCGCAAAGAAGGGACTGAGATTAGACCCGTCGTTGTTTTGTTCGATTCATCAATGGAGCTGACTTCAGGGATCAAGGTTAAGCGGATGTTTTCCGTGTCAGTAACCTTGGCTACCATGGCTAACTTAACGCCGTATTCTTTGTAGGAAATAGTAATGCCGTCTTCGTCTCGTACCGCAATTGGAATTTCACCGCCAGCAAGGAAACTGGCTTGTTCACCCGAAATAACAGAAAGGTTGGGTTCTGCCAATACGCGACCGATTTTGTCATCACCACTTGCAGAGATAACAGAAACAATGTCTTGAGCCGTAAAATCAAGGAGCTTATTAACAAAGGTGCCCGGCTCACCACTATCACTATAGGTAACACCTAGCTCAGTAAGAAAAGAACTTGAGACTTCCGCAACCGTTAGCTTAACGTTAATTTGTTCAGTGGTGAGAACTTTTAAGTTATTAATTACCTGGTCGTAATTGTACTTTGCCGTGTACTCTAGCTCGTCTACAGCTTCACCGTCTGCATCCTTTAATTCATAAGCTGCACGGCGACGATCTTTCTTCAGCATTTCCCCGACAAGTCGATTAATCTTTTGTTTGATCTCTTCGCTACCAACTATACCGTCTAAGACCACTTGATCACCGACATTGGAAACCACAACGCTTTCATCGGGGAATCGAGCAATGAGCGTTTGCTTCAGCAACCTTAAACTTTGGTTAACCACCAATTCAGCATTATAAATTTCGTTTCCACCTCGATCATAAACAATCACTGAAGTAGTGCCCTGGCCAACGCCGTAAACCACAACCTTATTTTCATCGATGATTTTGTAGTCAGCTATTTCTTGATTCGCCACAAATACTGTTGATATCTGTCGCTTCAAATTAATCGTTTTCGCAGCGCCTTGATCCAAGTTCATTAACTCTGATGCGAGTAATGGGCATGAAAGAATCCCGCACAATAGCAAGGCTATATTTTTGTTCTTTAAAGTCATGTTATTCCTTACCACGTAATTCTCTAACACCGAACTGAGTTTCTAAAAGGTCACTGCTGCGAATAGATAAATAGCGATTCTCGATTTCTGATGGAATGATATTCACATCACCGATTTTTTGAGCCATTTCGAGTTTCAAAACACTGCGCATATTTAATGCAATAACTAAACTGTATTTTTTATCTTCGGCATCTTCAGAGTCAGTATCTTCACTGCCTTTTATTACATGCAGAACGCGAGCTCCACTAATAATCACTCGACTAACGAGATCACCGATATCACCATATCCATTCTCAACGAGGTTTGATTTTGAAGAAGTTGTGGAAACGAAGCTCACTTTGTCACCGGGGGTAAGCGTTGCGGTTTGTACCACTCCAATACCGGTTACTTCATAAAAATAAGGTAATTCACCGTCATTTAGTGACAGGTACATATAATCTCTATCTCCAGGGTTAGAGATCATATCTTGTGTTAAGTAAGTACCTTCAGAGATGTCTTCTTTAAATAGTGCACCAGGTTCAACAATAAGGTCATCTTCTAACGTATAGTAGTAACCATCTAAGTCAGATATATGAACAAATTTCTTGTCATAAAATTTAGGAGCCAACGGTTGAGAACGTTTAATTGCTGTCTGAGCAACTAAAATACTGACTTTGGGTTCTTCCTTTTGCTGTACTTCCTGCGGTTCTTCATTATCTAAAATATAGTTGGAATTGATATAAATCAATGTAGAAAAAATAGATAAAGCAACAAGAAGAAGAATGATAATTCTGTTCATATTAAGCCTAAAATAGGGGCAAAAGCCCCTTAATATATTATTTTTAGTGGCCGTTTAGCTACCTTTACTTAGTAGGAGTAGCAGTAGCACCTTTCAAATTGCTTGTCACTTTACCTAATGCACCAGTGATAGCATCTTTAAGCGTATCAGTTTGAAATGCCGCTAATACTAAAGCCGACATTACAACAGCAATAATTGCATATTCCACGGCAGTAACTCCGCGAATATCATCTTCGAACTTCATTTTTAGTTCAGCCAGTTTTGCTAAAGTTTGGTAGTACATAGTAATCCTCTAAAAGTATATCGACCTTGGGTCTCATTGAAATTGCGAAATGAAATCTACTCGATATTAAAATATACATCCAATTAATAGTTATTATGCACACATAACATAAACTTATCTTACCAATATAAGCTATTCTTATATTGATATAAGAATCAGAAATCCAATTTATGTTGATATAGCTAATAATTATCTATACTCTATATTTATGAATATAGATTTATTAATTTACTCCACCTTAATTTCTGTAAATTTCTCAATATTACTTTTTGTATGTTTTTTTGACGGGAAGTATAGAAAAATACCAAACAACCTCAATAAAATAGCTTTAGCATTTAGTATTTTCGTCGCGTTATATAACGGTTATTTGATGTCATCATTACCCACAGCAGCATTGTGCTTCATAGTATTTTTTATACTCTGGTATCTCGGAGTAATTGGGGCTGGGGATGTGAAGTTACTTTTTGCATTAATCATTGGCATACAACCAGAACTGGTTACAATGACATTGATTTTTATAGGGTTTCTTGGTGGTGTCTTAGTTTCCATCATGTACGTTATAGGAAAAGTCGCGGGGGTTGATAGCTATAAAAAAGGCATCCCTTACGGGATGCCTATTGCTCTAAGTTGTTTCATTTTTAGCACTGTATCAATATTATCAAACTAATTACATAATACTATGTTTCAGCTCAGGCGTCGAAATGTCACTAATTTGAAATAGTTGCTGAATCTTATCTTTAATACCTAGCGTCTCTAACTCTTGTGAAATTTCGTCACTACACCAAACATACATGTTCACTTTTTGACGTAACGGTATTGTCTTACAATTATTATTACATACAGCCCACTCAGGAAAAATTAAAATAGTACCATTTGTATCCAATTCATTTTTCAGGAACTGACATGAGCTTGTTTTTACCCAACTGGTCACATGTGAAGAATCAATATTATAGTCGTTAAGTAGCTCTTGGACATAGGACTTGGGTAGAGAGCTACAAAATACAACTCTCTGTGGATAACACTCATGTGGGTCAAGAGAATTTGAATGTGCGATAACGTAATTAACCGTCTTTAGTTGATAGGACTTTCCATTCTCCTGTGAAATCCGATCCATCGTGAATATTAAATCATAACGAGAAGAGTCCAATAGAGAAGAATTCGTAAAACTGTTTATGGACAAATCTATATTGTTCAACATTCTAAATTCATTGATTACACGCTCAACCATATCGAAACAAAATGATTCGGCAATCGCTATATTGAATTGATCTCTTAATTCTACCTTCTCCAGATCTTCAAACAACTTTTCGTACATAGACATTGTTTGGTCTGCATAATCGAGTAATACTTTTCCATGTTTAGTGAGTAAAAATCCTTCTTTTCTATCGAAAATACTTGCCCCGATTGTACTTTCTATTTTTTTAATATGTTGAGATACCGCAGGCTGTGTCATAAATAAAGACTCAGCGGCCGCAGTAAAACTTTTGTGCTTAGCAACGTGTGAAAATGTTCTTAAATATTTGACGTCGATAGACCTGTTGACGTTTTTCATGGTGCAAACTACCCCGATGTTGCGTTCTTTTATTAATTATTCTTATTAAAAATCAGCGTAAAAGTAACAATAGTGTCATACAGATACAAAAAAACATTATTTATATACTCATAAATAATGTTTATATGCACCTATACAAATAAATACATTTATCGCGACCAACAACTGATTCACAAATCCCTATGTGCTTTTACAAACAACATATTTTGTGTGCCATTCTCGTACCAAAGTCCTTACACAACACCTTCCCCGGACAAATGACAGTCAACACAATTATAACTAAAACCTATGCACCCACCACCTTTTGATTACCGAAAATCGTTGAAATTTATGTAAATATTCATCATTTATAATGCTAAAGCTCGAAAGTCACTCAATTGAACCATTGTCCATTTTTGTGATCAATGTTGCACTCAAATGAAACTAAACACCTATTAATGTAAGTCCAGAATCAGAAATGCGACAAATCATTCCATTTTTTCGCTGACTCATGTTTGTAGGCGAATAAAAAAGAGCTAAAAATATAGCTCTTTCATTTCACGTTATTTTATCGGAGCTGTCGTAACCGAAGAAGCAAGCACAACATAAGAATAAGAGGCAGTGAGGAGCTTCCTCCTGACGAGTCGCTTTGAGTTGCTGTTACAGCAGATTCATTTGAAATATTCGGTAACACCTCGATATCAAACGAACCTATCCATTCGCCTCCATTGGCAGATAAAACCCTATATTTAATAGTGTCATATAAAGCTAACTTACGTTGAGCGGGTGCATTATAAATAATCTTACTATCTATAATTTTTGCAATACCATTACGTGGAGAGTCCAATATATATAATGTGTAAACCTCCTCATTAATATTAGGGATTAGATCGATTACATCTCCATATTTTACTTGTAGCGATTTAGTGCCTAATAATGATGCTTGCGTTCTTCGCACATCAACCACTACAGATTGCTTTGCATAACCTCCTAATGAATCTTGCACTAGAACGACAAAGCTATATTGCTCCCCTTCGGCAGCATCACTAGGGATTGTTACTTTAAGTACTTTAGATTGTGAATCACTCAGCGACAGCCTTGGACCTTGAACTTGAGACCAAGTTATTTGATGCTCTGAAGAATCGACATCTGTAATATTAGTGACCTTGAATATCACCGTTTCACCAGGCTCAGACTTGGCATTTGATCTATCGAGCGTTAACTCGGGAGCATCATTCACTGATTTAATATCAACGTCTACACGCGCAAAGTCCGTCTCCTCTCCTCGCCCATCTACCAGACGATACGTAAAGCTGTCACGACCAAACTGATTAGCTAAAGGGTAATATGTCTCACCTTTTATCACGCCTTTTGTTGGCTTTTGCCCGATTTCAATTGAATAATTATTTGGCTTGGGTAAGTTGATATCATTCGCTAGTAGGTTAAGCAGAAAAGGAATGTCTTCATCGGTAGAAATCTTATCGTCGACAGCAATAGGTTGGGCTGTAGTTGGTAATTCAAAAAGCAGTGCAAAAGGGAAGTTCTGCCCGAACCCGCGTCCCAAGCCTTGCGTTTTATAATCAGAAATCGTACCTGAAAATTGCTTTTTTCTTTGTCCATCTCCTAAATATGCGTCCAAAAACTGAGTAGAGTATTCCGGAGTACCATTTTCAATCTCTAACACAATCAGCTTTGAGCCCAAGCCAAGCTTGATCTTCTCATCAAAAATGACTTGTCCACCGTCTTGCTGAGCTACACCTCGGTGTAACAATCGAGCGGCACTCTCATCAATAACTGCATTGCCAAATCTGGATTGGTATGGGTATTCGACTAGACGATAAAACATCGGCATCGCGACGCTCGTTGCTTTCGCGTAAAAATGTATTCCTGCAATATCTTGGTTTCCTTTGACAACATCTATAGGGAAGCCAAGAACATTAATATTTGCGTTATAACGTGGGTAGGTTCTTCCGAAAGAAGTGACCCAAGACGATTTATTGTTTGAGTTTGGAACCAAAAGAGAGAAACTCGCTTTGGCATCATCGCTAGAAATATTAGTTATTGTGATATCTGTTTTTCTACCAGCAGTAATCGCTGTTAAGGAAGGTTCTGAATCATCCGAGAGGTTGGTAACCGAGTCTCTACCAGGAAATACATCACCAGTATCTCCAGAAGAAAAACCGCTCTCTAGTAACCCCTCTCCATCGGCTTGGAATACCTGTACTTGCATCGGACCTGAACTGTTGAATTGATTATCGATATTCACAGCTGTAATCAACAAACCTTCGCCACGAAGCGCTTGGTCATAATTGCTTTTACGTCTGTTTTCAACGTAAGCACGCGGTCCAAATTGTTTAAGGTAAGGATCAAGGTGAATAACTCCTTCGCCCTTTATAGTGTCTATTTCGATACGACCGGTATTGGAGAGTACTTTCGGCTTTAAAAATCCGGATGCCTCTTTACTCCATGCCAACATGTTAACCGGCGTTTCTCCGGCATATTGATCACTGGGTTTACTTCCCCAGCTTCCGCCTCCCATTAGCCCCCAATGCCCAATTGAACCATCATGCTTATAAGAATATAAATCCGGTAGCCCTAACATCAAATGCCCAAGCTCGTGGGCAATAACCCCCATGGTCGATTGATGATCATCCTGATAATCTGCGAAGAGGCAATATGCGCTAATGCGCTTTCCATCTATCTCGACAGTTCTGTGGGCAAACTTATGCGGCCAAATCGTAGGCGTTTTTTGTGTACCACTTGACTTGTCATTACCCGCAAAGACGAACATGACGGACAGCTCTTGAGGAGCAATACTATCGTCATTGTTGTAGTCGTATTGAGAAAGATTAAAATCAACGTCTAGTGCTTCATAAGCTTTTTTGAACACATTATTGAGTTTAGTTTGGCAGTTACTTTCAGATTTGGAATGACAATTAGGGTGATCTATGTCCAACGTGACATTAATAACACCGTCGTTTTTAGTCCCTTCACTTTCTTTCGCTGGAACAACTTTATAATTCCCGTAACTATTTTTAAGAAAGTAATCTTGAACACTTTGCTGATTTTCACCAAATATCGTCGACTGAAAATCATTCTCTATCTGTTCGTCTGAAAAACTGACTTGTACAACCAACAGAGCCTGCTCAGTGATCTTTTTATTCGAAGTACTAGATAATGATGATCGTTGCCTTTGTCTCGGAGTAAATCTTTTGTGGTTTGCAGCCGGCGAGTCAAAAGATTCATTGACGTGTATTGGATCGATTTTTAAATTTTTGATGTTTGATTCAATGGGGACCTCAGCGCCACTCGAAGCCAGTACACCCGTTGAAATAACCGTTCCTACCCCGTTATCACTCATTACATATTTAGCAAAATACCATTGATTATCTGGATCCTGAATATACAGGTGTCCATCATGGTCTTGGTACCAAAACATATGTTGTGACCCCATTAATCGCAGCTCTTTTGTACTGCCATCAATAAAAGTCATCATATGCCAAGTTGGCGCAGGTAAAGTGGTCGCTTGTACAGAAAAGGCAGCAATGACTGCCGTCATAACTGTACAAATTAATTTTATCCTCATTATAAAAGTCTCGTTGTGCGAATAATCTTGAAATAGATAATTCGTTTATTAAATGAAACGAGACTTTATCAATGGTGATTTATATTAACCAATTAACTTTCCGACTAAACCTATAAATATTATTTATGATTGATTTGGTTATAAATAATGTTTATAACCAAATAAAATCACATTAAAAATTATTTGTATTATTTAAAATATTAGCATCCTACTCACAGGTTAATTGATAGTTTAGTTAAATATAATTTTTATTTAATTAGGAAGGGAAATAAAAATAGCTCATTTACACCTATTTCATCTGCTCATCCAAGTTAAGAACCGTTAAAGCATTGCTTACGCTAGTCGCAATCACGTCTACTACGCCGGTTCTTAGTGCACCCAACAAAGCTAATGGTTTACTGTTCTCGGCGGCGATGGCGATCACTTCTGCTATTGGGCGAAACTCTTCTAAACCTAAGCCGATAACTCGGTCACTCATTACTGTGTTTGCTGCTTTGCCGTGTACATCAAAAAAGTCGTAACCCGCAAAGTCACCGACCACACCTTGTAATAAGCGAGATTGAACAACCTCGCCTGCAGTAAACCAACCTAAGTCGACCATGTAGCTGTTTTCACTCATGTCACCAATACCGACCAAAGCAACGTCAGCCTTTCGGGCTAGATCGAGTGTTTGCTTAACGGTGCTGTTTTCCATGAATGCGGTTTTTTGCGCTTTGTTTTCTGCATAAGCGGGCGCATACAAGGTTTCAGACGAGCCACCGTACTTTTTGGCTAGCTGTCTACATATATGGTCGGCATTAAACATACCGCCTCTTGGGTGTATACCGCCGATACCACACACGAATTTACAATCACGAGGAGTAATTACACCAGTATGGTGAGCAACAGACGATACGTTTCGACCTTGTCCCACTGTCACCACCATGCCGTTTTTCAGTGTACTGGTTAGATAGTTAGACACTAAGCCTGCAACTTGGAGTCGCTGCTTCTCTTCGTTTGGTTGGTCTAGTGCCACAAGTGCACGTTTCACACCAAAGCGCTCAATCAGGCGTTGTTCTATCTTGGCACTGAATACGGGGTGGTATTTCACGGTGATCTCAACAATACCCTCGTCGCGTGCTTGTTTGAGCATTCGACCAACCTTTGCACGAGAGATAGAGTACTTTTTGGAGATCTCTTCTTGTGTCGCGCCATCCTGATAATAAGCAACTGCTACTTCAGTGAGGAGATCAGTGTTTTCTTCGGAAACATCTTGGATATTCTTACTCATATACCACGCAACCTATATTTAACAATTATTTTACCTGCTTTGAGAACAAATGTTCGATGCATTAGCAAGTGATACACAAGTTTACACCGTGAACATATGTAACAACAAGGAACATTTGTTCACGGTGATAGCCTTGGTTTTATTGTTGATTAATTCACCTCACTCTGCCCGTTAAACGTTTGCTAGCATACCCCATGATTACTAGAGCGAAATATATTTGACTGAAGTCACCATACAGGACTATTTACCGTTGACTTTGGTGCTAGATCGGATAAATATGGCCACATCATTTACTCATCGAGCGATCAAATGTTCTGTGCAAATGTTCGTTCGGAGAAAAATTTAAATTAATGTAAGTTTGGCTCACTGGTACAACCATTGAGAACTTCATTAGTTAGCTTGCAAATGCCCACACCTCTCCCATTAATGAGGTGTTATGCGATACATAGGATGATCAAAATGAGCAATAAATTAGAGCAACTTCGTAAACTAACAACTGTTGTAGCTGACACTGGCGATATCGAAGCTATCAGCAAGTACACTCCTGAAGATGCAACAACTAACCCATCTCTAATTCTTAAAGCTGCTCAAATTGCTGAGTACGCACCTCTAATCGATGCTTCTATCGAATACGCTAAAGCGCAAAGCGATGACAAAGCACAGCAAGTTCAAGACACTTGCGACATGCTTAACGTGAACATCGGTAAAGAAATCCTGAAAGTTGTACCTGGCCGTATCTCTACTGAAGTAGATGCTCGTCTTTCTTACGACATGGAAGGCAGCGTTGCTAAAGCTCGTCAACTTATCAAAATGTACAACGACGCTGGCATCACTAACGACCGTATCCTTATCAAACTGGCTTCTACTTGGGAAGGCATCCGTGCTGCTGAAATCCTAGAGAAAGAAGGCATCAACTGTAACCTAACGCTTCTATTCTCTTTCGCTCAAGCTCGTGCTTGTGCTGAAGCTGGCGTATTCCTAATCTCTCCTTTCGTAGGTCGCATCATGGACTGGTACAAAGCGAAAGAAGGTCGTGATTTCGAAGCTTCAGAAGATCCAGGCGTAATCTCTGTTTCAGATATCTACAACTACTACAAAGACCACGGTTACAAGACTGTTGTTATGGGCGCAAGCTTCCGTAACATCGGTGAGATCCTTGAACTTGCTGGTTGTGACCGTCTAACTATCGCACCTCAACTTCTAGCAGACCTAGAAGCAGCAGAAGGCGAAGTAGTAGAAAAGCTAATCGACTCTAACGGTACTAAAGAGCGTCCAGCAGCGATGACTCACGCTGAGTTCCTATGGGACCACAACCAAGACGCAATGGCTGTAGAGAAGCTAGCTGAAGGCATCCGCAACTTCGCAGTTGACCAAGGCAAACTAGAAGACATGATTGCAGCTAAGCTGTAATCACTCTCACCAATTTCAAATAGGGGAACGTTCAGTTCCCCTACTTTTATCAATTTGTTTATCTTAATTTTTATTCGGAAGTTTCTATGAACCGCAAACATCTAGCTAACGCTATTCGTGCTCTAAGCATGGACGGCGTACAACAAGCAAACTCTGGTCACCCAGGCGCTCCTATGGGTATGGCTGACATCGCTGAAGTTCTTTGGCGCTCTCACCTAAACCACAACCCATCTAACCCTGAGTGGGCTGACCGCGACCGTTTCGTACTTTCAAACGGCCACGGCTCTATGCTTATTTACTCTCTGCTTCACCTAGCGGGTTACGAGCTTTCAATTGAAGATCTTAAAAACTTCCGTCAACTGCACTCTAAGACTCCAGGTCACCCAGAGTACGGTTACGCACCAGGTATCGAGACAACGACTGGTCCTCTAGGTCAAGGCATCACTAACGCTGTTGGTATGGCAATGGCTGAGAAAGCGCTTGCGGCACAGTTCAACAAAGAAGGCCACGACATCGTAGACCACTACACTTATGCATTCATGGGTGATGGCTGTCTGATGGAAGGTATCTCTCACGAAGCATGTTCTCTAGCAGGTACGCTAGGTCTTGGTAAGCTGGTAGCTTTCTGGGATGACAACGGCATCTCTATCGATGGTGAAGTTGAAGGTTGGTTCTCTGACGATACACCTAAGCGTTTTGAAGCATACGGTTGGCACGTAATCCCAGCAGTAGATGGTCACGATGCTGATGCTATTAACGCAGCTATCGAAGCAGCTAAAGCAGATCCTCGCCCTACTCTAATCTGTACTAAAACAGTTATCGGCTTTGGTTCTCCAAACAAATCAGGTACGCACGACTGTCACGGTGCACCACTAGGCGCTGAAGAAATTGCAGCAACACGTAAAGAATTAGGTTGGGAGCACGGTCCTTTTGAAATTCCGTCGGAAGTTTACTCAGAGTGGGATGCGAAAGAAGCAGGCGCAGCTAAGGAAGCAGCGTGGAACGAGAAACTTGCAGCTTATGAAGCAGCATACCCTGAGCTGGCAGCTGAATTCAAACGCCGCGTAAACGGTGACCTACCTGCTGAGTGGGAAGAGAAAGCAAACCAAATCATTGCTGATCTTCAAGCTAACCCAGCAAACATCGCTTCACGTAAAGCATCTCAAAACGCACTAGAAGCGTTCGGTGCTATGCTACCAGAATTCATGGGCGGCTCTGCTGACCTTGCGCCTTCTAACCTGACTATGTGGTCTGGTTCTAAGTCTCTTGAAGCAACGGACTTCTCTGGTAACTACATCCACTACGGTGTACGTGAATTCGGTATGACAGCTATCATGAACGGTATCGCTCTGCACGGTGGTTTCGTACCATACGGCGCAACGTTCCTAATGTTCATGGAATACGCGCGTAACGCAATGCGTATGGCTGCTCTGATGAAAGTTCAGAACATCCAAGTTTACACGCACGACTCTATCGGCCTAGGCGAAGATGGTCCTACTCACCAACCGGTTGAGCAAATCGCTTCTCTACGTCTGACTCCAAACATGAGCACATGGCGTCCATGTGACCAAGTTGAGTCTGCAGTCGCTTGGAAACTGGCAATCGAACGTAAAGATGGCCCTACATCGCTAATCTTCTCTCGTCAAAACCTTGCACAACAAGATCGTGACGCTGCACAAGTAGCTAACATCGCTAAGGGTGGTTACATCCTGAAAGATTGTGAAGGCAAGCCAGAGCTTATCCTTATCGCAACAGGTTCTGAAGTTGAGCTAGCGGTTAACGCTGCTGCTGAACTAACAGCTGAAGGCAAGAAAGTACGCGTAGTATCTATGCCTGCAACTGACGCGTTCGACAAGCAAGATGCTGAATACCGTGAGTCTGTACTTCCATCTGACGTTACAGCGCGTATCGCAGTAGAAGCTGGTATCGCTGACTTCTGGTACAAGTACGTTGGTTTCGGTGGCAAGATCATCGGTATGACAACGTTCGGCGAATCTGCACCAGCAGGCGAGCTATTCAAGATGTTCGGTTTCACTACTGAAAACGTAGTAAACACAGCAAAAGAGCTTCTAGCTTAATCTTGATTCAATTGTCTCGCCTTAAAATGGGTTGATGCATACTGAAAGCCCCGCATGAAAATGCGGGGCTTAATTATATGGTCCGCCTCACTCTCAAGCCCTTAAGCTTAGAGTAGGCTCTCAGAATGAGGTGAACCATATGTCTTCTATTCATATTTTAGGTATCGACCTAGGTAAACATTGCTTCCATGCTATCGCACATAACCGTTGTGGAGTGGAAGTGCTTCGTCGTAAATTTAATCGCAACCAACTTTTAATCTTTCTTAGTAAAATAGAACCAACAACTATTGCTTTCGAAGCCTGTGGCGGTGCTCATTGGCTTGCTCGAAAGTGTGGTGAACTTGGTCATCAACCCCGACTTATTCCTCCTCAGTATGTTAAGCCTTATGTCAAAGGCAATAAAAACGATTTCATTGATGCATCAGCGATCGCAGAGGCTGCGGGTCGACCGACTATGAGGTTTGTAGCTGTAAAAAGTGAAGAGGCTCAAGTCATCGCAGCGATTCATCGAGTCAGAGATAGTTATATCAAGGAGAGAACTGCCACTATGTCGCGGATCGGGGCGATCTTACTTGAGTTCGGCCTTAGCTTTCCCAAAGGACATGCAAAGATGAAGTCTCTGTTTCAATGGTTAGCAGAACAAACAGTCTCATTACCAAAAAGCTTGCTATGTGAATTGATATCTATCCACGAACATTACAAGTACCTTAATGAACAAATCAAAACTCAAGATAACAAGCTTCAAACTATTGTTAATAACAATGAAAGTGCTCAATTATTAAAAACTATCCCTGGAATTGGCGATCTTACCTCCACATTGTGTATAGCCGATGTAAGCTCTCCGAATAACTTTACCAATGGCCGTGAGATGGCGGCTTGGTTGGGGCTTGTGCCAAGGCAATTCTCAACGGGAGGAAAGACCAAACTACTTGGTATGAGTAAACGAGGGAATAAACACCTCAGAACTCTGTTTGTCCATGGGGCAAGGGCTGTACTCTCTAGACTAGAGACGACAGGGAAAGTGTTCGGAGAGTGGCTTGCGAACCTACGAGCCACCAAACCATTTAATGTAGTGGTAGTCGCATTAGCCAACAAGCTAGTGAGGATAGCTTGGGCGGTGTTATACCACCGCCAAGCTTTTAAGGCTGTTTAGCTATAACCAAGTTTGCAACGCCAATGAACGTGATGACAAAAACGGTCAATCGGCCAGATTAAGAACCTGACACAAAAAATAGCAATCAATGCTTTAGGCTTTTTAAGGATAATCTGGCGCGGATATCATCGTGGAGCTGGGAAGCTAGTGCTCCCAACAAGGACTCCGAATACATTAGCGCAAACCAACTCCGTTATTACTTAATTGTAGTTGCAATAACGGGGCGGACCATACATTTTTGTATCTGTTGTCTGTTAGAGATTAAAGACTAGAAACTAAACCGCGCGCCGACTCGAACCGTGTTTTGCTTTAGGTTTTTGCTATAGGTGTAGTCATAACCAGCATCAACGGAAAGCCACGAGATAATCTTAACCGAGCTCACAACCCCTAAGCTATTTAAACCATGTTCATAGGTGTCTGTATAACTGTAAAATGGTTGCAGCGACCAACGTTCGTTAATCGAAACCACAGCACCTGCTTCACCAATAAACCCTTCATCGTAGTTTTTGTTGGTTTCCCTGTTACATGGGTCAAGAATACTGTCATTGCGACACGAAGAGCGTCTCTTAGGTTTCACCCAATTAACGCCTCCAGAAGCGTACAGTTCAACCTGTTGAGTGACCGAATGGTACCAGCCCAACTGAATAGACAGATCAGACAAAGTCGTTGAAGATCGGGTCGTCTTTGAAGAGTCGAAGCCAACAAACAGAGAATCCGTTACAGCATAATTGCCGCCGAAATAGCCGCCGTAAAGCTGCTTACTGCCTGAGTTGTTGTAAGAGCCTTCAAAGTAATCTTGAAAGCCATCATCACTGACTCGTGTGTTCTGATAACCCGTATAAAGATAGTGAGAACCCTTTGAAGCTAAGCTTGGGAAACTCACAAGACTGAAACAAAAAACGGTAAAAATAAGGGGGCGCATCTCAGTAACTCAAAATTTGATTGGAATAGTAGAAGTGTAACCCAACCGTAATTGAACGGTGTTTTATTTGTGTTTCAAAGATTTTCAAAACGAAGCGTTGAGCTACAAAAAAGCCCTGCTAATTTCGCAAGGCTTTCTCTTATTTCTCATTCTAATTATCTTTGAGAGCTATTTTTCTTCAAAACGCTTCGCTAGTTGATAGAACTCGTTCACTTGCTCTTTCAGCTCTGTTGAATGGTCTTTAACAGAATGCGTCGCAACCAGGTTTTGCTCAGCTGTTGAAGCGATAGACTGCATATGAAGGTTTACATCACTCGATAGCTGACGCTGTTTATGCGCAGAGCTTTCTACCGACTGCATCAACTCGTTCATCGATTGCATCAGGTTCTCAACTTCCGATAAACGTTCTGAGCTTACCTTTGCTACATCGCCACACGCGTCTGTCTGTTCTCTGTTAGCCAGAATATCTTTTTGCCAGCCTTCAATCGTTGCAAGCATAGTATCAATGCTCTCTTTGATCTGAACTGTAGCCTTAGATGTTCGACCGGATAACGCCCGGACTTCATCGGCAACAACCGCGAAGCCTCGACCTTGTTCACCCGCTCTCGCCGCTTCTATCGCAGCGTTCAATGCCAACAGGTTGGTTTGTTCGGCAATGCCACCGATCTCTTCCATGATCTTGCTGACGCTCTGTGCTTGGTCGCTCAACTGGTACGTCGTGTGTGTCGCTTTCTCGGCCTGTGAAGCTAGGTTTTCAAGGTTGCGGTGAGTTTGGTTAATACTCTCTTTAGCACCCGCACAGGTTTGCAGAGTCACATCAACAATCTGGTGCGCTTCTTCAGTACGAGAAGAGACCTCATTCGCCGTAACTTCAACCTCTTCCGTTGCTTCACGCACTTGTAGAATGTCTTTTGTTTGTTGATCTAGCGCTTCTGATACTTCAAACGAAGTAGCATTCAGATTATCGGCTAAGTCTTGCAGAGGTTTTGCAGAATCGGTCATGCGGCCGAGTACTGTGCGAATTCGAGCAGACAACAGCTTTAAGTGGAAATCGGCCACTGAGAATTTGCTGTTACCTGAATAAACCAGGCGGCTCACACTGTCGAATTTCGACTGCAGTTTTTTCAGCTGTAAAGGAGTATCAATCAATTCTTGTCGGAAAAGCAGAGCTAATGCAGAAACAGGCAGCAAGCTAAGAAGCCATTGGGATACTTGCCCTACTTCGACAAGATTTGAAATCAGAGGCGCAGCCAGAGAGCCCAATAAGACAGCATAGCGAACACTATCATTGATCTGTAATGACCATTGGCGGCCAGATTTTTCAGCCTTCAATAACCCTTGGTAGGCCTTATCTGCAATCTGTACCCACTCATTCTTCGGTTTAACACGAACAGACTGATAACCACTCACCTTGCCGCTCTCGTAGATTGGGGTAACGTAAGCATCAACCCAGTAATATCCACCAGATTTAGTCTTATTTTTTACGATCCCGCGCCACGCCTTACCTTGCTTAAGGTTTACCCACATGTCGGCAAACGCCGCCTTAGGCATATCGCCATGCCTAACAATATTATGGTGTTGCCCTAGCAATTCTTGCTGGCTGTATTCTGCGATGCGACAAAAAGCATCATTACTGTAAGTAATAACGCCTTTAAGGTCGGTAGTCGAGACAAGTTGTTCGTTTTCGCTGAGAAGCGTTTCACGAGATTGAGAAGATGAGCTGACAGTCATTATATTAACTTTTGTTAATTATTATTTTAGGCGAGGAATATATACAATTATTAAAGTTATGACAAAATGTGAACATCACATTTTGTGTAAATGCCTGCTATTTAAACAAAAATAAGCCAGTGACCTCACAAACCTCAATGCATCACATATCTTCAAGCTAGCGTTTATGACTCATCTAAGTTCACTGCGGTACTAAACTTCACCGTTCTCATTGATACAGAGGTGTGAAACTTTCGAATGTTTAAGTCTTTGCGCAGCACCCGCTCCACAAAATCCTCATAGGCTTGAATATCTTTAACCGTAACAATCAACATGAAATCAAAGCTACCAGAAATTTGATAACACTGAGTTACTTCCGCAGCCTTCGAAATAGAGTGGCGAAATATCTGATAGATGTCCCCTCGATCTCGTTCCATTTCTACAGATACAACCAAAGTCATCTTACTGCCAGTAAGCTCAGGATTGATGATAGACACATCACCCACAATCACACTCTCTTCTCTCAAGCGCTTCACTCGCTTCAAGCAAGCGGGCGGTGATAAGCCAACAATCTCAGCCAGCGCTTGATTAGGAATTCGGTTATTCTTTTGAAGCTCTACCAGTATGCTTCGATCTATACGGTCTATTTCCATAATTTCTTAGAACCATAGTTTTGTGACTTATAATTTCTAATACTACGATAATTAAAAAATTTCACGCAACTTTACAAAGCCATTTCAAAATTACGATCACAACAATCGCGATAAGATCTTCACATACAACACAATCGAATAATGGCCGTAACAATGAAATTCACTTATCAATTTTTTAAAGAACTCCTTAAAGAGATTTTCGATGTCACCTCAACGCTTTTTCGAATCATGATTCCAATCATCATCGTGATAAAAGTGATTGAAGAGCTCGGCGGTATCGTGATACTTAGCGAATGGTTAAGCCCTATAATGGAAAGCGTTGGCTTACCAAAAGAGATGGGCTTGGTATGGGCTACCACCATACTCACTAACATCTATGCTGGGTTGATTATTCTCATCAGTTCCGATGTTCCTCTTACTGTCGCCCAAGCTTCAGTGTTAGGCAGCATGATGCTTCTCGCCCATTCACTGCCAATTGAAGGTGCAATAGCCAAAAAAGCAGGCGTGAGTTGGCTGGCGACCTTATCAGTCAGAGTCGGCGGCAGCTTGGTATTAGCATGGCTGCTGAACCTCAGTTATCAATATGGTGACTTACTCAACTACCCCGCGACTGTGCTTTGGCAACCGGAAGTATCAACGGATACAAGTTACCTCACCTGGGCCTTGGATCAGATTAAGAGTTTTGCGGTTATCTTCATGGTGATCTCAGCTCTATTGCTGCTACTCAAGATCTTAAAGCTTGTTGGAATTGAAAAACTGATGGCAGTCATGTTGAGACCATTCCTGAGGTTGTTGGGAATCAGCAAAGACGCGACCAACCTAACCATCATAGGTATTACTCTTGGTCTTTCGTTTGGGGGCGGATTATTAATCAATGAAGCGAAAAAGGGGCACATCTCCGCAAGAGACGTATTCACAGCGATCATGTTGCTCAACCTACTCCACAGCCTGATAGAAGATACTTTGTTGATCCTGCTGATAGGAGCCGATTTCTACACCATATTCTGGGGAAGGCTCGTATTCTCTGTGCTCGTTATCGCTTTGATATCTAACGTCATCAAGCACATCAACCCAAGAGTTTGTGAGCGTTACTTTTATCGCGATGTATCCCAATCTTAGAAGCACTTAACACTCACTTGTTACGAAAGAGCCTCAACTTGGGCTCTTTTCTCTCTTCCATCACCCCGTATCACTGTTCAAATGTCAAATCCCCCTTTCGTGAAGCACTTTAAATCATGCTTGAACAACTAATTGATACTATTTCTCGTGAAAATAATTTGAGAGTGATTATTTACTAAACACTCAATTATTACGTGCATTTATTAAACATCAAATATAGAACATCGTGTTAGTTAATTAATCTCCGATACCTTATATAAAGCCCTTTCCCGCATAGTAACCATAATTCTAACATTGCTATTAACTATTAATACTATCAACTATTAATGCATCCAAACTCACTAAATAGCTGACAATACAATAAATAGCCGATCTTATTTGATATTAACTCTTAATGTTGAAAGCGGAACGGATAATGATTTGTGATAATTATCAGTTTGATTGGTTAATTTTATAAATATATTTTGTTACATAATCAAAACTGATGGCTTGGTATAAAAATGTCACACAAAACAATGGCTTTAACGGTTCTAATTTTTTCCTCACTGTCACAGGCTTCCACCATTGAGAATGATGAACTGTTGCTCAAGTCATTGATTGAACAAGGCGTTATTTGTCCCGGCTTAACCTACGAGGACAACCGCGAAGCTTTACGTATCTATCTCAACGCAAAGCATGTGAAAGGCAGTCAGTTTGATGTGAAAAATAAGCAAGAAATAGAAAGTACCAATGAGTCTGGTAATACAAACGTGATAAAAAGCAAAAATAAGTTAACTAATAAACGTCAGATACCTAAAACACCAAAAGAGTGTATTAAGCCAAATTCGGACAACCATGCTGAATAAGGCTAGTTGATTCTGATATCGACATGGAAATACAAAAAGGAAATGTAATGAAGATAATGAGAAAAACATTGCTAGCTTCAGCAATGCTTACTCTATTTAGCGTCAGTAGTTATGCTAAAACACCGATTGATTTAGGTGTTGTTAATGAAGACAAACTGATTGAAATGCTAGTAAGACAAGGCTTAGTCGAACAAGACGCAAGCGATATTGCAAAACACGATGCTCTTGACCGTTATTTAAAGAACAAGATCAACTCTGGCTTTAAAGGTGATGCTCAATTCGGTAAAAAAGCGTTAGAGCAACGAGCGAAAATACTCAAAGCCATCGAAAAAGGATCTGGCGTTAAAAAAGCGAGCGTCTTTGCTTTGGAAGTCGGCACCAAGCGTACCGATAAAGTACTTGCGCTATTAGTTGATTTTCCGGATTTGAACTGGGATGACAACAAACTGACCGAAGAGCACACGCAAATGCTCTACGAGAGCTACAACCCAGAACATTATCAAGAATTGTTGTTTTCAAACTCGGGTTACACAGGGCCAAATGGCGAAAACCTAATCTCGATGCGCCAATATTACCAAAGTGAATCGGGTGACAGTTACAGCGTTGCGGGCCAAGCTGCAGGTTGGTATCGCGCCTCGAAGCCTGCGTCATTCTATGGTGGCAACTCCCCGACTACCGACAATGACTTGAACGCACAAGAACTGGTTCGCGAAGCACTCAATCAATTGGCTCAAGACCCGAGCATCAACCTCGCGGATTACGACATCGAAGATCGTTACGATTATGACGGCGACGGAAATTTCCGCGAACCCGATGGCGTGATTGATCACCTAATGGTATTCCACGCATCTGTTGGCGAAGAAGCCGGTGGTGGTGTGTTAGGCCCTGATGCAATCTGGTCTCACCGATTCAACCTAGGTCGCACACATGTGTTAGAAGGCACCTCTAGCTCGCTTCCAGACCGCTTTAACGGCCAATACGCAGCATTTGATTACACGATTCAACCGATCGATGCCGCAGCCGGTGTTTGTGCTCACGAATATGGTCACGATTTAGGTCTGCCAGACGAGTACGACACGCAATACACAGGCAAAGGTGAACCTGTCTCTTATTGGTCTATCATGTCTTCTGGCAGTTGGGCTGGTCAAATTGGTGGTACTCAACCAACCGCATTCAGTTCTTGGGCAAAACACTTCCTACAGAAGTCGATTGGTGGTCGTTGGATTAACGATGATCAAATCTCAATTGATGACCTAGAAGACAACCCACAGGTTTATACGCTGTTCCAAACCACGGACAACAGCCGTCCGAACATGATTAAAGTGGATCTTCCAGAGAAACAGATCGAGGGTTTAAAACCGTTTGCTGGTGAGTACTCTTTCCACTCTCAAAAAGGCGATGACCTGAAAAACAGCATGACTCGTAAGTTAGTGATTCCAGCGGGTGATTCAGCGCTGCTTTCGTTCAAAACTTGGTACGAGATCGAGAAAGATTACGACTTTGCACGCGTACTCGTGAATGGACAAGCCATCGCAGGCAATATCACCTCAATGGATGACCCATACAACACAGGTTTAGTCCCTGCGATTGGTGGTGAGTCTGGTGGTTGGATTGATGCTGAGTTTGACGTTTCACAATGGACAGGCCAAGAAGTAGAGCTTTCGTTTGAGTACATCACAGATGGTGGCTTGGCGATGGAAGGTTTCTATCTAGATAACCTTACTGTGGTTGTCGATGGTGACGTAACCGAGATAGACGATGGTGAAAGCAACTCCACCTTTGCCCTTAATGGCTACAGGCTCAGTAATGGATTCCATCAAGCCCAGCACTACTACCTACTGCAATGGCGCAGCCACATGGATGTTGATGAAGGCCTAGCTAACATCAAACGCATGGGTCAATTGATGTCGTTCGATCCGGGTCTGATCATTTGGTATGTCGACGAATCTCTTACCGATAACTGGGTTGGCAAACACCCAGGTGAAGGTTGGTTAGGTGTTGTAGACGCAGACCAAAATGCCATGGTATGGGAAAACTCAGGCGAAGTTGCTCAAACTCGCTACCAAGTTCGAGATGCTGCGTTCTCACTCAAAGATCACACGCCAATGCGACTTGTAAACAGTGACAATGACGTACTTGAAGACACCAGTTTGGTGAGTAATGCCAGCTTCTCTGACGACCAAGATTACACATCACCTCAAGCACCCGATTCAGGGCGTATCCTGACTGAATTTGGTTTAGCGGTTGATATTGTCAATCAGAGTGACAACAACGAATACGGCGTAGTGCGCTTATCTAAAGTAAGCCAACACAACATCACTCCGACTGCGAACTTCGAGCTTAACGTTAATGGTCTCAATGTTTCTGCAAGCAACTTCAGTTCTGACCAAGACGGTGAAATTACTCGCTACCTATGGGACTTTGGTAACGGTGCAACAAGCAACGAAATGGCACCAACTTGGTCTTACGAGCAAGCCGGTGATTACACGGTGAGCTTGACTGTTGTCGACGACAAAGGCGCCACTGATTCGTTCAGCTCTGTAGTGAATGTTGAGTCTCCAAACGCCCTACCGGAAGCAAGTGCGAAGTACATCCACTTGGGACGCTGGGTAACCATGTGGTCAACAAGCTCAGACAGTGACGGTCGTATTGTTGATACTGAGTGGACGCTTCCAAATGGAAAAGTAAAACGAGGTCGCACATACACTTCTATCTTCCCTTCATACGGAAAACATGAGGTAACCTTGAAGATAATCGATGACCAAGGCGGGATTACGACTAAGACCATTATGGTCGATCTGTAAGTCGCTCCAACCTCAAGTCATTGAAATAAGTACGTAGCCAATTACGCGCGTACTGATAAACCAAGCTTAAGTACTGTTGTCATAGGATATAAGCCAAGACAGCAGTTTTAAGAAAACGTTATTATTTAAGCCGTAAGCAAAAGCCCTACCGACATGGTAGGGCTTTTTATTTGTCTGTATTCCAAGGAGTCGTAATTTGCTCTCAGCAATAGATTTACTGATTCACACTCGATACTCGTTATACAGGCTGCTTTTGAATACGTGATTTACGTGCGCTGAACGCGAACAGTAAGATAACCGCTAACACAAATGGAAATACGTAGATATTTAGGTTCTTCCACCCTGCAGTCGATTCTAGCCAACCAGATAGCAATGCCGTAACGGTCACACAACCAAACACAACGAATTCATTAAACGCTTGCGCCTTAGCTTTGTTTTGAGACTGATAAGACTGACTAAACAAGCCTGTTGCAGCGATGAACATGAAGTTCCAACCTACACCAAGTACCACCAACGCCGCTCGGAAGTGCCAGATAGATTCGCCATGAATATTGATAGCAATACAAACAACAAATAATACCCCACCCGCCAAAATCATCATTCGCGAACCGAACTTCTCGATAAGTGAGCCAGTAAAAAATGCCGGAACAAACATACCCAACACGTGCCACTCAATCACACCGGCGGCCTTAGTGAAATCAAATCCACAGCCGATCATCGCCAATGGCGTTGCCGTCATCAGGATATTCATCACGGCATAAGCGACCATGGCTGCGAACACAGCACCGATAAAGTTAGGCGCTTTCACAATCTCACTGAGAGGATCGGCTTTAGGCGCCTGACTATTAAAAGAGACTTTTGGAAATTGAATGGTTTGTAAGATGAGTAGCGCAAGAATGTTCAAACCAATCAAAGAGGCAAAGGCGCCAATATACAGGCCATCTTGTGACCACTGCTGTGACATGATCGCTAAGTTTGGCCCCAATACAGCAGCAAGAACGCCACCAGCCATCGAAATAGAAATTGCTCGATGCCTTGCGTTCTCATCACACACTTCGATAGCAGCGAAACGATAAAGCGTACCAAAACCAATACCTATCCCGAGCAAAAATGTGGCGAAGCAAAACAAGTAGAAATGCTGCTGAGATAAGGCGTAAGTAGCAAGGCTTGCCCCTGTAATGCCAACGACATTACCAATGCTAAACCCTCTCTTTCGTCCTAGCTTACCTGAAATCAAAGACGCAGGAATCGTGGCTGCCATTAAGCCTAAAAACTGCAGTGCAACAGGCAAAGTAATCATGCTGACGCTGGGTGCAATCTGCTTACCTATCAAGCCAATCACCGAAATCAGTAAGATGTTACCCGTCATCAATAAGGCCTGACACAGTGAGAGCAGCCAAACATTTCTATTCATCTTCGTTCCTAAATATAAGCACAGTTGGTCAATAGACCAAAAATCCAACAAAGTCGCAACACTTTGTTACTTCTAATGAACTCACGAACGTACTCAATTAAGCAGACAATAGCCTCGACTTCGAAGAGTATTTCACCAAAGATGCTGTGTTCTTCTCGGCTTGACGTTCTGAACATTGAAATTATCATGACTTAAGATAATAATAATTTTTTGTTATTCATAAGGTTTGTTGTTCATGAGCTTTGTTCCTTGGAAGCTCTTGGATTTATGAGCTACAGAATTTAAAGGTGAGTATGATTAATCCACTTTGGCTCAATACGTTTAAGACTCTGGTTGAAGTTGGTCATTTCACCCAAACCGCTGAAAAGCTGTATATGACACAGCCCGGCGTGAGCCAACACATCAAAAAGCTTGAGCAAGCTTGTAACTGTGACCTGCTCTCTCGAGAAAATAAGAGCTTCGAACTGACCGAACAAGGGCGGATTATGTATCGCTATGCGCTTAAGCTAGAGAAAGACCAAGAAGATCTTTTTGAATCGTTAAGTTTCGATAACCCGTATTCTGGGCAATGTAACGTCTCATGTTCGGGCTCACTCTCTTTGCGCCTTTATCCAGAGTTTCTTGAACTTCAGCAGCAACATCGAGAGTTAAACATTCACCTCGAAGCAGCACCGAACCAGAAGATATTGAATGATTTACTTCAAGGCACAACGGATATCGGTATTGTAAGGCACTCGCCGAACGACAGTTATTACCAAAGCCAAGTGATAGGTAAAGAAGCCTTGTGTCTTATTGTCCATCACAGCCTTGCTGATCTAGAAATTACCCCACAAGTTCTACACGAGATTGGCCTGATCGCTCACCCCGATTCGGCTCACTATCTGTCTTTGTACTTCGATCTCTGCGGGGATAAAGATTTAGCGAACATTAACATCAACGAAATACCGACATCTGGTTATATCAATCAGCTTCACCAAATTCTATTACCTGTATCTAAAGGGCTAGGGTTCACTGTATTACCCGCTGGAGCCGTTGAGCACTTTGCTGAAAGGGATAAGCTACACGTTGTGCCGCCGAAGGTGGAAGTTGAAGAAACCTTATATTTGGTTCAAAAGCGAAACCGAAAACTGCCACACCGATACAACACGGTGATTGATCTCATCAAGCAAAACGTCAGCCATTAGTTCAGCACACAGATAAGATTAAAGCCTTTAGCTAGTTCGTTATTTCGCAGTAAGAGTTAAAGGCTTTAATATTGAAGTGAATTGCAGTGATATGTGTAATCGGCTATTCAAAAGCGCTAAGCACCTCATTAGCTCGCTCGAAATCGTAATTCTCTAACGCAGTTCGCACCTCTTTCAAAACATCCGAATGTGGATACTCGACAAGCAACTCCGAGACGTATTGCGTCGCATCATTATCATAAGCATCCAGCAGCGATAATAACTTGCTACGTTGCTCTGAGGTGAGGCTAGGTGAGTTAGAACTATCATCAAGACTAATCTCGGCTTCCTCAGTGCATGACGTCTCAAACTCGCTCTCGACCGCTTGAATCAGTTCATCCAAACCAGAGTTTCCTTGTTTAAGATCTTGCTCGTCACACGCCTTGTTATGAGCTTTGCTTTCTAAATCACTGAGTAACTCTGCTAATCGTAACCCACCAATCGAAGCCGCCATGCTTTTCAACGTATGCAGATTTCGTTCTAAGGTCACCCATTCAAGTTGCGTTAGGTTATCGAACGTTCCCGCCATAATCTCAGGCGCACCTTGGCAGAACCTATTCAGCACCTTGGTTTGTAATTCAACGTCATGATTGGTGAGCTGTTCAAATCGAAGCTTAGAAAAAATAGGTAAACTCGCGCTCGCGCTACCAGAGCCTAACTCAACCTCTTGGCTTTGGTTCGAATTATCTGTCTGCTGTGATTTAACAGATGTATTCGCTGACGGTTTCCCTTCGACCAATAACTCCGGAACAATATATTTGGAAATCAAAGAGGTCGCTTTATCAATAATGATCGGCTTATCCAAGAAGTCCGTGACACCCGCTTCCCTTGCTCTTTGTTTGGCATCAGCAAACACGTTGGCCGACATCGCAATAATAGGCACTTCTTTATTAAACTCGCGAATCAATGTTGTCGCTTCAAAGCCATCCATAATCGGCATTTGAAGATCCATAAAGATCATCTCGTAATCATTGTTACGAGCCATCTCCAACCCTTCTCTACCGTTCTGTGCGAGGTCAGCATTTAACTTAGAATTACTGAAGAAAGCCAAAGCAAGATCTTGATTGAGTTCATTGTCTTCAACCAGAAGTACCTTTTGCCCTTTGAACTCTATCTGATAATCCAACTGCAGCTCTTGGGCTTTAAACTGCGTTAACTCTTCATGAGTCGATCTTGGTAATGTCAGCTCAAAAGAGAACTCACTGCCTTGTCCTAACACACTCTCAACCGTGATTTTACTTCCCATCGCGTGAACCAACTTCTGGCTGATGTTAAGCCCTAATCCAGTACCGCCAAATTGACGTGTTGTAGTGCTATCCGCTTGGCTAAACGCTTCAAACAGCTTGTGTAGATTCTCATCTGAGATGCCAATCCCGGTATCTGTCACGCTCACCTTCATGGTCAAACTGTCTTCGCTTGATCTGACATGAGCCACCCTTAACGCCACGCTGCCTTTCGCCGTAAACTTAATCGCATTGCCAATAAGGTTAAGTACTACTTGGAACAGTCTAAGTGGATCGCCTCGAAGTGGAGTATCTAACTCAGGGTCTATCGACATCGACAAACTGAGTTGTTTCTCAGCCGCCTTCGAATCCATCAACTCAATCACATCGTGGAAAGTTGTCAGAGAGTTGAATGGGATATTGTCGATTAAGAGCTGACCTGCTTCTATCTTAGAAAAATCGAGAATGTCATTAATGATGCTTAACAACGAGTGACCTGAACGGTGAACCTTTTCAACATAGGTTCTTGCTACTGGATTAACGATCTCTCCCATCGCGAGATAAGACAAGCCAATAATCGCGTTCATTGGCGTTCTAATTTCATGGCTCATGTTAGCCAAGAATTCCGACTTCGCTTGGCTTGCGAGATCCGCTCTCTCTTTTTCCTCAGCCAACTGCTCATTGAGGTACTTCATTTCTGAGATATCGAACGCCCAAAACAGTGTGGCGATCTCCCCATCGAGTTCAAACAGGTAGTAGCTCACGAGCGCCACGAAGCGAGTGCCATCTGACTTACGCAGCACTAACTCTCTGTTTTCCACCTTACCGTTGAGTTTAAGCTCCTTGTGTACCTCTTCACGTACCGTTAACGAGTCATGAATCGCTGACACGTCAATATCATCGAGCTCTTCGCCTTCTACGACGAACAAGCGTTTTGCGGTATCGTTGGCATAACGAACCTGCTCCTTGAATACCACCGCAGCAGCAATCGGAGAGCTATTGAGCATATTGTAGAGTTGGTTCTGCGCCTTTTTGAGGGCTTCAGTCGCTTCATTAGCAATGCTGATCTGCTTCGCTAACTTACGGTTCCAGAAAATAATAAGCAGAAGGATAACCAGCGAGAAAGCCGAAATGGTGTAAACCAACTGGTAGTCGACTCTTTCTATCGCTTTAGGTGCCGCCCACTTTGCTGAGATCTTCTGATGTTCTTCTGCGGAAATGTTAGCAATTGCCTTATCCAAAATAGAATAAAGCAAAGGTTCTGACTTGGTCACATGTAAGGTCGGAGAAAGGAAAAAGTCCAGTCGCCCGATAATCCCCACCTCTCGGTGACCGTATGAATCAATCAGATAATTGAGGACATCAACAGTATCGATCATGCCGTCCAAGCTCTCATCATCCAGCATGGTAAGGCCTGTTGCGGTGGCGTCGACCAATACCCAGTCAACATTCGGGTATTTATCTACAATCGCGTCGGTGTTGGCTGCATTCCTAAGAATACCGATTTTCCACCCCGTCGCTTCCTCAAGCACCAAACTACTCACATCTCGTCTTGATGCGAGCGCCAAACGGCTTGAAAAGAAGCTCTTAACGGGTTTTACATTGTCTCCCAACGAGCGATTCTCTTGAGCTGCAGAGACGACATCTACCTCATCATGATCGACTAAACTTCGGGTTTCTGACCAATTCGCCACATCGACATGTTGAATTCTCAACCCTGTTTTCTGCTCGACCAAGGTCAAGTAGTCATCAATCATCCCGATGTATTCGCCTGTACTGGATACCGCTTCATAGGGCAGCGAATCCGGATCGATACCAATTCTCACATCCGGATTGTTCTTCACCCACTCTCTTTCAGCTTGGCTTAGGTTTAGGATTTCGCCCGTCAGATTATTTGCTTGATAAATGTCCGCAATGTAACGCTTGGCGGCGTCACCAAACGAACTGAACTGCTCAACAGCGGGGAAATAAACGTGCTTTTTCTCAAGCGACTTAGTATCAAAATAGAAAGTCATTGAGCCAGAATTAGTCGTGCCACCCTTTGTACGATAGCTCGCCACCTTGGTGACAGATGAAAAGTGAGAGGTATTCTTTTTCTCCCCTATATCATCAACAAGGTTACCGATGTACCAAGCTTTAATGGGGCGATTATTATTATCAGCTTGCGCGGTGATCACCTGGAAGGAGCTATCCGTATCGAAGATTTCGAACACCTCGGTCAACTCTTCAAAGCGGTCGTTAACGATGAAATACGCTGATATCTGCGCAATCACGTTCGCTTTCTTAAGTACTTGACTTAGATCACCCTCAACATGGGTATCAATGATGGTGCTTAACCCATCTTCAGCGAGCTTTAGGTCCTCTATTGCTGCATTAAAGCCGTCTCTCAGCTCTTCGGTCTTAAAGTCGACATAGATTGGATAAGTGACTTTATAGCTGTCATGCAGTTGCAACTCGGCCATCTCAATGAAACGAGTGTTAGTGACAAACCACTCCAAGACACGTCTCTCGACCATCAACACATCAACGTTTTGAGCCCGTAGTTGTGAAAACGCCGATTCAAGGCTCTCATAGTCTTCAACACGATCAATATCTAGTTTGTCCCTGAGCGTCTCAACGGATTTTTTTATTGGTGAAGTGTCATCAAATAAAAGTGCGCCTACTGAAAGATCTTTCTGAGATTGAAGCTTGAGATCACGTCGCACGAGAGACACAGGAACAAACTCTACATCAAGGACGCTATCACTTAGGAAGTGCGCTTCAGGATCATCAAACTGAACACCGGAAACAAAAGATATTGAGTTGTTATTATCGATGGCTTTTCTGGCTGCACTAGGAGGAAGCGTGACAACGTCACCTAACTTATAGCCCATGTCGTTCAGTGCACGTTGGATAATGTCGTGTTCGAGGCCTACTGCTGTACTGTCTGGGTACATATACGGAGGGTTACCAAAACCAAATACGCCCTTTAGCGGCACTCGATAAGGGGAGCTGTCCAACCACTTTGATAAAATCTTATTCTTTTTGTCGATATCAAAGGTCGCTACCTGCTTGTTGAGGAGCGTCAGTAGCTCTTCCTCATCCGTTCGCACGACCATTGATGCTTCAAGTCTTTTCCAGTGCTCAAGCACGTAATTGATCGTTAAATCATGAACACCAATATTTTTTGCAAGATCCATAGTCGTAATGGGTTCACCAACGATTCCATCGACGTCTCCTTCTCCTAGGGCGCGCACCGCATCAATAACGTTATCAAAATCGACTCTTTCAATAGAGTTCAATTGAACGCCTGCTTTCTGTAAGTCGATGTTCTCGTTAACCATCGCTATGCGGCGTTTGTGAGTCTGGTCTAAGTTAGTATCGATGACGTTGTCGATAGGCACAATCACAGCCACTTGATACGGAACATAAGGATCACTTGCTAAAAAGCGGCCACCTTCGCTTGGATCAAACTGCTGAAAAGGGAACACATCGCCTCGCCCATCGAGTAGTGCAGCTTTTGCTTCTACACGTGAGTTAACGCTGATGAAACGAGCGTGGACACCGAATCGGTCTTCAAGGTCTATTGCCCAATCTTTGATGATGCCAGACACTCTTCCATCATCATCGATAAATGAGTAAGGATAATGGTTAGCCAGTGCGATGAAGGTGATTGTAGGTTTGTTGTCGAGCCAGCGGTTTAACTGCGCGTCTGTCACTTCGGCGGCGCTGACGCTCCCGTTGAAGCAAAGCCCCGCCAATAACCACATCGTAAATAAAACGACTCTGTTTTTTAACTCCAACACGAATGTACAACGTCTAGTGAAGAGATTAATCATCTTTGAATTTTTCTTTAATGGCTAAAATCTGAGGTAAGTTTTCAAACAACAGCTCTACGATTCTCGGGTCAAAGTGTTTGCCCTTCTGATCTTCAAACAAACTCAACGCTTCATCGACACTCCACGCTTTTTTGTAGGGCCTCTCTGCGGTCAAAGCATCAAATACATCGGCTACCGCAGCGATACGCCCGACTAAAGGAATATCTTCGCCTGCTATCTGGTTTGGGTAACCACTGCCATCCCACTTTTCATGGTGATATTGCGCGACTTGAATGGCCATTTGCATTAATTTGGAATCACTCTGCCTGCCAAGTATCTCGACACCGAATTCAACGTGTTTCTGCATAATCGTCCATTCGTCGGCATCCAACTTACCCGGTTTAAGTAACACGCTATCAGGAATACCTATCTTACCAATGTCGTGCATCGGCGCGGCATCACGCAAGGTTTCCGCATCTTCGTCTGTCATGCCCAAGGCTTTGGCTAATATTTCGCAATAATGGCTCATGCGCATAACGTGCATGCCCGTTTCGTTATCTTTGAACTCCGCCGCCCTGCCCAAGATATTCAGGGTCTCTAACTTGCCAAGGTTGATCTCTTGGGTTTTCTCTTTAACTTGGCTGAACAAAGCGCGTTGTTGGTCATACAACATAATATGGGTCTTCACACGCTGTAGAGCAATTTCAGGGGTAATAGGTTTCGTTAAATAATCAACAGCGCCTAAAGACAACCCTTTCACTTCAGCTTCAGGATCAATTTTGGCAGTAACAAATATAATCGGTATATGCGCGGTATTCGGCTGTGCTTTTAGCTGACTGCACACCTCGTAGCCATCGATGTCGGGCATCATGATGTCGAGAAGAATTAGGTCAGGCTGAGGCACCATCTTCGCTATCTTGATGCCAATGGAACCGTTAATGGCTACCTTTACTTGGTAGGTATCTTTGAGTATTGCAGTTAACACATCCAAGTTACTTGGCGTGTCATCTACGACTAACACTATTGGTTTACGACTCATTGATGCCTCGTATAAAAATCAAACAGTTATAATCATAGTGTAGATGGCTTTTCGCACCACTCAACATGAAAATGACAAATGATTGTTAAAAATGAAGAGTAGATCTTCGAGTGACATCAAACTAACGCTGAGCTCATATGCATGTCAGAAACTCGGCGGACAATGTTTAAGCAATTCACGGGTAAATTCAGGTGTTCACCTTTTATGCAACTCACTTTATTTTGGTTAATCGAGCTTTCGGCCATTAAAAGGCGTTAGCAAAAGATCCGGTAACGAGAAACAAAAAGAGCTCCTAATACGGGAGCTCTTTTCACTTTTGTAGTTAGAAACTAATGAGTCTAACGACCCGAATAGTACATACAGATACGAACGCCATCGAACTCGCGAATCTCAAATGGGATCTCGTAGATCGACTCCATCACTGATTTTTCAACCACTTCCGAAACCTTACCCGACTTAACCACTTGGCCTTTTTTCATCGCGACAATGTTATCTGAGTAACAAGAAGCAAAGTTGATGTCGTGAATTACGATCACCACCGCTTTATTAAACTCATGCGCCAAACGACGAAGCGTCTGCATGATCTCTACAGAGTGCTTAATATCTAGGTTGTTCAGTGGCTCATCTAGGAACACATAGTCTGTATCTTGTGCCACAACCATGGCGATGAACGCCATTTGACGCTGACCGCCACTCAACTCATCAAGGTATTTGTTTTGAATATCAGTAATACCAAGGTGCTCTAACGCTGTGTCAACGATCTTATGATCTTCGTCTTTTAAGCGACCTTGTGAATGGGGGAAACGACCAAAACACACCAATTCGCGAATCGTAAATCGCATATTGATGCTGTTCGACTGTCTTAATACCGCAAGGTGCTTAGCCAGCTCTTTGGTATCCCATTCAGCCAGTAGCTTGTCGCCAATAATGACTTCACCAGCATCACTGTCTGTTAAGCGACTCGCCATTGAAAGCAGTGTACTTTTACCCGCACCATTTGGGCCAATAATAGAAGTCACTTCCCCTTTCGGGAACATAGCGCTGGCATCATCCACCACGAGTGATTTGCCATACTTCTTACTTAAACCTGTTAATTTAATCACTACTTACTACCTTTACTGAATTCTGGTGCGTAACAACAAGAACATAAAATACAAACCGCCGACCAAGTTAATGATCACACTCACTGTGGTTTCAAACGACATCACTTTTTCGATGAACCATTGGCCAGAAACGAGTAACACTACTGCTAATAAGCTGCTAGCAATGATAAGAGTGCGGTGCTGATAAGAGCTGAATATCTGACGAGCCAAACTCACGGTGATCAAGCCAAAGAAAAGCACTGGGCCAACCAAGGCTGTAGAAACTGCCACCATTACCGACACAATCACCAAGGTAATCTGAGTCAGTCGCTTGGTGTTCACACCTAAGCTTGTCGCGTTATCGACACCAAGCCAAAGCACATCGAGTTTAGGCGCCAACACCCATAATCCCAACAAACTCAAACCTAGTGGAGCAAGGCTGAGGTAAACCAGTTCACCTTTCACGTTATTGAAGCTTGCGAACATCACATTCTGCAGCACCGCAAACTCGTTCGGATCAATCAACATCGCCAAGAAGTTAGACAAACTCGAGAATACGCTACCACACACGATACCAATCAGCAGCAGTGTGAATACGTTGTTTCGCTTGCTCTTAAAGTAGAAGTGGAACAGAGCAAAAGAGAACAAGATCATCACAGTCACAGACATCGAAAAGTTTGCGATGGAATCAATTACCCAGAAACTCGTACTGCCAAATACAAACAGAAGCACCGTTTGAACCAGCATGTATAAGCTATCAAAGCCCAAGATAGATGGGGTTAGAATTCGATTATTAGTGATGGTTTGGAAAACCAATGACGACGCAGAGATCGCCACCGCAGCCAACACAATCGACAACAGTTTTGGTAGTCGCAAAAACAAGAAGAACTCGTAGTTATCCCACGTTAACCCCTGCCCCACAAAAACCGCGGTCATACCCAAAGACGCGATAGCCAGAATCGCAATTTTTACTGAATCACGCATTCGACTTGTCTCTCATGATTAGGTAGATAAAAATCAAGCCACCAAAGATGCTGATTACCATTGAGATTGGAATCTCATAAGGGAAGATGACGATTCGCGCTAACAAGTCACAAGCCAACACCAAGATCACACCCCAATAGGCTGTCCAAGGCAGGATCTTCTTCATGTTATCACCCATCATCAGCGACACAACATTCGGCACGATAAGGCCAAGGAATGGAATAACGCCAACAATCATCACCACAGAAGAAGCGCAGATAGCGACAAGAGCGACGCCAATAAAGACGATCTTCTGGTAATTCAAACCGATGTTTTTCGCGAAGCTCTCACCGATGCTCGCCGCACTGAACTGACTCGCGAAGTAATAAGCCAACACACAAGCAGGTACCGCGAGATAAAGGATTTCATAGCTACCCTGCAAGACACTCGCAAAGTTCGCCATAGTCCACGCCGACATGGTTTGTACCAAATCGTATTTGTAGGCGATAAATGTCGTTAACGCGGAAACCACATTGCCATACATGATGCCAATCAAAGGCACTAGTACCGCATTCTTGAACTTAAGATGCTGTAAGAAACGAACCAACAACATGGTGCCAAACACAGCAAATGCGAAGATGAAGCCGAGATAGCTCCATTGAGCTGCGTTACCCAATACAAGAATACCAACGATGTAACCCAACATGGCACAGTCGATCGTTCCCATCGTTGAAGGCGCGGCAAACTTGTTTTGAACGATTTGCTGCATGATCAAACCAGAGACACTCAAACCGGCACCGGCCAGTACAATGGCGAGCAATCGAGGGATTCGACTAACGATATAAATAGAGTTGGCGTGTTGGTTGCCATTGAAGAAGTCACTAAAACTGATTTCAGCGACCCCAATCATCAATGACGCAACGCATAACACAACAAGAAATACAGCAGCTGCAATGGGTTTCAACATAGAAATAATACTAAAGGTAGGTCTCGGATAGCCCGTATGAAAAGTGAAAAAGGGCTTATAAGAACGTTCTTATAAGCCCGAAAATCTGATTATTGGTTACTGTTGAATGGTACGTTCAATGTCACCCAACATTCTATGAATCGCTGTTACACCGCCACCAGCCAGGTACCAAGCACTTGAATCAAGGTACACGATGTTGCCTTGTTGCGCTGCAGGTGTTGCTGCTACCAATGGGTTATCAAACAGTTGTGGTGCACGACCTTCTGACTTACCAATCGCTTTCTCACGGTCTAGGATGTAAAGCACTTCAGGTTTTGCATCTGCAATGTATTCGAAAGAGATAAGGTTACCGTGCGTACCTTTGATTGGCGCTACTGTTGCACTCTTTGATTCAACGTAACCGAAGTCGTCAAAGATAATTGAGAAGCGGCTGCCTTTGTTGAACATCGCAATGTTGTTGCCGTTGTTCATCAGCATCATTGCTGTGGTTTCGCCAGACGTTACTTTGTCGTTTACCGCTGCAATAGAATCTTGAGTCTCTGTGATGATCGCTTCAACTTCAGCCTGCTTATCAAATAGCTGACCTAGTGCACGCCAGTTTTCTTGAGCGTCAGCCCAGTACTTGTCACCTTCAATAGAGAACATGATCGTCGGAGCAATTTGTACCAACTTGTCGTAAACCTTAAGCATACGATTTTCAGCGATGATCACGTCAGGCTTCAGCATGTAGATAGCTTCAAAATCAGGTTCGCTCAACGAGCCAGTGTTTGCTGTCGTTTCTTTGTAAGACTCTAGGTAATCAGGCATTAGGCTATGAGGCGCGCCTACTGGCTTCACACCAATTTTGTCTAGCACATCCAAGCTACCAAAACCCAGAACGACGACTCGTTGTGGCACTTCATCAAACTGCGCTGTGCCCTTTACGTGTTCAATAGTCACGGTTTCCGCTTGAGCAGTAATCATGAATGATGATGCAAGAACGATAGCAAGTCCGCTCAATAACTGGCGAACTGAATTGATTGTTTTCTTCATGTTTCTTCCTTTGCCATTGAGACAAACCACCACTCATGACAATGAAAGTCTGATTACTCATGGGTGAGCATGGGGCCTACACAACTGCTAAATAACGATAATTTAAAGTCTGTCATTGATTTGACAACAAACTTGTAACGCAAGTGAGAATTATTATCAATTATATTTGCAGTAATTAAGGTACACAACAACTTTATTATTCAGAAACGTAAAAGTGATTATTCACATTTTGGCAAACCACTATCCAAAACGAACATAACTGAACAGCATTGAAGAACAGAAAGGATAAATAGTAATCAAATGAAGGAAGAAATGAAGGATGAGTAGGCAAGGCTGAAAATTTCAAAGAGTGATATCACCATAAAGTCACAACATACGTGCCTTGAGCCATGAAAGGGCGAGAAATTTACAATGTAAAACTACTATATAACAGCGAGTTAATTACAAATGACAAGATAAGAAGACCGATAGTTCTTGAGGAGAGCTTATGTTCGAACAGCATAGCCAGTGGCACTACTTAAGAAAGAGTAAGTTCGCCACCCATTTCTCTCTTTAGCGCTAAAATTGTGGTGATATTTAAATCAAAATTATTTTAAATTAATTTTAAAATAGGGTTGTAATTCTAAAAACTAGGCGTATAGTTCGCCACCTGGCTCTAATCTATAGAGCTGTTAATGCTAAAGTAAGTCCAAGTTCCACAAAGACAGTTCTCGATTCCTCGTTACACCATCTCTGCGTCAGCTTTCACCCAGATAGTCATTCAATAGCTTCTCAATTAGATCCCACTACCGTTCTATTCGTCATTTGCTTTCTTTTTAGCGAATTCACAATAGATCGAAAACTTAAATATATATGTAATAAACACAAGGCACAGTTATGTCACGCAGAACAACAAGACAAACCCATTGGTACCAACTATCACGCGAAAAAACAGTCAATAAACTAAAAGGTAATAAATGCTCAAGATCAAAATAGATTTACACAAAGAAGAACTTTCATGGGTCACCGAGATTCGACAGCTCAATAGCGATATACTTCACCGCCACATATTGCCCAAGCTACAACACAACAGTTATCTCATCGACTTTGAATTTAATGAAAGAGACAGCATCGGAACTATCGTTTCGCGCAACGGAAACACCCTAGGACATTTCACACTCCTATAGCATTTCCCAAAGGCGACCAAAAGAAACATCGCCTAGTTCCAAAGATATAAAAGATGTCACCCTCAATTCGCTCTAGCAGAACAAAATAGAGTAGAAGTAAAACAGATCAAAAACCTAGCCCTTTTTGCATTTCACACGCGGCTAACGCTAGCTAGGTTATCGTGCTTCTATTGAAACCAACTTATATCGAACTCTGAATCACCACTGCGTCATTATCAGTGCATTCATGGACTAATAAGTTAACGGCATCGACCTTAACTTCTGATCCAGCGTATATAAGTGTTCTGCAGCTTGCATGTGTTGAGGGTAATCACTGAACTTCTCACGATTCTCCTCATTCATCTTACATGTCTCATCCACCAGCATTAACTTCCAATACAGCTTTGTTGTATGCAGCATTGCCAGTAAAGGTTTGAACACCTCTTTCTCATAAGCTTGAATCAATTCTTCGATCAACTCGTCACGCTCGTCTTCACTTGCGATTGAACCATTGGTTGCAGCCAACACTTTCTGATATTTCAGGTTGAGTTGCAGTTTATCCATAACCGTTTGGTTATCTTCCGCCAACTCGACTAGCTTCGATTTAATAATGCTCAACCAATTTGCTTGGCTAAGAACTGCCTCATCGACACTCGAAAAATCTTCGCGGATCTGACGTTCCACGTCTTTTTGAGCTTTCTTTAAAACAGCGCGTACCTTTTGAAAAGGCAGCTGAAATTCCTTACTTAGCTCGATAATCAGTTTATGAAAACCACCATTTGGCAGGTGTAAGTTTTCTTTAAACGTCGCCATTGCGGCTTCTTGCTGTTCTGTAAGGTTGCTCATTCTCTTTCCTATTCTTTATAACTCACGGAGCTGAACCCGAGATCATAACATTATTGGCCACGGTTTTTCGGTTACTTCAGGCGCTAACCCTAGGTAGGCGCTTAAATTCGCTCAACACATTCTCATTCGGCTAATTTTTAGACCACATGGCATTAAATGGTAAGTCCCGATCGGCGAATATTCGTACATTACGCACTCAGGGTATACAGCCAGACAGGAGTCTTTACTTATATATGCAAAATAACAGCGAGAAGTGAGAGAACATCATGACCTATTCAGAATACAAAGAATCCGATTTACATAAGTGCGTGAGCATTGCTGGTGAAGCAACGGTCTCAATTGCCAAGTTTGTCTTTAAAGCCACCACCCTTTTATTCCGATTTTTCCGTTGGCTTGCGGTGAAGACTTATAACTATGTCATGAAGTAACCGCTGTTATTATCACGACTCTTCCTTTCAAAACATTAAGCGCGCCCTTTTAGGTCGCGCTTTTTTTATGTCCGAATTTTCTGTAGTTAAGTTCCCCATAAGAAAATTTTGAGGCTTCAAATACGTGACCACTTTATATCGCCAATGGCGTTAAATGGTAAAACTGACCATCGAATAAAAACCATACTACACCTGTTCCAACGAAACAGACTTCTAACTTATACAGGTACTAAAATGAAAAAGATTGCACTTAAAATTGTAGGACTAACGGTTTTGGCTTCTGCGCTAACTGGTTGTATCGGCAGTAACGCCGTAACAGGGAAAGTGATGAAATTTAACGTTGAAGTTGTCGATAACCGCTATGCTCGTGCAGGTGTAAACTTCTTATTAGCGCCTGTGTACGGTATTACAACCGCAGCCGACTACGTAGTATTCAACTCACTTGAATTCTGGACGGGTAAAAACCCAATCAGCGGCGCGCCACACGTGTTCGATACAAAAACAGACACACACTTTAAGGTTAATGATGAACTTGACCCAAGCCTAAAAGAGGCGCCTGTAGGCCCAATCTCAAACAACCGCACTATCGAGACTGGTGAAATGATCAAGATTGACGAAAACACGATTCAAATGGATATCGTCTACACCAGTGGCGAAACAGCAACGCTGACTGGTATCAAAGAAGGTCAGAACGTGACTTACTACATGGACGGTCAGTTAGTGTCTCAAACGACTATCGCTGAGCTAGAGAAGATCCAAGGCTCTGAGGCTTAAGGTTTTAGCTCGCACTGAGACCTAAGATTCGAAGCTCATAGCGAGCTCTATCTCAAAGCTACGTATGACTTTGAACAGCATAAAACAGAAGAAGCCCGGCGATTGCCGGGCTTCTTTGTATCTGCTCGATTAGGACTGAGATTGAGCCAGCCGAATGCTTACCAAGCTCGCGACCATAATCGCTAAGTAAAAACTGCCAATGATCGACTCCATAAACACAAAGAACTGAGCAATAGGTAAAGCAGGTGAAATGTCACCATAGCCCACCGTAGTCAAAGTGATGAAGCTGAAATACATCGCATTGAACAAATTAGTTAACCAAACTTGCTCTTCTAAGCCGTTAAATGCATTCGGAAAGATTTCCAAAATCAACAAGTAGATGGTCGACCACGCAAAACCCAACAACAGATAAATACAGATAGACCCAATGATGTGATTTGGTGTGACGGTTTTCGCTTGTATCACCTGCCTTAAAGCCGAGTAAATATGTGAAAACAGAAAAATGGCCAACGCAGTTAACGTCACGATAGACAAGTTGTAGCCTTCTAAGAACGAAAACACACCCGACACCGACGCCGTGATCAACAACAATCCATACCAAGAGCGATACAAAGAACGCTCTTTATGAATGCCGACAATCGAAACCGCTAAGGTAATAATGATCAAAAATAGAATCGTTTTTTGGCCTTGCGGGTAAAACTGCTGCATCACCGCGCAACCAAAAAACAACACCAACAGTGCATAGAATAAGAAGTAGAAGTTGTCGTCTTTCGAGACTGCCTTCATCTATTTCTCCTCTGTCTCTGCTTTGTTTGTCTCAGCTTCTTCTTGTTTTTTATCTTCAAGCCCAAGCCACGCCATCATCAGCTCATAGGTTAAACTCAGAATCACAGCACCAACAAACAAGCCGACAATGCCTGACATCGCCATTCCACCTAACGCACCCAATAAAATAACCAACATTGGAATATGAGAGCCGCGGCTTAGTAGTACAGGCTTCAAGATAGCGTCACTACCACTCACCAAAATACACCACACTAAGAACAAACTTGCCGCCAGCGTCGATTCAACACTGAACATGTAGATAATGGCTGGTAACAGAGCAAGAATAGGTGGAAGTTGGATGATTGCAATTAACAATACCGCCAACGCCCAAAACGCAGCAGCAGGCACGCCCGCAATCACCAAACCAATTGCCGACATCATTGATTGAATCACAGCGACACCAATCACACCTTGTACAACACTACGAACGGTTGATTTAGAAAGCTGTACCAGTTCTTCACCTTTGCCGTCTGTTAAGCGTGCTACCAAGTGAGTCACACCCGTTTGGCATTTATCGGCATTACTCATGAACGCACCAGCAATGATGGTTGAGATGATAAATTGAATGAAACCACCGCCCAATGAACCCAGAACCGACGCTGCTTTAGTCGCGAATATCTTCAGCTCTTCCGCATATTTGATGAACACACTTTCTATGTTGGACGAAGCGTGAACCAAGGCCGCA
Source organism: Vibrio pomeroyi (assembly GCF_024347595.1). Taxonomy (NCBI): domain Bacteria; kingdom Pseudomonadati; phylum Pseudomonadota; class Gammaproteobacteria; order Vibrionales; family Vibrionaceae; genus Vibrio; species Vibrio pomeroyi. The sequence goes on along the minus strand of NZ_AP025507.1, from coordinate 946,066 downwards.
TAGACTTTTTCACCAATCAACGGAATGTCTTGCAAAGATTCTTTCGGTTTAGGCAGAGACAAAGTGCCATCTTGTAGCCCAGTCATTAGGTCCGATGCACTGGTATAAATACCAGATGAAAGCGCCACCAACGGAATCAGTAGCAATAACACACCAATAAAGCTCAGTAATGCACTGGCTTTGCCTTTCGACATCCCGGTTTTATTTGAAATCGCCACTGCCACTGGGTATAGCGCAGTCGCAATGATCGCGCCCCACACTACCAACAGAATGAATGGGCGTAGAATTGAAAAACACCAATAGACGAGCATGGCAATGGCTGCAATTTTTATTGCGGCATCAATCGCCTGTTTTGAAAAATCATCGGTTAACTTCATGAGACATCCTTGTTAGGGCAAAATTAGGGCTGATTTTGTAGAAACTTCCAATTCCTGGTTTCAAGGAAGAGTGAAGCCAAAATCATATAAACTCCAATTAACACTAATTGGAATATACGTATGAACGTGTTGCTGTCGATATCGCCTGAGCTCATCAATGTGCTTCCTACGAGTACCAATAAAGTACTGAATGCAGTGGCGAAAATCGGTGCTTTTTCTGGAACGGTATAGATCTTAGTAGCCATGAGAATGGCAATAAGTCCTATAAATAAAGAATAGAAGACAATATTGGGAACAATAGAAAGGATTGAAAAAGCAGCAATCGCCAACAAGCCTCCAATACCATTACTGATCACAAGAAATGCGCTCAGCTTTACGGATTTTTCTGAGGTAATCATTAACGACAACAACGCGATAAACATCATGGTTAGCAGTGCTTCAGATATCTGAAAGATAAAGAAAAAGCACACCACAGGATACGAGATAATCATCGCTCTAAAGGCCGCATACCAACGTTGTTTCTTTTCGAGTGGCGCAGCCGCGAAACCTGAAAACTCCGATTTGGGTTCAGGAAAGAACACATGCACTAAGGCAAAGATCATCACCGAAACTACGCCCGATGTTGCCAAACCAGATGCCAACAACACCGAAACACCCGGATTATCAATGGCCATGAATGGCAGCATCAACACAGCAATCAGCAGTATGGTAGCGAACAGATTCCACTTTGGATCGACAAACAGGTAATAACCCCACAGCATCATCAGCCCCACTAAAACCAGCAACGGGATGGGATAATGGGTAATACCACGAGACAGCAACAAACCTAACGCCATGGTGGCAACCACCGCCAACAATAGCTCATAGACCGTTTCTTTGTGCAGATTAGGTTTATCGATTAAGAACTTAGCGGTGAACACTGGTGCAACAAACGCAAGTGGCCAGTTAATCCATGCCGCCAAAAATACAGCCAACGTGACCCCAACGGTATACCGCAGGATCCGTTGCTGTGTTTGTTGGTCGAGTACGGGCTTATCGGACATAAGACAATACGCTAATAAATCGAATCCAAAGCTTGCCTATCGCATTGAAAACAAAGTTATCGCCGCTATAAACAATCACATCAGCCTGACCACCGACACGTAACATGCCTTGCATGGTGTCACGCTCAAATTCGATGGTGATTGGCAGCATTTGAGTTTGACGTAACCAGCCCGTTTGTTGGCTAGCTTGAGCAAGCTTACCCGCTTGATCGTTCTGTCCCCAATCCACACCCCAATCGATGCTGCTCACACGGCCTTTGACAATCTGACCCGGAGCAAAATCTAGAGCGACTTCGACTTCATCACCCACCGCGACGTTACCTAAGCTGTTTTCACGATAGTAAGCTTCAATCCAAATGTCTTCTGTGGATACAAACGTCATGATCGCTTGCCCTGCAGAAGCATAGAAACCTTCAGAAAGGCTAAAGTTAGACACACCACCTTGAGTCGGTGCTTTGATAACGGTACGTTCAAGGTTTAGCTGAGCCTGTTCCAACGCCAATAAGGCTGCCTTCACTTGGCTGTTCTCTTCACCCTCTTTACCCATCTGTTGCTTGGCACGCTCCAAATCCGCTTCAGCGTTAGTCACACCAGCACGAGAAGTGGCTAATGCAGCTCGAGCCTCATCAGCGTCCGATTTAGACATCACGCCTTTTTCAGCCATTTCCAGTACACGTTTCGCTTGAAGCTGAGTGTTTTGTTTCTCAACCAGAGCGGAAGTTAATTTGGCTTGTGCAGAAGCGATGTTTGCAGTTTGAGCTCCAACATTTTGCCCGGCAATCTCAAGATTTTGCTCGGCTTGTTGCACAGCAATTCGGTAATCAGATTCGTCAAGAATCGCGAGTGTATCGCCTTGATTAACCAATTGATTCGGCTTAACTAAGATATCAAGCACTTTGCCTGACACTTCAGGCTTGATAGGAACGATGTAACCCTTCACGCGGGCATTATCAGTGATGGGTATAATTCGATCAGCAACAATACTGAACAGCAGCGTGAATGCCACAAACCCAAGTAGGTAGTTGGTTACCTTTCTTACCTTATCCTTGCCATTCTCTGGTTGGCTACTTTCTTCATTGTCGTCTTGCTTGTTCCCTTTAACTTCAGACATGGAACTCCCTTCTCAATAACTAACATCAACAAAATTAATATCTTAAAAATAAACCTGACCATGGAAAACTCAAGTAAATAGGGTTAGATTTACTAAACAAAGTGTCGTAAATGATATGCACGTCCAATTATGTATCAATGCACAAGGATTGATTGATCATGGCCAACAGCTCTTATCAAGTACCCGTTATACAAACCAGTTACGCCAAGATCTTAGTCCAAATTTTTACTGACTATGGATTAGACCTACACAAACTGCTCGAAGACTCGGGTCTACCACCCGATCTTATTGAGTCAGAAAGTGACTTCGTGCCGTCGGAATCCATCAAACGATTGATTTATCTGACCTCATCACAATTGGGCGTTTCCCGATTTACGGATGTGCTTGGCCTAGCGTTTAGAAGAAGAATCATCCCATACGTCTTGCATCAATTTACCGAGTTCGAAACCATTGGCGACTCGTTAAAACACATCAACACGATCTTCTCTTATGATTCACCAGGCAGTAGTGTCGATTTCGTTGTTGAGCATGGCCAAAGCTGGTTTTGCCGTACATCGCCTGATGAGCCCTCATCGATGTTCCAATGGGGCGAGGTGTTTGCGATCACCTACATCATTGAGCTGATCACAATTCTGTCTCACTCACCTTGGCAACCTACCAAGATTCGTTTGCAAGGACATGACACCGACATCGTCAAAACGCTGGTTCCAAGCAATTGCCAACTGTTCATCGACCACAGTTCAACCGCCGTGATGATCCCTGATGAGATCCTACAGCTTCCCATTCGCCTCACCGCCAAAGACTTAAGCAATAAGCCCGCGATCATTGAGTGGCACACCAGCTTTACCGACAGTGTTTACGAGTTACTCAAGCCTTACATGAAAGAGCAAGACCTCTCACTTGAAGAAGCCGCAGAGCTGCTTAATTTCTCGGTAAGAACGTTTCAACGTAAGCTTAAAAACGAAAACACCACCTACCGAAAAATCAAAGAGAACCTGATGTTTTCAGTAGCCTGTGAGCTAATGGAAGAAGGCCATACGCTGACTTACATCTCTAGCCAACTGGGTTACACCAACATCTCGCATTTCTCTAGAGCCTTTAAACGTGTGTCTGGTCTTACACCGAAGATTTACCAACGCTCGATATCGGCTTAGGCATCGTTAAGTACGTTAGCTAAATAGATTAACCAAGCACAATCGGAGCTGGAATGCCTGAGCTCGAGCTACACACCCGGTTTCGACCATTCCCTTTTGCACGATAAAGCGCCCTGTCCGCACTGCGATAGGTCGCTTCAGCTTGCGCCTGTATCTCAGACACACCACTGCTCACAGTTAGGTTCAAGGTCGTGCCTTTAGTAATCACTTCTTTCAATCGATACATGGCTTCAAACGCATCGGCCAAGTTGGTTTCTGGCATTAAGATGGCAAACTCTTCACCACCAACACGAGCCACGATGTCAGTATCACGACTGTTGCTTCTCGATAGTTCTGCAACCTCTTTGAGTGCCGCGTCACCTTGGTCATGGCCATGGTTATCGTTAATGGATTTAAAATGGTCCAAGTCGATCAGCGCGAGACAAGAATGCGTGTAACCGTAACGCTCCGCGAGGTTTGAATAATGGTTGAGATCTTTGTCGAAACGGCGTCGGTTCCAACAGCCTGTTAGCGAGTCTGTTTCCACCAGCATTCTTAATCGACGCTCTAAGATCTTACGTCGGCTGATATCAGTAAAAGTGACCACGTACTTTTCGTTATGCGGCAATAACTCGGTAAGCTTTTCGACAACCACGTTGACCGTAAAATGTTCACCAAGTCGGCTGACACCACTTAACTCACCTTTCCATCTGTGATTTTGTTTAAGCGAAATGGCAATGGTCGATATCAAGCCACTGTTGTTCATAAAGCAGAGGTCTGAAATAGGACGGGCTTCGACTTGGTCGAACGCATAACCAGAGACTCTAGAGAACTGTTGATTAACCTGAATTATTCTTAATTGATTATCGAGGATAATAAATCCGGCAACACCATCAATGATCGCCTCAGACAAGCTGTTTTGGCTCTGAGTCATTTCGTGTCGATACAGGCGTGCGGTGATCAGTGTGCTAAGAAGGAACAACGCGCACACAGAAAAAACCATAGCTGCGGTAGAAGCAATGCTCAGCAACCACAAGCTAACCAACGTATTTAGGACAAGTGCAGACACCACGTATAACGGGGCTCTGCGGTCAAAATTCAACTTGTTCATAATGTGCTCGGGTGATGGACAGAGCGCTATGATGACTAAGTTTTATAAACAATATTTACCATTTTACGACACATACAAATTCAAATTATATGAGTGCTTTGAAGATCAACAACTTATGCTAATTATTGAGTAAGAAGAGCAAACTGCCACCACTGAGCGAACTTCCGTAATTGAAGTTAATCCCGACACCGAAATTATCAAAGAAGTAAGAATCGTAAGGCACATCGAACACTAAACCGGCACCAAACTCATAGTAATAGAGTGTATCGAGTGGGTCCGTGAGATCCCCTGCTACGTCGATTCTTCGCAGGTTATAGTGAACCTGAGGGTTCTTTAACGACCAAGCATCCAATGCCATATTTTGTCTGAATTCAATCTCGTTAATAAACCGCAAACCTTCAGGGTTGCCGATATCGCCATCATTGGCTTCGCCCCAGCCCGTTCCATAGAAATAACGCGCTCTTGATGAGACATTCCAACTTCCCCACTCTTGTTTCTGCAGGTATTTAAGTTTCACCGACGGCTCACCAACCAATGCCCACGCCGAAGTGTTCAGCGCGTATCCGTCGAGCTGAGATTGAAAGGCTTGAGAGTAGCTGTTTTTATATTCGTATTTATTGCGGTAGTAGAGCAAATGAGTGCCTAAACCATAAACGATAGACCAATGTTGATTTAAATGGCTTTGAGCGCCGAAAAAGCCATACAGGCCCAATACTGAGTCTTTATTGGGGTTAACTCTGCGGTCTGATGTGACATCGGATGAAATCTCAATATCTTGCTCAGAGAGCGCATAAGAGCCTCGCACCGACCAAATCAAATCTAGGTCAGGATCATCGGTTTTAATCACGGAAGCATAAGGAATAGAGCCGACACTGACTTGGCTTCGAGTATCGATGGTTTTATCGGAGCCAAACCCACTGTCGTTTAAATTGATGAACGAGTTCGGATCGAAGTCCACAAAACCAATAGAGACGGCATCGCTGTCTGTAAGCGCAATTGAAACGGCGAATATCTTTTCTAACCGATGTTGAATCGCCTCATTAGATGCATAGGCCGAGGAACAAATAAGGCCCGTTAAAAGTAAAGCAATAGAAGGGGGATATAACGATTGGGGTGAAAGCATTAAGTTGACTCCATTCAAACTTATGCTTCAAGTGTAATTGGTAATTTAACTATTTCAATCAGATAGTTAATAGTGTGGTTGATACCCCTCTCAGTTCCGTTTGTAAGAGTGTCGCCAAATCTATTGAGCCCCAAAGCTCTTCTACGTCTTGGATTCTAAAGTGAATAATCATATCTACCTCTAGTTAAATCATAGGTTCATGCCGAGAACTCATCCGAGAACTCATATTCAATCAATCTTGATCGGGATACTTACCATAATGCGCCACGCGCACTTTAAGAGCTGTTTCGCATCCTGAGCAATAAGCGTTTGAATATCCTATATTTATCTCCTAAGTTTTTTATAACCCTTTACTCAGGAAGAAGTAGATGAGCAATATTGAAAAAGTATATGGATTTAATACGCCCCAGCGACTCTTTGTCGGCTACACACTCGCAGTACTCGTTGATTTAACCGTTCTCAATTTTTTTGATGAATACTGGGACTTCGTTAATATCGAGTCATTCACCATCTCATTTGCTGCCGCGATTTTGCTGCAGCTGTTGCTTAAACTCTCTATCGGCTTAGAACATAAGCTCGCGGATTACTTTAAATCGAAACCGGGGACGGCACCTAAGATCTACAGAGGCCTGTCGAGCTACGTAATTCTGGTCGGTTCAAAGTTCGTGATGCTAGAAGCGATCAACATCCTATTTGGTGACAAAGTCGATTTCACAGGCCCTTGGAACGGTGTGGTCGCCTTCTTTGCCGTGGTGTTTACGATTCTGGTTGCGGAAGTGATTGTTTCTAAGATCTACTTTGCACTGGATGACACGCAGAAAGCCGAAAAAGCCTAAGTGCTCGATTATATAAGGTTTAATCGAACTAGAAACAAAAAAGTGAGCCACATGGGCTCACTTTTTACGTTTAGCTGTTAAGTCTAAACAAGGTAATACTTAACGGAATTAGATAAACACTCTCGCTCTAATACCGAACACCCAAGCGCTACTCTCATTAGAAAACGCAGGATCTTTGATATACTGGATGTCAGGCGTTACTTGAATAAAGTCATTAAGTTGCATGTTGTAGTAAAGTTCGGCTGTGAATTGTTCGCCATCATTCCCATACAAACCCGTAGAAATTCCTTTTAGCGCGTACTCATTAATTTCTGACCAGTTAACCGCAAAACCAAGGTTATTCTTCTCTCTCCCCAAACCAAAGTAGCCAACACCGACACTCAAGGAACGTTCATACAAAGCAACATCACCATCAGAGAAACCTCCTCGCACAAACGGCATTACTTGAGGTGTGACAAATTGGCTCCACGAGAAGTTAATACCCTTTCCAGACTCACCACCGCCAGTCGCATCCGACAAGCTATGACGAGTGCCACCGTCAAAGCGCCACGCGGTAATGTGGAAATTATCAGTAAATATTTGATCCTGCGATTCAGTCCAACCTAGCTCTAGGGTGGTGAAAAACTCACTCTCGTCGAATAATGTATTGAAACCATCAAAGATATCATCGGACTTGCCGTTAGCGTCAGCGATACCAGCAATCACATAGTAATTTTCTGTAAGCATATGCCCTGCTGAAAGAGCTAACACACCATCATCAGGTAAACCCATTGCTCCAGATCCCGTTGAAAATGCAAGGTTACTGAAGCCAGACCATGGGCTCGCTAGCGCATATGTGTCCACATAGTCAGTGACATCTTGCCAACCTGCAATAACTGAGGTTTTGCCTCCATTAAACTTCTGTTTCCAATGCAAATTGGTGACGCGGAAGCCTTGGTCGCTATAGGCGGAACCAATCATACCCACATAGCCCAGTCCTTCTTTTGTACCGTTGTTAAATAGTCGGTCGGTATCATCAATAAAGGCTAAATTTTTAGGTGCTGAATCCGAATAGCCGTGTCGATGTTCTACTTTCCATACTATTCCACCAGTATTGCCAGTCTCTTTGCCGACTAAATTCCACGAGCCATAAAATCTCGCAACACCTGAAGAGGCATCAACATCGTTCCCCAGAGATCCATTGTTAGAAGTCAATCCTAAGACGTTATAATCCGCGCCAAATGTAAAACCATCCGCAGCAAGCTTTTCACGCCAATCCAGTTGCTGATCTTTTTGCTTTGAAATTGTATTTTCAACCGAATCTGGACCTTCGAAGTTTGCGCTATATACCGCAGTGCTCATTGAGGTTGCTAGCACCATCACCGCCATACTTACTTTAGATAATCTTGAATTCATCTTGTCACCAATGCTTTTTGAGTGAGTTCTATTTTATTCATTGCTCACATTGAAAATTGTCATTTGATGACAACCATTAATTTTCTTTCTCGTAATAGTCTTCAATCATCGAGGCTTTCATTTCATAACCCATGGTAAGGTTGCTTTTACCATCGACTAGGAAGACTTCTTCAGTCACTTTGTTCGAGCTAAAGTCACCTTCTACCCATACTGGATACTGAACATTCTGTACCTGAAAGCCTTCTGGGAAAGACACGCGTACAATCTGGTTTGCAGGTGGTGGTGGCATGTGAATACACGCGCCCGCCACTGGCACTAAAAGAAACTCGATTGCGGTCATACCTTCTGAGAACTCTAAAGGCACGATGAAACCAGGAACTCGCACTTTCTTGCCGTCAAATTCTGTCGTGATAGCTTCAGCGTTCGCCTTCATAGTTTTCATGTATTGGTCACGCAGCGCGATCATTTCGTCTGCATCAACGCCCTGCTCTTTTAGCGTTCTTTTGAGTAATAAAGCCTGTTGTTGAGCTTGCTCTTCCTCTGATGCACTCATTGCTATCACACCTTGTAATAGACGCATTTGCTGATCGGTGAGCTCTGGCATTTCTAATTTCATTTCGTGAGAACCTGAATTCAGATCTTGCCACTCAAGATTCATCGCTGTTTCAGCAAAGGTAGGTATAGCGATGATGGTCAGTGACATCATCGATAGGATAAGAGAAAGCGTTTTTTGCATAAGGACACCTTGAAGAGAGGTGACCTACCGAAGTAGGCCGCCTATTGAAGCTTAATTTTTAACTGAATAGTCGCGCTGTGTTACAGCGTGTTTTTGTAGACTTTGCCATCTTTCATGATGACTTTGATGGTATCGATTTCAGGGCTACGCGGCTCTGCGTCAAACCATTTTTCGTTTGCGCCAATCACTGTTAAGTCTTCAAGTGGGTTGCCTTCTACAATGATGATATCGGCGTATGCACCCGCTTCAATCACGCCCAACTTACCCTCTGGATATGGGTCCATCACACCGGACAACTTAACGATCTCACCGTTTACTGATGTCATGCCTTTCAGAGTGAAGAAGTTACCAAGCTCTTTACCCGCAAGGTAGATCGTGTGGTCGGTTTGCTTGATACAAGAAACCACATCACCAACACAGTCTGTGTGGAAGCCCCATTTAGGTTGGTATTTGTTTACGTTCGAGATGTAGTCTTTGAACGCTTTGGTTGCAGATTCAGCTTTACGCTTAGATGCAGGGTTCGAGTTAATCGCCTCAATCTGTGTTAAGTAAGGCGAGAATGCGGTCATGTTGGTTGTGATGTAAGCATCTTTGTCTTCCATCTTGTCGGCAATATCACCATCGAACATGAAGCCATGCTCAATCGTTTTAACGCCTGCATCTAGGTTACGCATGATCGCTTTTTTGCTGTAGGCATGAGACATCACGTAAGAACCGTACGCATCGGCAATTTCCACTGCGGCTTCAATCTCTTCCGCAGACATCGCATTCAGTTGCCAAGGGTCAAATGACGAAGCCACGCCACCTGATGACATGATCTTAATCTGAGTATTGCCTTGCTTAAAGTTTTGGCGAGCCGCGGCTTTGATTTCGGTAATACCGTCCGCATTAAAGCTCACGCTATTGCGAGCCATGCTGGTTGTTGAACCGAAGAAGTGTTGGTTAGCCGTGGTTAGGTTACTGAAATCGGCGTGTGAACCCGTTGGGCCAATAAACGCGCCTGACGTGTAGAGTCTTGGCCCCGGCAACATGCCAGAGTCGATCGTTTTACGTAAGCCCGTGTTCAAGCCACCAGCATCACGCCATGTAGTAAAGCCTGATTGAAATGCAGCATTAGCGTTGACTGTCGCACGAGCGGCCAGTTCTTCAATCGTACGGTTGTTTTCGTGATCGCTAAGGTTACCGCCATTCAACAACAAGTGACCATGGCCTTCGATTAAGCCAGGCATTAACGTTTTGCCTGTGCCATCAATCACTTCAGCTTCACCAGCCTCGATCGGGCTTGCAGAGATTTGTTTGATAAGATTGTCTTCAACCAATACATGATGGTCTTCGTACAATTTGTTTTCCGTACCGTTGAACACATCTACGTTAGTAAATAGCGTTGATGCTGCATTTGCTGAGAGAGCAAATGAACACGAGAGCGCAACAACAGAAAGCTTTAAGCCTGAATTATTCATTTTTACACCTTGATTCCGTTTGTTAGTGGCGTCCACTTCCCATAACGATTCCGTAACTACTAATGAGTGTTATGAGGTTTCAAAGGTGTTTTTATTGGCCGTAACACTCACGAAAGACTAAATAAAAACAACTCATCCACATTCAATAACTTAGTAGTGATACTGCCAGTCTTCAAGGTTGATAAATGGCCATTTGGTGACAATGATTAATTCTGCGTACGGTCTCCGGTTATCTGTTCGATGATTTCATTGATATCTATGAACTTTGACTTATCGACTTTAACTATGTTCTTTGCGGTACTGTCTTGGAGTCATGTTCATCTGTCGTTTAAATGCACGAGTGAAATGGGAAGAATCGGAATAACCCATCTTTGCACCTACTTGAGTAATCGATAAATCCGGTTGTTTGAGCAAATCCAAAACCTGTTCCAACACCATCTCTTCTATCAAAGCTTTGTACACCACTCCTTCGTTTTCCAAGCGGCGTTGAATGGTTCTGACATGAATATTTAGAATTTCAGATGCCAAGCTAATCGGCAGTTTCCCCATGGTGAGATAAGGCTTGATCACTAATTTAAAAGCGCTCAGAAAGGAACTAGGTAAAGGGCTGGCGAGTTCGAGTTCTTGGGGCACTTTGGGTAACACAATCGGCTCAAGCATGATCTCTTCAGGTATTTCAAACGCAGTCACAGGCCTATGCGTGTAAAACTGAGCACCGCCCATTTGCGGAAGAGATTGAAAGCAATCGAGGTCGCCACTTTGAATACCGATCTCCGATGGTTTCCAACGGCCTTGCGTTAATACGGAAAGCAGCTCGTTGATAAAGATAACCGAGAACAGCTCTGCAAACTTAAACCAAGGCGCATTCGTAAACGGTTTTTCGCGAACAAACCACCACTTGCCACCAGACTGCTTGGTGTAGAGGTGCGCGCCATTCGAGACTTGCTGTAATTGCTCGGAAAATTGGTCGAGCGCACTTTTTAGCGAATCCTGATTGCTCAGTTTAGCGACGAACCTAGGGACATAGGTTTGTTTGCAGAAGCTCCACATAAACAGTGCAAATTCTTCTCGTGACGCCGACTCCCCCATAATATTGACCACATTTTTAATGGTGGTCTCAGGGAGGTACTCGTAATGGTCGCTACTGGTGAGAATGTCATTGGGAATTTTGGCACTGCGTAGCAAGGTATAGATTTCACCGTCGATATTTTTGAACAGTTCAGCAAAAAGCTCGACTTCTTTCTTGTCTACAACCGTCATTTGAGGGGTATTAGGCATCCTTTCCTCTTAATCTGTTCTTTCACGAACTCAAATTATCACCTTATTTAAGATAGCAGAATAAATGACGAGTGACCTAGGCTTACTAACTGAATGTCTCCGTCAAAGTAACGAATAAACAATCGGTTAGTAGCCAAACTAGCGTCTACTGACTTGGTAGGTTACTGGACTGCCAGATCCGCTCTGCGTACCCAGAATGCTCGAACATGGTCGTAAATCAGGTTGAATACAAACGCGTAAATGGTAATAAAAATGGTCACGCCGATATCCATCAAGAATGCCTGCCAAACTCCTACATTGAGTAAGTAAGCCATGACGGGAATAGTTGCAATGAGCAAACCCGCTTCAAATAACACGACGTGAAACACTCGTAATTTCAATGAACGCTTAGATTTTTCACCCGTGAAGTAGCGATCAAAAATGCGGTTAAAACAGTAATTCCACATCATCGCGATGGTCGCGACAACTATCATGGTTCCTGATAAGGCATTCACATCGTGATCGGTAAATATCGCCAAGCCTATAATTGAAAGCGTTACGGCCAAAACTTCGAATAATACTGAGTGGAACACTCTTTCTAACGTACTCATACATTCCTCTAAATAATCTAGTATGTGTTGGATTAGCTAGGATTATGTCATCGGAAATAATAAGAGAAAGTTAACAGCCATCACGAATAGTGATAGCCTAAATGTTATCACCCCAATTTGGTTTTGAGCGAGAGATAGCATGTACAGCTTTGAGCAACTAAAAGTCTTCGTCACTGTGTGTGAAACTGGCTCTTTTTCGGCGGCGGCACGCAAGCTGAAGCGCGCTCAATCCGGCGTCAGCCAGTCGATCGCCAATCTAGAAATTGCCATCGACCAAGAGCTGTTTAACCGAGAGAAAAACATCCCCGTTTTGACCAACACAGGTAAAGCGTTATTGCCTGTCGCCAAGTCGATTCTCGATCAACAAAAGTATTTCGATCAGAAAGTAGAATCACTAACACAAGAAGATGAGCACGAACTGATCATTGCTGTGGATGAAAGCATCATTGATAAGAACTTCATCAAGATAATCAGCTCACTAGCGGATCAATTTCCAATCACGCACTTCGATATTATTACGACCTCAACCTTCGATGTGGAAGACCTAGTCAGACGCGGCAAAGCGCAAATAGGCATCATCTATGCGGATGGTGAACTGAAGGTAGATATGGACTTTTTCTTACTTGGCCAAGCACGCTTTCTCACTGTCAGTTCCGCCACACACGAGCTCAGCCAAATGCCTGTGGTGCAAGATTCCGACTTAAAACGCTATCGCCAATGCGTGCATCGCAGCTCAAAGCAACGAGAGCTGTGGTTTACTTACGGAATTAGCTCAATGCTTTGGTATGCGAATAATCATAGAACCATCATCGAATTGGTCGAACAAAACGTTGGTTGGGCAAATGTGCCTGAAATGATGGTAATGGAAGGCATTCAGAAAGGTGACTTGGTTGCTCTGCCCGTGGCGCACGAGCATGGTGGTTGGATAACCCCTGTCGGTTGTTTGGTATCACGAAGCCACATTAACGGACCAGTGCTAACCAGTTTGATTGAGAAATTAGAAGGGTATTCACTGCAATACAATCAATGGCAGGCAAACTAGCTCAACACTACATTGCAATATCGGTAGTGCGTTTCTGCGTACTACCGCATTTCTACACGTTTCACCGATAAATATCTTTGTCGTCTGGATAAAACACCCTAGTTGATGTCCCAAAGTGACCTAATTACACTGCGATCCCAACGGGTTTGTCTTTTCAAACGAATTCAGACAGACCCAAATCGCTCTTTAACACCACTGACCTAACTTCAAATCTCCCACATGAATGTTCTGCATCGCAGCCGCTTATGACAGCTTCAAATAGATCACTTTTTGAATTTAATTCACCCCAGTTTATGAGCCCTCTTTGAGAGCTTTTCTATATCTAAATGAACCTTTTGGAAAATTTGTCGTGAACGTTTTAAGAAATATTTGCCCTGAGAAAATGGGTAAAGAGCGTAACAAACGAGAGTATGATTTACGCGTACTTAATTGTGTCAGTGAAAGCGAATATGAATCGCGTATGGCTGTTTGGAATAGCCTAGCGTTAACTGCTACTCCGTCTGCTTCGGAAACAAAAGGCTTCATCGATGAGTCTTTCAACAAGCTTCAGCAAGACCTGAAAGACGCTAGCCGTGAGTTATCGATTAACTACACCGACTTCATCGCAATGGCGCACGAAGAGATCAACTACATTAGGATTTTCGTTGCTGATAAAACTGCGCAATACGGCTGGTACGCTGCGATCGTTCTTATGATCATCGGCACCGTTGCTTTGTGTATTCAGTAAGTTAGAGCACACCTTTTACTGACTACTGCATCGAGTGTTTTATTACGCTCTAACTAGAAAACAAATGACGAGTCTCATTTGTTTTCTAGTCTATTCCCCCCTTCACTCTCCCATTAGGGACAGCAAATCCTGCGTCGCTTGTTTCGGATCTTCTGCATGACATATCGCTGATACCAATGCCAATCCATGAATGCCCGTTTCAGTCAGCTGAGGGATGTTCGATTCGTTAATACCGCCAATCCCAACAATCGGAAGCTTGGTCGTTTCTAACGCCATTTGAATGCCTTCGTAACCCCAGTGTTTCTTTAGATTTGTCTTGGTCGGTGTCGCAAACAGTGCACTAAGGCCAATGTAATCAATCGGCAAGCTATCGGCTTCTCGTAGCTGTTGCTCTGTCTCAATCGACAAACCAAGAATCTTATCCGTGCCAATCAGCTTGCGTGCTATCACTGCTGGCATATCCGATTGCCCCAAGTGCAAACCATCGGCATCAACCGCCAATGCGACATCAACACGATCATTAATGATCATGGGCACAACGGTTCCAGCTAAAACCGATTTAACGGCTTCTGCACGCTCAATGAACGCTCTTACGTCCCCATGTTTTTCTCTTACTTGAACCATAGTGACGCCACCAGCAACTGCTTGTTCAACCACGAACTTAAGCGTTTCTAAATCTTGTTGGTCGTCAGTCACCAGATAAAGTTTATAAGGGTTCATCGCGTACCTTTGAAGTCGATTTCTAAAATTGGTTTTCTGCCATTTTACCGACAAATCACATCCTATGCATGGAAGTTAGCACTTAATTCCTTAAGTTAGGCGGGGGAATTCAAATACGCAACTCGTTGAAAGCATATCGAAAAACCTGAATTTTTTAACAAAAGCGTTACTTATTACACAAACTATTCGCTTTAGCATGCCCAGAATGCTGTTTTATGAAATACTCCCCTATGAAGGAATCAGGTAAATATAGGGATAGTTATGCGCCACCTTTCTATAGCGCTCAAGATCAAGCTGGGTTATGCCATCTGCTTGCTCTTTTTCGTCATTTCAGGCCTTGTGAGTTACAAAGGTATTCAAACCTTGTCGAACGGCTTTAGCCAGTACAGTGAACTCAGCCAAAAGGCGACATTGTCAGGCAACATTCAAGTGCACTTTCTTCAGATGCGTTTAGCCTCTGAACGTTACTTAGAGTCATTGGATGATCAATACGAAGCGAATTATCAATCAAGCAAACTCGCGATTGATGAACTGCTGAACAACTTAATCCAAACCACCACCAATACTGATAGCCTGTCGAGCCTGCAATTAGTACAAGACAGCGTTGCGGCGTTTGATGCGGCTTATGGTTCAATGAAACAGAGCCAACTGCTCATTGACCAGTTAGTTAACGTGGAAATGGTCACACGAGAAACCAACGCACTGAAAGCTGCTCAGAGCTTGTTGTATGAGTCTTACAACAACAACGATCCAAACGCGAGCTTGTACGCAGGCATGTTGATGGAGAACTTCCTCGCCGCCAAGATCACTGTACTGAGTTACTCAAACAATAACGATCTTAAAACCTATGAAGCCGGTAAAGACATCTTTGAATATGCTCTACCAGGTATCGAAGGCGATATCGAATCTCTTAAATCATCTCCTTATCAAAGTGAACTGATTGAAGACTTCTCAAACCAACGCGAAGCGTACGCGAAAGGTTTTGAGCAAGTTCATCAACAGATGATTGAGAACACTCAAAGAACCGCTACCCTTTCCTCTATTGGCGACAGCTTAGCGATTTCGGTAGCTGATGCTCAGAGCATTCTCGAACAACAGAAACAGGCGTTAACACCAGAGCTGCAAGCCAGTGAAAAGCGCTCGATTCAAATCATCATCTTGCTCACAGGTGTCGCTTTGGTTATCGGCATGACAAGCGCCGTGTTAGTGACTCGTTCTATTACCAAAGGCATCGCGCAGGTTAAACAGATCACCAATGAGCTTTCTCAAGGTAACCTAAATGTTGAAGTGAACATTGAGAGCAAGAACGAGATTGGCGAACTACTAACGAACATGGAGATCACCATTGAATCTCTGCGCGATATCGTAGGCCAAGTGAACCGCTCTAGTGTACGTATTGGCGAGATGTCTGAATCACTTAACCAAGTGACCAATAACAGCTCGACCAATGCAACACAGTTGAACAGCGAAATGATGAACATCTCATCTGCGGTTGACCAACTGGCTTCAAGCACATCAGAAATTGCTTCAAGCGCTAACCACGCCTCTCAAGTGGCGAACCAAGCGACCGAGAATGTCGCAATGGGTCTGAAAGAAGTCGACAAGACACTGCACGAGATTGGCAGCGCCGATGAAAGCATGCAGGTCAGCAGCCAGAAAGTGACCGACCTACACAAAGAGTCGATGAACATTGGTGCCATCCTTGAAGTAATCAAAGGCGTTTCAGAGCAAACCAACCTGTTGGCATTGAATGCCGCGATTGAAGCTGCGCGTGCTGGTGAACAAGGTCGTGGATTTGCCGTAGTAGCGGATGAAGTAAGAACGCTCGCTAAGCGTACCCAAGATTCTGCTAGCCAGATTGATGAGCTCATCACCTCACTACAGCGTGGCGCTAAAGATGCATTAGAGTCGATCAAAGAGAGCCACAGTACGGTTTCAGATGCTTCAACTCAGGCACAGCAAGCTTCTCAGAACTTACATGTGATTAATCAACATATCCAAGATCTGAATCAGGCTAACAGCCAAATCGCAGTATCAGTTGATGAACAAGATCGTCTTACCAAATCACTCGGTGAGAACGCGCAAGGTGCCAATACCATCGCGCAAAGTAACCAAGAGTCCGTCAGCAGCATTTCAGGTGCAGCAAGCGACTTAACTGAAGTTGCTCATCACCTAGAGAGCCAAGTGAATCGTTTTAGAACCTAGCCAGCCAGCCAGCCAGCCAGCCAGCCAGCCAGCCAGTCTATACACAGCTAACACAGTTCCAAACCAATAATAAAAAGCCCCCAGCACATAAGTGTCGGGGGCTTTTCTTTAACTAAAGAGTTTTAAGTTAGGCTTCTAACTTGTGACTTAGAGTTAGGTTAGAGTAACCCTACTGAATCTTCAAACGTTGAATCAGGGTCTCTTCGTCTAACTGGTACAACTCATCAAGCAAATTCATTTGCAAACTACCCGGGCCGCGTGAGTTTTCAGCTGCGATTTCGCCTACTACGCCTAATACTGCTGCGGCAGCTAAACCACTTTCATCACCAACAGCAGCAAATGCGCCCGTCAATGCCGTTAAGGTACAACCCATACCCGTCACATACGGCATCATTGGGTGTCCATTGTTTAACGTCACCACGCTTTCTTTGGTGACAACGTAATCTGTCTCACCAGAAATCACCACATTCGCGCCGTATTCAGCCACTAAGCACTGTGCAGCGCCTAATGCAGCATCACTGCTATCTAACGCATCAACACCTTTGCTCTGCGCTTGTTCGCCCGCTAATGCGATAATCTCAGACGCGTTACCACGAATGATCAACTTATCCGCTAAACGTGCGATTTCACGAGAAGTCTCGGTACGCAGTGTACTTGCGCCACAACCCACAGGGTCAAGAACCACTACCTTGTTGTTCGCATTCGCTTGTTCAACAGCAAAACACATTCTTGGCGTCCAGACACTGTCGAGCGTGCCGATATTGATCACCAAAGCGCCAGAGAAAGACATCATCTCTGCCAGCTCTTGTTGCGAGTGCGCCATGATAGGCGAAGCGCCAATTGCCAATAACGCATTGGCCGTGTTGTTCATCACTACATAGTTGGTGATGTTTACAACCAGTGGCTTTTGCTCTCGTACTGCGCGCAGCGATTGGATGATTTGTTCAGTTAGCATGGATTAATCCTTATTCGTGAAAGTCACTTTGAGCCGCTGTTGAGTCATTAAGTGCATTCAGACCTTGCTGCCAGAAAGCCACTTCCATGCGCGTTGCGGTTTTGAAGATATGAACGATGTTCTGACCGCGCTCGCTGTTGATATCAATTTCAGCCAGTAGCTGATTGAAATACTCAGCACCCGTTGCCACGCCAGACTGGAACTCTTCTCCGCCGTAAAGCTGTAACCAACTCGCGTATGGGTTGCCTTCTAAAACAGTATCAGTGCTTTCTAATAGCGCTTTACCAATCACGGCATAACCAATTGAACACGGAGCCAGTGCTGCATATAAGTCGACAAGATCACCCGTCATACCTGCGTCTAGAACGTAGCGCGTGTAGGCAACAGTGCCGAAATCTTCAGGTTCGTTTTCTAAATCAGATTCCGTTAGCCCCCACTGACCACAGTAAGTCACGTGGTGTGAAATTTCAGAATCTAACAGCGCATGAACACTTGGCAGTGCACGACGCATATCAGCCAAGGTTTTAGCTTTGTAAATGGCCAATGCATAAGCGCGAGCATACTGCTTCAAAAACAGAAAATCTTGCTTCAAATAATGCAGAAAACAAGGCTGAGCGAGAGTGCCGTTTGCCAGCGTTTTAACAAAATCATGCTCGGTGTAGTCTTGCCAATCTTGCTGACAGGCTTGGATTAAGTCTTGGTATTTCATGAGATTCCTTAATCAAAAGTCGGTACGTAATCAGCGGCTTTTGGTAGTGATTTGATAATGCCTTTGTCGAACATGAACTGCGCGTAATCATCGTAACGCTTCATATCTACAGCAGAAGGGCGAAGTGCAAAACGAGTCAGTGTGTCGTTCCATGCACGTTGGTTAAGTTCGTTGTTCAACGTATCTGGTGAATACGCCACAAACTCACTCCATGAATCTTGTGGGTGGTTCACAATGTAAGTGGTTGCTTGCTCAAGTGCTTTGTTAAATGCTTTGATGGCTTCGTCGTCGTGTTTCTTTGCGTTCGCCACAAAGATCAGCTCATCGTAAGCTGGCACACCATGCTCTTCAGGGAAGAAAGCTTTTGCTTTAAAGCCTTCAAGCGCTAATTGATTAGTTTCGAAGTTACGTAAGCCCCCCCAGATTGCGTCTACCTTGCCCGATGCCAGTGAAGACGACAGTGCCCAACCTACATTGATGGTTTGCACGTCAGTAAAATCAACATTTTCTTGAGCTAGCATAGTGCCGATCGTCGCTTCTTCGTTGCCCGCAATCGCGATACCGATCTTCTTGCCTTTCAGGTCCGCTAATGAATCGTTCTTGCCGTTATCCAGCACCATCAGTGTGTTCAGTGGTGTCGCAATAAGGGTTGATGCACGAACGAGAGGCAGGCCTGCCGCCACATCCATGGTTAAACTTGGTTGGTAGGTGACTGCAAGATCGACCTTACCTGCCGCAACCAATTTTGCTGGCGTGCTTGGGTCAGCTGGCTCTTGGATTTCAACCTCTAGGCCTTGGTCTGCAAAGTAACCACGCTCTTGAGCAATCACAATTGGGCCGTGGTTCGGATTCACAAACCAATCCAACATCAGTGTCAGTTTCTTTTGTTCAGAATCCGCGAATGCATGACCTGAAACTAGCGAAGCAAGCAGTGCCACTGCACCTACCAATTTGGTATTTTTCATAGTTAACCTTTCCTTTTGAATATTATTATTGTGTTTGTCGATCTAATTTCTAACGACGTGCTGTTTAGATAAATAGCCTTGAGCGAAGCTTTATTAAACAAAGAGTTATTGAGCTAGCCATCACTGGTTCTCCCAAGGGATAGCTTTTTTGAGTAATTTGTCTGTGATGAAGTAAAGCGAGATAGAAAGCACCGCCAAGATAAACAAGGCCGCAAACATCTCATCAATGATCATGCGCGCGTTGGCTTGCAGCATTAAGTAACCTAGCCCTTCACTCGAACCCACCCACTCACCAACAACCGCGCCAATTGGAGCAATAACCACAGCAACACGAATGCCGGACGCTAATGTTGGCAGTGCAGCAGGCAGTTGGATGTGACGAAGCAATTGCCATTTCGATGCGCCCATCGTCTTTGCGAGATCAAGATAACCCGTCGGAGTATTTCGCAGGCCGTCGTAGCAACAGGTAGTCACAGGGAAGAAGATAATGATTGCCGCCATCACCACTTTTGAAGCGATGCCATAGCCAAGCCACAGCATCAGTACAGGCGCAATCGCAAATACAGGAATCGCTTGGCTAGCAATCAAGATAGGCAATAGCCAACGTTTCAGTGGGTCAAACATCAACATCTGCAAGGCAAAAAACAGCCCCATAGACAAGCCCAGCAATAGCCCAAGTAAGATCTCTTGCGCGGTCACCCAAGTGTGTTTGAGTAACACATCGTAGCGTTCAATCAGCTTAAGGAAGACTTCAGCGGGAGCTGGCAGAATGAAGCTTGGCATCTCGAAGATAACCACCACCATTTGCCATAAACCAAGAATCACAGCACTGCTGATGACCAAGCGCATAACGGGATTCATCTGACGAGGATGTGTTGTACTAGCCTGTGCGTTAGTTGAACCAGCCACAGCTTCACTTCGCGTTAGATCATTCATAATCACGCTCCAACTGATCTAAGATGGCTTGTTGCAACTCGGCACATTCCCCATCTAACACGCGTGGCGTCGACGTGTGAGGCACAGATAAAGAGTGAGCACTCGCAGGCGTTCCTTGCAACACATACAAGTTATCCGCTAAACGCACTGCTTCTTGTGGATCATGGGTGATCAACACAACGGTTTTATCTCTTAACAGTTCACACGCTAACGTCTGTAACTTGTGTCTTGTTACCGCATCCAGCGCAGAGAAAGGTTCGTCCATCAGCACGACTGGCTTGTCTTGCATTAAGGTTCGAGCCAAAGCAACACGCTGGCGCATACCACCAGACAACTGATCCGGCATAGCATCTGCGTAATCGGCCAAACCAACCGAAGTCAGCAACTCTAACGCTTGGGTAGTTTGAGCTTGTTTATTGGATGCTTGGCTTTGATGCTTATCTGCAGAATCTTGAAAGCGATGGCTCAGACACACATTGTCGATAACCGACAACCACGGCAGTAGTAAGTCTTGTTGCGCCATGTATGCGATGCGATCGGTGAGAGGCAGTTCATCAGACGTTGCCAATGTGCCCTGCCACTCAACTTTGTCATCGAGTAAACCCGCTAGGTATCGTAATATCGTGGTTTTCCCGCAGCCACTGCGACCAAGTAGCACAGTCCACTTACCTGCACTCAAGCTCAGTGACAAACCCGATAAGGTCGCATGCTCGCTATCTCGGTAACGCAGAGTCGCATTGCTGAGTTGAACGCCAATTGTATTAACGGACATTACCGTGCCCAACGAAGAAGTGATTTACCGGGCCATGACCTTGACCGACTTTCAACTCGTCAGCATGCGCAATCGCGCGCGAAATGTATTGTTTACCTAGGTCGACAGCCTCTGGAAGCGTGTTGCCTTGAGCCAAGAAAGAAGCGATAGCAGAAGAGAGCGTACAACCCGTGCCATGGGTGTTTTTGGTAGGAAAACGCTTCGCGCTAATCAGAGCAGATGTGGTTGGCAGAATAAGTAAGTCGTTACTATTTTCATCCTTCTCCAAGTGACCACCTTTAAGCAGGACTGCTTTAGCACCTAAAGCGCGCAGGTCTTCAATCATATCCTGCATTTCCGCTTCGCTCTCAGGCACGGCTTTACCCGTAAGTGCAGCGCCTTCAGGCAAGTTAGGGGTAATGATATCTGCGAGTGGAATCAGTTCTTGTTTTAGCGTGGTGATCGCCGAGTTTTCTAAAAGAAGGTCGCCACTTGTCGCGACCATTACCGGGTCGATCACTAGGTGTTTAGGTTGGTATTGTTTGATTTTGTCCGCGACGACTTTGATGATTTGAGAATCCGCCAACATGCCGACTTTTACCGCCACGATATTCAAATCGGTAAACACTGCATCTAGCTGGCTAGCGACATGCTCAAGCGGGATTGGGAAAATTGCTGACACGCCTTGGGTATTCTGAGATGTAATCGCGGTAATCACCGAACAAGCGAAACTACCCGTTGCAGACATGGCTTTAATATCAGCTTGAATGCCCGCGCCGCCGCCACTGTCAGAACCCGCAATGGTCAAAACAATAGGAGTATTGATCGAAGAAGATTGGTTTTCTGGTGTTTGAGTGCTGCTAGGTGATACTTGAGAATTGGAATGCTGTGTCATGGTCGCTCCTACTGTCTAAAAGACGTAAGAGAACCGAACTTTGGCCGCAAAGAGAGTGTGGAGGTGAAAGCAATGAGAGATCATTGTTGAACCACGTAGGCAAAGTAATCATAGTTCCCTACGCCAGTGTTAACTGAATCAGGTTCAACGGGTCTCGAATAACGATCTCAGCAAACACCAACTAAGGTATATGCCCCCCGACTATTGATAACGATAGTAACAGCACTCTCGCAACTGAGATACTCATTTTATTCAATTATAAGAATCACGCATGAATTTAATTCAACTAATCTTGCTTTAACAAATACTTATAACGGCTTTTTAGTCGGTTGAGATTGGATGAATAAACACATCACTATCAAGAACATACCTAGCCATCCAACCAATGGAATAAGCTCCCCCACAATACACACGGCCAATACGGCGGCAACAACTGGCTCAAGTAAAGTAATCAAGTTGGCGCTACTCGCTGTGACGTGGCGTAGCCCAAAACTGAAAGCGATATACCCCAAACATTGAGGAAGTAACACCAAGTAACTCACCACCAATATATTGGTATTCGATGCGAACAGGTTATCCCCTGTAAACCACAGCGTTGGCAGTAACAACATCGCTCCCAATCCAAATATGCTGCCCATCGCCGCTTGAGACTTAATGCCTTCGTCTATCAGAGCTTTTGTCGCCCACGAATAAATGGCGTAACACAACCCAGCAACCAACCCCAACCCAATGCCCAAAAGCTTCAGGTCGTCGCCAGATTCACTCATCGATGATGATTCTGAAAACACCAGTAACCCAATACCAACCACGCCAATGGCAAAGCTCGTTAACCAACGTTTGTTGATATTATTCTTTTTGCTAATAAGACACTCTAAAAGTGCAGAAAAGAAAGGCGCGGTAGCTATCGACACCACCGTTCCCATTGCAACACCCGATAACTTCATCGAAGAATAGAAAGCCAAAGGATAGATCGCTAAAGCCAGTACACTCGCTGCTAACAGCTTTTTGTTGAGCAAAAGCTTATCAAGTGAAGATAAGATCTTTCGAAACGCTAAGCCCGCTTGCAGTAAGCCACCAACGCCCATTGAAAACGCACCAATCGCTAATGGACTGAGATCAGGCGCAAAGCTTGCGGCTGTGCCTGTCGTGCCCCATAAAACAGAAGCAAACACGATGGCTAAAGTGCCCGTTTGGAATTCGTTAACGCGATTGATGGCAAGATTCATTGCTATTACCTAGTTTATTTTCATTTCTGAAATAGATAATAGTGAACATATACTAAGTTGAGTTTGCCAAAAGGACGCTATTATTGTTTTGGAAGACTCTCTTTCATCGAACCTAAAAACGCCCTTGGAGACATGCCAAAGTGCTGAGAGAAGCGTCGACTGAATGCAGACAAGTCGCTATAACCTACATTTTCTGCGACCAATTGAACGGGTAAATCGGTATGGCTTAGCAAGGCTTGGGCTTTTTCCATACGATAGCGAGTGATGTATTTAAGCGCACTGATTCCAATGCACTCTTTAAAGCGTTTCTTAAATTGAGTGGGGCTCAAACATGCCGTTTCTGCAAGCTGAGAAATAGAGAGAGGTTGGGCGTAATTATCCGCAATGAGCCTTTGTACCGCACGAATACGAGGGTCGATACTTTTACTCACTTCTTGTTGCTCTAATAGCAGTGAAAACACATCCAAGATGGATGACTCAATGCCACTGTCGACTTGATATTCCAACTGCTTTTCAACAAACAACAAGAAGCTCATTAAAGGTGGCGTTATCGTGAAAACTGAGAGCTCATGCTCTAACAAGTGCTTCGGTAACTCCGTCATATCCGCGACAATAAACCGTGCCGCTTCATCAGCTTTAAACGCATGCGCTGTGGTTACCGGAATCACCACACATTCACCGACAGAAACCTTGCCAACATACCCTACCATTTCAATGCTTATACTCCCTTGAATGGGCAACACCAGTTGATGGTAACCATCATGAGCATGAGTATTAAATTGCTTGGTGTAAGATCGAATGCTTAAGCTAGATTTCATGAGCAACGCCAGAGTACATTTCGCTAGGTTAAAGTAATAGAGACAACGCTACATTATCACTCCCCTAGAGTCACACTCAATGCTCATCAAATTCATGCTAGCTAGGCAACATGATCAAAAACGGCCTCCAAATGAGAGGCCGTTTTTATTAAAAAGCGTAATTCACACCAAGATTAGAATGATACTTGGCTGTCCTGACCCACGGTGACTTGCACGCCATTTTGAGCTTCGTATATTGCGAAGCCTGCGGCTAATGGCGCAGCATTGTCTTCATCACTGTCATGCTGCGCAGTACAGGTATAACCCAATGAGTAAGTACCTGGGTCAATGAAGCCCAGAGAGAACTCATAGTTTGTCTGTGCTTGATTCATTGTCACTGATGCTGAAGTGATCGGTTTCACTTCATCACTGCCGCCGATTGGTGCCATGTCAGCTTTGTCGACATCGCCTTCATACAGATAAACCGACTGAACGAACGTGTTATCGTCTGTAGGATTACAAGCTTCGAAAGTTGTGGTCGCTACAGTACCTTCAATGTTTCCTGTCTCAACCGTATTGATAAGGCTCACAGACGTTCTTTGAATGGTGTAATCAGGGAAAGTCGAACTGTTCTTTAGGCCACGTCGAAGATCGAACTCGACAACAAAATCGTTGCTTTGTTGGTTCACATTAAATGAATCATTAAAGTACAGTACGCCAGCGTTATCTTCTTTACCCACACCTTGCGGGCACGCGCCATTACCTTTCACCGTTAACTCACGATTCGTATCATCATTTTCTATCACGTAAGATGGATCTGTTGGGTGATCGCCATCATGAGCAAACACACACAACTTATAGCTACCTACTGGAACTACCTCATTTTCAATCAAAGGGAGCACATCGCTGCCTTGGTAATCCAATAAATTCACACTTAACGGAATAGGATCTGCGCCATCAGGTAATAGATCGCCGTTCTCATCAACGTAGTCGCCGTTTTCATCCGTTTTATACACGTCATATACTAGTGGTGAACCTCCTTGTTGAGGAAGTAAAGCCACCTTGCTGAATGTCACCGTCACATCTTTAACACCATCGACGGGCGCATCACTCACGCTCAAGGTAATGGGTGTCGTGCTGCTTGATGATCCTGAATCACCACCACAACCGACAAGCCCAGCCAGCACAAGGCTCGCTAAAGCGGTTTCCTTTAAATACTTCATAACTCATTTCCTATAAATCACTGCTCAATAAAGGGCTTAGTTTGTTGCCCTCTTATTCTTTTTCCTTAATGTGGCTCATAGAAGAACAGCGCTTATACCAAAATCGGTTACCCCTATTATTTAGGGATATCTCCATCCAAAAACTCTGTTCATCAAGGTGCACATATCAGGTCGCACATAGGTTAATTAAGTCTAGTAAGTAAATTGTCAATAGTCGCACGTGTTTGGCAAGATTGCTGTCAATTGTGTTGAAATAGTCGGTATGTATGGAGTCAGATAAGATAATTGAAAGCAACTCAACCAAAGCCCCAAACTACCACCAAGATCAAAAAAGGCCGTCAAGACAGCCTATTGCTGAACTTAAACGACCTTTTCATTGAATTTTGATTAAGCTAAGACGATATCAGCTCATTCAAACTCTCTTATTTTTGAAGTTGCTCTTTAGCGGCTTCAACCTTAGAAAAATCTAGGCCAAGCTCTTCAACTGCTTCTTTGATTAGCGCAGGGTTTTGCATTACCTGACCCATCAGCATTTGAAGTTTATCTTGTGGTAAACCAAGTTGGCTGATCGTCGCCATTGCTGCAAGAGGATTCTCGGTCAACGTTTTGAATAGCTCGCTGATCTGCTCGTCGCTAATATTGTTCTCTTTCAACATTGCTAAAATCGGGTTCATTTTTTTGCCTTTGAAACACTAAATTAAGTAGGAGCACAGCATACCATCTAGCTGTGCTCGATTGTACTAGCAACTTATACTTTGCCTACTGTGAAGTAACGCTAAGCCTAGCGAGACTCTAATGGGTAAGAGCGGTAGCTCCACATCCCATACGTTCTAAGAGCATCACGGTAGATACCTAGTAACTCGCCATCACTCGCCTTCTTAAGATCTGCGAGTGGCTTATCTGGGTAAGAAACCGTATCAAAGGTGATGCCCTGAGGGCCGGTTTGCCAGCTAGCGATTTCAAATAGAGTTTGACCACGACGAACATGGCTTGCCGAGCTGATAATAGTCGCGTGCTTAATGTCATGACGAGCTAACGCGTAACTACTGAATAAGGCATTGCCTACCGTGCTGGTCGCATAGTTCTCTTCGATGATGCGATCTTTGCTTACCCCTTTCTCGATAAGCCAATCCGCCATTAACTTGCCTTCAGTCTTATGGTTCTTCGGCACACCACCCGTTAACACGATCATCGCGTCTGGGTTCGCTTTAGCCATCGCTAATGTTGTCTCAAGACGCTCAATCAAGATCTGATGCATTGAGCCGTCCGGGTTAAGCGCATAACCCAATGTAACGATCGCGCCATGATCATCGAGCAAGCCTTTGTCAGCAGACTCTTTAAGCGGTGTTTCTAATACTCGGTAGACCGTAGCAAAAATGCGTTTGATGTCTTCTGCTTTGCCTTTATTCAGGCTCTCCAGTTTCTCCATGTGCTTATTGGATTCATTTTCATTGCCTTCAAATCTCTGCCAAACCGCAAGATAAGCGTGAAGATCAACATCGTCTGGTGCAACCGTTAGCGCTTGCTCAAACAACTCAATCGCGCGTTCTGCATTCTTGTTGTAGATCTGAGCGTTCGCAGCTGAGATAAGCAAATCGGTACGGTAAGGTTCCAGCTGGTACGCTTCTAACAATCGGTTAGTCACAATTTCCATGTTGCTTGGCATTTTTGCCGTAAAGCCCGCGTGAGAAATTCTTGCCGGAGACTTAAACGCCTGCAACGCATCAAGAAGTAATTGGTCGACAACTTGTCGCTTAGTCACCAACTGCGCGTAATCCGCAGAAGCCTGTACTGCGCCATCGTTAGCAGCAAAAGAAAATGGAGTTGCGCCAAAAGCGAGCATGCCACCAAGAGCGAGGGCGATAATGTTCTTTTTCATGGAAAGATCCTGTGTCGTTAAGTGTTCACATCAGATTTGCTCACCAATGTAAGTCCCTAAGATTAAAAAACCGTGAAGCACACCTTAATCTCTAACGTTTATATTCATTTGTTGCATAAGGTGTGGCAGCAGATCACGATTTTGAGCTTACCAATAAGCCTGCGTATCCAGATAATTCTGGTTTGAACCAGTGTTCAACGTTTTTGTTGGTATATCTGACTGCCGATTTCATACGCCCTATCCCGCCCAAAACCGCCAATCACAAAGCCAAACTCCGCATAAAACAACGAATCAAAAAAGCCACTTTAAGCTTTTTTTCAACAACTTAAAATCCAACACACTGAATCGCACGATGTTACCCCTCGCTCAAATAAAGAGGTCTTCAACACATAGATTTGGAATGCGAGTCAGAAGATATTTCAAATAATTCAAAATCAATTATTGAACGATCGTTCAAGTGATGATTTAATGAATTACCAATACAAGGAGTTACCCCATGCTTAAGTTCTATTTTCACCAAACACCAAACCCAATGAAGATCGCTCTGTTTCTAGAAGAGACAGGCCTAGATTTTGAACTTGTTCCTGTCGATACCTTAAAAGGCGAACAACACACACCGGAATATCGCTTAATAAACCCGAACGGAAAAACGCCAGCCATTGAAGACGAAGGACAACGCGTTTTCGATTCTAACGCTATCCTTCTGTACCTATCAGAGAAAACGGGCAAGCTAGGTGGGCAGCCAGAAGACAGAGCCGAACTACTCTCTTGGATGATGTTTATCGCGAGTGGCCTTGGTCCATACTCTGGTCAATCGGTACACTTCCGTCATGCAGCACCAGCAGGTCTAGACTACGCTGTGAACCGTTACCTACGTGAAGCACAACGTCATTACGAAGTGCTAGAAAAGCATATGGAAGGTCGCGAGTTTATCGTCGGAAATGAGTACACGATTGTCGATGTCGCTGCATGGGGTTGGATTGATAAAGCACCAGTAGTACTTGGTGAAGAAGGCCTAGAACCTTACCCGAACTTGAAGCGTTGGTTTAACGCAATCAACACTCGCCCACCCGCACTACGTGCCCGTGAAACCGGTAAAGATGTTGAATTTAAAACCGAACGTGATGAAGAAGCGAAACGAGCACTGTTTCCTTCGAATTATGCGAAGTAGAAGATAGCTGAAAGTTAACACTTTTCGAAATGACGGTTAAAATCCCAAACATAAAGAGCCGCTAAAAAGCGGCTCTTTCTCCATCCAAAAGATCAGAGACCTTCGGTTAATGAGTGATTGGTTGTATTGCTTCCAGTTAATTGTTTTGTAATGAGGCTTATGCAAAGGGCTACGAGAGGGACTGAACGTAGCTGATCAGATCGTCGGTTCTGGATTTAGTTCCATTGAATTACGCAACAAAGCCACTGAACAGACAACAGAAATAATCACGAAAGAATCCGCTAATGGTGAAAGCTTGATGTTTAGCTTTGGTGAGCCAGAAATCATGGACCGTGATTGCACCAACTATGAATACAACGAGCTTTACTACAACGAAGACGGAAACTACTGGGAACCGCCACTCGATAGAGCAGGCTTAAATAAACTGACTCGGGCTAACGCTTATCACGGTTCTATCTTAATGGCTCGCCGTAACATGATTGCGGGCCGTTACACCCAAGGTGGAATGCAGAAGCAGCAAATGCAATCAGCCGTACATGACTCGTTAGAATTTCGTGACACTGCCCTGCTTAAGCTTCGTAACTACTTTGGTAAAGTCATTGGGCTATGGCCTATCCCTACTATGTATTTACGTAAACGTAAATACGGTGACTTTGCTTTCCTAGAACGGAATGACAAGCAAAAGAGTTACAAGAAAGAAGACGTTATATTCATCAAACAATACGACCCAGTTCAGCAAGTCTACGGAGGACCGGATTACCTTGGTTGTGTTCAGTCCGCTTTGCTTAGCCAAGACTCCACCACGTTCCGGCGCCGTTACTATAAGAACAGTTTGCACATGGGATTTATCTTCTATGCGACTGACCCAAACTTGAGTAAAGACTATGAGGAAGATCTAAAGCAGAAGATGGCTTCAAGCCGTGGTGTGGGGAACTTCCGCTCGATGTTCATCAACATTCCAAACGGCAATGAGAAAGGGATTCAGTTGATGCCCGTTGGCGACATTGCAACAAAAGATGAGTACGAGAAAATTAAGAACGTCACCGCACAAGAGGTGATCACTGGTCATCGCTTCCCTGTCGAACTGGCCGCAATTATTCCAAACGGTGGTACTCGTGGTGACCCGATTAAATTTGATTACGTTTACTGTAAAAACGAAGTGATACCCGCTTGCGAAATGTTCATGGATGCAGTTAACAGCGACCCAGAAGTACCCAAACACCTCCATTTAACCTTCAATTTAGACAATGTCGCGGCCTAAGTAATAGGATATTTTTTGCAATTGCGTTTTTCATTGTAATTTTCGCTCAGCCTTTTCTCCATAAGGGCTGAGAAACAACTCAAATGATCGTCACAAAACACAAACGATCATTAAAAAACCGACCTAAAACACCAAAACCATTGCATTTCAAACACTTAACACAACCAACCAGATCAACACTGATCGTCATAATTTCAATTCCTTGCAATTTTTTGCACTCTTCGCAATTTTGTTAGGCGCTCTGTAAGCTATTTGGAGCGCTGCTAACTTGCAGCAAGCCCCGTTGTTCCTAAAGGGCTAGCGGCTTGTTAGCCTTCCATAGCAGCGACAGAATTTCACTGAAATAGAATTGCGAAAAAATGAGATCGAAAACGCTTCAGGTGGTGAGGAGGAGTGCGTTTTCCGTGGGCTAGTTGTGTTTTAGGTGAAGCTGTGTGACAGGAGTAAAAAAGCCACCTTAAGCGGTGGCCAAACTTGATACTAAGTGAATTTTACTTTCTATATTTTTTGTACAATGAATCAATAGAGTATTCAAACAATTCTTTGATATGGTGTTTAGCCTCTGATATCGAAACAAGCTTAAAATCTACCGAAACAGATTTACGACCAAAGATTCCAATAAAGCCAGGATTAGAAACGACTTCCAAACCCAACAAGCCTCTGTCATTTTCGACTGGTGAAAATTGATATGATGCATACTTGCCATCCATGTCGCCTAAGATGAAATAGAAACCGCCGCCTTCACCTAGCTCTTCAAACAATTCCAATTCTTTTGCCCAAGGGTAGGTGTCGATAGTTTCACAAGCTTCACGATGAAATTTTAGATCACTTTCATGATTCACAAGTTCAGTACCGCCTTCTCTATACTGATAAAAAACTTTAATTTGACTCATTAGATCAACCTTATTCGACTAGACAAAGAAATTCCGCTTTTTGAATATATAATTATTCTCTCTATCATCTGTACGCGAGAGGTGTGAGGTTCTGCACACCCGCAATAATTTAGTAAAAATCACTATTCATTTAGTCTGATTTTCTTTCTGTTTCTCTTAGAATTCCTAGCAGATAAAATTAGGTGACCGAACAATGAGTGATAAGAAAAGTATTTTCCCAGAAGGCTCAATGGCCCACGAAGCAGAGCTAAATAATACATCAGTACTTAATTCTAATGCTGATGAAAACACATTTTTCCCAAAGACTTCTATGGCTTACCAGAACGAAGTCAAAGCATCTCGTATTACACCAGGGATGGGGCAAGGCTTTTTACCACCCTTAAAAAAATCTGGGTACATGCAAGCAGCAGCACAACAAAATGCGCCGACTCAAACTGCAAACATTGCCCCTGAAAATATGTATTGGCCTCCTTATAATTTTATTGAGGGGGAATACATCAATACGAAGGTACTACCTGATGACGCGCTAAGGACGCAATTACAAAATAATCACACTGAAGTTATGCTTTTAACTTTAGAAGAGGCGTTTAGAGTCCTACAAAGTTGGGGTTGGATGGATACTAAAGATACTTGGAAGTCCATGACAACCTCAACTGGCAGTCAAGTTATGATTAATTACGGGGTCAATGGTAAAGATGTTGTATCGACTTCAATGGTTATTGCCCAATTTAACCTCCATGGCCTAAGAGCAAC
Source organism: Vibrio pomeroyi (assembly GCF_024347595.1). Lineage (NCBI taxonomy): Bacteria > Pseudomonadati > Pseudomonadota > Gammaproteobacteria > Vibrionales > Vibrionaceae > Vibrio > Vibrio pomeroyi. Next base: position 914,765 of record NZ_AP025507.1, on the reverse strand, counting down.
AAAACTTGGATTAAAAGCCACTTTTGGTATGAAAATGGCTACTGAATTGAACAAAATTGGCAATGAAATGATCAAACTAACTGGTCATTCAGGCTTAAGGCGTATTTTAACAGCATCATACTACAGACTCGATAATCCAAAGATTGTACAGCTAGGTATTGGCAAGTATGGCTTATCCCACTCTATAAAATCTGGAACCGTTCTAACTATTTATGTCGCTGCTGGATATCGGATATTAGACTACGCACTTAATGATGAAGTGTTTTTGACTGACCTCATCGGTTCTCTGGCGACAGATTTAGTTAAAATAGGAATATCTTCGATTGTCTCTGCTGCATTTGGTGCTACAGCAATGGCTCTAACATCTTTCGTTGCAGCACATTTAGTAGTAGTAGTAGCTGCAGGATTATTAACGTCAATGGTATTAAATGAATTGGATAACCACTATGGCATTACTGCTAAAGTGATAGAATTACTAGAAAAAGCACAACAAGAAGCTGTTGAGAAAGGGAAAGAGCTACAAAAAGACGCCTATAATAGCTTCTTAGATCTTGCCGAAATGCTTGTAGAAGGGGCTCTGGAAACAGGAAAAGAAGTAGTCGAGGCAGAAATCCGACACTTTATAAAAACATCACTAAATGAATTAATTTTGAAACCATTATGAAGCTAAAACCTGCATTAGAAAAAATCAAAAGAATATACAAGATAGCTGCAGGTACACTGCTTTTTGCTATTATGACAACCGCTTCATTTTATATGGGATGGAACAATATCATTGAATTAAGGCAACCTATTGGTGATGTTGAGGTATATTCTCGATTTGACCTCGCAGTTATTCCTATGGGCGTAATGATGCTAATAATGCTCATCTTGGGTATATGCTATGTGATAACAGAAGAGCGGTGGGAAGATAGGTACAGTGCAAGATTGCCGCTTTCTAGTTTAGGGTTTGCTGCTTTAGCTATTCTATTAACACTTGCCACACCTTATATTTATGAGTCGAGATATAAAGAGGCAGGGCTACAAGAATGTACCGGAACTCCAGTAGGATACATGCCATTCTTTGGTAAAAAGTTCGCGATTACCCCCTCTCTATGCAGGTAATAACTATTGTTTTCAAGCTATCCTAAGGTTTGTTTAAGTGGCTAAAACTGTATAAATCCGCACCATAATTTAGTACAATGAGCCTATCATTTCGATAGATTCACGGTGTCATATGAGAGTTGTTTGTCCAGAGTGTGGCGAGAAAGCCCGCATACAAAAATCAAACCGTATTTCAGCGGGTTATAGCGATTTATATTGTAGTTGTAGTGACCCCGAATGCGGCCATTCTTTCGTGATGAACCTAACCTTCAGCCATACTCTTAGCCCTTCGGCCAAAACGACTTCTCAGTTAGCTTTTGAAATGGTTAGAGCTCTCCCTCCCGAGCAACAGAAAGAATTAAAACAACAATTATCTATAATTTAATCTAGATACTGTGGCCTTTTACAAATACCTTCCTGGAACGTCATCTTACCATCAACAAGCTCTGCAACAGACATTTGCCCTGTAGGGAATACTCGAATCGACTTTGTTTCACCTGTAACATTTTCACATCTTTCAGATCCAACGTTGTACGCTGAAAACACTAAGATATTGTCACTATTTCCTACGTACTGAGCACTACCAAAGTTATGATAAAACAGGCTTGGTACTAGCAAAGCCATTAAGTACAGCGCGGAACATAACACCCCCGTATGAACAAACTTTTTAGTCGCAACGCTTTCACCATGTTTTATATCATCCGTTTTCGTGGAGTAATTTACCATAATAAAGAAGCGAGCCATGAATAGAATTACTGTCAGAAAGTTAAATAGTAATATTAGGAGCGCTAACATCATGCCCCATATTAGCGGTAACAAATAAATTGCAATAAGTGTCCTTGTATTACCAAAGAGACTCGCATCAAATGAGGTACTCCGCTCAATCACTTGATCTGCTACCAAGGATGCAGAAAACATCGCAAACATTGCTAGAGCTCCTCCAAACCATTTAAAGAAGCCCTTATTATTCTGGATAATAGGCCATAGCCTATAATTTATAATGCAAATGGCAGTTACGCTTGGAAACATAAACATTTGACTTATAGCCAAAAGGTTTTTCACATCAACATCGAAAACCCCGCTGGCTAGTATAATCGTAACATTCAAAATGACTGAGATATAAAGCCAGCTCATCATATTCTCTGCCAGAGAACGATTAGGTATTTCGGATATCAATCTTACTGTTTTTGATATCTTTTCGATTAATTTTGTTCGATTATCTACACTTTTATAGTGCTCAACAGTACCCAACACGATTGGCAGCAAAACAAAAATTATAAATATTACGAACATAACAACCCCAATCAATTGCTCAACCTTATCATTCATAAATCGCGCCCACTAGGAATGAAACCGTACAAATTCTGTAGACTCGCAGGCAAAAACACTTTTCTTTTGAATTTCAAAAAGTTTACGATATGTCAAACTTAGTAGAGCCCACACCATCAGCCATTTCAATTAGCTGCTTCATTGCGGCTAACTTTTCAGGCTTCAACTCCTCTTTTGGGTCTGCAACCAATAAACCCATCAAATAAATACCTACATTCGCTCTGCTTTCACCTTCAGTGCTGAGTGCTAATGCATCTATAATGAACTCCATCGCTTGTAAAAATATGTCCTGTTGTTTTAATGACATAACTCTACTCCAAACCAAAAGACTGAATAAATACACAGTGCTTTTATAAATATTCATACAGTGTTTTTATAAAGCGAGATTCATCCCTCATTCTGATTACTAATTTGAACCTTATATCAACGGCCACTCGTCGGCTTCAGGAAAGAACGACAAATTAGGCTGTTCATATTCATAGTCGTCATCTTCTCCGGTTAGAGGTTCAGGCGGTTTAACCTCGAATTCATCTAACCAGCTTAAATCTGGCTTGGGTTGATACTCTTCAACAAGCTGGGCAGGGCGAACCATACCGCATGGCAGGTGCTCCGCTGGGCGGATTCTTATACTCGTTTCATCATCTATTCGAATTGAGCTGCCTTGTTGCAGCGCGATTAGAGCTGAACCATCAATGTTTGGCGGTAACCCACCACCTACTGAGTAAGGTTCCAATAGTCGCTTAAGCTGATCGCTGACCTGTACTTTCTGCGGTAGCGTACAGTTGTTGACAGAACTCTGAGAGGAATCGGAGATTCCAGAAAGAGCAAGATCAAAAGCCCCCGCTTCAGCTTCATCGCTCTTTTCTGTTTTTGTCACTATCTGCTAGGTCTTAAGACGTGTCTTAACCAACTCACCTGCAACAACAAAACCTTCTGTCTTGCGAATGTCTTCGCCATGCGGAGAAGCAAACTGCAGCACTTCATAAGAGTTCGTGATCAGCAAATCCTCACGCTTAACGAACGGGCCACCCCGCCCCATGATATAGCCTTGCCAGTTGCCATGGTCGGCCGCTTTCATTGTTCCTGCGACATTCACTTGGTCAGTATCAGCCCTCGCCTCATAGTTCTCAGTAATCACAGCCAATAATTCAGCATTCGTCATGACATGCGCAGGTTTAAAGGGACCAACCAAACGGTACATCGACATGAGGTAAATAGAAACCAACTCTTCACGTTATTGCTTGAAAACGAATTGCAGGGTTCGACATGCATGTTTTGCGTCATTCGTTCGCAAGTCACTTCATGATGAATGGCGGCAATATTTTCGTGCTAAGGGACATTCTAGGCCACGCAGATATAAGCATGGCAATGCGCTATGCCCACTTCGCACCTGATCACCTATCTGTAGCAATACTCCATAATCCTCTATCAAACCTGTCGCTACTTGCCAAATTTCAGGTAAAAAAAGAGCCGCTAAAAAGCGGCTCTTGATTTTTAAACTATTGTTGAAACAACCATAAATTGATAACAATGAATCCATTAAAGTCATAGACTTAATCGAAAAACAACCATATCTTGATATCGCATAAAGCAACCATAAGTTGATATTTTTGTGGAACGAGGATTTCAGCGAAACTACAGCGGTAAGAAAGTTACTTTCAGTTAGCTAGTAAGATTCATCAAAAGAACCATCTCAAGCTTAGAAAACATCTAATCATTACAGTCCAGATAACCTTGTATCAGTCACGTTCACCAACTCTCTAAAGAATCGGATGCACTTGTCCAGTTCATCGCGCTTGACAATATGCGCTTCGGTTCTATCGGTTTGAGCGCGATGAACAGCCTCACCTCGTTTTTTTAACCATTTATTGAGTTGTGTTCTAGCTTCATCAGCGGTTTGAAAATTATTCCAAACCCAAGCTTCGGTCACATCAATACCGAAGAACTCAGCAAAAAGTGCTTTGGTCTTCTTTGACCCAGGATTGTTAAAGTACTTAAGATGCTCATCCAGTCGGTTCTCAACAATTCTTCCAAGTTGTGAGCCTATAACGACACCATATTTCGCATCAACAAGCTCTTTTGCTATGTCTTCTACATAGGTTTCCCAAGCAGTAAGAGTCATTATCAGAGTTGCTCTCTTAAGTACCTCTGGAGGTTGGGAGTTGGAGTTACATCCGTTTAACTGATCGTAACACTCTAGTAATTGCTCTGCGTCTGAGATCGCGTACTCAAAATTGGCTTTCGCTTCTGACATCCTTGGTCCTAGTTATCATGACTATATGCATAAGGTGAAATTTACCATATTTAGGATTCACCCAATGATAACTAAGTTCAATAAAGTTGAATTACTTCAATAAGCTAGTGACTGTTAGCTACGAATCTTGCTGGGAGTAGATTCGCAAAGCTACAAAGCGTCTAACGTCTTAAGTCAGTCCACTCTGAAAAGTAATGAATGGGTTCACAAATTTTGTTCATTGATGCGTAGTGAGAGTTACCTATTTGAATACCGTGAACCTGTAACCCATGATTTTTCCTTCGGTTGCTAATTTTTCTACTTAATCCCGAAGACACTGGAAATTCGCCATCACTCACTAGCAAGATATCTGCTTTATGCCACTCTTCCGAATCACATTTTTCTAGAGCTTTGTTAAGTGGCCCTTCAGCATCAGTACCACCACTAAAAGACATGGTCAAAAAGTTAAGTAAGACATTAAAGCCTGAAGCATCCAATGTTAAGTCAAGCTCACTGACTTCTCCCTTGCTACCAAACAAATAAACGTAACAGCGACGCTTTTCCTTGTATGCGACCTTTAGACATTCCAAAACACTGGCTTTGGCAATATTTTCTGGCAACCCAGCCATAGAGCCCGATGTATCCAAGCAGATCACCATCGGACCTCGGTTCTTATTACTTTTCTTGCTCTGCTTTTCACTTATACTCTCTTGTTCTATTAACTCTTCTGTTTCTGGGATCTCAGTCCCTTCCACTGAGTAAGAAAGTAAAGCATGCTCAGCTCGCTTAGCGTGCCAGAGTTTTTTGAGTACCGGATTGGTTAACAGTGAAGCTTCTTGGGGCAACATTCTAGAGATCGAATCTGAGCGAGTAAGGCCTTTAGTCTCCATTGGAACAAGAGGTGTCGTTACATACTTTTCATGTCTGGAAGTGCCACTCATTTTGATTACTATTTCTTCAAGGACTGAGCCTTCTGCTTGCTCATCACGCCCTAAGTCTCGAATCAGGTTTTGCAACTTGGGAAGTTTTTTAACAAGCTTGTTTAACCGAACAATATCGAGCCAGCCATGGCTTTGGAAGACGCCTTTTGATAAGTCAAAGCCTAAACCTGTAATCAGTCCAAGTTCAGTAAATACCTCTTCTAATTGAGTCCATACCACTAGCCTTTCTTGCCATACATCAGGCAAGATACCAACACCATCCTGTTCAGAGAGTAATTGCTGCCAGATTTCCTCTGAGGCATTTTCGGCAATTTTTGTTTGCTGAGCATTAGTTAGAGAAATAGGTTTAGTTTGTTTGCGCTTGTTCTTTTTCTTCTCTAAAGCTTGCTTGATTTGATTTAACGCTTCATCTTCCAACTTCTTAATCCGGTCAGTCACCAAAGGTGATGCTTGAGATTGAAGCTTATCTATCGTAGTAAGAATGTCGGTTAGCAAGGCATCTGTGACCTCTTCATTCTGTGCACAATAGTGGCTTAATCCGGTATCTTCTAACGCTTTACAAATCGCCTTTGTTAGTGGTTGAGAAGCCAACGGAAACAAGCTCGCCGGACTTTCTCCTAATAGCAGCTGATTCCTAAAGTTGATTAGAGACTCACAACGTTCGGTTAAACTACCAGTAGACCCGGTAATAGCTGCCGGAAGGAACTTCTCCGGCACATTATCGAGGCATGTAAATTGACTATCCAAGTTGAATAACGGAGATTGAACCTGATATGACTCGCTAATCACACAATTCTCCTTCAATTACGTCACTATTACTTGGTTCTAGAGCTAAAGTTGGGGATTTTTCTAGAGGTAGATTTTTGAAACCTGACTCAAGCGAAGCAACCCTGTTGAGTAATTTGTCGCCCTTTTTTATAGAAGCTTGCAGAGCATTAGTAACTTCAGATAATAAATCCTTCTCTAGCCAAAGGTGATTATCAAAGTAGCCTGAAACTTCTGATAGTTCTTTGTTTACGTGATTATAATGGGTTTCTACACTACTTCTTAGACTTTGGATCTCTCTAACTCGACCTTCAATATGAGCTTTGGAAAATGACCTGTTTAGAGATACAGGAGAATTCTTTACATCGTCCAATAAAGGCTTACATTTCCGTCCGTAGCGTTGAGCGGAAGTGGTTTCCTCTTTATACGTATCATCCCAGTAGAGTAAATTTCCACGAGAATCCTTCTTCTGGTACTTACTCATTTTATCTGTTGTTTCATGTCCATCTAGATCCGTGAACAAAAGGCGACCTTTAGAATCTTGTTTATGAGTAAGTTGGTCTTCCTTAAGTTTTGTTTCCCACGCTTTGATAACCTGCATCAAACGCGATGACGGAGTTTTTCCGTCGACTGTCACCAATCGCTTGTAGAGCTCTTGTAGGCCTTCAAATTGCACTGGTTGCTCCCATAAACAATGCGGCAAAATCCAAGTGTCGTAAATACTGGTTTCAGTGAAGCCTGATGTGAAAGCAGACACCTTCATTAACTTCACCAATTTTCGCCAACGGCGATCAGATACGTAAATATCTTGTGCCGCTAAGTAACTACGAAACTCTTTACATGCTTCTCTCGTTGCTACAGTTAACTCAACTTTCTCAGCTAAGCGCTGCACCTCATTTAGATCTTCAATCTTCAAACGGACATTGAGGTCTGGGTCGAACCCCTCTAGCGATCCGTTGAGTAATTCATCAAATGACTCTGTGGATACAGGCGACACATAAGAACGCAAAACAAATCTATCGTATAAAGCGCTGAGCTCCTCACCTTCCGGTAGCTCATTACTTGCTGCTACAACAGAGATTAAAGGAACATTGACTCTTCGATTCCCGTTATCAAACTGGCGTTCATTCAACAAAGTTAGAAGACTGTTTAAGATTGCACTGTTTGCTTTAAAGATTTCATCGATAAACGCCACCGATGCTTCAGGCAAATATCCACTGGTAAGCCTGTTGTAACGATCCTCTTCCAACGCTTTGATCGAAAGAGGGCCAAACAGCTCTTCTGGAACAGAAAAACGTGTCACCAATCGTTCAAAGTAATTAGCCTCAACGAAGACATTTTTCAATCGCTTTGCCAATTCACTTTTAGCTGTTCCTGGAGGCCCAACAAGTAATACATGTTCACCAGAAAGTGCTGCTAACATCATTAATCGGACTTGGTGCTCTCTTTCCAATAATCCACCGCTCATCTGAACCATTAGGGTTTGGAGCTTGTCTTTTCTGTTCATCGTCGTTGTACATACTGTCGTTGTCACAATAAGTTCCTTTTTCGTTATTCTGAAAATCGAGACATGTTTATAAGCACAATTGCCCTCGTGGTCGAAATGGTATTCAACATAAGAGTTAGGCTATGTTGTTATTTTATATAGTCATTTCCCTTTATTATGACATTTCCACTTTTCCCTTTGGGTGATATGCATCAGTATTTATAAATTTAAATATCTCTATTGATACAACAAATACTTAGATCTAATGAAAAGGGATATTATAAGCCGTACAGATATGAGCATAACGATACGCTATGTAGACTTCGTACCTGATTATCTGTCTAAAGCGATTCCCAATAGCCGTATTTAGAGCATGAATCTATTGCCTTTATCGCCACTTGCTAAATTTCAGACAAAAAAAGAGCCGCTGGAAAGCGGCTCTTTAGTTTCAAATATTGGCCAATCTTTCAAAAGACGACTTCTTAAACCGGAGACTCACATTGTGGGCATTTTATATTAGTCGGCTGCATTGGCATTGTGGAATGATACGTCCAATACTCGCCATTCTTAATCAGTCTATGGTTGCAGCTATGACAATGGTTGTAGACGGTAAACAGTTCACATTCATTGCATTGGTACCACAATTTCTTAGAATTTCTTTGGTTATGTAGGACTAATCGTAGGGAGCTAGATCCACAACCGATGCAAAAGTTATGGCTCTCCACATCATCACTCTGATGAAGTTTTGATGGCTCATACTGTAACAGCATTCCAATCAACCTCTGCATTTCGTCACTGTACTGATGTGATAATAGAGGATTTAAACAAACGGCCCCATATTGGTGTGGAGGGTTTCGGCTGTCCCAATCAAACAACCTTAGCTCACCCAGATAGGTGATTGCACCCCACTCTTGTGGTGACATAGGGCCACCCGCATCTTCTAAAGCATGAGCTTCTGGATGCAACACATAAACAGCATTTTTGCTATTCTCAGAATAGTCTTTTTTTATTGCGAGTTCTTCAAGAACGCCATTTAGGCCCCCTCGGCCACGCATGAACGCTCTAGAATAAAATTTCGCATCCAGTACTACTCTTTTTTTCAGCTTAGCCCCTTCTTTAGTTTCAAACGTCATATCAAGAACAAAATCAGGAGTCTTACCGTTGCTCAACCTTGGTTCATAACTCAACGATATTTCTCGTTTCGAACTATGATTAAAAAAGTAAATCACATCATCAGAATATTTGTTTTCTAATATTCTCAGTAACTTACGCTTCCACCCATCTTCAACCTGAAATCTAAAACTATGGATAAAAGATTTGATTAGCTGAAGAAGGCACCAACGTTCATACAAGAGAGGAATATTAACCAAACCAATGCTATCAACTTTCTCCAAGGACATTAATATATCCTCGTCTGTTAAACCGATCTGCTCTTTTAATTTCTTGTACCCACCATGTACCGCCTGATAACTAGGATTTTGAACAAACGTCATTGAGTTCGGAAACGAACTCTTAGGGTAAACTCCTAGTGCTTTAATCTGCTTGATTAACTCTCGTAGTTGTTTTTCTTTAGGAGTAAGAAATTCATAAACTTGCGAAATACTTTGTAGTTGATTACTAAAAAAAACTTGTCGGTTTCTGATAGAAACTCGTTCTTTCTCTTGTTCTTTCAACTCTTCATTAGATAATTTTCGCTTCCACCCGTTACTCTTAAGCTCAATGGCTTGTTGCTTGATCTTTTCAATGTCAGCGATTTTTTTAGAAGACGGTAAAACCTTAATCTTACTAATATAGATTGGTTTGAACACTACTGTCTGGCCATTTTTATACCAGCTTGTAGTCATTTCTGCAGAAAGTAGATACTCGGAATTCGGCTCAAATAGAGGAAAATATTTATCATTAAGATTCAAAATCATCGAGCTGGAATTACCTAGATTCAGCCACTCTCCATTTTCATCGTACTTAATTTTACAGAAATAACCATCGTTGTTATTGGTTGCTTTTTGGACTTTTAAGAAGCCCGTTGAGCCTGCCCCTGAAGAGGAATATTGTTCAAGTTTCTCCAGATATTTAGCTTTGTCTAAGTTGATTTTTTCTACGTTCACGCTTTCAAGGGCAACCTTATAATCCTTTACCACCAAATCACGGTTTACTTCTTTATAGTTTTTCAAACTATCAGCACGCTGTTGTAGCTTCTCCAAATTGTTTGATAACCGCTCTGTCTTGCTTCGAGATACGCGACATAACTGCGACACAATACGCTGAGTTGCCATTAGCACATACAGTACATAGCAATTTTCTGCGACGTTAAAGTTTGCCTTGACCCCTCGGCTAGTTAGTTGCCTGCTTTCACCCTTAGTTGCTATCTCCATGAAAGTACGAGGTACAGGTTTCACCGCTTTTCGTGGTTTGAGCGTTTGTATTTCCCTCAGTTCTGACTTTGGTTTTTTCAAAACATGACGCCCTGCACTCAATATTGAGTCGACTAGCTTTAGTGCCGTTTCATCAACACTCCCTGCTATTCCTTTTTTTGCTTCGGCGTGAATGTAACTACGTTCATCTAAAATTAGCTCCCACATACCCGATTTGAAATCAATAAGATATTTGTCCAAATCATCTTTGGATGCATCGCTTAACGTAACGTGTAATTTTAAGTTTTGCTTACCAATACGGAAACTAATAGCACCCGCGGTTCGATGAGTATTGTTACGCCATTCTTTATAATGAGAGTTCCACTCGCCTGGCTCTACCCACCATATTTTTCCAGTATTAGGATCTTCGATTTTTTTGAGTGGAACTATAGTTCCGCCAGGTAAGACAATTACTGGAGATAGGTGGGTTTTCCTATCTGTATAGGAAATAGCTATTTGGGAACGCTTAAGGCCCTCTATATTCGGGTAGATAGTGGTAAACGCTTCAAACTGATCTTTAGAGACTTCGTTGAGAGATAAATGATACTGAGACTCGACAAGTTCAAGTAGAGTGAATTTGTCGTGCCAAGAAGTCTCAATATGCTTAATTATAAAATTGGCGTTGCTCATTACTACGCCCAATAGTTAACAACATCATCGTTGGCTTTTGCAGTGTCTATTATTTCTTTAATAGCTTCTGTAACCGAAAACTCTTCCGTGACGACTAAACCATGTAACTGTTCTTCAATTTGCGTTAAGAACACTCGCTCAATATGAGTAAGCTTATCTGTATTTCCCATCGGTTTAGAACCGTCAAACGTAAATTTTGGCAACACCTTGTGGAGAAGAAAGTTATTAAGTGCGAGCAAATCGTTAGGATTTACTTCTCGATAAAGCGCAATGTAGTTCAAACCTTGTCTGATCGTGCGCATTCCGAATTCAACTCCCAATGGGTGAAAATGCTCTCTGTTGAAATCAGTAAATTGTCTACAAAAATCATCAGAAGGTGAGAAGTTGGGGTATTGTTCACGAACACCTAATTCGTCAATCGATAAGCATACCGACTTGCTCACATCATCCAGGTTATAATTCTCTATCTCTTGTTCAATAGCATTCCAATCAGTTAAAAGTGGACTTTTGAATTTCATGATGTGTGCACGATCGAGAATTTTGGGTGACAAGTAATGCGTAGTTTCATCAATATTTATAGCACCGACAATTCGAACATTACTCGGAATAGCGATCGTTGATGGAGTACCTAGAACACCTGACAACATTCTTCTTACATCGCCATGGTATTTAATAAGGGAATCTTTATCACTGAAACCAAATGCGCGTTTCATTTCTGCATTGATTTCATCATCCTGCATCAGCGCAACAAAATCTACGATACCGTTCTTATTGTACTTTTCTTTCGCTCCACTAATGATCGAAACCACACCTCGCAACTCAGAAAGTACATGAGCTGCTTCATCATCGGAATAAAGTTGGATCTCAGGTTGCTGTTTTCGCTCTTCTAGTTTCGAGAGAAAATCTGCGAAGTAGTATTCGACACGCGCCAAGTTCATCTCATCAAGGCAGATAAAATATGGAACCGTTGGGTTTTGGTTTGCTTCTAACAACGCTTCTAAGAAAGGGGTGGCTAAATACTTCTTCTCTAACGGGTTGTAATAGCCTAATAAGTCTTCACTACTCGTCCAGTTTGGTTTCACTGGAATTATTTTAGCTACCCCGCCAACAGCTTGGGCAAATGATTGAACAAGGCTCGTTTTCCCTGACCCAGAATCTCCCGCTAGGATAACCAGATCGTTAGTGCGGATAAGAGTTAAATAGTTTTCGACAATGTGACGGGAGTAATACTGCCCTTGTTCTTTTAAGTATGCCTGTAGATAAGAGGTTAGCTTTGAGTAATCAGAACCAAAATCATCCACAAAGCTTAAGCCTGAGCTATGCTCACTGTTATCGGGCTTACTGCCTGATAGCTCGGCATAAACATCCTCATCAATAAACTCAAAGTCTCTTAGAAAACTTGCCTTTTCTTCAACGTATTGTTTTAGTAGTTCTATTTTCTTGCTCATTTCGTCTTCGATCTGCTGTTGTTTTTCTATGATTAAGTTGAGTGTTGATTTTTCTTGCTCGATATTAGCCTTGACTGTGTACTGCAATTTTTCGAGATCTTTCAGTTTATCCAGCAGAGAGGCTCTCTTAGCGTTCAGACCTTCGACCTTACTATTGATCTCATTAAATTGAGTATCTAAGACTTTTTGCCTCTCTGAGTATGTAACATTGAGCCTTTTTAACTTGGCCTCAGCCTTCTCTTCATCAGCTGCAGTCTTGCTTTCCAAATTTGATAAGAAATGTCGATAGACGTTCTCAGATACAAGAGTAGTCAAATCTGATTGCGTAATATTGTCAGTACTGAACTTGGGTAGCTCAGTAAGAACCTCAACGCTAGAGGGTAAAAGCGATACCAAGAAAGGATTATCTTTATTCTTGCGATTGTTGACCGATGCTAACTTAAGCTCTCCCTTAACTAGAGCAGACTCCTTGCCATTCAATAAGGCTTCAGCTGTTGCTGGGTGGAGGAATACTCCCGCCTGCAAATCATTGTTGTTCGGTAGTGGATATTCGATGGGCTCACCAGTATCGATGAGTTTTGCTTGCTTTAAAGAAAACCAAGTTCTAGCGGCATTACCCTCTAAGCTCCCCCATACTTGGATAGTCTCATTTTGGACCTTCCAAACGTCATATAGGCATTTGTATAAGTCGTTATCATCGAGTTGCTTAGCGTAATTCTTATCATAAAGAAGCTTGTTATCATCCACTACTTATCTACCCTAAACCTTAAAACACATATGAATACATTCACTATCTGATTCCTAAACGAATTAACAATTCACTTATTAGCTGAGCCAAAGCATCATGGTGCTTCTTTTGTTGGGTTTTCATTGCCCCCCCAAAAAGGTCATTCCAGAAAGATCTATGCTTTCTAAATAGCGCAAGTTCTGCTTGAATTTTAGGAACATACTCAGACATCAGTCTGGCAACGTTAGCTTGCTGTTTCCTAGCTTCACACAATTGAGATGTCGCTTGAATCAATAATGTATTTAGTTTTTCACACTCTTCCGTTAACTCACGCTTTTTTTCTTTTAGGGTATCGACTTTTTTGTAAGCGTTTTTAGTTGAAAAAAATACAATTGGAGCAGCGACAATTCCTCCAAGAACCCAAAAACCACCAGCCATGCCCGCACCACCAGTCGCAATTGAGCCACCACCAAACCAAGCCAAAGTTGCATTAGTAGCAGCAACGCCGGATAGAGAAGAAATAGCTGTTCCGGTTGATGCTGAACCAACTAATGAAACAAGCCCCCACGCACCCAGCGCAGTGGAACCTCCAACTAAACCACCAAACCCGGTGTTCAAACTCGTATTAAATCCGCAATGAAACTTATCCAATTGACTTAGCGAATATCTGATTTCTGACTTACTAGCAACCTTTTTTGCTTTCAAAATTCTACTTGCAGGCTTCAGTAGCTTATTAAGGTCTGTTAACTGCTCGCCTATTGCGGATAAGCTTTCATTTGTATCTCGCTCAATTGATTCAGTCTTTTTACGGGCAGGTTCATATACCGCACTGTAAATATCAGCGTAATGTTTATTATGCATCTCCAGCATATATGAACCACCAAGCGAGACAATACCGCCTATGATTTTGCTGGTGTTTCGGATAATCCCTCGCTTGCTTTCAGTTGATTCATAAAAATCCACTTCTTCGAATACATTTTCTAATGAAGAGAACGAATTATTAACAATATCTTTTAGTGATTTAGAATTGCAATCGGTGACTTGTTGATAGGCTAGAATCGAGTTGCCAGTATTACGGTACGCTTGGATAAAAGAGGACACTTAATATACTCATAGTGAACTTGGATAAATAAAGAGCAAATGAACAAATTCTTTTGCTCACTCTCTTTCTTAAAGCAGGGAAGAGAAGCAACTTTACCACACGTCATACATATCGGGTTTTGCGTACGATCAATCAAATGTGTGATATTGCCATCACACATACTCGATTCAAATTAGGTAATTAATCTAACTACATTCCAGATAGACTTTGTAGATTATTTTGTTTGCAATATCATAATCTATTGAGCCACTTTCCAAGCTTAGTTCAGCAACTTCAACTATCGTACGATACCATGTTTCTTTGTTTACCAATTTAGAATAGCTATTAACTACTTTTTCCAAGAGTATCTGGTTACACCAAGTTAGCTCTTCTAAAAGAATAACCTTAACTAACTCTAACCAAAACTCAGAAGTTCCCGGTGCTTTTTGCTCATTCATCCAGTTCAGAAAAATTGGCAGCCTATCAAGTATAAGCTCTGCTTTATTTACTGCATGAATAACCTTGGTCAATTCAGAAAAATCTACCTGTCCAATCAACTGTTGATTGGTGATGTCCTCATCTAGCCAAAACTCAACGCTATCTTCATTGAACCAACGGCGCCAAAATGATTGAGGACTTTCTTTCTGCCAACATGTTGTTGAAAGTCTATGTTCCCACTCACTCCAGCGTTTAGAGAGCAACGGGTTTGAAGATAGTATTTTCTGGTCTTCCGCCGATAGAGAAAACAGCCAACTTATCAAGTTCGGTAACTCGTGTTCGTAACAGCGCAGCGCATATTCCACCACTTGCATCGCGTTTTCCAACGTTTTGCTTTGTGCAAGTAGCTGATTGATCGGTGAGGTTTCCACGTTGGTGAGCGCGGCAGGGTTAACTTCAAACAGTTGCGCTCGCGCTTCGACCAATCGCGCCACCCAAGCGCTGTCGAGCCACTCTGGCAAAACTGGCTCAACATTATGACCCAGCGCGGTGGCAAACACCGCCCAGTATTGCCAATAATGCGCATTAATCGGGCTATTTGCTAAGTTCGGACAGCGCAAGAAAAAGCCTTGTTGATCCAACAAACGTTCAGCCAAAGCCACCCAGTTCAGCACCGACAAGTTTTCTACATCGAGATGAAGATGACGCGCGAACGCCTCAAGCACAATCTCATTGACGCGTTTTGAAACCATCCCTTGTAATAACCAGTCTAGTTCGCTATGAGTTACAATGCGTGACCATTGCTCACCCGCAGCATGAACTTGCAATTCCACCGCGATCAAGTTGCGCTGCTCAAGCAACTGGCGCTCACGAATTTCCCAATACGTATTTTGAGCTAATTGCAACTGACGCTCCTCGCAAGCCAACAGTAAATCACGCAACAAGCGACCCAGTGGTCGCTTGACGGTTTGGTTTATCAAAGGTTGCTGCTTCCAACGCCAAAGGGTCTGCTCAATTCGTCTTTCAATAAACGCTTTGTCGCTTTTTAGCTTGGCAAAAGGGTCATCCAATTTTGATTCTGCATTCAACTCTGCACGAAATTGAATTGCGTCGACTGGCAACGGTTCAATACACAACACCCCGTGAGGATAACGTTCATACAGCACTTGCTCATAGTTGAGTTCACTCTGTGTCTGAGTGCGCAACACATAGTTGCGTGCCGTTCCTAACGCACTGTTCAGCCATAAAGATAGATGGCTCATCAACAGTGGATCACTGCACACTACGTAGTAACGGACGCTTTTTTGATAGTACGCCGAGAGGTAGAACACTGCCTCGCGGGCATCAATTCGCCCCGCCCCTTGGGCAATATGGTCTAAAACGCTCGCTCGCTCACTGCTCAAGTTCAGCCCGTTTTCACTGCCATAAAAACGGCGCAATAGGGTCATATCAGAACAAACAATCATCGTCGTCTTCCTGCTGATTTTCTGAAGTTAAATTAGCTGGGGTTAAAACTGCGGTAGCTAAATTTTCGCGTTGAGAGGCTACGGGTGCCTCTGGTGACACAATGGTCTCTACGGTCACACTGCCCGGCAATGCATGCTCAAAAGTGCTATTCGCTGATGGGCTAGAAAACAGCGTGTTGGGACGTGCAAACAGATCCGCGGACGATTTACGCAAATAACTGGTTGAAAACTCCAAGCCTGTATTGGCGAGAACGTTAGGATCGCGGTCAAAGATCATCATCTCTTCGTTACGGTTGGTGCCCGAATAGGTGAAGTTCATCGAACCACCTAAAAAGGCATGTTTGGTCAACAGTCCTTTGGTGTGCAACTTTTGCGTTTCTTCCAAACGGTAAGTGGTAAAACGCCCCAAGCACTTATTCAACTGGGTGACAGGCTTAAGATTGCTCTCATGCTTTTTCACGACCACGTTAAGATGGCAGCCATTGCTAACTGCCGTTTCGAGCATTTCAAAAAATGTCACCATACGGTGGCCCCAACTCGGATTGAGTAGATCCCAAGCGCCACTACGGTTGTCGAGTAGTTCAAAATCACTCACCCACGCACTGACTAACCACATCTCTCTTGGGTGGAGAATTTCCCCCACCAACATGCCACTCAGCACTTCTTTAATGTGCTGCTTACCCACCAACGATTTGGTCATGATTTGACGTTTATCGCGCAAACTCATTGGATCACCTCTGCGATCTCCACATAAACCAACAGCCCTTGTAATTCGCGTTTGATCCGCGCGACTCGTGGGAACACAATCAAACCATGCAGATCAATCGAAAGCGTACTGATGTTCGCTAACGCGCAGCCAATCTGAGGTCGCTGTGCTAAATCAAACGAGAGCACGGCTCGACCTTGGGTTTGCAAACGTTTTTCAAGCTCCACTTCCCAACTCGACTGATAGATCACTTGGTTGTGGTCGCTACACACCACTTTGCTAAGCAAGCAACGTTCAGTGCGGTTGCCCGGCGCGACAAATCGGTTGTAATAGGCAAGCGCTGATTGGCGAATTTGATTCCCGCGCGGCCACAGCAAGCCCAAAATCTTATTCGTGGTCTCACTCACCTGCCCTTGCCCTGTGTGGCGGTCACGTGCCAGTAAATATGCGGCAATGTGCAGCGGCACTTCCAACGCGAACTGCTGCTCCAAAGCTGCCCAGCCTTTCAGCAAATCATGCAAATATTGATCGGTGTGAGCGGCACTACCGGGACGCAAAATGCGCGTATGTAACATATTGTTCCAAACATGCGAAGGCGTGATCCCCAGCGCTGAGACTGCACGTTGCATGTTACTCAACGCATGACGGCGCTGCTTATACCCTTTGGCATTCCTCAGGGTCATAAAACTATCGCGTAAAGCATTTTGCTGCGGTAACTGCTCAAGCAAGTAAGCCAAATCGGCATCCACTTGCTCATACTCATCCGCTTCAAACACATGACTAAAGTGAGTCATCACCCGCAGAGGATCGTTGATGTAGGTTTCACGTAGGCGGATCACATTGCCCACCCCGCCACTTTCCGATTCACTGATCCATACCGTCAACTCATCGCCCGTCCACTGGTGATCAACGTTGATATCGGTGTCTGATACATCGGGAAGCAGAGTCGATACCAAACGGCTGATCCCACCTGCTAAGGTATAACCCAACGTTTTTTGTAACCAAGCTTGGAAGCTAGGAGCACTTTCGTCATCGTTGATCACCGCAAGTGCCACCAGCATCTCTTGCACTCGCGCAGGCTCATCGAAGTATTCGAGCAAATCCGCATGAAGCGCTTGCTCTTTCAGTTCGCTATCCTCTTCCTCGTTGACCATTTCAGCCATTTTGAATACGTCACAAGGCATGTTTTGCAACACACTCAAACCGGCTTTACTCCCCAACTGCCCATGTGCCTGCGACAAGGTGCAATGTTGCTGATGCATAATTACAAACATCGCAGCCATTGCGCAGTCAAACACCCATTTGGCAAAGAAGCCATTGCGTTCATAGCAAGGGGTTGCAAGAAATGCATCTTCCACGTAGGCAAATTTCAAACGCTGCGGGTTATCGGCAAACAACGCAAATTCGCGCCGCTGCTGCGCATCAAATTGGAACACCCACTTAGCACCATCCACCCACAATCGAGTGCCAATTGCCACTGGGGTTTGCTCATGTTGCCATTCGAAACGAATATGGGCAGGCTCTTTGCTCTTAGTGAACTTGATCTGTGCTTCTGAGCCAGTGGTGTAACGGTAGAGCTCAATTGGGTTCATCTCTTCATGGGTAAAGAACTTCACCCCTTGTAGGTATTGGCTCCAATCACTGTTGGCCGGCGGCAGCAGCAAATCGCCTCGATCGTAAGGAGTAAAAAAGCGCGAATGCCACGTTGAAAAGGCATTGCTGGTTTCACTGATAGTCTGCTCTTGGTCGAAATGACGCGTCTTCAGCTTGGTTGGGCTATAGATCGCCAATGGCAAGCCTTGCTCATTGGTCAAGGTGACTAATGGGGCTTGCGCGCTGATGTTCTCAAACGCTTGTGCCAGTTCAAAAGCCATCTGCCCAACGGTGCCCGCTTGCGGAGTGAAATTATCGGGTACCAACCAGTCGACATCTTTACGGTAATCAACCGTAAAACGTTTCGAGACCCGACCTGGCGCAAATTCTTTCAAACCTTGGAAAAAGCCCATCTCTTCCCACTTGCCTTTTGGCAACTCGCCCCCCGGCACCTGACGATCGTCATCGCTATGTGACTCATCTACGACCGAACTGGCACTTGGGGCATCTTGTGCAGCACTTTGCGGATCTTGAGACAAAGACTCAGAGCCTTGTTCATGCTGGCTTTTTTTCGCTCCGCGATCAAGAAATACCGCCAACGATGGCGCGCTCAACTCATTAAACAAGGTGCCGGAAATAAACTCCGGTAACGGGTGCTTTTTGCCTTCCGACTCTTTCCACTCTTGGCCATTTTCACTCCAGTTGGTTTCCAACTTATTGAGCAAACTTGGCAAAAACTCCATCATCACCGCGCGCGGAGATTGCCACAAAATGGTTTGCAGCTCGTCATCACTCACCACCAACGCTTTTTGAATGTAGTTCGCCAAGGTAAGAAAGGCTTGCTGATCACTTAATACCGCGCGCACTTCGTCACGCACGCGATTCAACGCGCCCACCTTAACAACGTATTTGTCATACACTAACTTGCGCGGCTCTCCCAACAGTGACCAAATATTTTTGCACTTGGTTTGTTGCGCCAGCCAATCCAGAGCCGCCATCGCCGCCTGCATTTTTTGAATGTGGCTATTTTGCACGGGCAATTTAAACGCTTTCACTCGCGGGTTGATCAACTGCTCATACTGCTGAAAGGCAATGCGATCACGTCCGAAGTCCGACAAAATGGTGTACATCCAAGGACGCATACCACGCTTACGACCCGCACGACCTTTACGCTGCAAATACGAAGCCACACCGCGCGGCGCTTTGTGTTGAATAACCGCTCCCACCGTAGGATCGTTAAATCCCACCTCCAAGGATGCGGTCGCGACCACCACTTGCGCGTCATGGTTTACCCCCGCATCTTGGCTGGAAGTTCGACCGATATTAATCAAGGCACTTTCCGACACGTCATGCCCAATTTTGCCCGGCGCGGTCCACTCTTGCCCCAAACTGCGACGTTGATGGTCATCAAAATAGTCTGGGTTAAGCGGGCTTCGTAAATAAGCCAGCGCCGGTTCATTTTTTGGATAAACTTTCTCTTTGAAACGTCGCCACCCTTCCGCATCCAGCAGTTGGTCGTACAAACGGTTGATCACATCTAAGTCATCGGTAAAGACAAAGCTCTTTTGCCCAAACACACCATCAGAGATGCCTTTTTCGTTGTGTTTGAACGCGTCCAACATGCGCGTGCTGAGCATCGAAGTTTGAATGGTGGTAGAAAGCAAAGCCGCCTGCGAGACAGGATCGCCACGCAGAGCAAGCAGATACTCAGCGCCTTCGTCTTCCATTTCATCATCACGTGGTTCAACCAACTCCACTTGGCTTGCCGGCGTTCCGGTTAGATCGCTAAAAAATCCCGCCGCGTCGTCTAGCGTTGCTGACAACCCAACAAAGTGAGGATGAATATTGGCACGCTTCATCCAACGCTTGAGTAAGAAAGAAGCTTGCGCACCACTCGACCCTTCGTAGGTGTGAACTTCGTCCATCAGCACCAATGGAATTGGGTGTTTGGCACCGACACCAAACAACTTGTTGTAATCACTGTTGCCCAAGTTACGGTTGAGCATTTCGGTCGAGGTAAACAAAATATCCGGTGGTGTCTTCAACTGCCCTTCACGGCTAAGCCCCAACAAAGTGTGATCAATCGTGTGCTGACAAAGACCACAACGCACCGTATCGCCGCTTTGCAACGACTGCTCTGTATCCCAAACCAACTCCCCCCCACACCCATTGTGTGGGCAAACCATGGTCTTGAATACCAACGCTTTGTTGTCGCGTGACTGATTGACGTTATAGCGCTTGAAAGTATCGCCAAAGTAGGTACCAATGCGGATCGGACGGCAATTGTTGGCTTTGAGGTAAGCATCCAATTTGCGCACCTGATCGTAGGTTTCTGAGAATTGGTCCTTGAGCAATTCATTACGCGGGTAGATCGCCAAAATACGTACGCGCGGCGAATCATCTTGTAGCAAATCGTGAGCAAGTTGGGTGATGGCAGGCAAGTAGAAAGAGAGCGTTTTACCGCTACCAGTGCCAGAACAGACGATGGTCGCCGATGAGCGTGGTTGCCAACTTTTGTGCTGACGGTGCAACTTAGTAATGCGCTCGGTTGAACGCATCTGAAAGCCCGCCAGTTTGAAACGGATCGCGCCATCTGTTAGTAAAGTTTGCATCAAGTGCGACTCGTGCGCATTCAATGACAGGGTGTGTTGCCACTGTTGGATCAACCCATCCGCTTCATAATCACGCTTTGGATAACGACGAGGACGACGAACAAAACGAAAATCAGAGACTAATGTTTTGGTTTTATCCAGCGCTTGATTGTTAAACCATTGACGTGACATCGTGTGCAAGCGAATGGTTTCCGCCATACGCGAACGATACAATGTCACCCCAAAACTGCTCTCGACTTCCAACAACAAACAGCGCTGCAACAACAGTTCAAGCAAGCCGTCAGCCCCCATCAATGGTAAATCGTAGTGCGCTTTTTGCCCTTGAATCAGCGCCAACAACTCATCATGAGTGAGTGACACCTCTGTGTCCCCCTGTGCGAGCAGTTCTGTTTCTTTTTCTTCAATCGCATCCAAACATGCGAGCAAGCATTGCAGCACTTGCGGCTCTAGTTTTTTCATTCTTAGTTCTGCTTGACTATAAATTTGCCTAGTAGTTCACGCTCTTTTAGCCAGAAAAACACCTCTTCGGTGAGCAACTCCAGCGTCACATGCTTACCTACAATATGCAGTGAGCCAAGGAACTTTTGCACTGACTCAGGCAAATCTTCGGTGTTCATATTTCCACGCAGCTCATGCAACTGATCGGCCATTTGCGTCAACAAGGTCAACTGGAATTCTTGGAAGTTGAACGTGCCTAACGCTTGATCAAACTGTTTCTTACAGTGGCGGTAATCTTGCTCAACACTGATGCCATTCGACACCAGTTTTTGATTTTTCAGCACTTCATCTAACACAACAAAACGATCTTGCTGCAAATCGGTCCACGCATTCCACGCTTGGCAATGGTTTTGCTCAAGTTCTTGGTGCAAGTGCTTAATTGACCTTACCAATGTATTCAGTTGATTACTATCGTCTTGCAGCGATGCAGATCCGTTAGACTGCCATAATTTTTGATAACCAGAGAATGAGTCCACCACGCTTGCCAACGCCTCTTGCTCAATGGCAGGCACTTGCAACTCAGGGGCAGAGTGTTCTGGCAAACGCTGAACCAACTTCTGTTTTCGCACACTCAGGGCAAGTTGCGTTTGACACTCTGACAAACGCGCTTGAATGTTCTGGCAATCGTCAATCTGCTGTTGGAACTCTTCGCCTTGGTTGTAAATTTCAATCTGTTTTTTCAGACGCTTTAAATCCGACTTAAAATTCATGATGCCGGCTCCTCATTCTCAACATCCACCTCGAGCGCACCATTGGAGACATGAACGCTCATCGACTGTTCTGCGGCTTGATCTTGCAGGTAAGAAAGGTTGTTGCTCATTTCTGCTAACTGCACGTCAACCGCCTGTTCAAGTTGTTCAAGCTGATCTGAGCCACGTGCTTGGTTCAATTTATCCAAGCGCGGCAAGCTGTAATTGCTCACTTCCAGCCACTCATCGAGCACCTGGCACCACAAATTGAGGTTATCGCCATCGATTTGGTACAAGAGTTCAATTTGCTCCACCTGATCCGCACTTTGCCCAAATTTACGTGCATGGGTAATTAAATCCCATTTGTAGGTATTTTGCAGTGTTTCCACGCGCATGCTGCGAGCGTCCAATTGCCCCCAAGCATCGGAACAAACTTCACGAGGCAACAACTTATACACCTCGCGCAAGGTATCAAGCGACTCACGCAGTTCATCGGACTTTTGACACTCTTGAGTAAAGCTCGCCAACTTCTTGAGTTTTGGTGACACATGATCCAGTGCGTTTTTAACTAACTGACGTTGTGACGCGTTGAACAACTCCCCTTGGTGCGCTTTCATTGCTTTAAACGCCACTTGGAAAGCCGACAATTCAATCGCCACAGGCGCAGCGCCTTTTTGGCTGCACGCCAAACGCTTGAGCATTTCTGCACGTGTTTGTGTCCATGCACTCAGCAACTCCTCTTGCAATTGGGCGAAAGCATCATTGATTGGGGTCACTAAGCAATCACGAATGTGATCCGCTTCTTTCACAAACAGCGCCATGCATTTCGGCATTTTGTGCTCTGGTTTTAGACCCAGCGCACGCGCAATATCCCACTGCTTTGCCAGAATTTTCGGCGCATCACCACGCACGTAATCCACACAAGCTTGCACGTTTTTAGGAACCCAGCGATGAGCAAAGTCCATGTAATGGGTGTAATCCTCGAAACCTTGTGGGTAGTCCCAACCTTTACCTTTGCTCTGGTAGTAGTCGTAACGTAAAATTGCCAACGTTTGCTGCTTCAAAGCAAAGCTCTCGTTGCTGTTATTGACGTCATTCACCGAGCAGAAATGCAGCACTGGTTTATGATCTTCCGCCATCGCTTTTGGTACCGCAATGCGATAACGCTGTGCCGATTTAAGCACTACTTGGAAAAGTGAGCTCTTGCTATCGTTCAACTTGCTCCACGCGGTCCATTTAGCGGCACTTTCCACGCTATAGCGGGTTAAACCAGGCGCACTTTCCAGCATGGTGTAGAGGTGTCGACGCAAATCATTGGCGATTGAAGCGTCTAGACGGCGCTTTTCTGCAAACCATGCATTCACTTCTTCTTCCAAATGAGCGCAAGGGTCGACCACCACCTCCATTAACGAAGAACATTGGCAACGACTCGCCGGTTGCATGCATACCGAGCATGTTGGCACCACCGTTGAGCTATTGTCGATGTGATAACCTTTTGTGGTTGAAGCGCTATTGCTAGCACTGCTTGTGGTTGCCGATTTGGGCGTCGCTGTTGTTGTGGACGTCGCCACTTTTTTCGCTGGCTGCGTTTTCTCTTCACCAAACACCGCCGGCAGTTGGAAGATTTCCGCCTGACGATTCGTCAAACTCGCACGCAAATCGCTGTGTGACTCACCTTCACCATACACTGCAACAAAGCCCATCACACGTTCAATATAGGCTTTCTCAACGTCACGCAGCACCCACTCTCGCAGTGAGTTGTTTGCCAAGTCGATGTGCTGTTTGGCAAAGTTTGCAGATGGGTAGTTTGCCTGATCAAAATCCGCATGGTTGTCACGCAAAATCGGGATCAAAATCTCTTTGATCACAGCTCGTGGGTTAAAGCGCGTGCGATTAAATTCACCCATACCATTTTTACGGTACAACTTAAGCTCCGCCAACTTGCGGATTGCTGTGGCATTGAATGGGAACAGAGCGATCTCTTGGCTTTCGCCTTTGCCAGAGATGAGCGGGCAATAGCCAAAATCGTCCAACGCTTGCTTTTCATGTTGCTCAATCGCCGCATCGCTCAACCATACTGGCAGCGCCGTTAAATCATCGTTGCCATCAAAATGCGCTTCAATCGCCTCAATACCATGACGTGCGGCATTCAAGTAGCGTGCACAGAACGCCGTGACTTGTTCAATGTCTGGCTGAACATCTACGTTGACCATGCGCAAATCATTATCATTCGGGATACGCCATTCAAACCCACTGCGAGTCAAAATGGTTTCACGACGTGCAAAGTAAGTTGGGTTACTGTCCGTCGTCGCAATAACCGATTTAAGTGGGCAAAGGGTTTGCACGCCGTCGTAGGTATCTTCTTGCAACAGGCTGTCTATCAGCACATCGTCTATCGCCGAGATAGCCGCCAAGTCTTCAACCAAAATCACCAATACGCGATTGTCAGCTTTCAACGCGGTACGGATCTCAACAAACAGATCTTGGAAGTTACCGTTCGAGAACTGGAATAAGTGGTTAAAGATCAACTTAGTCGCGGCATTAACCGCTTGGTTGGTCATCTCAACCGCCATCGCGACTTTGCTGTCGCTGCTGGTCAGTTGCAAACCTTCAATTGCTTGCTTGGTCATTAGGTTAAAGTCTGAAAATTCAAACTCGTAACTAGTCAAAAAGTTGAAATCATCACACGTAACCGCGTAGTTTTTCTCTTCAACTTCAGCGTAGCTTTTTGACTTAATCAAACGGTCAATGGAGTTAGTAATCGGTTTATCTTGGGCTGAAAACGCTTGCTGGAACACAGGATCAGCAAAACAGGTGCTGAGATGC
Organism: Vibrio pomeroyi; assembly: GCF_024347595.1. Lineage (NCBI taxonomy): Bacteria > Pseudomonadati > Pseudomonadota > Gammaproteobacteria > Vibrionales > Vibrionaceae > Vibrio > Vibrio pomeroyi. Next base: position 889,803 of record NZ_AP025507.1, on the reverse strand, counting down.
TTGGTGAAAGTGGCCTGCATTTTCAACAAACTTAGTGCTTCGCGATCTTGGTTTTGCTGCGCTTGTTTGGCTTTATCACGAAAATCCAACGCGTTGTTACGCAGCGCTTCACACAAAAAGGTAAAGAAGATGTCTTGCATCAACTCACCAGAAAGCTTGGTGCCAACATCTTCAATTTTCTTGTGCGCACTATCAAACACCTCTCCTTTTAAATCGCCAAGCATTGAGGTCAGCACTTGACGCATGGTGGCATTTTTAGGGATGCGCACAATGTGCCAATTTTCTTCTTTAGCGACTGGGTGGAACTCGAGTTGCGCGTGTAACCAACGGATCAGGTGCGATTTACCGCCGCCCGACTCACCTACTATCGGTATTGGTCGGTTAGTGACCAATAGATGATCTAGTACGTTTTGTTCTGTTTTCAGTTCTGGTTGCGTGTTGGAAAAGGTCGTGCTCACCAACTGCATTGGATTGTGCACCGCTAGCAGCAGTGCATCCGACAACTCTTCCGCCTCACTGTGAATACACGCGGCGATCTGATTCAGTGTCGGCCAGTAATGTTGAATGCTCATACAGATTCCCCTAGGTAAGTCAAATGGGTAATCACGGTGTTTTCACCGGTTGGTAAGGTGAGATTAAAGCGAGTCGCGCTGTCTGAGCCCATACGGAAAGTCAGGATACCTTGGCGTTGCAAACGATAAAGCGCGATGCTCAAACCGGCGGACAAGCGAATCCCTTGCCCAGGCGTCCATTGGTCGTTATCGTGCACGACGGTTTCTTCGATCAGTTGGCGATATTCTCCTTGATCGAAAATCGGCAAGTCTTGGTTTAGCCGCGCCAAAAAGGCCTCGCAAGGCAGGTCTTGATTGACCGTAAGGTTGGAACGGAGCAACACATTTAACGCGCGGGTTGGGTCAACAAAGTAGTTCTCTTTGTCCACATGCTCAAGAAAACCCAGCACATAAGCATATTCGAAAAAACCTTTGAGCTCACTGGTATTGAGGTTCATGCGTCCCACGTTGGTGGTGTCCACCACACCGGAAATGAGGCGCGATGCTTCCTCCCGGTTTAAGACCTGTTTACCCACCATTGTGTACTTGTCAATAGCCAAAAACAGTGTTAGGTAACGCAACAAAGGTTCAATCTTAGTGCCATGCAAAAAGTCGTATTGTTTACTTGCTATCAGCTTTAACAAACGCGCTGGTAGGTTATCGCTACAATCCAGTTCCGACCAAGCCCGCACGTCACCTTGCTCATTTTTCTGCCACAACCCTTGCTCACGCCAAAAATCGAGCGACTCTTTGAGTTTTCGGGTTGGGTTTGTTTTAATCTTATACTGACCACTTTCATCTTTATTGGTCTCGAGCAGCAAGTATGGCGGGACGCAGTTATCTTTGATTTTTGCTTCCGTTAAAAATTCATCTGACTTGGCGCGGCTGAAATCGCTGATCAAACGATCGAGCAAAAACAGGGACTCAATATGACTTCCCGCTTTATCATTGTTAATGATCGACATTAGATTGCCTCAATATTATTTTTGAAATTGGTCAATGACATGGCACTGTCTTTCCCTTCCCACCATTTGCGATGAGTGAGTTCGGGGTCGCGTAAGTTTTCATGCGCACAATAAATGGTGCGCACTCCACTAAATTCAGGGACACTCGCCTCCCCTATTTGGCGATCATCAATGATCATTTTGCTGTATTGACTGACAATCGGGCAGTCACTCAGCCACTCTTCACGTTCGAGCAAGAGCCAAAACTGCCCGAGGCCCGCCGCGTATTGGGTTTTAACCCGAGCCAACAACGGTTCAGGCGCAGCCAGTGCCACCACTTTTTGTTGGCGCAGCAATTGAATAAAGGCTTGCAGTAATTCGTCGGTCAAATCCGTTTGGAGCGGAGAAAAATAGACCGGAATGTCGACCATTGGGCTATCTTCTTGCATCCCGTAAACAGAAACGCGATAGCCTACTTCGACGCGTGGCAGTTCAAACAAACGTGCTGATACCGGGACTTTCTGCACATCTTCATAGGCCGCTTTTTCTTGCTGTTTTTTAGCACGACAAGCAGGACAACCACCGCAAGCCAGCGTTGGACGCTCGCCTTTCAAGCGGTAGAATTCGCGTAAACGGTGACACAAATGACTGTCTGATTCAGTTAACCATTCGTGCAACACTTTAAAACCAAGGCGACGCGCTGCACTTTCCACAGAGCGCTGCTCTTCCACTTTCCTTTGCCACGTTTTTTCGTCCATATGGTTTGGATCCACCACAGTGACGAGCACCTTCGCTATATACTCTTCCCACGCTTTTTGGGTGTCTTGATCGTCTTCTTCGTTCTCCGACCAATCATCTGGTTGTGGGTAAGCGAGCTTAATAAGCCCGGTACGTTGCAACAATAGCACCGTCATCCAATTCCAATAGGTGTTACTTTTGGTGCGCTGGTCGACGTGTTCGGGTTGGTTACGTAAATCAATCAGCTTTTGTGGCATATGGGAGTCACTAGTGACCAAACTGCCGCGTAGCCATAGCCCTTTCCAACGTGCTAAGCCTTTCTCTTGGCTAATAATGGTGTCTTTATTGAGGGTTCGCGCGACATTGATATGCTCACCATGAATAACCAACTCGCAATGTGCCGCTCGCCCATCTCGCCCAGCTCGACCCACTTCTTGATAGTAGCGGTCAATGTTTTCTGGCAGGCACGCATGCAATACCGAACGTACATCCCCTTTATCCATCCCAACACCAAAGGCTGATGTGGCCACCATGATATCGAGCTGATTCTCTTGCCATTGTTTGAGCAACGCTTCACGTTCTTGCGAACAGGTATCGCCGTGGAAAGTAGCCAAACGCGATATTCCTTGAGCCCGCAACGACTCGGCAAGAGCTACACACTCTTTGACTTCTGTGGTGTAGATAATTAGCGGCTTGGGCATGCTCAGTACTTTGTCAAACACCACGTTGAAGTGCTGATCTTTGCTGACCCAATGTTTGTTGGTAGAAAACTCTTGACGCAAAAATCCGCCGTTCATCACCACCGCTTGTTGCCCAACATCACAGAACAAACGTTCAATGGTATGAAGGTTTTGTTCGGTAAAGGTTGCGGACATCAACACGGTTTTCAATCCGTTTGGCGATAGTTGACGTAGCGATGCAACAAGCAGACCGATACGCTGAAAGTCGGGGCGAAAACCCGCGCCCCAACTGTCAATCAAGTGCGCTTCATCCACAATCAAAGCACCCAGTTTGCCTCGCTCGGCAAGACGAAACAGCTCTGGCAATAAGCTGCTGAGCATCGACTCAGGCGAGACTAACAGGACTTTTTGTTGCCCACTTTGGATCTGTGCGCGAATACGCTGCTTCTCTTCTACAGCTAAACCACTGTGCCACGCATAATTGCCAACCACTTTTTCGCCCGCTTCGGCGAGCATTTCCTTCACGCGTTGCCCCTGCTCGATAGCCAAAGCAATGGTTGGCACCACCATTAATGTCAGAGCTTGCGGTTTGGTAAACAGCGCCACTGCGTGCCCGACTAAGGTTTTGCCACAGCCGGTGGGCAAATTGACAATCACGGTGCTGTTTTCTTTGGCGAGTAAACTGGTACGCACGGCGGTGCGCTGCGCTGCGCAAGTGTATGTCGAATAACGCTCAGCAAACTTCATTTTCAACGCCGGATCCATCGGCACCACACGCATACGTTTTTTCTGCTGCAAGCTGTACACCGGCGTGAGTTCCGCAGCCAGTTCGTTATCTGCCAGAGTTAAGGTGGTCGTGCCTGATGCCATACTCAACCCACACGCTTTCGCCAGTTCAAACTGCTCTGGGGTAGGCCGAACACGTAAATCCAACGCAGCCGGAAATTTATCCATTTTGGCAGCCCATAAACCGTCGCGAGCCAACAACCAAAAACTGCTGAGAGAGAGTTGCTGATCACCTAGCGCCTGCGCGAGACGCTGGGTAAACTGATTGTTCGGAAACTCACTCAGTTCAGCGTGAATATGGTTAAGTTGCTCTTGCAACAAATCGCCCGCAGACAGGGTTACCACCTTAGGATCAAGCCAAGGCAGCGGCATGTAACGACTCATGGCTTACCCCTCTCCCACCAAGATCACCGCTTGGATGGTCAGCAATGTCGCTTGTACGCTCGCTGGGTGCTCTGGGTATTGATCTGCAAAACTCGCCAAAGCGTGTTCACGTGAGCGCTCAAAAACACAATCAATCATCTCTTGCCAATGACGCTGATCGTATTCACGTTCAATGTAATCCCACAGATCAATCAGTTCGCCATTGAGTGCGGTCAAGGCAATGTTTTGGTCGCTGTACATCACCGACATGCCACCTAAGTCGAGCGGGGTTGGCTTTTTACTGTACCCTGCCGCCATCAAACTTTTCGCTGGCGATGCTTTCATCACATTGCCGTTGCCTTGGAAAATATCGCTGACCACCAGCGGTGCCGCTTGCTGATCACGTAGCAATTGCTCAAAGCTGCTCTGATCTGGCTGGTCAAGTGACACAACCCATTGGGTTTTAAAGCACAGTTGGCTATCGCCCAATTTTGCTTGCACTTTACGTAAGTATGCGCTCGCCATGCCCAAAGGCAGTTCATTCGACATGCTGGCGACCGAATCCACAAACGGTTGACCATAACGCAAAGGATACGCGCCCGTTTGCGCGCACAAGGTACGGTCTGGTGACATTGGGTGTGTTACTGGCGCGCTGTAGGTTGAATGTTCGAAATCCAAACCAATGATGCAGTGACGGATCAAGCTATCGACATCTAAGCGGGTACGATGGTGAACAAACTGTAGTTTAAATTGCTGCGCATTTTCAATTCGTGATTTCTCAAACAGCAATCCGTATACCATCCAATCCAATAACTCATTGGTGGTTTGCTCATACGCTTCATCATGCTGTTTGATGCGCTGTGCAAAACGAAGGGCTGCGCGCACATCCAACATGTCGCGGTCCATCGCATCTTGAATTTCCAGCTTGTGCAGCTCTTGCGCAACTAAGCCTTGAGGACCAGCCAAACGTTCCGCCAATGCATTAAGATGGGCAAAACCACCTAGCCAAAGCCCTTGCCATCCTTGCGTCAGGAAAGCATCAATTGGCTCTTGAATACTGGCTCGGTAGTGTTCAAATGCTCCGATCCCGTCACGCAATAGCTCCGCCCACTGACGATAAAAACCGTTGCGATTTGGCACCAGTACACAGGTTTCAATCGGTTGACAACCTCGCATAAACGCACTGTAGCGGTTCAACCGTCCATTGCGCTGCTCAATGCGGTTAACCGCCAATGGTAAGGTGTAGTGCACGGCCAAACGACGTCGCCCTTGCAAATTCAAACCATCTTCACCACGCTCATCACACACGAATACACGTACGGTCTCTTCGCAGGTAAAGCGTGGTGTGCAAGCGGGATCATGACGTTCTACTTCGCAGTTCAATTGAGCACCGAGCCATTGATGGACATGATCCGCGACACCACGTTCACCACAAAACACCACGATTTTGCCTTGTGAATTTTCGCTCAGCCACGTCTCTAAACGTTGTAACAGGGCGTTATCTTTGGCTTGTTGTTCTTGCGCAGCGACATCCACCATCCCCTGCCAGTAGGCTCGTTGCTGGTCACTGAGTGTGCACGTATTAAGACGCTGCGTAATTTTCGTCTCCAAGTGGCGTGGGCTTAGCATCATAGCTTCCAACCACTCAAGGTATTCACCTTCCGCCAAAGCAAAGTTAGTTGCGAAACCATCGCCATTTTCCTGCGCCGATTGGCTCGCCGCGGCACGCAAGTCATCCAATTGCTGATCTTGCAAAGTTTCGCTTTCGGGCAGATCCCAAGTGACGAAGTCACACGCCCCCAAACCCGGGAACAAATTTTGGATTACCATTTGCGCGGCGCCGTTTGTCGAGTCGCGACGGTTGCGCAGCATTCGGTAGTTAAATGTGTAACGATCAGCAAAGTAACTGCGCACGGCGAGCACCGCTTGTTTACGTTCACTTGCGTCAATCTCATCTTCATCAGCAAAGAAATCGACCAAAGGCTCCGCTGTTTCAATCAAGGCTTGCAACTTATCATCTTGCAAGTCGAGCGCTTTGAGGTCGTTTAACACTCCTTCAAGAATATCGTTATCCTTGGCAGGGTCGAGCGCTCGGTACAAACCAACAAAGTGCGCTTGATTAAGGATCTGCGTTTTGAACGTTTCAACAAACGCCAAATCCAGTGGGTATTTGTCGCTCTCTAAACAGTGCAACATCGCCAAATAGTTTTTCTCTTGACCAATCAGCGGTGTCCCAGTGAGCAACAAAGAAACTTCCGCTTGACTTGACGCTTCCGCTAGCGCATTAAAGAAGAAACGCTCAACAAGTTGTTCGCTCCAACCGAAATCAGCAAATTGGTGTGCTTCATCAATCACCACCATGGTTGGCTTGCCAATTTTTTGGGTCAGTTTGGTGATGTCTCGGTACGAGCCGAGAAACACCAACTGGGTATCATCGTTGGCATCCAATTCGTCAGAGGCTAAAGTCAGCACATCACCAAGGTGAAAGCGTTCGCTCAGTTCACGTTGCCATTGGTGTGTTAAGGCCGGTGGCGTCAACACAAACACACGCGCCTCACGCCCTTTTTCCATTACATGGTGACGCAGGATCAACCCCGCTTCGATGGTCTTACCTAAACCAACTTCATCACAAAGTAAGTACTTGCGTTTGCTATCACTGAGAACACGACTGACCACGGCCAATTGGTGCGCTTCAAATTCCACCGCACTGCCGAGAATAGAGGACATGGATTGACATGCCGCTCGCTGAGCCAAGTAGTGGTGATAAAACTGAGCGCGAGCTTCAGTTAAGAAGGGGGTCACAGTCCCTTTGGCTTTGAGATACTCATGCGGCTTAAAGGAGCCTGTCATTTGGGCATTCGGCACATATAGATCGTGCATGGTAAATTCATCGCTAAACTCACGACTAAACTCAACAAGGTGCTTTTCACCCGGGCGCTCACCTTCATAGAAACCGAGTTTCCATCGTTCTTGTGTACCGACTTTACAGAACACGACCGATTTGTTTGGCAAAGCGAGAATTGGCAATAATTGGCTAGCTGGGACCGTTATACGCCCCTCATTCGGACGAGAAGGAGATGAAAAAAAGCTAACCTCTGCAGATAGCATCTCTGTATCAATCGATACTATTTTGCCAATACCTGAAAAAGCACTTGTACTTTTTACCAATGAACCAACCTTAACTGAGAACATCTAACCCCTAACCTTAAATTAAACTTGCGCTCGAAAACACGATACCAAGCTAACTACATAAGAAGAATTGGTACAGCTTACACTTTCAAGCGAAAAACATAGATACGACAAACAGTATATCATGCCAATGAACTGTAGTTAGTATACTTAGATCAAATTTGAGCACTTACCATTATGCGCCAGCATAAACATACTCAACCTTGGAAAAAATAAAAATGAGGCGACACAAAATGCCGCCTCATTCAAGTAAATTCACAGAAATTAATCAGGGTATACCTAAACTTGTTTTACTCTTTTAAAGCAACCGCCCGTCTTCACAGTAGTAGTACTACTAGTTACATCTTGTACTCCACGGCTCTTGACACAATAATGAGTAGCTTCAAATTTAACATATAGATCATCGACATCTAGAAGCGTTTTCAAAGCGAGGTAAACCTGAGCTGTAAGTCGTTCTTGTACCTGAGGTCTTTGGGCAAAAAATCTCACGATGCGATTAATTTTTGAAAGACCAATTACTTTATCCTTTGGGATGTAACCCACAGTTGCTAGACCATCAAAGACAACTAAGTGGTGCTCACAAGTACTGGTGAAAGAAATATCTTTGACGACGATCTTTTCATCAATATACATTTTGTTCTCTATCGTAGTAATTTTCGGAAAATTACTGTAATCAAGGCCTGAAAAAATCTCATCTACATACATTTTTGCAATGCGCTTAGGCGTCTCAGACAAACTGTCATCGTTCAAGTCCAGAGATAGTGCGTTAAGAATATCTCTTGTCGCGTTCTCAATAACTGCAAATTTCTCATCATGATTCAAAGTTTGCTCAGTCAACGGTGTTTCAAGACCTGCAGCAGCAAGAGCTTCTTTAACGATATATGCTTCATGTGACAATTCATTCATTTTGCTAAACCGACGATTTCGTTCAAATAAGTAGCTTTATTTTGCTCGTAAGCCGAAAGACCTTCCGCTCTCAGTTTACACGACGGGCAGTCGCCACAACCAGTGCCGACAATACCGTTATAGCAAGTCAGTGTTTTTTCTTTCACGTACTCTAACTTGCCATACTTATCAGCCATCGCCCATGTTTGCGCTTTATCTAACCACATGAGGGGGGTAACTAACGATAGATCATATTCCATACCTTGCTGAAGAGCGCTCTGCATTGCTTTAACAAATGAGTCACGGCAATCGGGGTATCCAGAAAAGTCTGTCTCACAAACACCTGTAATCACTGATGCAGCACCAATTTGGTAAGCATAGATACCAGCAAGAGTTAGAAATAATATGTTACGACCAGGAACAAAAGAATTAGGTAAGCCATTACTCTGTAATTCGTGAGATACAGGGATATCATCACGTGTTAATGAACTGATCGCCAACTCATTTAGCAAACTGACATCCAGTACCTTATGGGCGGTTACACCGAGTTCTTGGGCAATGTCCTGAGCAACTTCAATTTCTAGTTTGTGCCTTTGGCCGTAATCGAAAGTAATTGCATGAACTTCATCGTACTTTTCTAGCGCTTCAATAAGGCAAGTCGTAGAGTCTTGACCTCCACTAAAAACAACAACTGCTTTATTCATATTAACTCCTACGCTATTTGAAGATATTTGTGTGTCTGAATTGATAAGCGCCAATTGTTCGCAATACAGTGTTGAATACACAACTCCGTCGCTCTTGGCTTTTGACTAATCGGTTGAAGTGCAATAACAACGTCTTTTTTTGTGTCATGCTCACCAAGCATTTTAACTAAATTTTCTATGTCTTTCTCAGTACCTACCGGGTGCTTGACTTCATTGGCACGACCAACTGCAGAGCCAAGGATTTTGAAGCCACCTTTCATATTTACTTTTGGAGAAACAGTTACCCAAGTATTAGGGGTTGTTCTGATCTCAAATGTACCACTAGTTTCAATCTGGCAAGAAAATCCGTTGGTTTCTAACTGTGTGGTTAAGTCCGTTAGATCATACATACACGGCTCACCGCCTGTAATCACGACATGCTTTGCCGTCCAGTGTTCTTGAAAATATGTAATTAACTCAGAGATAGTCGTATCTGACCAAGTATTAGAATCTTGACCTTTATCTACTACATCAACTAGCGCTACTTCTGCACACGCATCCACTTCCCAGGTATGTTTTGTATCACACCACGCACACCCTACTGGGCACCCCTGCAGACGAAGAAAAATTGAAGGTACACCGGTGTAAACACCTTCACCTTGAATGGTTTCAAATATTTCATTGACTTTTAACAAGCGTAACCTCTCTTTCTTGTAAGTCGTAAATTCGTGTCAGGTAATCTGTTATCAGGTTGATATCTTGGGATAGATTTTGAATTTGATTCCACTTTCTGACAATCGGTTGGCCGTCGATATCCATACCGAAGTCCCAACTTCCACTACTCCATCTACAGAATGGCTTCAATCTGACTAACCTATTCTTAGCAAAATCAAAAAAACTGCCAAGTTTGCCATTAACTTCATATGAATAAAATATCTCATCAAACAACTGACCCAACGCTACTATGCCCGCACCGTGGAATAGGCGTGACTCCTTTGGTTTCTTCCCCCAATCATCGGGGAACGCTTCTTTAACCGCTCGGAAGTAATCATTGAGTAAACCAAGCATACTATCACAATCGACTGGGTTATAAGTCTGTTGCGCCTGTTCTCTATATTCATACAACGCACCTTCTCTCAAGCTGTTATCGAGCATTTTCATTAGAGAATTATCAGCAATAATGCCTATCGGGTTTGTAACTAATTTAACTAACCCAAATAGTGGTGACGACTCATCAAAGTTAAGGAGTTGAACTAATAATGACGGAAGTTTTCTTCTAGTTAGTTCCTGATTAAAAAAGCCATTTGCATGGGGTAATAACTCATAGATCAAACTTTTCGGAAGTGGCTTAGCAGAATTGATCAACAGAAACTGCTGTCTTTCAAAATCCTGATCATCGCTTATAAATGCACACACGGGAAGATAGAAATCTCGTCTACCTGAAAGTCTAAGTGCGGCTAAACGCTGCTGGCCATCAACAATCAAAGCGCTTTTAGGTACATTGGGAATTATCAATTCGAATATTTCACCATCAACCTCTTGTAACTCTACATCGCTAGACAAACTCATGATAATAGAGTTAGGGATAATACCGTCCTCACTCCCTAAGTAATCTGCAATGTTATTAATGTGATTTCTGACCTCTGGTCTTTGGTAACCCTCTAGAACGTTGTGCTTTCGTTCAATGCGAGTAATCATGGACACAGACTCTAACTCATCTAAGTTCATGTTAAATTGGAAAAGTTTGATGTTATTACTTTGCTCAATTTTCAATGCTTTTTTCTTCATCACTCTGCACCAAGTTTTTGTAGAAGTCTTGTAGATTGTGAAATGCTCGTCGCTTATTTCGCTCAGAACCACGAAAGATTAAGCCCTCAACCCCTATATGTTTACAGATGTTACAGTTGCATTTTTCCCAAGGTCGATCTTGCAATGTTCTTCTGTATTCACTACTCAAATAACTATCTCTGCTAAACACCAACTGTTCATAGTCATTAATCGCCTTGATAGTATCTTCAAGACCCAATTGACGCTTTCCATACATACGTACTGCACAAAGAGCATTTCTTTCTAATCTAGATACTTGGTCTTGCTTGATCTTTCCTGACGCAATAGCGTTTTTAACTCTGGTGTTGCTGCAAGACTGCGGTATTCGGATAGCACAATATGTTTCGCCATTTAGTCTATAGTTACGTTTTTCATTTAAAAACGACTGTTTTAAAGGCGTTGTACTATCAATGCTAATGACATTCCGCTTTGCTAGGTGAGGAATTATCTCCTCACGACCGATCCCTAATAAATGAAGACCATAGTTCCCAGGAGCCTGAGTATGGATGTCATCTAAAAGCTCACAAATCTGTTTTGAGTTTAGGGTGACAATTCCCCCGATGGTTATATGCTCATAACCCATATCTTTTAATGCTTTAACTGAATTGATATAGCTAGATTTATCCCACCCTTGGGCAACCCCATAAGGAACAAATGAATAGTGTTTCTTTTGCCCTAAAAAAACTTCAGCATTGTGGAGTGACAACGCAACACGTTCACGATGATTTGCAATCACTTCACTTGAAATCGGTTTCTTTGATTGTGGATCACTATAACCGATAACAACGTGATCAAGTGATACACCACTATTCACTCGGGACTTCACATAAAAATTAATCAAGTCATCACTGTTGTACGGGGGAACCTCTTCATTAATATATGAAAACGCCCCACTATCTCCCATAACATGGAAATCAGACGTTAGACGGAAAAATCGATGAGCACCTTCTCTAAACAGTCTGTATTTTTGGCCTCTTGAATAACGGGTTTTATCTGTTTTACCCGGAATTCCCTCAACAATCGCTTTAGAAATTAACAAACCGTCATAAGGTCTCTCCAACAAGTGGTGCGCATAGACATCATCTCGCTGGGTAACTCTCAGTAGTTTGTTCTTTTCAGTTTCAAAATCGAAGTTTGGGTCTACAAAGTCCTGACTGTCCGGGAAAAAGTATTTCATTTACGCCTCCTGATAAAACAAAGCATATACGAAGTTTCATCTTTCAGCTAGACTTCGAGGATAAGAAAAATCGATACGGCATCTTAGGTAAACCTCATGAGAGAAATACACTTATTAGTTCCTTGCACAGCAAGAAAAACTCTCGATGTTTCAACATCAATGAATATAAGTGAGCACCTCTCTAGTGACATCCAAACTACTATTGAGAATTGGGAACGTGCCTTTTCAGGGACAACAAGCAAGACTAAAGCCGAGGATTTATATTCTGGGCAAGCATTTTCTAAACTACGTACGTACAGCAAAGAGCACGATCTTTCGTTGAAAATCTTATCTGCTGGGTTTGGTTTGGTTGATGGGACAACAGAGTTGCCAGGCTACAATGCGACTTTCGCCCAAAACAATAATAGGGTCCCAACGCCCAGAAATGACTGGTGGAATACAGTAACTCAATCTTCGCTTCCGAGTACTTCAATCAAAGATACTGTTAAAAGTCACCCACGGGACAACTTTGTAATCGTTGCGAGCAACGAATATTTGCAAGCTATTCAGGTAGACTTGCTTGAAGCACTCTCCAGTTCAGAAAGTGCTCACGAACGCTTTGCTATCGTAACAACTTCAATCCCTAAAACTTTATCTGCATATGCCAGTTGCTTTGTGAAATGCTCCCGTAAAGTCCTTCAACATCAAAATGCCAAGGCTTTCGGACTCAGTCTTGCAGATAGAAGCATTACAACTATTGCTACTCTTATGTTTTTAGAAAAATTGGCGCTTACAAAACCTGACTTCAGTGGTACTATCTCCGCCCTAAATAATGAGTTCGCCGACCTGAAAGAAGTGCAAAGGCCAAAGAAAGTAAGCCCGTCTCCTGAATTTATTGAACATTTCATTCGACGTGAGATCGATAGCGTAGACCGACCTGCCTCTTCAACTTCTATGCTTCGTACATTCAGAAATAGTGGTTATGCCTGTTCTGCTGAACGCTTTGGCGAATTCTATAAACAAGTTAAATCAGAAAAAGGTTTATCGTGACTCAGTTCCGTTTCTACTTTCCAGACAATAAAGACTTTGTTGACCCAGAATTTGATGGTCGCGACAACAGTCGCACTAAACATCACCGTACATACGATGATGACCACTACCCACACCAAATCCTAACTGAACTGCCGTTTGATGGGATGCTAGTCTCTCTTGCTGGTGTTGGAACGATGCAAAAGCGTGGCAAGTACTACGAGCAAGAACTGACAGAGGACTTTTACTTCCTTGGCGCTCGCGAGTTTTTACGCCTCAATAAACCTAAGTTTAAAGACGTGAAACTAATGGGAGACTGTGGTGCCTTTGACTACCACGCAGAGAAAGAGCCACCTTTTACTATTGAAGAATTGATCGAGTTCTATGACCGCGGTGGTTTTGATTACGGGATTTCACTCGACCACATTGTTTTCCCTTACTTCAGAAACGAAGAGGCTAAAGACGAATTTATCGAAAAAAGCGGCTCACACGCTTTTCACGAGTTAATTCAAGAAAGTGAACGCAGAATCAAGATTACATTAGACAATGCAAAAGTATTTCTTGAGAAATCAAAGCCCTACTCATTCCAGGCTTACGGTGTCGCTCACGGCTATGATCAAAACTCATTCCTGCGTTCTGTGAAAGAGTTACAAGAAATGGGTTACCGCCGCATCACAATCGGAGGTATGATCAAAGCGAAAACAGATGAACTGCTTGAATTACTTGAACAACTCGGTGAAATTCGCCATCCAGAGACTCAGTTTCATCTTCTAGGCATTTGTCGTTTCGACAACATTCCAGCTTATGTTAACTCGGGTGTAACTAGTGCAGATAGTACCTCGCCACTTATGCAAGGACTGAAAGGCGGTAAGTACTATACATTATCTGAAAATGAAGAAAACGCGAAACTAGAAGAATCCTTAATGATTCGAGTTCGCCAGTGCGATCATGACAACGTGCAAAAACACATCGAAAAGTACCGCGATGAACTGCAACAACACATCAGTCAAATGGGTCAAAATAACGAGTATGACATCAACTTATCAAATACAGCTTTGTCAGTACACGAGTGCGTTAAACGTCTTGAAGTAGACTGCTTGAAAAAGTTAAGGTATTTTGATGAAACTGCGCTTGATCTAGAAGGTACACTTAAAGCTCTCATTGCTTATGAAAAAGTAACCAATGAAGCATATCTACCATCGAAGTCTACTCCTTCTAAAGTAGCATCACTTGCACGTAATGAAGAAAAATACCGTGCATTTCTAGAGCAACGTGAGTGGCGTCAATGTGCTTGTGGTATTTGCAAAGGAGGGTTGATGAACATCATTTTCCGCTCAAACCAATCAAACCGTCGCCGTGGTATCCACAACCTTGCAATTGTAACCAAGCACAAAAACCGTGTAATCGAATCACTCGAGCCAGCAGCGAAATAACTCATGTCAGAAGTATTGAAAATTAAAGTAATCCAAGAAATCGTGAACGGTATTACTGTTTACACAGGTTGGGTTGAAGGTAAGAAAGTTCGTGATGTAGCAAAGATCGTACACATCACACGTGAGGGAGAGTACATTCACGGCTACCAACGCAGTGAACTACCAAAACACATTGAGTCAATCACTGATTACGTGGAATCGGAAAACTCAACCATCCTAGCAAACCTTGTTATTGGTTTTGATCACACCGTAAAATTTGAACCTATTGTAGAAGGCTCCGAGTTTGGCTACTTAGTCGTGCCTTACGATCCAGAGAAACCTTCAAGCGAGTTACCTGGTGCTATTGTTGATGGTCAGCAACGATCAGGAGGCGTCAAAAACAGTCATCACGAAAGTTACCCACTTCCTGTTTCTATCTTTATCTCAGAAAATGAATCTGACTACATTCAGCAATTTCTGATCTTAAATCTAGGTAAGCCGCTGACTTCTGTACAACTTAATGCGCTTGCTTTGTATGATGACATCTACAAGCCACCAGCACTTGCAGAAAAAGCGTTTTCATTATCAATGTGTGAAGAGTTAGGTTTCCGTAACTCTGACTCACCACTTTATGGTCTTATTAAGTCAAACGGCAACAAAGATGGGATGATAGCTGAATCTTCAATTACCGAGTTCGTGACCAACGTTCAGCGCCAACTTCTGAACACAATAGATGTGCGTGTATACCAAGACCTCAATGAGGAGACTCGTAAGCTGTTTATTCAAGTCCTTAAAAATTTCTGGTGCGCGGTAGCGACTGTATTTCATGAGGAGTGGGAGAAGAAATCTCGTGATATGAAACGCTCATACATTACACACGGTACAGCAATTGTGGGCTTTTCATACTTATGTCGTCATATGTTGCGTGTATTCATGACACCGTCAAAAAATGTAACCAATGAATCAATGCTGAATACTCAAATCCCTTCACCTGCTTTTTTTATCAAAGAGTTAGAGGTCATAAAAGACCAGTGCCATTTCAGCAGCGAGCACTGGGAGCTTGGTTTACTTCGAACTAACCAAGAAGACAACAATGGCAAACAACTAGAGATTAAGTACACACGCCGTTGGAACGATTTTCAAAACACCACTTCGGAAAAACAATTGTTTGCCACCAACTTACTGCGTATTTATGAAGTAAGTAAAGGGTGGAGAAAGGGTTACGATATCTATATCGATTAGCCTAAAAAAAGAGAAGGTATTACCTTCTCTTTTTTATTCGTCTATGCTGTCTAATAACTCAAACACCAACTTCAAGCGTTCATAATCACAAAGTAAAACCAAAGTCTTCAGTTCATCAGTAGACAGTTGGTTATTTTGCGCTTTATTTTTTAGCTCCGCCCATTGTTCCGAGTGAGTTACTGGGGTGATTTGCCCACTTGAAACACCTAGCAAGAAGGGCGTTATTTCAAACTCAAGTAGACGCGAACATAAAGTCGCCAACTTACTAGATTCCATTCATACACCTCTATTCTCATGTTCAATTCGCCAGATATTAATGGCCAATCTAACATCAAATGGCTATGAAAGTAATACCATTCATCGTGAAATTTTCAGTTTATCAACGACCTAACTAATGCTGTTTGATATAATGTAAAGAACTTAACATCTGACTATGTATAAGGATTTTGATGTGAACCTTTTTGTGCGAGATCTCACCGTTATAGACTCCTCTTACTTATCACAGACACGAGGTATGGTCGGAGAGAGTTGGATTTTAGACATTAGCCTTTCTGGCGACCTTGATGAAATGAGTATGGTGCTAGATTTTGGCCAAGTTAAAAAGCAAGTCAAAAAGCTAGTAGATGAGGTCGTGGATCATAAGTTACTAGTGCCAATGCGAAACAAACATATGTTCATCGAAAAGGCTAATCTGGGATATTCTACTGTCGACTTAGTATCAAAGAACAACACTATACATCTTTATTGCCCTGATGAAGCAATTTGCCTCATAGATACAGAGTCGATCAATCAAGATAGTGTAACTGAGTACTTACATAACGTATTAAAAACTCACTTACCAGAAAACGTCAAAGGTATAGAGTTAACTCTTAGAACAGAGAATATCGACGGAGCCTACTACCATTACTCTCATGGTCTTAAAAAGCATGATGGTAACTGCCAAAGAATTGCTCATGGGCACCGCTCGCCTATAGAACTTTTTGTAGATGGTATCCGAGATCCTCAACTTGAACAGAAATTCGCAAATCGCTGGAAAGATATTTACCTAGGTTCAAAAGAAGATTTAGTCACGTTAGGTACTCTTTCACTTAGCAAACACGCGCTTCAAACCATCGAGGAAAGTCACTTTGCATTTAAATACACTGCTCCTCAAGGTGAATTTCAGTTAGCTATCGAAAGAAACCGAACCGAATTAATAGAAACAGATACCACGATTGAATTACTCGCAAACTTTATTGCCGATGAAGTCAAAAGCGAACTTTCCGATACTCAAACCGTCAGAGTAGTTGCTTACGAGGGGGTCGGTAAAGGTGCTATAGCAGTACGCTAAGCTACAAATCAATAAGAATCGATAGAGTGGCACCAATAATGGGACTCGAAGAGAAGGTTAGATATCTAACAATCGACGAACCACTCTATAGATTCTAGTTTGACGGTATAACGTGAGGTTTGATAGCTTTGACATGACTAAATCAACTTCAAACGTTATTTATTTTCCAATCTAGATTTTAAAAATAATGACTCACTGATTTTATTTAAAATTTCATATCCATTTGAATTTTTTCTATTAAATGTTCGCCAACCATAAATTAAAACACCATGTAACACCTCTAACATGCTATTTCCAAAGATAATTTATACGTTCAAATTAAAGTTTCACCAAATAAAATCCAATGTTGTTTTTTAAATAAAAAAGAAATCATCTTACCTAATAAAAAAGCTCACTTTCTACTTTTTACCCCCTTGTTATTTCAAATATAATACCCTATGTTAATAATAGTATTTTTTAAATTTCGACACTTATGAAAAATATATTTTTAATAAGGCCATCTATAAATAGCACTGAGAGTTTGGAAAGCTTTTTTATCCGAGTTGCCAATAAAAATGGATATGATGACGTCCATCGTTTCCTAGAAGCCACCAAACGCTTCCTACAAGACATTGACCATCACGGCTATCAAACCTTTCCAACTGATATCGCAAAGATTAACCCCTGTTCGGCCAAAAATAGTTCTAGTGCCCGAACAGCCTCATTCCTGAAACTAGCTCAATTAACGTTTAACGAACCTACCGAGTTACTTGGATTAGCAATTAACAGAACAAACTTAAAATATTCTCCATCAACTAGTGCCGTCATCCGTGGCTCAGAAGTTTTTCCTCGTAGTTTACTCCGGACAAAGTCCATACCCTGCTGCCCATTATGCTTACAAGAAAATGGTTATGCTTCTTACCTTTGGCATTTTGAGGGTTACGATCACTGCCATATCCATGATGTGCCTTTGGTAAATCGGTGTACCTGTGGAACTGAGTATGACTACCGAGTATCTGGTTTGAAAGGGAATTGCAGTAACTGCAAAGGATCTATCGCCATAAAGAATCCAGAGATTAGTAATAAGACAATATTCTCCGTTGCAAATTGGCTCGCCGGCAATGAGTCTAAAAATCTACCTGATGTCCCCAGGAGCTACCGATGGGGTTTGGTACATTGGTGGAGCCACATCAGCGATAATGAATTCGATCACTTTTCGTTCGTCCAATTTTTCTCTAACTGGCCTAGCTCGTTTCATTCTATGATCGATAATGAGATCGAATTCAACCTAGAGCACGCCATTGTTGGAAGAAGAGAATTGCGGATAAAAGATCTTCTAGGGCGGATATTTTTTAGTTCTGTTCGATTACCAGAACGCAACCTGCAGCACAATATCGTTCTAGGAGAGCTTCTACGGCATACAGAGATGCATTTATGGGATAACAACGGTCTGATCGCTAACCTTCGAATGAACGCTCTAGAGACTACTGTATTCCTCAATTGCAGTAAGGATGAGTTAGCGTCAATGGTAGAACAACGCATCTTAAAGCCAAATCGCAAAACTAAGCCAAACAGGCCTCTGGCGGTTAACGACTACTTATTTTATTTCGGCGACATCTTCTGCCTTTGGCTAGCCGAATTTCAAACTGAAGAATTTAACCGCTCTTTCTATGTATCGAGGTGGTAAGTGCAAACTCTGAAAGATCTAATCGCATCAAATCCTGACGACTTAAAAACAGCACTAAAGCGCGCATTTCGGCCACTCACACCGCATATTGCGATTGATGGCAAAGAACTTGATGCACTGACAATATTAGTCAATTTAACCGATAAGACAGATGATCAGAAAGACCTGCTAGACCGAGCTAAATGCAAGCAAAAACTTCGAGATGAAAAATGGTGGGCTCGCTGTCTAAAAACGGTTGAGCATAGACAAAGCCACAACCTAAAATTTCCCGACATACGCTCTGAAGGTGTAATTCGCGCGACTCCTCTGGGGCTGCTACCTGAATTTTTACTCTCATCTTCTAAATTAGAACCACACCACTGGGCGTACAGTCATGATTCGAGTGATGTTAACAAAAGCGCATTATTAACCAATGAATTTAGTTGGAATTGTGTGATTTCATGCCTTGGGGATTTACTTAAAGATGTAGAACACCCGTTGTGGCAAAAACTCAATACGCTTGGCTGCTACCAGAAAACACGTAAGGCTATCGCTAAAAAATTGGCTCAGATTTCTCAAACAACGATTAACGTCAGTCTCGCTCCAAATTACTTAACTCAACTATCTTTGCCTGATAACGACAGTTCTTATATTTCACTCTCGCCAGTGGCTTCTCAATCGATGCAAAGTCACTGTTATCAAGCGCTAGAAAATGAGTATCGCTATACAGCGTTAACCCGTTACAGCCGCAGTACTAACATGGGAGTATTGCCTATGACATGTGGTGGTGCTTTGAAGATGTTGAAAACTGTCCCTAACTTTTCCCTTACAGATCATTATCAGATAAACATTGGAAAATCTTGGTTGACCTCAAGTCATATTCAATCGTTAAAACAGTACCAAACGCATACTCAATATTTAATGCCAAAAAATAAGCGAGTGGCTTACCACAGAACAGTCAAAAACGAGATGCAAGAGATGGTTAAGGCTTGGTTGCTTACACAGGATAGGACCATGGATGTGAATACTCTTATCCAACATCTAAACCATGATCTATCCCGCATCAAATTAGCTAAGTGTTTTGCTTACGAACCGAGTATGACCAAACTCCTACTTGGGCTTATAAAGCGTGAACTCAACGAACATAGGTCCGATTCTACTAACGTTGGCAACAGTGAAAAAAAGGATTCATTCTTTGCGATTCCAAATATAAGAGTTTGTGGAGCAAGCGCGTTGAGTTCACCAATCACGGTCGGTCTTCCATCACTCACTGCTTTCTTGGGGTTTACTCACGCGTTTGAACGTAACTTAAATGAGTCTTTTCCTACGCTCACAATTGATTCGTTTGCCATCTGTGTCCATCAACTACACGTTGAAAAACGCGGTTTAACAAAAGAATATATACAAAAAGCAAACCACACCATATCTCCACCCGCTACACACGATGACTGGCAGTGTGATTTGGTATTTAGTTTAGTGATTAAATTTGATCGTAGCTTGAGCGTTGATGAAAGTACGATTGTTCGAGCTCTGCCGAAACGGTTTGCCAGAGGTTCCGCTAAAATAGCCATTGCAGATTTCAAATACATCCGGTCATTTTCAACGTTAGAAAAGACGATTCAATCCTTTCCTCAGAAAACCGGCAAATGGCTATCGATGCATACTGAACCTATCGAAAACATGAGTGATATTTTATCGGAAGTTAAAGAGAACCGAAAATTAACCCCAAGCTGTGTTGGGTATCATTTTCTTGAAGAGCCGACCGACAAACCTAACTCTCTTCGAGGTTATAAACATGCTTTTTCTGAGTGCATGATTGGTCTGATTGAGCCAACCACTTTTGATCAAAACACCGACATAAATACTATTTTGTGGCATCACAGGTGCTATCAAAACTACCTTTCTGTGCAGCCAAGGAGTACCTATCATGGAACTACCGACTAACCTAGCCTATGAACGTTCTATTGATCCTTCTGATGTGTGCTTTCTAGTTGTGTGGCCAGATGGGCGAAAGACCCCCTTAACCTACACTTCTCGTACTGTAATAGGACAAATGGAAACCGCAGCCTTAGCTTATGAGCCGTCGGGGCGGACCAAAGAGAGTGCAACCGCTGAAAAACTGGCTCAAGGTAACCTACATCAAGTCGATTTTTGTCATGCTCCTTTCGGTGCGAGCAACATTGAATGCTACTTTTCGGTCTCTTTTTCTTCTGAGCTACGCAAACCTTACAAGTGTAATTCGTCTACGGTTAAGCACACACTAATGCAGCTAATCAAAGCGTATGAAGAAAATATTGGTTGGAATGAATTGGTTTCTCGATATCTAGTCAATATATGTAATGGTTCATGGCTGTGGAAAAATACTAAAAAAGCCTATTGCTGGGATATAGAGTTAACCCCTTGGCCCTGGGCGGGAGATGCTGTCAAATTTCAAGACATAAGGGCTAACTACCTAGAAAGAAATGACTTTGAGAACCATAAAGATTGGGAAGCTATTGCTCAAATGACCAGAAATGCTTTTTCTCACTCTAATGGTTTGGCCATATTTGAAGTGAAAGCCACCTTGCGGCTACCAACCAATAAACAGATTTTCCCGAGCCAAGCATTCACCGAAAATGAAAGTAACAACACCAATAAATCTAAGAAACAAAGCAAGGGACGAATTTTTCAAAGCACAACGGTTGACGGTGAACGGAGCCCAATATTGGGCATTTATAAAACTGGTGCCGCCATTGCGACCATAGACGACTGGTACCCCGATGCAACTGAGGCACTACGTGTCGGTCGGTTTGGGGTTCATAAAGAAGATGTCACTTGCTACCGTCACCCTTCTACGCAAAAAGATTTCTTTTCTATCCTTAAGCAAACAGAGTCTTATATTGAAGCACTCACGTCTTCAGATAAACCAAATCAAGAGACCATAAACGACCTGCATTTTTTGGTCGCAAACATCATCAAGGGTGGAATGTTCCAACATAAGGGGGATTAAGTATGAAGTGGTACTACAAAACTGTCACTTTTCTGCCAGCGCGTTGTAACAATGAATCATTAGCCGCTAAGTGCCTTCGGATTCTTCATGGCTTTAACTATGAGTATGAAACAAGAAATATTGGCGTTTCATTTCCTCTTTGGAGTGACGATACCATCGGAAATAAAATTTCTTTTGTGAGCACAAATAAAATCGAGCTCGATTTGCTACTCAAACAGCACTACTTTACCCAAATGAAAGAGCTGCACTATTTTGATATATCAAATACAAAGGTTGTCCCTGACGGTTGCGAGTATGTTTCATTTAAGCGTTGCCAGTCGATAGACAAAGCAACACCTGCTGGACAAGCTAGAAAAGCGAAAAGATTAAAAAAACGTGCGGAAGAAAGAGGTGAAGAGTTTGACTTATCCTCGTTCAAACAACACGAAATTGTTGTACTCCATCACTACCACTCGCTTGAGGAAGACAGTAAAAGTCGTGGCGGTAGTTTTCGACTCAATATAAGAATATTCAAAGAAGCTCGCTTAGACGGAGATGCACTATTTAGCAGCTATGGTCTTGCGAATACTGAAAACAAATCTCAACCTGTCCCCCTAATTTGACCCTATTTTATCGACACTTTTAAGTCGTTGAATTATAGAAATTTTATCACAGTGAGAAAAATAGGGTTAATTGACACTAAATATATTAACTGATTGATAAATATATACTATTCTTTTATTAGTAACCGTAAACTGCCGAATAGGTAGCTGATAATACTTGTAGTCGCGTTCATCAGGGGCAGGATGAGTAAACTGCCGAATAGGTAGCTGATAATGTCACTTGCGTGGTAACAGGTATTGGCTTTGTGTGAACTGCCGAATTGATAGGAGGCCTTTCAATATCAATGCTGTTGCTTCAAATCTCAAAATATTACTCTGTTGTTTGCTTTAGAAATTAATGAGGACTATAATCCTCAATACTACTGTAAAGTAGTTGATAACAAACGGACCACTTTCATTCGCGTTAAATAACAGTTTACTGCTGAATAAGTAGATACTTTAAGAACTGGTACCTTAAGGCAGCAAATCTCTCACATCACACTCAAGAACTTGAGCCAACTGATAGGCTTTTTCGAGTGTGATGTTTACTTCCCCACGCTCAATCCTGCCAATATAACTTCGATCGATATCAGCCAACAAAGCTAGTTGGTCTTGAGAAACCTTCTTATCCCTGCGTTTTCCGCGTAATTTGGCCCCAAAGCGCTTTGCTAAGTCTTTCATTTAAAACGACTCTAAAAAACAAAAACTATCGCCTCTTGATGCATTTATTGCCACGGACTATAATCCGCAAAAATTCACAAATAGATTCAACAATGAGTTCAAAAGTAAAAATTAATCAAGATATCTTTGATGCAATTAATCGATGCAATTCAAACCAGTTCAGCATTATTGAGATTAGAAGTTCGATTCAAAAAGAATCTGACCAGTATGAGAACAGTAGCGTTGCTCGACTTTTTGTAGCGAGGTCATTGGAGCGACTTCTCTCGTTAGGTGTATTACAGGCAACGGGGGAGGGTCGAAACAGAACGTTTTCAAAATCAGATAATTTTGATTCAACGCAATTTAACATTGTTCCTAGACGCAAAAAGGTCATAGCAAAAGAACAGGGACTAAAAATATCCGAATTTAATATAGCAAAAGCCCAATTAGAGGTTGAACGACAAGACATAACTGCGCAGCTCACAGTAACTCTTGCTGAGATTGATGAATACCAAAGCCTTATGCGACGCTTCAATTCCTTACAACCATTCATACAACCGAGTTACCAAGAAGCGACTAACAAGTCGGCAAAGCTAATGGCTCAATTGAATGTGTGGACAAACACTATATCTCTAATTAATCAAAATACTGGTGGTAAAAAAGAATGTTAAGGCGTTGGCAATCAGAGTGTATTGGAAACGCAATGGCCCACTACATTCAAGGAAACAAACATTTTTTAGCACAAGCCACACCAGGTGCAGGCAAAACATTTATGGCCGCCAATCTAGCTAAAGGCTTATTTGAACGCTCTATGATCGATTTCGTTATCTGCTTTTCTCCATCAAAGACTGTGTCATCGAGTATACAAAGTAACTTCTCCGAAACACTACAAGATGAAATGGATGGAAAGTTTGGCTCTCTAGGTACATCTATCACTTACCAATCAATAACACACCTAGATGACAAGTTCTGGAATAGGCTTTTAAAATATCGTGTACTTTGTGTTTTTGATGAAATACATCACTGCGGTGGTGATAATAATGAGAACAGCAATGTCTGGGGCCAACTGATTCTATGCAAGATTAAGAAAGTAGCCACTTATACACTCGCTTTAACTGGTACACCTTGGCGTTCAAATTTGCCCCCCGTTGTACTCTCGTCATACAGCGATCCTGAGGGGACGATTGTATGTGATTATCAATACACACTAGCGCAAGCTGTCCAAGACGGCGTTTGCCGTAAACCAACGATTACGCTTATTGATTGTGATAAATCCACGATTAAGTTAGATAATCATATTGAATCATTTAACTCATTCAATGAGCTTATATCTGAGAGTGAAATTAACTACTCTACTATTCTCAACAACAAACCTGCTTTGATTCATATTTTGGGAACAGCCGTTACTCGCTTGAAGAAAATTCGAAGTCAATCCCCATATGCCGGAGGCTTAATCGTAGCTACATCTGTCAATCACGCCATAGAAATAGCTTCACTACTCAAAAATACATTCAATCAAACAACCACGATAGTCACATACAAAAATGATGACTCCCAAGTCAGAATTAAACAATTTAGAACCGACTACACCGAGTGGATTGTGAGTGTTGGTATGGTCAGTGAGGGCACAGATATTCCGAGACTCCAAGTATGTTGCCATCTGAGCAACATAAAGACCGAACTCTACTTTCGCCAAATCCTTGGTCGTATACTCCGTATGACTTCATGCCCGAACCAAGAAGCATGGCTATATACTTTTGCCGCCCCAAAACTCATCGAATTTGCAGAGGAAGTTGAACGAGATATTCCAGATAGCTGTCGTTATTTGAGGAGGCCTCAGAAAAAACCAAACCAAGCACTAGAACACATAGCTACAAATTCAAATCTCCCCCTTAGTGATAATGGAGACAATACCGATAGTGTCTCCATCAATTTCTCTGGACGAATTGATCAGAGTGGTAGCACAAAATCGGAAAGCAACTCTGCCGAGATCGCGGACCTAACACTGACAAGCTTTAAACAACGAGTAATTGAAGCTTTCCAATATCTTTGATCCAGTTTGGTTAAATCTTATAAGTGACACGTCGAATTTTCAGCGAATCAACCCTCCACAATCTGACTTTTGGCCACTTCTTGTTTAGACCATTGTTATTTATCAGTTCGCCTAATCATTATTTGGCCTACTTTTCTTAACGTAGTATTGTGTATTACACTTACTACATCCATTTAGGTGGAGTTTAAGGTGAATAAAGAAACGAAAAAGAATTTTGATAGAGTATTTCAGGAAGCACTAGCGCTGTTTGGAAGTGAAGAAGCTACTCATTACTGGCTTAAACACCCAGTTAGAGGACTAAGTAACAAACGGCCAATTGACATGCTTTCAACAACTGAAGACACTCAAGTCGTAATTAGTTTAATCGGTCGTTTAGAGCACGGAGTGTTTTCGTGACCTTTTGTAGTAGGTTTTGCCCAGAAAATAAGGACAACGCTCCTTAAGTAGTGTTGTGTACACCATTACATTACTCAAACATGTTCCCACCATTAAGCTTACTTTTTGATCTTGAATTAATGTTTTTCAGATAATCCTCCCATCCAATATCCTTTGGTGGAGGACGCAACATTTCCTCCGTCACCTTGACTCCGTTTTCAAAAGGGTTTTTCCATGTGTAGGTCTTGTTACTACATGTGAGCTCAGCAGCAAAAACTAGATCTTCATAAATAATCGTGGCCCGATGATTATCAATGGCATTAACCGATGCTTGATAGATGAGGTTTCTCAGCGAACGCATATTACCTTCAGAAAAAGCATATAGTTTTTTCTGAAGGTTTTTCTCTGCTAACCCAGCCTCTTTGACAAAAGGTAATAATTTATCAAGATTTTCCAGAAATTTTTTGAATACACCTTCACCACCCTGATAGATAAATGGGCGGAGTTCACACTGAATTGAGAATCGTCCATGCAGTTGTGAGTTTGCTTTCAATACAACCTTAGAATACGGCATACCAAAAAGAACAATTGGGCACTTCGTTCTATTGAGTATCATTTTGAGCCAATTGCCTACTTGTGTAAGAATGCGATTTGACCTCTCTTCAACTAAGTGCTGAAATTCATCAATAATGATCAACTTAACACCAACCAAAGGTATCAAGTCAGTCAGTTTTTTCGTCAACCTCGCCAGATCAGTATCATAAAGCGCTAATGGGTCACCCATTTCAAGCAACAACTCTCTTGCTGCATCAATAGGCTTCGCATTGTCTGGTAATTCGATATGCAGAACAGGAACTATTTCTCCTCGCACTTTAGAATCGCGATTATTTTGACTTAAATATTTTTTGATAACCGTCGTCTTGCCTACTCCCGATGCACCAAAGACCATCATACAAGTTGGCTCGGATTCAAAATCTGACAAATCCCTACATCTATCCATATAGCCCAAAATTTTCGTAACACTCGGCGTTGATACAAATGCTCTTTTGGCTTTTGAGATGCGCGCTTCTCGAGTTTCATTCATCTAATGATTTCTCAAACATAACCAATATCCCAATCTTCATTATCTACAATTACAATTTCTTCTTCGTCTTTCTGGGGTGGGGCTAGCTTAGTATTGCTGATGCTCTTTGCTCTTGCGCTATTTTCCTGATGCCTAGCTCCACGCCTCCGGGATCTAATTTTCTTTGTTTCAAGAATTGAACGATCAGCAATTTCTTCAATTTTGATCTCTGCATCGATTTCCTTATCTTCGTCATATTCTGCTGAATTTAATTCTGCTAGATACTTAATATTGTATTTATGCTGCCACAGAGAGACTCTACTAGCATATTCATAATCTATAGCATTAACCGTGAAGTATTCGTTCACATCTTCATCTAACACCCAAATGACCGCCATACACTCTGGATTATATTTGAACTGCACTTTATGATTCCCTTTCTTACCTCTGTACCCAGCTAAACGTTCACTGCTGTATGTCAGTCCTTTGTAGACGGTTACCCCTGCTTTGGTTAGTTGTTTGCTATCAACAATAGCGAATTTAAAGTCCAACTCATCTTTAGAACCAGAAAACTCTTCAGGCTCCCATTCTTGGCACCCATTTCGCCAAGCGATATTCGGACAATTAGTGCCTCTCTGGTTAGAGTCTTTATGATAAATATCTACTAACCAAATTAAGTAAATTTCTTGAATTTCATCTAGTGTAAGAGTAGCTTCACCCACTGAATCATAACCCTCTCTCTGAAGGTATTGACTAAAAGCTTTCCCTGGTAAATCGTCTAATAGAGAAGTATTGATCGTCCCGTATTTACGTTCGACATCAGGCTTATTGTCAGGCACTTCGACTCTGTTTTGATGAACATTGATCAACAGTGACTCACATGCTTTATCAAAGGCTTTAGACAAAAATTCTTTACCATTATCAGTTACGAGCAAGTCAGGGATACCGTAACATAGCCATTCATTTTCAATTGATTCATATGAAGACAATAAGTCATCTTTGCGTTGTATTGCATTTTTTAGGGCTAACGATACCGATACGTAACTGGGTGGCTCAAAACCTAAATAAAAACCAATTACGGCTTTACTATAACAATCTACTAACTGCGTGAGCCAAGGTCTTCCTAAAGTAACTCGATGTACTGGGTGTACCGCAAATATATCAACCATTGTATGGTCTATTTCCACCCGCTCTAATACGGCCGAGGTTGTTATCTTCTTTCCCATACGGCGGAATTCTCTTTTAGCAACTCGTTCGCCTTTCTTTGCTGCTAATACTTCGAAGGGAGTTTTCTTTTTAACCCGTATTCTTACAGACTCGTATTTAGGGTATGGATACTTTGTACCGTGCGTTAAGTTATATTGTCGAACTTTACGCTTAACTCGCCTGTGTGCCGAGCTGATATTGATCTTTCGACCAGAAATAACTCTTTCAACTGCTTGTTCTATTATCGAATCAACAATTGGTGAAACTTTAGCCCCCCTATTTCCTCTACTTTTAAAGTCAGGAGCTAAACTAACCGGGTTATAACCGGAGGCTCTGAAAACTAACCACCACCTGTATATTGATATCGCACTTGGAATATTTTTGTCGTGTAACCGTTGCAGTGCGACGCGATATGGTTCGATTGTCTTGGGAGTGATTTTTTCGCACTTACCAGCTAAAAAACGAAGAATGCTTAGACGAAAAGTAATCTGATTGGCTATATTTTCAGGAAATGCGGATATATCTTGATATGTTGCTTCATCGACATCGTTGGAATCAACGACTCTATCATTCTGCTCAAGTTTTTCTTGCTGAAGTGCTGACTTCCTATGAAAACTTGAAAATGATTTCTTAGGCATAACAACCCAATTCAAATTCAGACTCAAGTGATAGTGGGGTCTCTAAGCTCGTCTGGAGGAGGTTTCGAGAGAGTAAATCACACAGGAATGGTAATATTTTTCTTCCATTTAAGCCGAGGTGATGCCCTAAACTCTTTGCTGTTTGCGTACCATTCCGTTTCAAAGTAGTAAGGAGAATTTGATGGAAGTCGTTCAAGTTATCTCTTGAGGCATACCGATGCAAAAGCTTAAGGTTGTTAAATATGACCTCATCCAGTATTTCTTCCTCTACAACCAGCTCTAGATCTAACCCTATCTCAAACGCACCTTGAACTTTTGCTTCCCATTCACAATGAAACTCCTTTTTTGAACTTTCCTTGTCGGACTTTACCTCGTACAACTTATATTCACCGGTATCAAATTGAACTAGAAAGTCTGGAACATAAGTATGGGTCTTACCATTTAGGCTGTATGAAAATCTTATCGGTTGAGAACAAAAGCGAACGATACTAGGTTCGAAATCAAAATGATAACAAGCGGCACATTCTAAAAAAGATTCTACCGTGACTCTTTTTCCCATCTTAGCACTGACGTAACGGTGTATGTTTTTTCCACGTGATTTAGTTAAGTTTCTAGCAGGAGTGTCAAACGCAGTTTCAAGTTCAAGCAGGGTGGCTATAGAAAGGAAAGGTAGAGCAGACATAATATTGCCTCTTCACGATTTTGTCGTAAACTTACACAAGTTTAGACCATGAAGAGGCAATATCAAATTATGGCTGTACCAAAAATCAATATATGGTTGTAAATATCAATTTATGGATGTTTCAACAACTATTCGAACTCGTTCAGATTACTCTTTACCGAATACGTTGTTCTCTTGCTCTTGTACACGGATGAAAGTTGTACGCTTAGTTAGCTCTTTAAGCTTCGCTGCGCCTACGTATGTACAAGTTGAACGTACACCACCAAGGATGTCAGAAATTGTGTTGTGAACTGAACCACGGAACGGAAGAAGTACAGTTTTACCTTCCGCAGCACGGTACTTAGCAACACCACCTGAGTGCTTGTCCATAGCCGACTGAGACGACATGCCGTAAAACTTCATGTATTGCTTACCGTCTTGCTCTACAACTTCACCGCCTGACTCAGAGTGACCTGCTAGCATGCCGCCTAGCATTACGAAGTCTGCACCGCCGCCGAACGCTTTAGATACGTCACCCGCACATGAACAGCCACCGTCACCGATGATCATGCCGCCAAGGCCGTGTGCCGCGTCGCCACATTCGATGATTGCAGAAAGTTGAGGGTAACCTACACCTGTTTTAACACGAGTAGTACAAACCGAACCAGGGCCGATACCAACCTTAACGATGTCTGCGCCCGCTAGGATTAGCTCTTCAACCATGTCACCTGTTACAACGTTACCAGCAGAGATAACTTTGTTCGGGAATTCTGCACGTACTTTCTGTACGTACTCAACTAGATGCTCTGAGTAGCCGTTAGCGATATCAATACAGATAAATACGAAGTCTTCGCTAAGTGCCATGATTTGCTTAGTTTTCTCAAACTCAGCTTCAGATGTACCTGTTGATACAAATACGTTGTTCAGTGTTTTCTTATCTGCTGTTTTAGCGAACTCAGCCCACTGCTCTACTGTGTAGTGCTTGTGTACTGCAGTCATAACACCGTGCTCTGCTAGAGCAGCTGCCATTTCAAAGCTTGCTACCGAATCCATGTTAGCTGCAATTACTGGAGTACCAGACCATTGACGACCGCTATGCTTGAATGTAAAATCGCGGGTTAATTCAACTTGAGAACGGCTTTTAAGGGTAGAACGCTTCGGACGGAAGAGTACATCTTTGAAACCTAACTTAAGTTCTTGTTCGATACGCATGGTGTTTTCCTTGATTCATAAAATTATGTGTCTCTCGCGAAATGCGTAGTAAAACCGTTGGCAGACGAGTTTACTTTTCTTCGGACACAAAAAAACCGGAGCGTTGGCAGACGCTCCGGTTTTCAGCATTATAGGTCGTGATTTAGTAACAGCAAGTCTGATATTTCATTTTTTTTTGTGCTATCCTCTCGAAGATTCCATATCTGGTAAAACCTCCCAAGTAACACTTTCCTACTAAATTCTTACTAATTAATAACTTAGCGAACCAATCACGCAAACGCTGTCGGTTTATTGCGCAATCGTTTTCCTCTCTTTTTCACACAATATCGCCTTCATTAAGCAAATATGTGAAGAAAGTGCCTCGAGATCACATAAAAATCACACTTTTCTCCAACAAAAAAATGCCTTTTTTCTTAAATAAATTCGATTTTTTTCCAAATTTTTCCTGTTTTCGACCAAATTCAGCAAACTCATGGTGCTGTTGGTTAGCATCAAGTATGAAAAATACACCTCAATTCGCTTTATCTTGAAGGCAAGGTTCATTTGGTTTCGACAACCCAAATCCCAATCTCTATTAAAAGCCACCTAAAACAACAAAATTTATAAACCACTAACAGCCGAGATCGTGCTTCTTCATTACCTAGTAGTTCATTCTATCTAGGTTCTTGAGTAAAAGGTTCGAGCAAAGAGAGTTCGCTGAGGTGGTGAACTGTATAAATGATGGAAATTTGCAATAAGCAGACGAAAAAGATCGAAGCCTTTAAGGTCAATTGAAGAATAGAAAGCAAAAAAATGGCTAAGGTGATTCACCTTAGCCATTTTTATTCGATGTTTGGATTGCTCTTCTAAAGCTATTTAGTCATCGCAAGATGGGTTAGCTCTTTTGAGACATCAGCGCTTCTGCCGTTGCATCCTGAATAGACAGGAACAATGAAGTGACTTGGCCTGTTGGCGAGCGCATTGGGTTTAGCGTCACGTTCTGATACATGAAATCGGCTTGTTGAGTTACAGGCCTAACGTTACGACACTTAAACAGATAAGGCCTTTGTTGCCATGTAATGAAGCTACGACAACCTAAATCATAAACGGGCTTGGTTTTGAGCCTAAACCACTCTTCAGGAATCTCCGGGAACAGTTCAAAGATAGACTTACCAATCGCATCATGCGATTGCTTACCGCTATGGTGCGTCATGAAGCCATTCCAAACTTGTACCTGAAAGTCACGGTTAATGACCACCAGCCCCATATCGACATTTTGAACCATATCCACCATCCAGTGGAACTGTTCAAATTCAGCAGGAAGATTCAGCATATTAAAACTCCTCCATTAGGTAGGCCAACTTGTTGTCTAGAAGAGGCAGAGATTCGTCAACGAACATAAACAGAAGGTCACAACGGATAGAAGTGCCATCAATGTTATAGCTGACTTCGAAGGTCATGGTCTTCTTAAACGAGCCACTGGTATTCTCAATCACAGAATCAATCGAGATGTGTTGCCCTAGCAGAACAGGCGAACTCTGGAAGAAGCGAACCTCGGATTGCTCCCCTAGCCCGTTAAGGAATGAGCCGACTAGGATATTCGACACATCCATCAGCAGTTCTAGTTCTTCAAGCTGTTCGCTTTCGGTGGGCACCTTCATGAGCTTCTTAAGATCGCTCACGCTGGAATCACTCAATAAAACTAATGCTTCACCTGCAATGCCTTCTCCGCTAAAGCCTTGGCAAACACCCGAAACTTGGTCGTTGTCTGCGAGGTCACGAAGTGCCATGTGCAATTCACTCACTTCGAAGATGTTCACGTTCGGCAATGGTAAGTGCACAAATACATTAAAGTGGCGCGCCAATGCATCGGCTGCACGGCCTATCGCAACGTTCGCGACTTCCATATAGATGTCACGTCGGCGAAGTATTGGGAGTTCTAAAGGCGAAGGCGTAATGAGTTGAGGCTGTTTTGGCGGCTCCACATGCTCACGTAAAATGGCTTTTAACGCTTCTTTATCAATCGGCTTTTGCAAAAACGCTTTGGCACCAAGGTCCATGACCTTCTGCTGCGCTTTTGGTTGGATATCACCAGAAACCACTACAACAGGTGTGGTATCACCTAAACGTTGCATCTCTTCCAATGTGCCATAGCCATCTAACTCCGGCATGGTGAGGTCGAGGAACATCAGTTTGAACTGGTTTTGAGCGAGCTCTTCAAGTGCATTAAGCCCATGAACAGCAAAAGTTATATCTGCATTTAGAGAACTAGGCAGTGATCGAGCCATCTGCTTCCTTGCTAACGCAGAATCATCACATATAAGAACTGGGAACGACATAAATGCACCACCGACAAATTAAAGCTAATTTGGACGAGTGTAACAGATCATTATGGTATCAGGTACGGGGTGAATGGATTTATGTGTAGATTATTAGTAAGAATGATGAAACAAGTGGGTAAGCTATTATCTCGCATTATTCTTTATGAAAAACAATATGCTACAAAGACAATAGCAACTCAATATCATGGAGTATTAACACTATTTTATTAAATAGCAGCCTTAATAAGTGAGTTTATTAAGGCTCGGTTTACTCATGCATTTATCGCTTCTATATATCCAACATGAAAGAACTTATGAAAGATGTCAGAGCGAATACAAGATAGCTAGAATTGATAGGTCGGCCATAGAATCAGCAAGGCGAAACGGATAATCACGGCAAAAACCAATAACGCGATTCCAAGTCGGTACCATTTGTATTCCGCAATATTCATTGGGATACGCTTGTAGAACATCGTAATCACGCCTTTCCAATCACTACTGCGTCTTCCGTACTGCATCATGCTCGTCAAAACAAACAGTGCGCCAAGCACTAGCATCCCTTTTTCAGCCCAGAACAATCCAACTTCCATTTGTGTAATCCTTGATAAAACGGTGAGCAACTCAAATCATTCTAGTCACCTTTGCGCTCGGTTTCTGTAAGACCAAGGTCTAACCTGCTTCCTTGTTTATCTGCTTCTTTGCTTATCCGGATACAGCAGCTAGGCGTGAAGCAAGCTTAGTTAACTGAACAGCGTGTTCATATCGAGTTCAGCTTGCTCACCTATACTCTTATTTCCACTAACAGGAGAAACTCAATGAAATCACTGAAAAAGTCGCTTTGTGTATTAACTGCTTCAGCTTTACTCGTTACTGCTCCGTTTGTGAGTGCGTCATCACCACAACAACCGCCACAGCCAGTCCTCAGCCCACTACAAATGGTTATTGCTTCTTTGAATCTAACGGAAGAACAGCAAGCGGAAGTGTTCACTCTTGTGCAAGATTATCAATCCGATAGAACTGAAATTGATATGGATAGTGCGATTGAACTTAAGAAAAAGCAGATCGCCTTAGTGACTCAACCTGAGTTTGATGAAGCTGAGATGGAAAAAGTCATCGACACAGTACAAGCCACTGAGAAGTCGATGGTGATGCAAGAAATGCGTCTTAAGAACAACATCTATAACGTACTAACTGAAGAGCAGAAAGAGCAATTTAAGACAATGATGAAGTCAGCGCTCTCTGGTGAAAAATAGTTTGGTAGAAACTAGCTGCCCCTAAACCTGATATTGATTCACTCCCCCAGAATCAATGAGATAAACAAAAGCCACAGACTTTGCTGTGGCTTTTTGCGTTTCAGTAAAGCTTAAGAATAAGCTGAACAATCTAAGTCTGGTGTCTTGCTGCTCTTGTTTAGAACGACCATCAAATGGATAAGCAGCAGAATACCCGTCACGCCTAAGCCAACGCCGATTCCGCCCCAGATCCCTGCAAGCTCGAATTTTGGCATCAAGTACCAAGCAGCAGGCAAGCCAAACATCCAGTAACCAATGGCTGTCATCACCGTTGGCATAGAGACAATCTTCATCCCTCTTAGCAGGTTAATCGCCAACAGTTGCCAAGCATCAACAATAAAACACAGTGCGACAACCCAGATAACCGAAGCCAATAGCGATGTCATTGAGCCAGTGCCGTCGTCTAGCTTGAAGATGGAAGCGATCATTTCAGGCCAAATGATAAACACGGCAGACAAGGCCACACTCAACACAGACACCAATATAAAGCTTTGAATCGAGGTTCTTTTGATGCCTTCGTAGTTGCCTGCGCCATAATCACGGCCTACTAAAATTGCCGCAGCTTGCGAGAAACCGAAGTTAAAGTTCCAAGTAAAGCTTAAGCATTGCAGCAAGATTTGGTGCAGCGCTAGAGAAGCAATACTGATCGTTCCCGCCATCAAGGTTCCGCCATAAATCAAGCCGTGCTCAAGTAACGCCGCCAAGCCGATAGGCAAACCCATTAATAACAACGGGCTCATCAACTTAATAGAGTACTCTTCGGTATTGAGCCAAGGGGCGAACTGTTTAAATTCGTCACGTTTAAACACCCAAACGGTGTAGCCAACCATCACGATAAATGCCGCAATAGCCGTACCTAAGCCTAAACCTGTTAAGCCCATGTCGAGCTGGAACGTGAGGAAGTAGCTCACTGGTACATTCAAAATCACAGTGATAATCGACATCACCAGAATAGAACGCACATTACCGAATGCACTGGTTAAGCCACGCAGCACCAATAAGATAAGCGAAGGCAACATCACCCATTTTAGGGCGTGTACATATTCCATCGCTAAGGTGATCACTTCTTGAGGTTGTTTCGCCGCTTCCAACACCAGTGGCGCAAACCAGAAGCTCGCCATTAAGGTCACGCTGAGCACGAACGACAGCATGGTTGCACCTTTCACGGCCAATCTAATTTGTGTATTACCGAACTCTGGGCGTGCGACACGCTGACCATAAGCAATAGCGATTAAGTTTGCGACACAGCCGACTGTGCTACTCGCAATAATGAAGATGAAGAAGTAAATAGAGGCACCTAAACCACCAGCCGCAAGGGCTGACACGCTGATTCGCGACATCATCCAAACATCAGTAAGGACTAAAGCCATGGATATCAGCTGTGAAATGATCAAAGGGAATGCAAGAGTGAGTATTTTTTTCATGAGCGCCTCAGTTAATTTCGCCCAAAATACGATCGATGGGGCTGGCGTTCAATTGATAAATTTGCGACTCTAACATTCCAAAAACTCATGCGAATGAATTATGACCCCATATCCTAGCTTGCCATCCTCCCATAATAGCTTAAAAGCCTTCGAAGCGGCTGCAAGGCTGATGAGCTTTACGTTGGCTGCCGATGAGCTCAACGTGACACAGAGTGCAATCAGCCGTCAGATCAAACAGCTTGAAGATGAGCTGAACGCATCTTTGATCATTCGTAAGCATCGAGCGATTGAATTAACGGTACAAGGTCATGATTTGTATGTCGCTTTGCGTGAAAGCTACGGCAATATCGAATCGGTTATCGCCTCTTGGAGTGAGCCGAAACAGAAACGCATAGTGATCAAAGCAACCCTAAGTTTTGCTACGCGCGTGTTGATCTCTAAGGTTCGTGAATTAAACGAGCGTTACCCAGATTACGAGATCGTGATCGTTCCCGTGATTGAAGAAGATGAAGCCATTAACAGTAGTGAGTATGACCTGTTGATCTTCCACACTCGATTCAAAAAACGCTATGACAACGCACCTGACATCACTTTCTTGCGTGAAGAGTTCATGGCGCCAGTCTGCTCCACGAGCTTAACGAATGCTGTTGGTTTGACTAAGAAAGATACCGACCTCGATTCGATCTTAACCATGCCACGGCTGCACCCGACCTTAGATCACCATGACTGGAAAGTATGGCTGGCTGATGTCGAATCGCCTCCGAAAAAGCCCGTTAGAAACACCAGCTTCTTGTCTTTGGATATGGCACTCAGTGCCTGCTTATCCGGTGAAGGCGTCACGGTAACGGATCTGCTTTTGGTTTTGCAGGATCTCCAACGCGGTTTCTTATATTGCCCAGAGAATGCCAAGATCCAGAACAGTGCTTGGACCTATTTCATCCACCAGCGCACTCACTCACCTGTGATCAGTGGTTTGATTGATTGGCTTAAAATAGAGACAGCGAAAGAGATCGAATTGTTGAAAGCGCTTTCCCAGCAAAATCATTGGTCAGGAGTGATTGAAGACCAGCACTGAACACAAGCTTACGCCAAATGAATAAGCCACAGCATTTGCTGAGGCTTATACTTCGTTCTTGCTTAATAAGCTAAGTGGTTTAGCTAGATAACATTTACAACTTAAACATACGCGCACTGCGTGGTGGTAAGTTAAAGGTGTGATAGCGAGAAGTCACGGTTTCTGTCGCGCTGCTTAATACGTCTTTGTATTGAATATGCCAATTGAACTCATGTTGGTAGGTATCGACCGTCACGCCACGCGTTTCGCCACACTTGTTAATACCAACAACTCCCTCTTTACCTCGCTTGAACAACAAAGTGCACTGGTCGCTCGAAATCATAGTCATTGTTTTGCCTTGCATCGCGTTATGGAAGCTCAACATGTTCTTCATTGTCGAACTGTTCCACACATTGCCCCAGCGACCATTATCCTTGTCTTCAGAATCAGGAAGATCATCGCTGTAGATCAACGGCGTGCCACCATCTTTACCAAGGATATACGCGTAAGCAAGCTGCTCGTCTTGTGGGTCCATGATTTGGTAACGGAAGCCGTCATTAGTTGGAATATCATGTGTGATAGCGAAAGTGATTGAGCGACTATCATCCAAAGCTTGTCCGTACGCTTGTGGATCATGCAGTTGGTTTAAACCGCCACTCATAGAGAAGGCTGATCGAATTGAAGCAAACAGCGGGAAATCGTACGCAGAATGATTGGTGTTGTTCAAGTAAGGCGCTAAGAACGACTCATAACCACTGTTCCCTGCCCCGCCACTGGTAATCACCTCGCCAAACACATGCATGTTCGCGGTGATCTCAGGCGTAAATACTTGGTCGATTTGGTACTGGCTCATGTGCTTCACTGCGTCAATACGGAAACCTTTGATGCCCATGTCTTTTAACGCTTTCAAATATAAACGTTGTTGTGAAACCACCCAGTTGTTTGGATCCAGATCAGGAAGACCCACATCGCCGTCGGCACCACATAAACGCCAGTATTGAACATGACCCGGGTCGTTCCAGTCAGTAATACAGCCTGCGGCATGGAAATCGTTAGCCGAGACAAAACCTTGCGCTAAGTTGCCAAACAAAGTCTGGTCGGCATAGTAGCTTGAACGGCTGGCATAGTCATTTAGCACTTCTGTGCCTGGGTAGTCCAAGTCACTTCGCTTCCAGCTTTCATTTGCCATGTGGTTCAGCACCACATCTGCGTAAACATCAACACCCACACCTTTAAGTGCGGTGATCATTGCAGCTAAATCTTGTTTATTCCCCAACGGAGAATCAATGGTGCGCAGATCTTGTGGTTGATAACGCGCCCACCATTGGCTGCCGCTGGATTTCATTGCCGGAGCAACCAACACTTTCTTATAGCCAGCTTCGGCTATTTGGTTGGCATTGGCTGTCACATCTGAGTACTTCCAATTGAAAGCATGCAAAATGGTGTCAGCGTAAGTCGCTGAACTAAAAGAGCAAAGCGCGATTGTGGATATGAGTAGGGTATTTATTGGTTTCATAGAACATATCTCTCATTATAAATTCACAAGAATGATATGAGTGATAAGGACAATTAAAACGACCGATAAATCAGAGTTGAATTAGCGTCACCTTCTGTTGATGTTGATTTTATAAAATTGAGCTATAGCCGATATTATGTGGGACAAAATGTGATGTGCGTTTTATGGGGTTGTACAGGTATGCGTAAAGAGTGGAAATGAGAATTAATTGAATCAAGTTGACGAGAACAGGACAAAGACTTTGGTCGCCTCTCCTAAACTAAGCTATGATTCCTTCTCCCTCAACCGATTGATATTTTTATGCCTTCTTTCTCTTTTTCAATGATCCCTGTTGGGGTTCGATTTATGATCCTTTCTGCTTTTGGATTCGCACTGATGTCTGCTTGTGTGAAATACATCAGCAACTACGGCATACCGGTATTTGAAATCGTTGCAGCAAGGGCGCTGGTGTCTTTGATCATCAGCTACATCGACGTAAAACGAAAAGGCATTTCTATCTGGGGTAATAACAAACCTCTGTTGTTCGTTCGAGGCGCAGTCGGCACTGCGGCGCTGATGTGTGTTTACTACGCAGTAACCACGTTACCGTTAGCAGAAGCGACCATTCTGCAATACGTACACCCTGTCTTTACCGCATTACTCGGTGTGTTATTCCTTAAAGAACGCGTCCAAAAATCGACCATGATCTGCATTGCATTCTGCCTAGCGGGATTACTGGTAATGGTACAGCCAAGCATGAACAGCGGCGCGAGCAGCGAACTGCCGTTATTCAGCATTATGGTGGCGTTATGTGGCGCGTTTGGTAGCTCAATCGCTTATGTGATTGTGAGAAAACTGAGTCAAACGGAAGACAGCTCTGTCATCATCTTCTACTTCCCACTGGTTGCCCTACCGATCTCAACAGCCCTTATCTGGAACGACTTTGTGTGGCCAAGCCTATTCTTAACCGTGATGCTGGTTTTGGTTGGGATCTTCACTCAAATCGGCCAATACGGTTTGACCAAGGCGATGCAGACACAAGCAGCGGGCAAAGCTTCGGCTTACTCTTACGTTCAGATTGTGTTCTCGGCACTGTTAGGCGTGTGGATCTTTAATGAAATCCCATCAGTTTGGACTTATCTAGGTGGTGGCCTGATTGTCACTGGCGCACTCATTAACGTGTTTGGTAAACAGCTATTGGTGCCATTCAAGGCTAAATAAGTAACCCACTCAATATCAGCTAATAAATAGAATCTAAAAAGGGCATTGCGGAATATTCCACAATGCCCTTTTTGTTACTTTCTACCCAAAGACGCTATTAGCTTGTAGCATTACGCAGCTTGGGGTCATCACTTAGGTATTCAACGAACTCGATTTCAAAGCCTGCCGGATCCACAAAGTAGACATTTTTTCGATAAGGTTCTTCAGCGCCGGGTTTAGCAATCGGGAAGCCCGCATCAATAAGACGTTGAGTGACGCTTTCGATATTATTGGTCACATAAGCAAAGTGCGCGAGACCAACAGAGTGCCCTGCTAAGTCTCTATTTTCACCTTCTCCGTGATCACTCAATGCGATGTATTGGTACTCGTCGCCAAAATGCAGCCAGTTACGTGGCTTGCCTGACCATTCGCCTTTTCCTTCATCACGAACGTACCAGTGTGGAAACGCCGCTTTATAGAAAGTCAGCATTTCAGGGATGTCCTTAACGACTAAATTCACATGTTCAAGTTGGATCATTCTTCTCTCCTTAAAGTATTCTCGTAAGCAACGTTGCATATCCTAATACCTCAAGTTAAGTTGAGGTAAAGCACTAATTTGCATTTATTTCGAGAACGTTTTTAGAGCCCAAATTGTCGTATTTTTAAGCGATACAAACCCTAAGTTTAGACGACCTTCCCTAATGTGGTTTATTTGGAATCCAGAATAGCTGAGAGACAAACCTCTATGGTTTAGGCGGAGTAACCTCAACTTCTAAAGCGGCTCGCTCCCTCCACTTGAAACTCTTCTTCCATTTAATCGGCATCATAGGAATAACGATAAGGCTAATACCCACCAGTGTCAGGATGTCTGGAATCTCATCGAACCACATAACACCAAACAGTGTCACAAACACCAACCCGGAATACTCTGCGAGCGCAATCTGGTTGGCCGGTGCTTTTTTGTAAGCCACCACCACAAGCGCATGGTATCCAAGTACGAACAAGTTGATTGCCATGATCCAACCCACATGATGCCATTCAATCGCAGACCAAGTTGGTAGTGCAAATGCCAGTGCGAGTGGAAGAGTCATAATGCTGGTCCAGAACAGAGTTGAGATGATGTGTTGCTCTGTGTTCAGGCGTTTGATCAATATGTTACCCACGCCCATCGCAAGCGCACTGCCTAGCCCAGCAATCGCTGCCCAGTGAAATTGCTCTGGGCGTAATACGATCAACACGCCCACAAAACCAATTAAGGTCGCGATCACTTTTGAAGATGTCGGCCTTTCTTTCAACAGCACTATCGACAAAGGCAGCATAAGGATTGGTCCAACATAGAACATCGCGTTTGCTGTCGCCAAAGTAAGGTGTGTAATGGCGATCATCGCGCAGCCACTCCCCACCAAGATAAATTGAGCCCTTAAGAAGTTGATTCTGCAACCGCCTTGCATACGTGTCTCTCTCGGTAACTTTAACCAAAATGGAAGAAGCAAGATCACGCTCAATAGCTGGCGGATAAACACATACTGGAACGTAGGGACTTCGCCATTCAGTATCTTCAACGATACATCTGAAAAGGACGCAAGTAGGTTTGCGAACACCAAAAGTAAAATGGCGTGGTTAGCAGCTTTATTCATACAGAAGTAAGATTACACATTTGTCATACAATTATGGGCGCACATCATACATGAGAATTTGAAATGTGTAATAGCAAAATTAATAAGGCTCAGATTAATGCAATTTTGAATTAAACCTCGATGAACAAATCAAAGCTATTCGTTCAATATTTAGCCGCATTAATATTCTCTTATTGACTGATACATCAAGTTACAAATCGCTTTCATAGTAACCAAGAACACTGATCTGAGTTAATAAACTGGTTTCACAATAACCTTACTTTTACTGAGGTCGTATAATTACAAAAAAGGAAGTTACAGTGAAAAAATTATTAGCACTTAGTATTGCAGCAGTAATCTCGGTTCCAGCAGTAGCCGACCACAATACAATCAACGGAATGGATTTCGGTCCATTGGCAAAACTAGTCGGCACATGGAAATCAGTCGAAACAGGCGGCGTTGATATCTCCCCAGGTCAAGAAGGCACAGAAGTCGGTGCGGGTGGCCCTGCAGTCACACCGTTTTATGAAATGATGACGTTCGAGGTTGCCGCAGACGCGACTAATGCCAGCGACCAATACCTTGTTGCTCTGTACTACAAGCAGGAAGTATTCAGAAAGGCCGACGATTCTAAATTCCACGATCAACGTGGTTACTTCATCTACGATCAAAAAAATCAGATCGTGTACAACTCTTACTGTGTGCCACGCACCACATGTGTCACCGCGGAAGGCCCTGCTGGCGACACAATGACGTTAGTCGCGTCTAAGCGTGGTATCGCTGAGTCTGAATACATGACAGACAACGCAACCACTACGGGCTTCACAATGAACATCAGTATTTCAGACGACACGCTGACTTACTCTCAAACAACTGGCTTAGAGATCTACGACAACGCATTCGCTCATACCGATTCAAGCACACTAATTAAAGTGAAGTAGATTCAAATACAAACGCCTTTCACAGCGAAGTGAAAGGCGTTTTTCTGTTGTACTTGTAACAACAAACAAGTTTAACTCGATTGTGTATCAACCTTGGCGTAACGGTTGGCTAGCACTGCACAGTAAAAGATCTGAATCGGGTGATAGAGCATGATTGGCAGTAATATCATCCCCAGATTAGGGTTGTGAGCAAAGATAACCTTAGCCATAGGAATACCTGCCGCTAAAGTCTTCTTGGTACCACAGAATACTGCCGCCACTTCATCTTGATGATTGAATCCAACCTTTCGGGCACTCCATTGAATGCCGTGTACCATCACCATCAATACCACTAAACAAATCACCGCAGACACCAGCAACAGCATTGGTGAGAAGTCGCTCCAAATACCGTGTTCAATGGAGTCACAGAAAGCACTGTAAACAATCAGAAGTATCACGTATTTGTCTAATTTGTTGACCACTGACTTGTGTTTCTGAGTCCATTCAAAAAGTAATGGGCGCATCACCTGGCCTACAATCATTGGCAATAGCAGCATTTTAGATATAGAGATCACCGACTCCATCAGGTTTAGCTCTGCACCTTCCAAACCCATAAAGAGCTGAATCAGAAGCGGCGTAATGAATACACCTAAGATACTAGAAAGTGATGCATTGAATATCGCACCCGGTAGGTTTCCTTTTCCAATCACCGTCATCGCGACCGAAGACGAAATCGTACTAGGCAAAACAAAAAGATAGCAAAAACCAAAAGCCAGAGCTGCTGGCATATAAGCGACAAACCCTTTCCCGAATATCACCCAAAGCAGTGGGTAAACTAAGAAGGTCGCACTTTGTACAAAAACGTGCAGCTTCCAATTTGAAAGCCCCTCAAGAATGGCTTTTGGTGACAAACCCAAACCGTGTAAGAAAAACACCAAAGCAATGCCGAGAACAGTCACCGTATCGAGATGAAGTACCCCACCTGATTTACCCCAATCTGGCGTAAAAACAGCAACGGCCATGGCCACCACCATCCCTACCAGAAACCATTCCTTTTTCAGTTTTTCTATCATGTTGACACGCACTTTCTGTAGATTCCATTTCAGCCAATAACCCGACTCCGATGCTATTTATCCTATCGACTCTAATTTTAATTAACCACCATAACCGCAAATTAAGCTCGTCTTTATTTTGAGGGTTAACATCATTATTCGAGTTTGTTACGCCCGTTTTGCTCAGGATTGAACAGATGTATGGAATGACGATGAAAATATTAGAAAACAGCGGTTTATCGAGAAGATAAGACCCTTTCAGTGATCGGGGCATAGAGCCAAGCCGTAAGGATATAAAATTAAGCCGTAGTTAGTTTAGATACCAAAATTCAGCCTATGTTAAAAGATGACGCAGCGGGAGCAACACATGGACAATAGAATCACCATTATTGAGTTTCTCAGAGTGTTTGAGTTTATTCGCTCTTCCGGTGAGCAACGGGACAACAAATATCAAATTGGCGAAATGACGGCCTGGCATGATTACGATGGTTACACCTGTTGGCTAAGCTATAAAGACGTCACTGTGACTCTGATGTTCCATGGCTCGTTGAAAATTGAGTACGACAATGCTTCAAACTACTCTGAATTTATCGAACATTGTTTAGGTATGCTCGCCACTGAACCTTCTCCATAAAACGCGAACAGACTCATCACTACTATCGGCTATCGGCTATCGGCTATCGGCTATCGGCTATCGGAGAAAATCATGAACGAATCTGCTTTTAAGGAATCTTCATTACGTAAACGAGTCGCTCCTTTATGGCTAATGCTCAGCCTTTCTTTTTTATGGTCTAAAGGGTCAACAGCAGGAACAGAGATGATTGATTTCACACAAGCGAACGAACATAAGAATTGGACAGCGACTAACGACAACGTGATGGGCGGAATCTCAACCGGTGGGTTTGTTTATGACGGTGGTATGAGTCAGTTCAAGGGAGAGTTATCGTTAGAGAATAACGGTGGCTTTAGCTCAATCAACCGCTCTGTTGAATCACTAAGATCTGAAGTAGGCAACGTAGAACTGATGTTTGTGGGTGATGGGCGTACTTACCAATTAAGGTTAACCACATGGAAAGACGGTTATCGAACCAACTACAAGCACAACTTTGAGACAATCAAAGGCGAGCAACTTAGGAAAGTCTTCCAACTAACGGACTTTCAAGCCGTGTTCAGAGGTCGATTGCTCAGCGGAGCACCAGAACTCAAAGCTCAAGACATTAAAAAGATCGGCTTTTTAATTGCAGATAAACAGGCTCTGCCCTTCGAGTTAAATTTAATTCAGATTCAATTCAAAACGCTTCAAGAAACTGAGTAAAGCTCTGAGTAAGACCCGAAGTAAACTACAGACGAACAAAAGCCCCTGATACCTTACCGATTCACGATAAGTATCAGGGGCTTTCTAATCCAGCGTTCGAGCTATTCAAAAGATCAACGATTCAAACCGTCAAAGATCTAAATCATTAACAATTAATATTTGATAGCTGTTTTACCAATCGACGCGCTGCTTTCAATACGTTGGTGCGCATCTTTCAGTGTCTCAACGCTAAAGCCATTCAATGTGGTGGTAAGCGTAGATTTGATACGGCCAGCATCAATCAGGTTCGCTGCTTGGAACAGGATATCTTGTTGTTTCTGAATATCGTCAGTGTTGAACAGTGAACGTGTAAACATCAACTCCCACACAAAGCCTGCAGACTTGCCTTGCAGCGCCGACAGATCTA
This sequence comes from Vibrio pomeroyi, assembly GCF_024347595.1. Lineage (NCBI taxonomy): Bacteria > Pseudomonadati > Pseudomonadota > Gammaproteobacteria > Vibrionales > Vibrionaceae > Vibrio > Vibrio pomeroyi. Next base: position 845,831 of record NZ_AP025507.1, on the reverse strand, counting down.
TTCCGCCGTCGAACTCAACAATAGAACTGATCATGCCTTGTGGTGCAATAAGCTCGACCATTGATTCCCAGTGCCCTTTGGTATCGGCAACATTGAAGATGTAGTCGACATGCTGAATGCCTTGCTCTCGTACAGACTCAACCAAGTTACGGTGATTTACGACATGGTCTGCACCCATATCCCTTACCCACTGTTCAGTTTCAGGTCTTGAAGCAGTCGCAATAACAGTCAGGTTAGTCAGTTGGCTCGCCAATTGAATTGTGATTGAACCGACACCACCAGCACCACCAATGATCAAAATGGATTTTTTCTCTTCTGGACGCACACGTAGGCGATCAAACAACGCTTCCCACGCAGTAAGTGTTGCCAGTGGCATAACTGCAGCAGCTTCATCAGAAAGGCTCTTTGGTGCTTTCGCCGTAATACGGTAGTCAACGGCTTGGTATTCTGCATTAGCACCCATGCGAGTTACGTCACCTGCATAGTAAACGCGGTCGCCTAGTTCGAACCCTTCAACGTCTGTACCTTTACCGACAACTTCACCAACCGCGTCATAACCAAGGACTTTTGGTTGCTCAAGTGTTTTATCTTGAGCACTGCGAATTCGAATTTTTGCGTCTGCTGGATTGATAGAGGTCGCGCTCACTTTCACAAGCAGATCATGTTCTTTTAGTTCTGGAAGATTCGTTTCAAACTCAACTAGACTGTTTTGCTCTGCAATCGCAAGTGACTGAGTAAATCCGATAGCTTTCATTTTCGATGGTACTGACATTGTGCTTTCTCCTTGAATTAGACGACTTAATCTTAGTTGACTCTCAATTTAGATAAACCGCCTAATGTTTGAATCATATTCAATTATTTTTTGATAATCGTGTTGCTACTGATTGAGCAACACGAACAAGTAACTCTGTTAGGTGCTGCATAGAGGCATAGAGGCATAGAGGCATAGAGGCATAGAGATTAAATTAGATCTTGCTCAATCAACCAGTCACGCGTTACTTCATCTTGCGGCTTACCTTCACGGCAAACTTTATAATCTAGCTCTGCGATAATATCGTTTGAGAATCGCAATGAATCTAACGTCTGGATCTGTTGTTCGCTAAACAAATGCTTCTTGTCGTCTCTTAAAAGAAGTACTGCTCTATCCACAATACCGAGTAAGCCTTTTGGCTCTTTGATCTCTCGAATGTCATAGCGATAGTGCAAGAATTGAGGTTTCCACAGCGGTACAACAACCCACTCCTTGTTCGCTACCGCGCTTTCAAAGGCATCAAAACAGTCGTCTTCACTACCAGGGAAAAACTCGTAACCCGCATCGTTCAGGCCGTACTCTTTCATCATCTGAATAGAGAAGCGTGTGATGCCTGCACCGGGGTTAATACCCTGAATGGTAGAGTTCATTTTCTCGATAACTTCAGGCTTTAATAGATCAGCGACCTCAGAAACAGCTTCTTCAGGGACATAATCAGGCACGCCCCACAACGCATAAGGTTCATAGTGAAGGCCAAGTTCAATAAGTGGCTCAACTTCCTCAACGTCCGCTTTGTAGATACCGTGGCTTGATGGCAACCAAGCCGAAGAAAGCATGTCTACTTCACCCGCTTTTAGCTTTTCGAAATTTTCTTGATGAGGAGAAAAAACACGCTCCACCTCGAAGCCCATTGCGTTTAATACATTGGTAACCAATGATGCAGTGGTTCGGTGAAACGACAAATCTGTTACGCCAATTGTGATTTTCTTAGTCATGTTGTTATCCCCTTTTGTTCGGCTTGATAGAGATAGTACATGGGTAAAAATCAGCGAAAAACAGCCTAATATTTGAATGATTCTCAAATATATTTTGGCAATTGCGCATATAAAGCTAGCTTAAAAGAGATGAATTGGGATCAACCCACTTTATGATTAGCAAAAATCTCAATACAATGTTTAGAACATTATCAAACACAGGTAGATAATATGCTTCTTGAAGACTTGCAGGTCATTTTAAAGGTGGCGGAGTTTCGTAGTATCACCGCAGCAGCCACCAACCTAGACATGCGTACCGCAACCGCGAGTGCTGCCGTCAAACGTGTTGAAGCCGCACTGGGTGCTGAACTGTTTGTAAGAACCACTCGTCATTTACGGCTTTCCTCTGCAGGCGAGCGCTATTTACCTGAGTGTGAGCAAGCCTTGAAGATGTTAGAGCAAGCCAAACTCAACATGCGTGAAGAGCTTGGTATCTTAGACGGAGAAATCCGCATCGCGCTTTCTTCGGATTTAGGACGTAACCTCATTACACCTTGGCTTGATGAATTTCTGCTTGAATACCCAAAGGCTACACTTCGCACCAGCATCAGTGACAGCAACATCGATTTCTACCGTGATTCTGTAGACATGGCTTTGCGTTATGGTTCTCCGAATGATGCCAACATGTACGGCTTTAAGATCTGCGATGTGCCAAGAATATTGTGTGCAGCGCCTGCATACTTGGCCGAGATGGGAACACCAAACCAGCCAAGCGACCTAGCTGATCACAATGGTCTGCTGTATCAGCTGCATGATATGTTGCAAGACGAATGGGTGTTTAATGACGGTAAACAAGATCATAAAGTGAAACTAAAAGGGAATCGCGCCTCAAATGATGCTGACCTTGTTAGGCGCTGGTGTGTGGCAGGGAAAGGCGTGGCGATAAAGTCTTGTTTAGATATGTCGAGCCATCTGCTCTCTGGCGAAGTGGTTAAAATCATGCCCGAGTTCAAGCCAACCTCAACTGAACTGTGGTTAGTGTGTCCCAGCCGTCAATCCATCACTCCGACCGTTCGCCTATTAAGAGATCTGTTCCGCGAGAAAACCGCAGAGATCCTTTCTCAACTGAGCGAGCAAGGCATTATAGAAACTCAAAAGTCTTAACGACCTAAAGATAAAAAAGGCTTTTAGTGAACTTTAATCCACTAACGCCTTTAATCATTTGAAGATTACACCCTATCGATGGATGTATCGTCTAATACGAGTGCTTAGTTTGACTCGTCTTCAACATCACAGTCAGCACAGCACTGAAGCGCAATTTCATGTTCGAAGGTGATCGTGTCTTTACCTTCTTCTAGTAGTTCTGCGATTTCATCAGCGACTTCTTTCTCATCATCCGCTTCGATCCCGCTTTCTAGCTCTTCTTCTGAATAACCAAAGAAGTTCAGCAGCAAGTATTCGCGAGCTTCTTCTTTCGTACAAACTACGTCCGCTGAAAGATCTGGCGTAACTTCACCTTGAGCAAGCGTCGCAGTTACTTGTGCTACAGCAGCCTCTTTCATCGCAGGCGTTAACCAACCAAGATCAGTACTTACAGATGTCTTTTTACAATCGAAGCAAGGCAGTTGGTGAAAGTAGTATTGAAAGGTAGTCATAGGTAATTTCTTCTTTAAATGTTGTATAGCGAGATTATGCGCGTTTTGTAGCAAAATACTATCTCAATCACAACCAGAGACTGATTCGTGGGGGTTATTTTTACGAACACAGCGCAAGCTGGTGCCATTATCCAAGCAAACGCTGTTTTACCATTTATTACTCAGCTTTACGCTTGTTTACATTCTTGCCGTTATTATAAGCCCCATTCAGGAATAAGCATGGTAGCCCAGCAGGTGATCTAGCTTCTGCTTAGTTTAATTGTATTTAGCTTAACTTACTTGCACTTGGCTCATTTTGAACCACGCTTATTTACATCATTCCACATTGGCTCTCTATCAATGATCAACACAAAACATCAGGCTCTTGCCATTTCATCTATCGCATTACTCGTGGCAGGGTGCTCACCATCATCAGACACACCGTCTGTCAGCAACATCAACGATTACCAAGGCTCAGCAAGCATTACTCAAGGCAGAGCCACTACCGTTGAGTCGAATCTATTTGAATGTAACAACGGACGCAGCCGAGTCGCCGGTGTTGGGGAAATTACAGACTCTGACGGAAAGGTTTGGACAGTTCCTGCCAAAAACAGCTTTGCGAGCGGTCCAAAAGCCTTCGATCTTTATGAAGAGTGTTCAAACACCACACCAAGCAGCCTAGCGGATGTCGATCAAACTTTGGTTCCGGTAGTCGAAATTGATCCTGACGGCGAAGAAGTGACAGGCTATATTTTTGCCGATAACTATTTTGAACTGTACATCAACGGCACGCTAGTCGCAGTCGATACGGTTCCTTTTACGCCATTTAACTCAAACCTTGTTAAGTTCAAAGTTAACAAGCCCTACACGATTGCAGTAAAGGTGATTGATTGGGAAGAAAACCTAGGCCTAGGTACAGAAGACAACCGCGGTAAAGCTTATCATGCGGGTGATGGTGGTTTTATCGCGAGCTTTAGTGATGGAACCGTTACAAGCGCAGATTGGCAAGCTCAAACATTCTATACCGCACCGATTTACGACCTAACTTGTTTGAGTGAAGTAGACGGAAAACGTCTTTCTGAAAGTTGCACAACCGAAGGCACTGATCACGGGCAAGATGCGTACGCCGCTCACTGGGAAACGCCAAGTAATTGGATGAACCAAGAGTTTAATTCAGCTTCATGGCCTCAAGCATCTGTCTACTCAGAAGACGATATTGGCGTAAACAACAAAAAGGCATACATGAACTTCATTGAAAAATTCAGTGGCGCCGGAGCAAGCTTTATCTGGTCGACGAATGTTGTTCTCGATAATGAAGTGCTTCTAAGGTACGAAGTTAAGTAGTTTTCAATTGAATACAACAGACACAAAAAAGCGAGCCACTTAGGCTCGCTTTTCAATTGTTTTTTATAACTTAAGCCGTTGCTTAGATTACAGAAGCTCTACCGACTGTTGAGCAATAACGAACTCTTCGTTAGTTGGGATAACCATTGCTACAGCGTCTAGCATTTCAGACTTCGCGATGATGCCTTCAGCACCGAAGCGAGCTGCTTCGTTACCAGCTACATCTTCAACAAAACCTAGAATCTTAAGGTTGCTTAGGATCTCACGACGAATTGGTAGAGAGTTCTCACCGATACCGCCTGTGAAGATGATGCCGTCTAAAGAATCTAGCGTTGCAAGGTAAGAAGCAACGTATTTAGCTACGCGGTATGTGAATACTTCGAAAGCCAGTTTAGCGCCTTCATGGCCCTCTTCCATTGCTTCTAAAATGCCACGAGCATCGCTCGTAAGACCAGACACGCCTAGGAAGCCAGACTCCTTGTTAAGAGAGTTGAAGACTTGCTCTTGTGACCAACCTTTCTTAAGTAGGTACTCGATGATGCCTGGGTCTAGGTCACCACAACGTGTGCCCATCATTAGGCCAGAAAGCGGTGTAAAGCCCATAGAAGTATCAACACTGTTACCATCTTTGATAGCACATACAGATGCGCCGTTACCTAGGTGAACAGAGATGAAGCTCGATTTCTCGATTGGCTTGTTAACCATCTTCGCAGCTTCACGGCTAACGAAGTAGTGGCTAGTACCGTGGAAACCGTAACGACGTACGCCGAAGTCTGTGTATAGCTCTTTTGCGATTGCACCAGTGAATGCACGTTGAGGCATTGTTTGGTGGAAAGCAGTATCAAATACAGCGAACTGAGGTAGAGAAGGGAAAGCTTCAATCGCAGCACGGATGCCGATAGCACCTGCTGGGTTATGAAGTGGAGCTAGGTCAGACAGGCTTTCAATTTCGTTCGTTACTTCTTCAGTAATGCGAACAGTTTGAGTGAACTTCTCACCACCGTGAACGATACGGTGACCGATTGCCACGATATCTGCCGTGAAGCCTAGGTCTTCCATCAGGCCAACCAATTTGCCAATGGCAATTTTGTGGTGGTTATCTTCACCTTGAATGGCAATTTCAGTTTTCTCGCCTTGGAATTTCCAGCTCATGCGAGCATCTTCAAGACCAAAACACTCCCCTAGGCCACTTAATACTGCTTCACCAGAAACAGAATCGATTACAGCAAATTTTAGGGATGAACTACCCGAGTTAATAACCAGAACAAACGAATTAGACATTGGATATGGATCCTGTTTCAGTACGAATTGGATGAAGTGTTTACTTCAATTTTAGTTAAGCCCATTATTCAATAATTTTTGAATCTTTCAACTTTTGTTTTGAAAAAATCACTAAATGAACACAATTAAGTTGATCTTAGTCATTAATTTATTTATTTCGAGAGCGAAATTAAAAAATAGTTGAATAAGAAAATTGATAAACGAGTACCGCAAACGAATGCTAACGTTATTTTTAACTTGATTTGCTCTATTTGTCGGATTCGGTCAGGAAGCTCATTTCACGAGAGAAAATAGTAAAACTCCCCCCATTAAACACCTGTGACTGCCAAAACCTCCCCCCACTCCAATAAACCTTCTACACGGCACATTAAGTGGCTTTCATACATCTCGCTGAATCTTGTAGCACGCGATTTAAGTATAGCCTTACAACGTCATACAGCCATGCTAACGGCACTTGATGCTCACTTCACGTCGTCTTGAAATCGGATTATTCATTTTTAGTTTATATACCGACGAAGACAGTCAATCGCGGAGTTTGGATAGTTTGCTTCAAATGTGAGTAGTAAGATCGGGAAGATAAACGAGCAGGCACAAAAAAGCCGAGCATTACGCTCGGCTTTTAAATTCAGTGTCTAGACTAAAGCGTCTAAGCGAAAGGTTGATTAACCTTCGTTACGCTCTGGACGACGACCACGGTTACCGCCGCCATTGCCGTTACCATGGCCACGTTCACCACGGTAGTTACCACGGTGATCGCCACCACGGTTACGGTCGAAACGACGCTCGCCATCACGGCCGCCTTCACGGTTACCATCGCGTGCACCATCACGGTTGCCACGGTATCCACCACGACCGCCTTCACGGTTGCCACCTTCGCGGTTACCATCACGGTTACCACGGTAGCCGCCGCCATCACGACCGCCACGACCACGGTTGCCATCACGACCGCCGCCACCACGACGAGGCTCACGGAAGTCGTTGAAATCAACAACAACAGCGCCAGCTTCTTTTTGACGAATACGTAGTTTGCTTAGCTTACCAGCAGTTTCAGAGTTCATTGCTTTTGGCAGTTGAACGTAAGTAGAACCTTGGTCTAGCTTGATAGCACCGATTGAACCTTTAGTTAGGCCAAGTTCGTTTGCTAGTGCGCCAACGATGTCTTTAACCTGAACGCCTTGCTCACGGCCAACTTGTAGTTGGTAAGTATCCCAATCTTGCGTATTGAAGTTGCGATCGCCACGACCATTTTCACGGTCTTCACGACGCTCTTTGCGACGGTTCTTGTCACGCTCAATAGCAGCGATCATTGGGTCTTCGCCAACATAGAATAGTGGGCTCTTACCTTGCTGACGCTTAAGAAGCATTGCAGCTAGAGTAGCAGCATCAACTTCTAGAGACTCTTGAAGTGTAGAGATAAGACCTGCGAAGTTTTCTAGAGCTTTGCTTTCTTTCTCTGTTTCAAGTTCAGCGCCAAGCTTAGCAACACGTGCTGCAGCAACTTGGTCACGTAGAGGAAGTTGGATTTCTTCCATAGATGACTTAGTTACGCGCTCGATAGTGCGAAGCATGCGAATTTGGTTAGTGCGAACTAGTAGGATCGCTTTACCTTTACGTCCAGCACGGCCAGTACGACCGATACGGTGGATGTAAGATTCAACATCGAATGGGATGTCGTAGTTGAATACGTGAGTGATACGTGGAACATCAAGACCACGTGCTACAACGTCAGTTGCAACTAGGATGTCGATAACACCTTGTTTGATGTGATCAACAGTGCGCTCACGTAGAGACTGAGGAATATCACCGTGCAGTGCAGCAGCTTTGAAGCCACGTGCAGATAGCCAATCAGCTAGACGCTCAGTGTCTTGACGAGTACGTACGAATACGATTGATGCGTCAGTTTCTTCAGTTTCTAGAAGACGAGACATTGCTTCGTCTTTTTCTACGCCTTTAACAACCCAGAAGTTCTGCGCTACTTTGTCAACTGTGTGGTTAGTACCAGCAACGTCAACTTTTGCAGGGTTACGTAGGTAACGGTCAACAATAGTCTTAACCATTGGAGGCATAGTTGCAGAGAAAAGTACACGTTGTGCAGTTTCTGGAGCTTGCTCTAGGATCCAAGTAACGTCATCTACGAAGCCCATTTTTAGCATTTCATCTGCTTCATCAAGAACAAATGTGTGTGCTTCATCTAGGTGTAGACGGTCACGAGTTAGTAAGTCTTTAACACGACCTGGAGTACCAACAACAATGTGAGCACCGCGGCTTAGAGCGCGCATTTGGTCAACGATTGAAGCACCACCGTAGATTTCAATAACCTTAAGACCTTTGATATCACGGCCAAGGTTTTTGATTTCCGCAGCAACTTGAATCGCTAGCTCACGAGTAGGAGCCATGATGATTGCTTGTGGTTTGTGTTGGTTTAGGTTGATTTTGTTAAGTAAAGGCAGAGAGAATGCTGCTGTTTTACCAGTACCAGTCTGTGCTTTACCTAGTGCGTCACGGCCTTCAAGTAGAAGAGGAATAGCTGCTGCTTGGATTGGAGTCGGAGAAACGAAACCCATGCTATCAAGAGCTGAAAGAATGTTATCGTTTAGGGCTAATTCATTAAATTGAATTACAGATTCGGACATTGGGATCCCACTATATATAAGTAAACAAAAGGTCCCGGGAGCTCTATCAATTCCAATACTGATCCAATCAGATACTGATTCCATTCAGAGTTACGAAGCAGTAATAAAACACTTCAAGCCATTAGGGACGTCTAAGGGAGGCGGATTATTCCCTAAATGCATAAAAAAAGCCAGAAAAAATTGAAATACATCACATATTTTTCGGTTTTATGTCAATACTGGCTATCATATCGTCAAAACTTGATGAATATCTCGTCATAGCGAAGGACATCCACCAAATTGACCTAGTTAAATAAGCCGACAATTAATTTACGCTCACTTCGGCTTTAAGTAGTAATCGGGCCTCGCAATGATTATAGTGTGCTCAATTGTTCTCGTTAGATAAAAGTAAGATGTTTCAAGATAATCCTCTACTCGCTCAGCTCAAGCAGCAAATCCAAGAAACCCTCCCTAAAAAGGAAGGTACTATCAAAGCCACTGAAAAAGGCTTTGGTTTTCTCGAAGTTGATAGCAAAACAAGCTTCTTTATCCCGCCTCCGTACATGAAGAAATGTGTTCACGGTGACAAGGTGATTGCCATCATTCGCACCGAGAAAGAGCGCGAAGTAGCAGAGCCAGAGGAATTGGTTGAACAAGGTCTTACTCGCTTTATTGCACGAGTGAAGCTTTTCAAAGGCCGTTTGAACGTTGTTCCTGATCACCCGCAACTGAAAAAGCTGCAACTAAAAGCGAAAGCAATGAAGGGTTTAAACCCTGAAACGCTTAAAGAAGGTGACTGGGTTGTTGCTCACATCGTTCAACACCCATTAAAAGGTGACAACGGCTTCTTAGCTCAGATCTCTGAAAAAATCACAGACGCTGATGACAAGATCGCACCTTGGTGGGTAACGCTGGCACAGAACGACCTACCAAACAGCGAGCCTGCAGGCATCGACAACTGGCAGATCAATGATGACGCCGATCTTGAACGTGTAGACATGACGCACGTACCTTTTGTGACCATCGATGGTGAAAGCACAAAAGATATGGATGATGCGCTTTACGCGAAGAAGAAAGAAAACGGTGATTTTGAACTGACTATCGCGATTGCTGATCCTACGGCTTACATCTCTCCTGATGATGCTATGGATAAAGTAGCTCGTGAGCGTGGTTTCACGATTTACCTCCCGGGTCGTAACATCCCAATGTTGCCTCGTGATCTTGCAGACAACTTGTGTTCACTTATCGAGAACGAAGTTCGCCCTGCTCTATGCTGCACAGTAACGGTATCTAAAGATGGCGTTATCGGCGACGACATCAACTTCTTCGCTGCAAACATCAAGTCTCACGCTCGTCTTGCTTACGACAATGTATCAGACTGGCTAGAAACGGGTGCTTCAGAGAAGTGGCAGCCATCAGAAGAGATCGCTGCGATTGTTTCTGACCTTCATCAATTCGCTCAAGCACGTTCAGCATGGCGCTCAGCAAACGCTGTTGTGTTCCCTGATCGTCCTGACTACCGCTTTGAACTTAGCGAAGATAACGATGTTGTTGCTATTCACGCTGACATGCGTCGTAGCGCGAACAAGTTAGTTGAAGAGTCGATGATCAGCGCAAACATCTGTGCAGGTCGAGTGTTAAAAGAGAGCTTCAACCAAGGTGTGTTTAACTGCCACTCTGGTTTCAAAGCTGAGAAAGTTGCTGACGTTCTTGAACTGGTGAACCCGCAAGCGGAAACACCATTCACTGAAGAACAGATTGTTTCTCTTGAAGGATTCGCAACGCTGCGTCGTTGGTTGGGTTCGTTAGACAACAGCTACTACGACAACCGTATTCGTAAATTCCAAGCGTACAGCGAGATCAGCAATGAGCCTGCGCCTCACTACGCAATGGGTTTAGACATTTACGCGACTTGGACATCTCCAATCCGTAAATACGGCGACATGATTAACCACCGTATGCTTAAAGCGCACATCCTAGGTAAAGCGCCAATTCAAACACCAGATGAAACCATTGGTGATGAACTTGCTCTACACCGCCGTCACCACGGTATGGCTGAGCGTAATGTTGGCGATTGGTTATATGCTCGCACTCTGGCGAACGCTCCAACAGAAGAAACTCGCTTCCAAGCAGAGATCTTCGACATTAACCGTGCGGGTATGCGTGTTCGTTTACTAGAGAATGGTGCTGCGGCATTTATCCCTGGTTCTCTCATTCTTGATAATAAAGAGAGAATCGAGTGCAACAGTGATATGGGCACTGTATCTATCGATAAAGAAATGGTATACAAACTGGGAGACGTTTTAGAAGTAGTTCTCTCAGAAGTTAATCAGGAAAACCGTAACTTAGTCGCTAAACCGACTCAAGTATTTGCGGACTTGCCTAGCGAGCCTGAAACAACAGACGAAACCGAAGCTTAAGACCTATAACGGTTACAGCTTGCAAGGTTAGGCCCTTCAAGGTCAAAAGCTTTAAAGCTTCAAGGTTCACTTCTAAAGGCGCTAATTATTAGCGCCTTTTTTGTAAATGTCTCATGCTTAAACAATACTTAAAAAAAACAATCAATAAGCAACCAATTTACAACGTCAAAGAAGCGCACTATGTCATCAATCACAGTTACTCAGTTTAGAAACTTCATTCCCAGGAAACGAGAACGCTACCCTGCCTCTAAAAACGGTATATTCATGGTATCGAAGGGCAGCATTTCTTTCGTGCTACCTAATGGCACTGAAGCCTCGTTACAAGCGGGCGATTTCACACTTTACAATTCTGGTCAGATTAAAGACATCACGGTTAACACTGAAAATGGCGAATTTAGCGCAACCTGCTTAGATTTCGATTTGGCTATTTTTCAGAAGTTCATCAACCAATTCAGCGATCTAGAATCCACTCGAATCCCAGACAAATACATCAAGTTCAATCAAACTGATACTGAAATCTACCAGTTGAAAGAGCTCATCATGTCGATCGCCAATTCTTCTTCTCAAAATGACTACGCACTCACTCAATTAGGCTTAAGTTTGCTGTCGCTGATGGTAGAGCAATACCCTGCTCTTTTGGTCATCATAGCTCGAGCTTCGAGATTAACCGTGACACAAAAAGTCATTCATTACATTGAACAAAACATAGAAAACAATATCTCTTTGGACACGCTCGCGAGTTACATGGGAATGTCGCCAGCAACGCTTAAACGTCGTTTGTCTGCTGAAGATCTGTCGTTTTCGAATCTACTGAAGATCAAGCGAATTGCCCACGCCGCTACGCAATTAAGAACATCGGATAAATCGATCACTCAAATTGCTTATGAATCAGGCTTTAAAAGTGCCGCTCACTTCAGTACTGCCTTTAAAACTTATCACGGAAAAACGCCAAAAGACTTCCGTTCGTTAATCGCACGAGCGCAACAACAAGGCATTAAACCGCCCGTCTAAAGTGTAGGGAAACAAGTTGGTTAGGCGCAAGTGGTTAAGCTTTGGCGTTGCGCCACTCGCTATGAGGTTCAGCCACCAGCGACGTTGAAGTGGTCGGTTATGACCAAAAATACGATTTAGGATCTTTTTCTAGTTCAGCCAGAATAGCATCAAGATCCTTCGATTTAGGAAGGTAGGGATAAGGTGCCCAATTCACGGAGTCAGTTTCGGTATCGTCTTCAAGCGGCACCATCACCAACCAGCAAGATAACGATTCATCAAAGGTCACGCAGGCTATCTCATTTGTATAATCACTATGAGATGAGTCGAGCAGGTAATGGGCCTGAGAAAACAGCACACCGCCCTCATACTCTTCATATAGGGATTTGCCTAGCTCGACCGGTAAATTGCTATTTCGAGAAGTACAGAGCCTCTCAGCTCCAATTAAAAGACGATTCAGTTCTATATGAATAACGGACATAACACCCCTTGTAACTTCATAGAAACTTCTAAGTAGTGAATTCCTCTACTTAGCTTAGGACTCAACGAACATTTTAGCGAACCAGCGAAAACAAAATACCCGCCCAGCTCCCAGAAACGAATCCTTCTCCTCCAAAGTTATCTTACTTTCAAAAACGAACCCGGCAGCTATACATCGAGCGTATAGAATTTCACAAAAGTGTCATATAACCGACCTATCATATGCGACAAATGTTATTAACTAGGAGTTGTTTATGTTACGAGTCGCGATTGCCTCTCTTTTATCCTTAGCCCTGTCTTCTCACGCTGCTTTTGCACAAGAAACCAATATTTCGGGCTCCACTTCGGTATCACGAGTGATGGATGTATTAGCTGAGGAGTACAACAAGACTCACCCTGATAACTACATTGCGGTTCAGGGCATCGGTTCTACAGCAGGCATTACCATGGTTAATAAAGGTGTGTCTGATATCGGTATGACCTCACGCTACTTAACGGATCGTGAACAGAGCGACAAACTGAAAGTGTTCCCGATTGCTTTTGATGGCCTAGCGGTCGTAACTAACCGTTCGAACGGTGTAAGTAACGTTACTCGCGAACAGTTATTCGATATCTACAAGGGCAAAATCACCAACTGGAAAGCCGTAGGTGGTGCCGATCAGCCTATTGCGGTTGTGACTCGTGAAGCGTCTTCTGGTTCACGTTACAGCTTCGAGAGCTTACTGGGTTTAACGAAAATCATTAATGACCGTCTAGTGTCTGACATCAACCCAAATAACTTGGTTGTAAACAGCAACAGCATGGTAAAGACGATTGTTAACCATAACCCACACGCGATTGGTTTTATCTCTGTAGGTTCTATCGACCGTTCGATTAAAGCAATCACATTTGAAGGCGTAGAGCCGACATCTAAGAACATTGCCAACCACAGCTATGAACTAGCTCGCCCATTCTTATTGCTGCACAAAACAGATTCTGTTTCTGAAGAAAGCAAAGACTTCATCAAGTTCGTGAAGTCAGAGCAAGGGCAAGATCTTATCGAAGAATACGGCTACACTCGCATTAAATAAGTGAGCGAGTTTTATCTTATGGAAACAAAAAGAGAGAGCACTATGCTCTCTCTTTTTTTGAATCTTTATAAATCGCTTGTTTACAAATCACTTAGAAGTGAAGTTGAATCACCGAAACGATAACAGCGCCAGGACGACGAATACCTTCGATTTCTACGCGTATTTCGCGCTCAATCTCTAGGCCTTTCTTAATTGGCGTCACTTTTGTTAGCGTACTTTTAGCACGAACGTTGCTGCCTGATTTCACAGGGTATGGGAAACGTACTTGGTTAAGACCAATGTTTACAACCATCTTCGCTGTTGGAAATTGAGACTTGTCAGGATCAACGCTGTCAGTAAGGCGAGGAAGCAGAGACAAAGTTAAAAAACCATGTGCGATGGTTGTTTTGAACGGAGAGTCTGTTTCTGCCTTAGAAGGCTCAGTGTGGATCCACTGCATGTCTTCAGTCACAAGGCCGAACTGGTTAATACGGTCTTGACTTACATTGATCCAGTCGCCAGTATGGATGACTTCACCGATCTGCTGATTAAGCTCGTCAAACACAAGCTGTGCTTCAGGCTTTAATACGATCGGTTGCTCCACAGGCATCTCTGGTGCATCTTCATTTACTGCAGGTTTGTGGTGATCACGAACCCACGCAAAGAAATGGCTATTTTGCGTACGATTAAGAAAGTCACCCCAGTAATCTCTAAGAGCTGGAGACATCCATTGCATAAACTCTGAGTGTTGCGAAGACACGCTGTCGCCTCGGTGTTTAAATAAATCAATGACTTTCATAAGAACCTCAATGCACAAAAAATTTCAATATAACTTCGTAATTTTGAAACACTTCACACTATTGTGCAAATGTTTTCGAGCATACACCCGTTAGCTGAACCTTGCTATTTTTATAATAAACATACACTTACTAATAAAACATCATTTTATTACAAAACCCAATTTAGAGTGTTAGCTCTATCACATAATAAACATTTGATTATATAAATAGCGTTTTTATTCACAAGTGGAATAAAAAAAGGCTTAGCGCAATGCTAAGCCTCAGTTTTTATAAGGGATTAATTTTCACAAGGGATTCGTTTGTGGCTTACTTTGGCAAGCAAGCCACCTCCCTTGAAATTAACTTATCCTATTCGTCATCCAGTGGAATCAGTTTGGTATTACCACCGTGTGCCTTCTCACGCTTACGCTGCACGAATGCGTAGAAGCCAGGGATTAGGAACGTACCCGCTAGTAACACACATAGCAGACCACCAATCAGTGAAATACCCAGAGAGTTCTGGCTCACGTGACCAGCACCCGCAGCGAAGATAAGCGGGAAGATACCTAAGATGAACGACCAAGACGTCATGTTTACAGCACGGAAACGTAGCGTACCGCCCTTCACTGCCGCATCTTCGATTGGTGCGTCTTTCTCTTCACGCTCAACTTTCGCGAATTCCACAATCAAGATTGCGTTCTTCGCGGCCAAGGCTATTAAGAGAACCAAACCAATCTGTGCATATAGGTTCAACGGTGTGCCTGTTAGGTTCAACGCCAAGAAGGAACCTAAGGTTGCGACCGGTACTACTAAGATAATCGCAATCGGTATGGTCCAACTCTCGTATTGAGCCACCATGAACAAGTAGATGAAGATCAGTGCCAATGCGAACGCGAAGATCGCTTGGTTACCCGCTAATACCTCTTGGTAAGCCATACCAGTCCATTCGTACTGGTAACCTTGTGGCAGAACTTCTGCAGCTACACGTTCCATCGCCGCAATCGCATCACCACTAGAGTAACCCGGTGCTGGTTGGCCTTGGATCACTGCACTGCGGTACATGTTGTAACGCCATGCTACATCAGGTTCGAAGATCTGGTCGTAAGTAACAAGCGTACTTAGCGGGATCATCTCACCATTAGACGAACGTACGTGGAATCGTTGTAGGTCGTCCATGCTGCTACGGTGATCACTGTCAGCTTGCATGGTTACGCGGAAGTTCTTACCAAACATGGTGAAGTCGTTCACGTACAACGAACCCAGGTTACCTTGTAGTGTTTGGAAGATTTCCGACAGCGGAATACCTAGTTGCTGCGCTTTCTCACGGTCAATGTCGACATAGTAGTGAGGCACGTTCGCACGGAAAGTACTGAATGTGTGTGAAATCTCAGGCTGTTTAGTCGCCTCAGCAATCACGTCATTCATAACCATCGCAAGGTCAGTACGGCTACGACCTAATGTATCTTCAAGCACAAACTCAAAACCAGACGCTGCACCCATACCCGGTACCGCTGGCGGTCCCATAGCAAAAACAATCGCCTGAGGCAGTTCAGTGGCTGCTCGCCCATTGATACGCTGTGAGATAGCCTGCGCTGAATGTTGACCGCCCAGTGCGTTACGCGTATCCCAATCGTGAAGCTTGATGAACATCGACGCACCATTCGATGCAGATGCACCTGTCATGAATGCGTAGCCGTTTACCAGTGTTACACCATCAACACCCGGCTCTTGCTCAACCATCTCTAGTAATTGCTCAGTCACATCTTCTGTACGAGACAGTGATGCCGCGTCAGGAAGCTGCACGTTAACCAGCAAAATACCTTTATCTTCTTGAGGTACGAACGCCGTAGACGTTGTTTTCGCGAAGTAAGTAACAGCAGCCAAAGCAACAACGAAGAAAGTGAACAGCAGAACGCCTTTCTTAACTAAGAAGCCAGCAATTTGACCGTATTTGTTAGTTACGGATTCTAGGCCACGGTTAAACGCTTGGTACCAACGAGCTGTGTTACCACCGCCTTGCTTCAGAACCAATGAACACAATGCTGGTGACAACGTTAGTGCGTTAATCGAAGAGATAACAACGGCGATACAGATAGTCAGGGCGAACTGACGATACATGATGCCGGTAATACCTGGCAGCATCGCAACAGGGATGAATACCGCAAGTAGAACCAAGGTAGACGTAATGATCGGACCCGTTACTTCTTTCATCGCGATAAGCGTCGCTTTACGCGGTGAAATCGTTGGGTCTTTGGCCATCGTGGTATCAACGTTCTCGATAACCAAGATCGCATCATCTACTACAATACCAATCGCCAATATCAGACCGAACAGGGTTACCGTGTTGATGGTAAAGCCCGTCATCTGCATGATGGCAAACGTACCGATCAAAGATACCGGAATCGCGACGACAGGAATCAAGGTTGCACGCGCACTACCCAAGAACAGGTAAGTCACTGCGATTACCAGCAAGATCGCTTCGATCAGCGTTTTTACTACCCCTTTGATCGACTCAGCAACGAAAACTGTCGTGTCGTAACTCGCTTCATAAGCGACACCTTCAGGGAAGTTTTTGCTTAGGTTGTCGAGCATCGCCATTACGGCTTTACCACTTTCCAGTGCGTTAGCGTCTGACTGAAGTGACAGCGTTACGATCGACGCATCTTGACCACGGTATTTACCATTACCATCGTAGAACTTTTTACCAAGCTCAACACGTGCAATGTCTTTTAGATAAACCGTTGAACCGTCTTGAGTTGCACGAAGAACAACATTTTCAAACTCATCAGCCGTTTCTAGTCGGCCTTTTGTTACCAAGTTAAACTGCACTTCTTGAGCGTTGTTATAAGGTGCAGCACCAATACGGCCTGCAGCAACTTGAACGTTCTGCTCTGCCAACGCGCGATTCACGTCTGAAGTGGTGATATTGAGATTAGCCATTTTCTCAGGATCTAACCAAACACGCATTGCGTATTCACCACCACCCAACACATTAACTTCACTAATGCCTGACACACGTGCCAATTGGTCTTTAATGTTTAAGTTAACGTAGTTGATCAGGAATTGATCGTCGTACTCACCGTTTGGCGAATAGAAGTTCAATACCATCAAAAGGTCCGGTGAACGCTTTTTAACGGTAACACCCACCATTCTAACTTCTTGAGGAAGCTTTGATTCGATTTGAGCAACTCGGTTCTGAACGTTGACCTGAGCCATATCTGGATCAGTACCAACATCAAAGGTCACATTAAGGTTATATGAACCATCATTAGCACTCTTAGAAGACATGTAGATCATATCTTCAACGCCGTTAACCGACGTTTCTATGGGGTCGGCTATCGCCTGTTCTACTACTTCAGCACTTGCACCTGTGTAGAATGCGGTAACACTAACAGAAGGCGGGCTGATTTTTGGATATTCCGCCACTGGCAAGATAGCGAGAGAAATCGCACCCGCCAGCGTTAAGATTATGGATATTACAAGGGCAAACTTAGGCCTTTGAATAAAGAAACGACTCAACATAAATAAGCCCCTTACTCAGCTTTTTCAGCAGCAGGTTGAATGCGCACAGACATACCATTACGCACACGCTGTAAGCCTTGAGTGATAACTGCATCGTCCTTCTCTAGTCCAGAGTGAACAATCACACCACCTTCAACCTGACGACCCATCTCGATGTTTCTACGTTCAGCCACAGGAGCAGCTTCGCCTTCAACTAGCACCATAACAAAGTCACCTTCAAGATCAGTTTGAACTGCGCGGCGAGGAATAGTGACAACATCAATAGATTGCTTTTCACGCAGATCAACACGAACGTGCTGGCCAGGAAGCAATTGCTGGTCTGGGTTATCGGCAATCGCGCGCATCGCGATCGTACCAGTGTTTAGGTTGATACGGTTTCCCAAGAAATCGAGCTGACCTAGGTGTTCGAATGCTTCGCCATTTTCAAGCATGATTTGCACTTCAACACGGTCAGAATCGCTGCTGCCGTCACCTTCAATACGATCCATACCTAACTCAATACGCTCACGCTCACTGATGCTGAACGATGCGTGGATTGGGTCTAGGCTAACCAAAGTCGTTAGTACACCTGAAGACGGTGAAACTAGGTCACCTTTACTTACTTTAGTGTCACTGATTCTTCCAGAGAAAGGCGCGATAATTTGGGTGTGAGAAAGTTGGACATTCGCGGCGTTTAACTGAGCTTGGCTTGCTTCTAGCTGTGCTTGAGAACCTAATAGGTTTGCCGTTAATGCATCAAATTCCGATTGAGAAATACTGCCCTTAGGAAGTAGGTTCTTACCACGGTTGAAATCAAGTTCGGCTTTTTTAAGGTTGGCATTCGCTTGAGCAACAGCCGCTTTCGCGCTTGCTACTTCCGCTTCAAATGATGAAGGCTCAATTGAGTAAAGCAATTGACCCTTCTCGACCATTTGGCCTTCTTTGAAGTGACGGCTTTGTAGATAGCCAGAAACCTGCGCCGTGATCGCCGTGTCTTCTACGGCTTCAATACGACCGATGTACGACTTACTTTGCTGGTGAGAAACAACGCTAACATCCTGTACAGCTACGAGAGGTAAAGGCGCTTGCTTGGCATTCTGAGCATCTTGCCCACATCCAGCAAGAATAAGAGAGCTTGCAAGAGCCGTAAGGATTAACTTTTTACGCATGGTTATACCGTCACTTATGAGAAATTGAACAGCATAAAAGTTACGTAACACAATTGCTTCAAATGTCCGAGGAATATCAATTATAACTCGCAAAAGTGTTTCAACGTGTAACGAGAAACCTGATGCTTATAAAACACTTACAAGTAGATAACAAAATCACCTCAAATGAGCCTTTCTCGCTATTGGTAACTAGGTATATTGATTAACATCATGTATCTTCGTAGATAAGTATTCATATTTAATTACTTAAGGTAATTCACATGATTTCAAAATGGGCTAAACGTTTTTATCAAATGGCGGAGCTGGTTGGCTCTTGGAGTAAAGATCCATCCACTCAAGTTGGCGCTGTGATCACCAAACACAACCGTATCGTTTCAGTAGGCTTTAACGGCTATCCTCATGGTGTATCAGATAGCGCTGATACTGATGATCGTGAGATGAAATACCTAAAAACCTTACACGCAGAAGAAAACGCAATCTTGTTTGCTAAGCGTGATTTAGACAGCTGTGAAATCTGGGTGACTCACTTCCCTTGTCCAAACTGTGCAGCGAAGATCATTCAAACAGGTATCTCTGCGGTTCACTGCCCTGAGCAAAGTGAAGATTTCCTTTCTCGCTGGGGAGACAAGATCAAGGTAAGCCAAGATATGTTTGAACAAGCTGGCGTACAAGTCGATTGGTTGCCAATAGCTGACTTAGACTAACTTCAGTTGGTTAATCTGTTTATTGATTGATTAAGAAGATACAAAAAAGCCGAGAGTCGATGATATCGCTCTCGGCTTTCTTTTTATTCGGCTTGTTCATTCACAAATGAAGCGAGGATTATGCGGTAGCTGGAAACTCTTCAGCGTACGCTTCCATGAAGTCTTTGCGGATGTCTTGCTCTAGGTGAATCGCTTTTTCCGTCGGGCAGAAAATCATAAAGTGGACTTCTTGCTCACCCGTTGAACTGCTTGTGATGTGGATATGCGGCTCAGAGCCCGGAAGGTCGACGCCAGCGTGCTTTTCGATTACACCGTTATAACGACGAGCGACATCGATAAACTCTTCACAATGCTCTTCAATTTTGACGATAAGACCCGGCACCATTGGGTACAGGTTAACGAAGTCTTTCACTGTCACCGTAAAGCTATGGTAAACGTAACGCTTCATGAAGTTGAGATTCTTTACAGGATAAGTAAAGAACATGCTGTTAGGCAGCGTCGCTGTCTTTCCTGTGAAGTGGTATTGACCATGATACAAGTCGATTTCTTGAATCACAGTCGCCATCAGATTGTGTTCAATCACCTCACCACTGATTTTACCCACCTCAATCCAGTCACCGATTCGGAATGAACGTGAACTCGCACGTTGAATCGAGCCAGTAAAACACAAGATGATCTCTTTCGAAGCCACAACTATCGCAACGGCAATCGCAGTCACAGACAGAGCAAACTCACTGATTTCAGATTTCCAGAGAATAAACAGCGTAATAACAATAATCGCAAAGGTGCCGTTTTTGGTACGGGACATCCAGTTACGTTGGTCTTCGCTAAGGAAAGCGACATCACCTCTAATGCGAGACAAGGTGATTCGGCGGATGATTAAAATAAGACTGATAATCAGCGCACTAAAAATAAACTTATGAGCGAGTAGGAAATCTATTACTTGCCACACTTTTTCCATTACTTAATCCTTAGCATTACAACAGTGAGCTTTACAACGGCTAGCGATACAGCAGCTAGCAGCTTTAACAACAAAGCAGCCGTAAACGGCATTATAAAAAAGCGCTCAAAAGTAGAGCGCTTTTTTTACATGCCTAAATCAGCTTAGCTAAGGCTATCATTTTATCTGAGCAGAAGTAATAAATTGGCCAAAAGTTTCACACCAAATCACAACGGTATTAAATCGATTAAGATCAACACCTTCTGGAAGCTCAACCATAAATCGGTCGAATGTTTTTACATCTCCCACTCTCAATAAGTCGCTCTTGCTGTCATTGAAGGCTTGTTCGGTTTCAATAAACTTAGGAGAGAGGTAAACCTTGTAGTCCGGCCCCGGAGCCAGCTCGCCTTCAAACGCAATCGCATTTTCTGAAACCGAGACGATGCCCTCTCCCCAGTGTAAGAAATCACTGTCTTGGCGATCTTTACTGAATTCGCCGGTATAAATAGCTTGTTGTGAAATAGCTTCAACTGAACTCGAAGATGGAGAATCAGGTTCAATCAAGATAGGCAATGCATAAACACCAAGCCCAAAACCAACAGCACCCACGGCTAGGTGGGTGCAAAGTAAAACTAACTTTTTCATCGCGTACTCCCTTATGCTTAAAGAGAGTATTATTGAATACTCTCAAAAATACAAAGAGATATCGCGTTATAGGTTGCTATTTCTGGTAATGCAAAGCGGTACGTTGAGACAGTTCCACAATCACTTTTACCGCCTGTTCCATACCTTGGATGGTAATGAACTCATGAATACCGTGGAAGTTATAGCCGCCAGTAAAGATATTCGGACATGGTAGCCCCATGAACGATAGGCGAGCACCGTCTGTACCGCCACGGATCGGTTTGATCATTGGCTCCACATCGCACTCGATCATCGCTTGCTTCGCCAACTCAATAATGTGCTGATGAGGTTCAACCATCTCTTTCATGTTGAAGTAACTATCAGTCAGTACCAACTCAACATGGCCTTTCTCTAGGCGTTCGTTCAGTTCATCGACTTTCTGTTGCATGAACACCTTACGCGCTTCTACACCCTCACGCTCAAAATCACGGATGATGTAGCCTAGTTCGGAACGAGCAACACCCATTTCAGCCGATTTCAGGTGGTAGAAACCTTCATAGCCTTCTGTGCATTCAGGGGTTTCTTGTGCTGGCATCATCAATTGGAACTGCGCTGCAATGTTCATCGAGTTCACCATTTTACCTTTCGCAGTACCCGGGTGAACATTTACGCCATGGCAAATAACATCAGCACTTGTGGCATTAAAATTCTCAAATTCCAACTCACCGACTGGACCACCATCAATGGTGTACGCCCACTCTGCGCCAAACTTCTCTACATCAAACAGGTTTGCACCACGGCCGATCTCTTCATCCGGCGTAAAACCAATGCAGATGTCACCGTGTTTAATTTCAAGATTCGCTTTTAGGTAAGCAATCGCGCTGATGATTTCAGCGATGCCCGCTTTATTGTCGGCACCCAGTAACGTCGTGCCATCGGTCGTAATAAGGTCATGACCATGCAGAGTATCAAGATCTGGGTATTGGCTTGGGTTTAAGCATTCTCCACTTGTGCCTAGCTCAATCGTTCCACCTTGGTAATCTTTAATCACCTGTGGTTTCACGTTCGCGCCGGATGCATCAGGAGCGGTATCCATGTGTGCGACAAAGCCAATCGCAGGTACTGGGAAATCGACGTTCGACGGCAGTTTCGCCATCAAATATCCATTTTCATCTAAAGACACATCAACTAAGTCTAATGCGATCAATTCTGACTTTAAGGCTTCAGCAAAGGTGATTTGACCCGGTGAACTTGGGCACTGCTGATTAGAAGGATCGGATTTGGTATCAAAAGTAACGTAATTCAGAAAACGTTCTACAAGCTTTTCCATAATTCATCTCACCATGGATTAAGTAATTGATTTACTGACTTAATACTTAATATAGGTAAGTATTTTATTGTTAGGAAATTACCTACGCAGAGTCAGTAGCGAGGTTTTTCATCTTACGCCCCTGACCATCTATGTAATTGCTCTAAATCATTATTGTGCGAAATTAGACGAGCTTCCTATACTTGAAATCAGAGGGTTTCGTCAGTTCCAATATTGCATACGGATGATAAGCGATCGCTTTGTACGCATTCTACGCCCTTCGCTCTCAGCCTAAAAAAAGTACAAAGTGGATGATGATCACAATTTATCCCTGATGCAGAATCTGTCATACGTTACACGGAGACACAGTTATGACGATTAATAAGTATTTTATTTTTTCTCCTCAAGCCTCTGAGGAAGCACTTCAACCAGTATTGACTGAGAAAGAAGTTCAAAGGCAGGAAGCTCTAAGGCTCGCGCAATCCCAAGGTGGATTTGATACCAACGCGACCTCGTAACTTGATAATACTCAGAACGTATTTATAGAACCCCTAATAAAGAGCTCTACTTCTCTATGATGTAGAGCTCTTTGTCTTTAGACCTTTCTTCCCTATTTCCAATAAGTCCTATTCAGGCGGCAGCCTATTCGCACTCTTTCCTTTCCGACCTTCGCCCATACCTGCATCTATACCTGCCCCTATAGTTACTCGAGTACATCGCCATCTCACTCGCCACGCTGAGAAATGACTCATTAAACTTCCCCAAGCCATACCTTGTCGTCCCATTTTGTGCTAATAATTCATATTCGTTTTCATTCCTCACTCGCCCTCTTTTCAAATACTTTTATGCGAGTACCAGAGAACTTAACCACAGGAATCCCGAATTCAATGGAATATTCAAAACTAGGAAGTAGTCAAATTCCCGTTTCCCGAATCTGTCTTGGTAGCATGACTTGGGGGCTTCAAAATACGCAACAGCAAGCCGACCAACAGATCGAATACGTATTAAGCCAAGGCATTAACTTTATTGATACGGCAGAAATGTACGCGGTTCCGCCTTCTCCAGATACCTACGGCAAAACAGAAGCGATCATCGGTAACTGGCTGTCTCGTAATCCACAACGCCGCCAAGAGTTAATCATTGCGAGTAAAATTGCGGGGCCAGGACTGCCTTGGGTTCGAGATGGTGGACCGATAACGGGTGAAGCCGTGATCGCCGCAGTTGATGCGTCATTACAACGCCTGCAAACCGACTATATTGATCTTTACCAACTTCACTGGCCAAATCGCACCACTCCTCACTTTGGTAAGCATTTCCCAAATCACATTCGATTCAGCGATATCGACCGAAAGCAACATGAAGCGGAGATGTTGGAGATCCTTCAAGCATTAGCGAGCTGTATTAAGGCGGGTAAGATTCGTCATGTCGGCCTTTCAGATGACACAACTTGGGGCATTAACACGTACCTTAAGCTGAGTGAGAAACACGATTTGCCGCGCATGGTCTCTATTCAGAATGAATTCAGCCTACTGCACGCGAAAGATTGGCCATATTTGATTGAGAACTGTGTGCATGAAGATGTCGCTTACCTGCCTTGGTCACCTTTGGCTGCAGGTATGTTGAGTGGTAAATACATTGATGGTGCAAGACCGGAAGGCAGTCGCTGGACGTACATGCAGCGTAAAGGCATTTTCCGTGACACTGAATCTGCAAACGAAGCGGTGAAAGGATACGTGGAAGTGGCGAACGCTCATGGGTTCACACCGAGTCAACTGGCATTAGCGTGGTGTAATCAAGTCGACGGTGTTACCTCGGCCATTATTGGCGCAACCACCATGGAACAGTTGAAAGAAAACGTGGCGGCGTTCCGTAAACCGCTGTCAGAAGAGATCCTTACCGATATCAACACGGTGTTTAAGCGCTACCCTGCTCCGTATTAAGCTGTCAGTTCAACTTAACTTAGGTAAGTAATCCCATAAGAGCGCGCTATTTAGTGCGCTTTTCTTTTTTAAGTGGGTCGCTTTTGCTTTTTATATGGATCGCATTGAGCCATCACGCTTTTGGTTATCCAACCTTTGCTCTATAATGCGCGGGCTTATATCTAGGATAAAAACATGATTTCAAAAAACCAATTAAAACTCCTTCGTGCTTTGGGCCAAAAGAAACAACGTAAAGCCCACGGCTTGTTTCTAGTTCAAGGTGAAAAGAACGTTCTTGAACTGTTCAATAGTGACTTAGTCGTAAAGAACGTCTTTGCCACTGCTGATTTCTTATCAGAGAATCACGCATCACTGATTGAGTTTGATTGTGTTGAAGCCTCGCTAGACGACCTAACCAAAGCAAGCACTCTAGTAAGTAACAATGCCGCGATTGCTGTGGTTGAGATTCCAAAGGTTGAATTACCAGAAGCGACAGGCTTAATGATTGCGCTGGATGGTGTTTCTGACCCAGGTAACCTAGGTACAATTATTCGCGTGGCAGACTGGTATGGCATTAAGCATATAGTTGCGAGTAGCGATTGCGCAGACCCATATAACCCTAAAACGATCAGTGCAACTATGGGTAGCTTTGGCCGGGTACACGTAAGCCAAACGGACTTACCAGCTTACTTAGAGCAAGCGAACTTGCCTGTTTACGGCGCGTTTTTAGAAGGTGAAAGTGTTCATAAGACTGACTTCACTGCAAATGGCATTTTGCTGATGGGTAGCGAGTCTCACGGTATCCGTGAACATGCAGCGAAGTTCGTTACAGACAAGATTACGATTCCAGCATTCGGTGGCGCTGAATCTCTGAACGTAGCAATGGCGACAGGTATCATCCTTGACAACATGCGTCGTCAACATAGTTAACCAATTCAAAGTTAAACGACTATCCAGAATTCACGGATATAAAGAGCAAGATTCCCTATCTTGCTCGTCTCTCGCAGTAGGGAATGACGTGAAAATACAGTCTCGTGGTAAGTTCATACCAGCCGTCATCCTCGAGAAGGAGGACGACTGAGTCGGGGATCTTTTTAGGGGAGATTTATTTCAAGTAGCAGAATTACTTCTCTAGCATTGCCAACTTATCAGACACACCATTCCACTTTTCAGCGTCATCCATTGGTGCTTTGACTTCCGTTTGCACAGGCCAAATTTCAGCAAGCTCAGCATTCACTTCAATAAAGATCTTTTGATCTTCTGGTAATTCGTCTTCTTGGAAGATCGCTTGAGCATCACATTCAGGTACACATAAACCACAATCGATGCATTCGATCGGGTTAATTACCATGAAATTCGGGCCTTCATGGAACGCATCTGCGGGGCACACGGCCACACAGTCTGTGTATTTACATTGAATACAATTATCGCCTACGACAAATGCCATGATGCTCTGCTCTATAAGTTAGTCAAAATTGAAGAATGGGGATAATACTCATCCCAAAGCAAAATTCAACATCATACGGCTCTAATATCGTGTCTATTTGCTCCATGTTTCCAAATTAGTATGACAGATAAATCAATTTCTCGTAAAATGCGCGCCATTGTGAGCTTATCGCATCTTTAAACATCAGCGTTTTCATCAAACTCTGTGTTAAGAAGTGGTCTAGCTAAGACACCTATAAAAAACGAGACATCGAAATGATACGTTTAACCGAAATTAAACTTCCACTAGACCACGAAGAGTCTGCCATTCAAGACGCGATTGAAGCGAAGCTTGGTATTAACTCTGATCAGGTACTTTCTTTTAATATCTTTAAACGTGGCTACGATGCTCGTAAGAAATCGAAGATCCTACTTATCTACACGCTGGATGTTCTCGTTGAAAACGAAGCTGAACTGCTAGAGCAATTCATCAGCGACCCGCACGTAAAAGTGACTCCAGACATGGAATACAAATTCGTTGCTAAAGCCGTTGAAAACCAAACTGAACGCCCTGTGGTTATCGGCTTTGGCCCTTGTGGTTTGTTCGCTGGTCTGGTGCTTGCTCAAATGGGCTTCAACCCAATCATCGTTGAACGTGGCAAAGAAGTTCGTGAACGTACTAAAGATACCTTTGGTTTCTGGCGTAAGCGTACTCTGAACACAGAATCAAACGTACAGTTTGGTGAAGGCGGCGCAGGTACTTTCTCTGACGGTAAGCTTTACAGCCAAGTGAAAGATCCAAAACACTACGGCCGTAAAGTAATCGAAGAGTTCGTTGCAGCTGGCGCACCAGAAGAAATCCTATATGTAAGTAAGCCGCACATCGGTACCTTCAAACTGGTTACCATGATCGAAAAGATGCGTGCTTCTATCATTGAACTAGGTGGTGAAATCCGTTTCAGCACTCGTGTAGACGACGTTCACATGGAAGACGGTCAAATCACTGGCTTAACGCTTTCTAATGGTGAAGAGATTAAGTCTCGCCACGTTGTACTAGCCGTTGGTCACAGTGCTCGTGACACGTTCGAAATGCTACACGACCGTGGCGTTTACATGGAAGCGAAGCCTTTTTCTGTGGGTTTCCGTATCGAACACAAGCAATCAATGATTGATGAAGCTCGCTTCGGTAAAAATGCAGGCAACCCAATTCTAGGTGCGGCGGACTACAAGCTGGTTCACCACTGTAAGAATGGCCGCACTGTATACAGTTTCTGTATGTGCCCGGGTGGTACTGTGGTTGCTGCAACGTCTGAAGAAGGCCGCGTAGTAACAAACGGCATGAGCCAATACTCTCGTGCAGAACGTAACGCAAACAGTGCGATCGTTGTTGGTATCGACCCAGAACGTGATTACCCAGGTGACGCACTGGCTGGTATCCGTTTACAACGTGAACTAGAAAGCGGTGCTTATGTTCTTGGTGGCGAAAACTACGATGCACCAGCACAAAAAATCGGTGACTTCCTGAAAGGTCGCGATCCAAGTGCGATCGGAGAAGTACAACCGTCTTTCACGCCGGGTATCCACTTGACAGACATTTCAAAAGCGCTACCTGATTTTGCTATCGAAGCGATTCGTGAAGCAATCCCAGCGTTCGAGAAGAAGATCAAAGGCTTCTCTACACCAGACGGCCTACTAACAGGTGTTGAGACTCGTACATCTTCTCCTGTATGCATCAAGCGTGGCAAAGACTACCAAAGCATCAACCTTAAGGGCTTCTTCCCTGCAGGTGAAGGCGCAGGCTACGCAGGCGGCATCCTGTCTGCTGGTATCGACGGTATTAAAGTTGCTGAAGCTTTAGCACTGTCTATGGCAGAGCAGAACCAAGCTGAGAAAATTGAGATCGCTTAAGGTTTCGGTTTAAAGCAAATATCAAAAAGGGCTCAATGAGCCCTTTTTTAGATCTTAATATCAGTGTTTCTGTTGAAGCATTTACTTTCCATCAGTCTGCAGCTGCTCAGGATTCCACTTACCTTCATGAATCGCTGAATTAACGTCTCTTCTTGGTAACCAACCCATGGTTTCAAGTTCGGGTTTATCTTTGAAGTGGTCAACGTAGCCGATACATAAGTACGCCACGATATCGATATTTTCTGGGATATCTAATGCGTCTCTCAGTGTTGAATCATGTAGGATGCTCACCCACCCTAATCCAAGGTTTTCGGATCTTGCCGCAAGCCACAAGTTTTGAACCGCACAGACTGTGCTGTATAAGTCCATCTCTTGTTTGATGGTTCTACCTAGCACGACCTTTCCAGTTCGATTACGGTCGCAAGTCACGCAGATGCCGATAGGTGATTCAACAATACCTTCCAACTTTAAGCGCTTATACATCGCCTGCTTCTCGTCGGTGAACATTTCAGCGGATTCTGCATGCGCTTGATTGAAGCCCGCTTTAATTTGTTGCTTGGTTTCGATATCACGAACAACGACAAAGTCCCAGGGTTGCATAAAACCGACACTAGGCGCATGGTGCGCGGCGGTTAACACTCGCATCAAAACGTCTTCTGGGATCTCATCAGGAAGAAACTGACCACGAACATCTCGGCGAGAAAAAATCGTTTTATATACTGCTTCGCGTTCATTCGGCGTAATTTCCATACTTCCCTGTCTTATCGTCGTCTTATTGAGCCAGTATTATCCAACTAAAGTGTCTATGTTACTAGCGGTACACAAGCAACATGGTAGAATGCCGCCATTAATCTTATCCTTGTATAAGATTGTTGGACCTTTCCATCGCTATTTAGCCAAATCATACCGAGAAACTTATGCCATTTTCCAAGCTTGGATTAAGCTCACCTATTGTTAAAGCCGTTGCAAAACAAGGCTATGAAAAGCCAACTTCGATTCAAGAAAAAGCAATCCCGATTGTTCTTTCTGGTAAGAACCTTATTGCGGCAGCACAAACAGGTACAGGTAAAACTGCGAGCTTTGTTCTCCCTATCTTAGAAATGCTAAGCAAAGGTGAAACGCAGCGTAAAAAACGTATTCGCGCCGTGATTCTTACACCAACTCGTGAGCTGGCTGTTCAGGTTGAACAGAACATCACTAAGTACGCGAAGTTCCTAAACCTAACATCATTAGCGATGTACGGTGGTGTGTCTTACCAACATCAAAAAGATCGTCTGATTGAAGGTGTTGATATTCTGGTTGCAACACCTGGCCGTTTGATCGACATGTACGGACAACGTGCCGTTCACTTTGATGAAGTTGAAGTATTAGTTCTTGATGAAGCTGACCGCATGCTGGACATGGGGTTCATTGAAGACATCAACAAGATCATTGCGCGTTTACCACAAGACATCCAAAACCTACTGTTCTCAGCAACGCTTTCAACGCCAGTTCGTGCGCTAGCGAAAAGTGCTATCAGCGAAGCGGAAGAGATTTCAATTGCGAAGACTGACGCGTCTAAAGCAAACATTGAACAATGGTTGGTAACAGTAGATAAAGACCGTAAGTCAGCACTGTTGAGCCACATGATTACCGAAGGCAATTGGGATCAAGCGCTTATCTTTATCGAGACCAAGCACGGCGCGGCTAAGTTGGTTGCTCAACTAGAGAAACGTGGCATTCAGGCTGAAGCTTTCCACAGTGGACGCAGCCAAGCGATCCGTGAAAAGATCTTGGCTGACTTCAAGAAAGGTCGCCTAAAATACTTGGTAGCGACTGGCGTTGCTGCTCGTGGTATCGATATCGATAACCTAAGCCGCGTAGTGAACTACGACTTGCCTTTCCCAGCAGACGACTACGTTCACCGTATTGGTCGTACAGGCCGTGCTGATGCATCTGGTGAAGCGATCTCTTTCCTATCAAAAGACAACTTCAAAAACCTGTGCATTATTGAAAAGCGCCTTGGTCACCTGATTGAGCGTCGTGTAGTGGAAGGTTTCGAACCACGCAAAGAAGTGCCTATTTCAGTGCTGAACTTCGTTCCTAAGAAGAAAAGAGAACAGCAAGAGAAAGAAGGCAAGTAAACTATCAAAGCTTAACTGGCTGCGATAACGAGCTAGCTAACCTATGACCTAAACGAAGCCGTATGTGGCTTCGTTTTGTTCTTTGATACACAGATAAAACCGAGGTATTGAGATGATTACTCCTATCGCAACGAGATTAACCCGAGGACAAGACCTAAAGCTCGAGATCCAGAGGCTAGTGACAGCGCATAATATCTCGGCAGGCTCTATCGCATCTTGTGTCGGATGTGTTTCTCAACTCAATATTCGCTTAGCTAATGCCAACAATACCAAGCTAGTTCAAGCTCCGTTCGAAATCGTATCTGTGATGGCAACGTTAACGCCTAACCACCAGCACGTTCATATATCCGTTGCTGATGAGAGTGGTGATGTGATTGGCGGGCACCTGCTAGAGGGGACGATTATCGCAACCACCGCTGAATTGATTGTTCACCGCTACGATACTTTGACCTTCAACAGAGAGCATGATGATACGACGGGTTACACTGAGCTCACTATCAGCAGTGGCACATAGTAGCTTAACTTGTAATAGCACCAAGCGCCTCATATAAAGCGATACCACACAATAGCAATTAGGAAACACGATGGCTCCCAACTCCGCAGACTCCGTTATCGTTCTCGATTTCGAAACCACAGGCTTATCACCAAACATGGGTGACAGAGCGATTGAAATCGGTGCGGTGAAACTCGTTAACGGCGAAGTCGTCGACACCTTCCAACAACTCATGAACCCAGGGTTTCGTGTCAGTGGATTCATTGAAGGTTATACCGGAATCAGTAACCGTATGTTAAGCACAGCGGCCAGTTGCAGTGAAGTGATGGAAGAGTTTGCAGACTTCATTCAAGACAGCCAACTTGTCGCTCACAATGCCTCATTTGATAAGCGCTTTCTTGATGCGGAATTAGATAATATTGGTCGCGATTACAATGGACAATTTGCATGCTCAATGCTGATTGCTCGTCGTCTAATCCAAGACGCACCGACTCATAAGCTAGGCGACCTTGTGCGTTTCAAGAATATCGACAATGACGGCACTTTCCACAGGGCGTTAGCCGATTCAGAGATGACAGCACGCTTATGGTTATTGATGATTGATGAACTGCAAAGCGACCACGGCATTCAACAGCCAAGCTTTCAACTGATGCAAAAAATATCGAAGACAGCGAAAGGCTCTATTCCAAAGCTGTTGATGAGTAATCGAGGTTAAAACCCTTACCATACGATAATGATTGAAAGGCTGATGGGTTTAACACGATCAGCCTTTTTAGTTATTAACGAAGCTTACTTGTACCCTACTCCTGCAGTGTCACCAGTGTAGATTTGAGGCTCTCTAATTCATTCATGAAATAAGACCATTGCTTATCACTACTGGTTGCGGCGATATCCGCCAAGAATTTGGCTGATGTCTGCATATTCTTATTAAGCTTAGATTCCAATTCGTCTGGATAATAAGCTTCGTTGTTCAGAAGCAAGTTCATAATAATTGGCTGAGCGATATGCAGGTCACTCTTCTTTTCCATCAATGTTGTGAGATCTTGGTAGGTATTATTTTGATATTGGCGCCAGTTATCGTTGGTATTTACCCACTCTTGAGACCAAGTAAAAATAATCTGCTTTTGTTCTTTCGATACCGACCCTAGCCATCGCTCTAGTCTCTCTTCTATCCGATTTCGATATCGCTCTCTGGAATCTTCGTCATTCAACGACAATCTTTCTTCGTAATAGTCTTGCTGCTTTTCTCTAAAGTTTTTTAAGAACTCGCTATCTTGCTTAGCGCTAAGTTGCATACTTAACGAGTAAACATCGGGTGCAAACTTATTAACGATCGAGCGAATATGATTTTTAATTTGCTCACTTTGGTCGACGATAAACGCAGAGTTCATATCAGGACGAGTAATACTTTGAAGCGCTTCTAATTGCGAAATGTACAGTGGGAGTTGAGTTTCTTTATGCCAGGCTTGCAATGAGTCTAGACGGGCTTCTAACTCGGACTCTTGACTATTAGATAAGGAAACAAAGTCTTCGATATAGCTGACCGCAAACCAACTGATATTGTTATAGGCGAATTTAGTCCCACACCCAGCAAATAGGAAGCACACCAATAACATTAACCAACGGCATTTTCTCATTACACCCTCTCACAAACTTCTACTGATCAGCGAACCTGTAAACAGCTTTATCAGATTCACTCTTGATCTTATAACATTAGCTATAAAAGCAGCTGTTCGTAAAAACTTTCAGATAAATTGAGACTTAACCTTGCTAAACCATCTATTTAGGCAAATGATTAAACTAAAAATAATTAACGGCAGTGATGTAACTTGAATTTTATTACTCATTTGACGTAATACGAACCCTATAAAAGAAACGGGGTAGCGTTTTCAAATGATTGATATTTGGGAGGCAAGCTATGGCCGCTATTCCTGAGCACCCAAGCGATTTAGAATATGAGCTTTGTTATTTTGATGATGGTTCAATAACCACAATCACGATATTCGTTCACAATCGACAGGAAGCGATGAATTGGTATGTTAGCGAAGGAAAACATATCAACGATCTTTATTCGATAAGACCCGATGAATAATGCTTTGATATAGAGGACTAGGTCGATAAACCTAAGAGAAGAAACTTGAGTGGCATTTTGTGAAACACCCTTTACCGCTTCGCCGTTAATAATGGCAGCTCGCAGTAAAGGGCTTCAGTCTCGAATTACTTCAGGATTCGGGCGCGGAATTGACGACCCTTCATTTTACCTGATTCAATCTTGTTCAGTGCTTTCTTAGCGACAGAGCGTTCTACAGCAACGTAAGCACGCATTGCAAATAGGTTGATCTTACCTACTGATTTACCATCAATACCACCTTGACCAGTCAATGCACCAAGAATATCGCCTGCACGAAGCTTAGCTTTCTTACCGCCATCAATCTGAATGGTTACCATGTTTGAGTAGTACGGCTTAGCAATAGGTTTTGCTGGAAGCTCAGATGGCTCAATCGGCATATCCATGTACTCATCAATTTGAGCAACACGGTACATCTCTTTCTCGCTAAAGAAGCTGATAGCGACGCCTTTGCTTCCTGCACGGCCAGTACGACCAATGCGGTGTACGTGAACTTCAGGGTCGCGAGACAATTCAAAATTGAATACAGCGTCTAGGTTATCAACATCAAGACCACGAGCCGCAACGTCTGTCGCAACTAGAATCGAGATCGTTTTGTTTGAGAACTGAACCAAAGCTTGGTCACGTTCACGCTGCTCCATATCGCCATGAAGTTCGATGACACTGAAACCACGGTGGCTTAGCTCATCGTTTACGTTCTGCACTTCTTTCTTGGTGTTACAGAACACAACCGCAGATTCCGGTTGGTGATGAAGTAGCAGCAACTCTAGAGCGTCATCACGAGCTTCAGAACCTTCTAACTTATAGAAGTGTTGCTGGATGCTTGAGTGATCGTGCGTTGATTCAACCTTCACCATTTCTGGGTTACGCATAATGCGGTCTGCAACAGATTTGATCTGTTTAGGGAAAGTTGCACTGAATAGCAGAGTTTGGCGTTCTTTTGGCGCCGCTTCAATCACTGCATCCAAAGCGTCTTGGAAACCCATCTCTAGCATGCGATCCGCTTCATCTAACACAAGTGTATTCAGCTCAGACAGGTCAATGCGACCTTTCTCTAGGTGGTCAAGAATACGACCAGGAGTGCCCACAAGAATGTGTGCGCCATGCTCTAGTGAACCAATCTGAGGGCCCATTGGCATACCGCCACATAGTGTCAGCACTTTAATATTGTGAATACCACGAGCAAGAGTACGGATCTCTTTTGCTACTTGGTCTGCAAGCTCACGAGTCGGACATAACACTAAAGACTGAACACGGAAACGCTTAACGCGTAGGTTCTGCAGCACGCCTAAACCAAAAGCAGCTGTTTTACCTGAACCCGTTTTACCCTGACCGATAACGTCCTTGCCATTTAGGATAGTAGGAAGACTTAACGCTTGGATCGGCGTCATTTCAGTATAACCAAGAGAATCTAACGTATTTAGAAGCTCTGGTTTAAGGGCGATTGAAGAGAATTTTGAAGTGCTCAATGGAAATATCCAACTGGTGAAAAACAGAGTGCATTATGAGTGTTTTTGAAAATTATTCCACCTTAATCACAGTTTTGAAGCAACATGTTAGGCGAACACAAAAAAGCCAGCTTCTTAGCTGGCTTTTGCTTCTATGTAAATTGCTTTCTATGGCACACCATGACCTTTAGATGCTACCCATACGCGGTACCACTGCTCGCGAGTCAGTTCAATTTTCAGTGCATCAACAGCCGTCTCCACACGTTCAATCTTACCTGAGCCAATAATCGCAATTGGATTAGACGGTAAACGACGAACCCAAGCGTAAATCACTTGATCAACGCTGTCTGCACCCACTTCTTGACGAATCGCTTCTAGCTCATCACGAACACGAATCGCTTGTGCTGAATCTCCACTGAAGATGCTACCACCACCAAGACAAGACCACGCCATTGGGCGAATGCGGTTCATCTGCAGTTGATCTAGCGTGCCATCATGGGCAACTTCGAAGTTCAGTGGGTTAATTTCAACTTGGTTAGTTACTAATGGCTTACCAAGGCGAGATTGAAGCAGTTCGAACTGACGCGGTGAAAAGTTAGAAACACCAAAGTGCTTAACTTTACCGACTTTATGCAGCTCTGCGAACGCTTCTGCTACTTCATCGGCATCCATCAGTACATCTGGGCGATGAATCAGCAATACGTCGATATCGTTAACACCGAGGCGCTCTAGTGAGTTATTTACTGATTGGTAAATATGGTGCGCGCTGGTGTCATAGTGATTGATCTTACGATCAGGAGTGTGGTCACCACACAAATTGATATCGCACTTGGTGACGATTTGAATATCATCACGAAGGCTCGGCTCAAGCGCTAATGCTTCACCAAACAACTTTTCACATTGGTAGTTACCGTAGATATCCGCGTGATCAACAGTTGTGATGCCAAGATCAATGTGCTGCTTAAGGAAAGTCAGGCGTTGTTGCGGGGTCATGCCCCATTCAGCTGTACGCCAGTATCCTTGCACCAACTCAGAAAGTTCTGGGCCTTGTGGCGCTGTCGTTACTCTTGCAACCATGGGTTGTCTCCTTTATCAATACTGAACGTATCCTATGCTCGTTTTACCGAAGGCTCAACGTATAACAAATGGCAAAAGTAAACGCTTGCCAAAAATGTGAGAGCCACAGAAAAACGAACACTAAAATGAATAATAACTTGCTGTCTGCCCGTGAACCTTTATTCCAAAAGGCTTATTCTCTCTAATGAATTACGAAAGCATCTATAAATTTGAGCAATTAAAAGCGATTTAGTTCAACTGTTAAGTTATCACCATCACTGTGTAACTGAACCCGAGGAGAAGACAAACTAGCATTCGATGAGCTAGGAACGTTCCATAAACTCACTTGATCAGATGAATGGTGTGGCGCATTAATAAATTCTACTAGCTGCTTATCTACCTCATCAAAACCAACGCCCTCACGTTTTGCGTGTTCGAGTTGAGCGACGACATCAAACTCATCTTCCCCAATACGAATAAAACTCAGAGCAAAGCCATCTTGACGAAGGTAAGCCTGAAGCTTGGTGTAACTTAGGTTTGAATACGGCAAGCTTATGCGGACTACTTCAATGCTTGATTCACTTAACTCCAGTTCAACGTAAACATCCAGATCGTAATATTTGGTTTGGTCACTGCACAGCAGAGTGCCTTCTATGTCACCACAATCCATGAGATCGATATCGTTAATATAGTTTTGAGCACTTGGCTGATCTGAACTTGTGTTGAATACCGTTCGCAGCCACCAGCTTTCGGTTGCTTGTACGGAGAATACAATGGCATTCAAAACCAGTAACAAAGGTAAGATTAAGGTAGGAAAAGTTCTCATGATTGTGCTTATTTTGCGCGATAAGAACCGTCCATTATACGCGACCAATCAACAAACAAACGCCAGAGCCACAAATTTTAGGCGAAAAAAAACGGGCATACATGCCCGCTAGATAAATTCTATCGCCGAATAACGTAATTCGTCACGTTGAGAACCATTACGGAACTAACAATACCATTCCCATGCCTCACATACAACACATCATACCAATTATTTATAGCCACCTTCTATTGCTGGCTCTTCAAGCGATAGTCTTACTTTATTACGTTGAATGGCTTCTGGCGGCAAACTGATGAAACCGTATTGATTCAACACGCTTTGATGTTCTTCCGACAAAGTAAGCCCAACAAAGAACTTCTCTTGCTCAGTAAACCCTTTACGATGCGCTGGAATATTCAGGTACATGTAATAAACCGTGGCTAATGGGTAACGACCAGAGAGGATCGTCTCTTTGTTTAAGTCGTAGTTCACACCTAGATTATCAACCACACTCAGCCATTTCACATCTGAGATTTGATCTGAGTAGACGGTGTAACCAATGGCGGCATCCTCGTCTTCGATCTTGTTAATCAGATCCGGCAGATCCGCTAAGAATTGAGTATTCGCATACTCTCCGTCAGATCCACACTCGACCCAACTAGAAAACGTAGTATGGCCTTGCAGATTATGGTCGATAGCGAAAGGCAACATGTGTGTGTCTAGGCTTTCACCACCTCGAGTGTCACTACTTGGCGTCCATTTGGGATGTTTAGGGTCGTTAGAGCAACCAAACACATCGATAAGTTCAGCGACACTGATGGATGTTGCAGGGTTATTCTCATTCGCTAAAATCGCAATCACGTCGGCGGTAAACATCAGCTCTGTCGGCCTATAGCCGTAGCGCATGTCGAACCTAGCCATCTCTTTGTCAGTCCACTTTTTGGAAGTAATACCAACGCGTGAGCGTTGCATGATCATCTGCTCTGGGACGCTATCACTCAGCAAGATATCTAGATCGATCTCTTGGCTCTTAAGTAAGTCTTCAACAAGGCCCTGCATATTCGGCTCAATTGCGACCAAACCAATTTCACTGGCATCACTTGCGAACGTCGATGCCGAGAACAACATAGGTACAGCAGCAAGTAGTAAGCTCGATTTATTCGATAGACGTTTCATTACTGGCCTCCTACTGGGTCAATCGATGTCTTAGATTCCACATCGCTGTTACTGTCGAGCTGCATCTCTGAGGTGAAGATATTCCAAGATGGATTCACTTCCATGCTCTCTGTTTTTAACACTGCGATGGTCCTGCGCTTACGCTTATGAAGATGCTGAGTTAAGCTGGTTATTTGGGTAAATTCTTGTTCGAAAATTCGCTCACCATCGATGCCTCTGTCAATCAGTGCATCTCGAATCACGCCAGTCCTTTTCTTCGCCAGTGCCTTGTTATAAGTGTTTGTACCCTCAGAACTGGTATCGCCAACCAAAGTCACCGATGCGTCTGGCTGTTCTCCCAGTAAACGAACAAGTTCATTGAGTACCGCAGTATGTTCAGGTTTAAGGGCGTACTTATCGAAATCAAATGCCACGCTTAACACTTCAACATCTTCGACGATTTTCCAATTGGCACAGCCTTTAATATCTACCGTTACGCCTTCTGGAGTATCAGCACAAAGATCGCGTTGGTTAATCACCCCATCACGGTCATCATCCGCTAGATCATCAATTTGATGACGAGTCATTGTCGTGTCGGGCGTTTCTGCACAACCCATTAGCAAGATAGAACTAAGTAGCGCTAGTTTAAAATATCTCATTACTTGTTCTCCCCTTGCCACTCTTCTGGGTGTTCAACCCTTAATGCGTAGGTCAACATGCCCATCGCGTTCAGTACGCGGTATGCCGCTAACGTTTGATCGTATTCAGTGCTGATGAAGTTTCTTCGAGCCAAGAACACTTCCACTTTTGCATCGAGTACATCCAACAGGCTTCGTCTACCTACATTAAATTGTTGGATGTAACCCAGTTCTGCAATTTTGGCCGCGTCCACGTTCTGTTGAAGTAGAGACTTTTGTTGTTCAAGCATTTTGTAGGCGTTCCAAGCAAGTTGAGTACCCTCTTTCACTTCACGCTCGGTTCTCACGCGAATCGCTCTTGCCTCTTCAACACGCCATGCTGACGATTCAACACGAGAGTCAGTAGAGAAGCCGTTAAACAGATCATAATCCATGGTCAGCATGATTCTCGCGTCTTCATCAACACCACCCGGTGGGTTAGACACGTTGTCATTTTTGTTGGCATGAAGTTCCAGTTTTACTTCTGGATAGTAATCGCCTTTCTCTCTACGCATCTCTTTCCGAGC
This sequence comes from Vibrio pomeroyi, assembly GCF_024347595.1. Classification (NCBI taxonomy): domain Bacteria; kingdom Pseudomonadati; phylum Pseudomonadota; class Gammaproteobacteria; order Vibrionales; family Vibrionaceae; genus Vibrio; species Vibrio pomeroyi. Next base: position 807,606 of record NZ_AP025507.1, on the reverse strand, counting down.
GGCATCGATATCAAGCAAAGAGGCTTTGATTTCTGGGTGATTCTCGACAGCTTGTTCAAGTGCGACCTGTGCTGAGCTTGGTAATAGAGCGTAATCAAAACGGGGATAAACCAAATTTACAGCAGGCTTGCCCACTAAACGTAGGTACTGAGTTTGCAAATCAAACAGGTTGTTCTGAGCAGCTATCAATGAAGATTGCGCCGTCGCAACACGAGCAGAGATTTGAGCCAGATCCGAGTTACTACTTAGGCCTTTACTCTTTTTATCTTGGATGTCTTGATAGATTTCTTGATGCTCTTTTACATTACGCTTGGACAGTTCAAGCAGCGTCTCAGCTTTCAAGATATCGAGATAGTTTCTCACCACATCTAACGATACATTTTCAGCACGTGAAATCAGGGTTAAACGTTCAGCCTCAGCTTCAAATGTTAGTCGGTCGACGTTCGACGTTGTTTTAAAACCATCGAATAGTAACTGGGAGACTTTAACGCCGATTTCTGTTCGCGTTAGTCCACGGTCATCAGTGTCAAGTTTGCTACCACTGTTATAACGCGTCTCTTCATAACCTGCAGCCGCGTACAGATTAACTTGCGGCATATACAAACCGCCTGCAGCGTCACCGTCTCTTATCACCGACTGGTATCGGGAGTACTGCGCCAATATCTCTGGGCTGTAGTCTATGGCAAAGGCCACGGACTCTTCCAATGAGGCTGCTTGAGACAGTCCGCTCATTAGTAAGCAAGAAGAGAGTAAGAATTTTGAATGCATTACACTTCCTTTTATATTTATGCTTTAACCCACTTCATCGTTCGCGAAGTGAGTTTTCCTTAGCTCGTAAAATAGGTTTTAACCAATAACTCAATACTGTTTTTTCACCGGTTAAGATATCAACCGCCACTTGCATTCCTGGGATAATGCTAAAGGCAGAGTTTTGTTGTTGGTCTTCATTTAACTGAATATGGGCTCGGTAATAGGCGTTGCCATCTTCTGTTTGCAAGGCGTCAGCACTGACATAAGTCACCTCGCCTTTAAGCCCACCATAAATGACAAAATCATAAGCAGTGAATTTAATCGTGGCGCCCAAACCTTTATGCACGAAGGCAATATCCTGTGGCGAGATTCTGGCTTCAACAATCAACTGGCTGTTCGACGGAATCAGCTCAATAATTGGCTCACCCGGCCTCACCACACCGCCAATGGTGCGAACAAATATCTCTTTCACCGTGCCATCGACGGGCGCCAAAATTTCAGTTCGTTTCAACTGGTCGGCAATCGCCTGTTGGCTTTCGTTCAATTGCGCGATTTTACTGGCCACTTCATTCAATTGACCTTGTACCTTGGCACGAAAGTCGAGTGCGATGCTGCGATGATCCGCTATCGATTCTGAGTAAGCAGCTATCTGTTTTTGAGCCGCCACTTTTGAGCTGGCAATATCGCCTTTCAGCTTCACCACATCACGGTTCAGCTTCAGCAGTTCAACCTCAGCAACCGCGCCGCTCGCGACCACGTCTTTGAGCATGTTGCGTTCACGAATAACGATATCTAGGCTACTTTCTAGAGTCTGGATATTATTCAGCGTATCAACACGCGCTTGGTCTTGTTGCTCAATGCGAAGTGCCGCCTCTTCAAGCTCAGATTTCAACTGACCTAAGCGCTCTCGGTAGTTTGCTTTTGCGTTCATCAACGCGGGATGACTTGATACATCAACAGCAATATCTTGTGGCACCAAGACCACTCGCTCATACCACTCTTTCGCATCGTTATTTAAAACAACCGTCGACAGTTCAGCCTTTAATCTTAATTGTTGAGCAAGTAAGGTATCCGCTTGTTGAGCCGACTCTAGAAAAGCGGCTTTAAAACGCGTGTCTTCTAGCTTAGCCAGAGGTTGGCCTTTCACGACAGATTGACCTTGTCGTACCATGATCTCTTGAACCAAGCCGCCTTCTAGACTCTGAATGGTTTGAACTGAAAGGCTCGGCACAACTTTGCCTTCACCGATCACCACTTCTTCTAGTGTTGCCCACGTCGCCCAACCGATAATCGAGACAATAAGTAGAGCACTTAGCCAAATCAGCTTACGAGAACGGAATGCCAAGTGATTGTTGGTCCACTGAATATCATTACTCATGACGACCTCCCTTCACCACTGAAACCGTCTTAAAACGACTGATTCCTTTCGGAACACTTTTCTTCTGTAGAGAGAGGATATCTTTTGGCTCACCCTCAGCCACGATCTGGCCTTTATCCAACACAATCACACGGTCACACATCATCAAGAAAGAAGATTTATGCGAACTGATCAGCATCGAGGTTTCTCTCGGCATGCTTTGTAGTGCATTGAAGAACTGTATTTCAGCTTGGTTATCTAACGCGCTGGTCGGCTCATCCATGATCAATAGCTTTGGACAACGATATAATGCTCTCGCTATCGCCACAGCTTGGCGTTGGCCCCCTGAAAGCAATCGGCCACCTTCACCAACTGGCGTTTCTAAGCCATTGCTTAAGCGCCCCATATAACCATTCAAACCCGACTGTTGTAGAGCTTGTCTCAACTTCTCCTCATCAACGTTAGTCGCCCCAAGCGTGACGTTGTCGTAAACACTTCCGAAGATAAGATTGGTGGTTTGCCCTACCCAGCCCATGCCACTGCGCAACACACTGGTTGGCCACAATTGCCCATCGATTTCTTGATAAAAAGCTTGCCCTGTTGTGGGTAAATATTGGCGAGCAACAATCGATAAAAGCGTGGTTTTTCCGGCTCCTGCTGCGCCCACAAGGCCAACTCGTTCACCCGGTTTTATCTCAAGAGAGATTTCCTTTAACGCAGGACTTTGCGTTTCTGGATAGGTAAACATGACTTCATCCAACCTAACCCCGCCATCAAAGTGCCCCTTATCGATTACTTGGTGTTTAGACTCTTCTTGAGGTAACTCCATGATTTGATTCAGGCCTTCGACGGCCGATCGTGTTTGTTGGAATCTCAGCATTAAAAGAGAAAGTTGATTCACCGAGCTCGCAGCGCGTCCACTCAACATCACCACAGCTATCAAGCCGCCCATGCTCAATAGGCCTTCAGAGATCTGATAAACACCGAAGATGATCAGAGTGATGGTGACAATCTGCTGACTCGACTGGATGGAGTGCGTCACGATATTCGAATAGTGGCGAGATTGAGTCTGCCATTGAGAGAGCGATGAAATCGTCTGCTCCCAACGCTTTTGAGTAATACCTTCAGCGTTATTTTGTTTAATGTCCGGAAGGGTTGTTAAACAATCAAACAGCTGCGCTTGTCTTTGTGTTGATAAACGTGCGGTTTCATCGAATGTTTTCTCGACTTTGCCTTTCATCGCTATGCTCAACACAATCAAAACAAGCATGATCGCGACAGGTATGAACATCATCGCCCCACCGAGCCAACCGATAAGGAAAAGGAATAACAAGGTGAACGGTAAGTCGACTAACGTGACCAAAGATATGGAAGTGAAAAAATCTTTCACGCTGTCGAAGTCTTGAAGCTGTCTGGCAAATGCACCTACCGATTGAGGTCGATTTTCCAACTTCATACCGAGCACTTTAGAGAACAGTTGAGAAGACAACTTGTTATCAATATAGCGCCCAGCCATATCAGTCACAGAGCTTCGTGAACTTCTCAACACCCAATCAAAAATAACGACAATGCCCACTCCTGCGGCCAACACCCACAAGGTATTAAACGCTTGGTTTGGTACCACACGGTCGTAAACGTTCATGGTAAACAGAGGTACAACTAACGCGAGTAAGTTGATCAAAAATGAAGCGATAAACAGGTCTCGATACCAAGGCTTCACTTCTTTGACGACACGCCATAACCAACGAGTATTGGATTTATTCTCGCTACGTTCATGGGATTGTACGCGGGCATCATCAAGCGCTTGAGCACCCACTTGCCACACATACGGTTCTACTTTAGCAACCAAGTCTTTTAAAAGGGTTTGTTGGCTTGAATTAGTTTCGCAATCCAATACATGAAAGTCGCCACCGGAACTTTGAGTGACGACAAGAGGAGTCCCTGTCGCAGAATTAACGGCAACAACAGGGAACTGACATTGAATCAGTAATTCTTTTTTAACGTGGCTCAGCGTTAACCCCGACTTCTCAATCGCTCTTGGAAAAAGGGATTCATTGAGCCGGCCTTCATCTAAAGGTAGGCCAGACACTATTTTGGAAGGATGGCTGCGAACATTAAAATGCTCACACAACCACTCAACACAACCTAGCCAGCTGTCTTTTTGTTCTACCAATCTAAACTTCCTTTTATAGACTGTACATCTAACTTACAGCGTTAAATTATTGTCTTCTATCATTTTTTGTAAAATTTGTGCTTCTAATGCACTGCTGCTGTCACCTTGATACAGATCGTCGTACGTGACATCGGCAAGTAAGATGTTTTGTTGAACGTCTTCATCACCATTTGGTTTAATAGAAATGGTTACGCCTTCTCCAGATTCTTCTAAATCTAGGTATTGTGTTGCTCCTACTCCGGTATTCAGCCCAAGGCTTCCTAGAATACCTGAGAGGTCAATTGCATCTGTATTTGGAGACGCATCAAAATCTTGAACCACATCGTAGCTTGGGGTCTCTGCACTCCCCAAACCTGACGATTCAAATACAAAATTATCTGAGCCTGCGCCGCCAATCAGCAGATCGTTATCCTCTGTTGCGGTAATCGTAGAGTCTCCTTCAGCGACAAATTCAACCGATACCGTTTGAGGCAAACCTACCGCTTGGTTGTTGCCTATCTCTGCAGACGGCTCAATCGTTAGCTCAAATTGATCACCACTGCTGTAGCCCCCTGTTATCGCCAGGTTAGGTACATCTGCCAGGTCCACCACGTATTGTCCTCCGACCATCGAACCATGTGAGAAGGTCAAACCTGCAGGTATGTCATAGATGGTGATAAAACCCTCCTCTGAATCCGCGGGGTTAACCAAAGAAAGATCTAAGCCTAGAGGAATCGTGCCACTCGCTTCCGCGACTATCGATGGGTATTCAACGCTCAGTAACGGAGCATCAGGTTCTGGTGTGATAACAAGCGTCATGTCTTGCGAGCTTGGGTCACCCGTGTCGACCACTAACTCACCAAGTACAGTGTTTTGATCGACCGTTCGGCCTGTAATCGTAATATCGAGATTACCAAACGCATCGCCTGCAAAGAATTCGAGCTCATCGACAGAGCTGGCTTTTACGATGATCGTCGCCTGTATGATGCCACCAACACTGGTGAAAGAACTGGTTTCAGAGCCAATTCGAATTCGGTCTAACCCAACTAACCCTGATGGGTCCGAAGTCCCATTTACCGTTACCGTAATTGACAAGAATTCATCACTATTCGTCTCAAAGCTATTCGCATCAAGCGGAATAACAATGCCTTCATCTTCACTGCCCGTCAGTTGTTCAGGTAAATCGAAGAACTCAACCTTGTCACCAATAGGGTTCACACCGACCGTGAATTCAGATTCGGTATAACGAATTTCTGTGGTGCCGATTTCTTGAGTAATCGCCTCAAGTACAAGATTCATGTCACCACTGAAATCTCGTGGCGGCATGATAACGAGATCTGCGAGCTGGCTCGGATCCAGCTGCCACTCGTAAGTAGGGTTACCATCAAAAGTGCCGCCATCGACGCCATTATTCGGTACCAATTCGTAACTATCGCCCACTTTTAACGCGACAATTGCGCCTTCAGGCACGCCTTTCAATGCCAAGGACATATTTTCAGAGCCATCTTGGTCAATCAGCTCTGCGCTAAGTGATGACAATGAAATATAGTTGTCTTCATCGCCGACAATGTCTTGTGTTACCAAGTTTGCCGCGTCAGCGACAGGTTCAACCGTGATCGTCACTACAGTCGTTTTATCTTGCGTATCCGTTTCAGTTACGCAATCCGCTTCATCGGTAATATTGGCTGTTACCGTTAAGGTAATTTCACCACTGTAGTGTTCTGGTGGTGTCACCAACACATCACTCAATCGGCTAGGATCGGTTACCGTCCATGTGCCATTGCCGTTATCAACCAACAAGCCAGTATCGGCAGGGCTTTCCGACAGTGTCACACCATTTGATACTGTGATGGTCAGAGAGTTAACGGTCTCTTTACCAGTAGCGCTGTTGCCTTCACCCGTGATTAACTGGCCTTCTTCAACGCTATCTCCAAGAACAAGCTCAAGATTAAGATCCGTTGTGATGTCTTCTTGGATTGTTGTCGAATCCGTTGCAACCGTAATGTCATCGACAACAGGCAGTACTTGAATACTGATCGTTTGATTTGTCGTGACTGTTTCACCATTACACGGTGAGGTTTCGACCGTCTCTATCGTGAAATCAATGCACCCTGCAAAGTCTTCATCTAACCCAGTTAGCGTTAACTTCGATAGACCACCAGCAGTAATCGAGTAACCGACCACTTCACCAGTTGCATCATATTCAGCAATAACACCTTCCCCTGAAATCTCGACGCCTTCAGGCAGAGAGTCAGCTGGAATATAGAAAGAGATCGTGTTGTCTGGGTCACTGGCAACATCAGTATTTAATAAACCCGTTAGATCGATATCTTCACCTTCTGGCGTTTTAATATCGCCATCAGGTTGGATTGGACTTGGTGGGCCGACAGGGTCACAAGAACCGCCCCCGCCGTCATGACCTGTAATCTGAATTTGGAATGAGGTATCAATGTATTTCGAATCTTCACCATCAATGACACGAGCACGCACCACAATATCTAACACAGGGGTGTCACTTGGGCTGGAGATCGTCATGCCGCTCAGGATTTCTTGCGCCAATTCTTGGATAGAATCACTCGTTAGGCCATTCGCCGAGATAATCCAGTTTCCTGAAATATCTTGAGCGGCTCCGTTCGGGTGGTCGATAATCAAAGAATAACCATCAGGTACATCGATCAAGATATAATCTAAGTACTCAGAGCCATCCATATCAGCATCAACAAAAGTAACCGCATCTGACACGTTGACCGGAGAGCCGTCATCACTGGTGTACAGCTGACCCGAACTTTCTAAACGTGTATCTGACTCGACCCTCGCATCAACAGTGACACTAATGGATCCCGAGATATCTTTTACATCGGTCGCGCCCGTCGGCGACGTATCTGTAACTTCATAAGTAATTGGGATTGAGAACGTGCCGCTCAAATCTTCAGTTGCCGTTACTGACAACCTGCCGCTGTTTAAAAGCTCCGATAATGTTGGCGTCGTGCTATCCAATAGGCTCTCTAAATCCAAACCTGAAGCAGGCACTTCGATCACACTGCCGTCAAAATAGAGAGTCAGATCAGCAGGAAGGCTATCAATCACATACCCAGTTAAAGACTCACTGCCATCGACATCTTGATTTACAGATGGTTCAAGATTCAATCCGATTTGGCTGTCTTCAATACCTTGAGTGCTTACCGTTTGGCCATCTTTTTGATCAACAACAGGCGCTAACTCTACCTTCAAGGTCATCGGAAATTCGCCCGAATCACCGTCAGGTTCAGTTGAGATAGCAATAACGGTAAGTTCCAGTTCGCCACTGAAATCAGCGACTGGCTTAAGATACAAATCATTCAATTGTGCATTAGAGACTTGGAATACTGCGCCAGTAACATCATCGATATAAGCAATCGTCAGTGACACTGGTTCACCCAGAGCATCCACCAGCAAAGTGCCTTCAGGGATGTTGGTCAGGAGAATGTTGATCTCTTCTGAAACATCGTCATCTGAGGTTTGAACAACAAAGTCGAGTCGAATCAAACCATCTTCATTGAGAACAGATTGATTGCTGATGACTTTAGTGTCGCTATCATATTCCCAGTGTGCATTGCCTCCATCCACAACAACAGGCTCATCCACTACACCTTTGAGGAAAATATTGATGGTTTTAGTATCGCTAAGCGCAGTCACATTAACAGGGTCTAACGAGTCAATTGTCGATTCATAAGAAACGGCAGTCACGTTAATGAATAGGTCTTCCGTAAAGGAGCTGATGTCTTCTTTTGGGATTAAATAAGCGGTGCCGTTCTCTATCGCTTCAGCAGACACGAGATAAGTATTAGGACCAATTAGGTCAAACAATCCTCCTTGAATCGCCCAGCCGTCTTGCACTTCAATCTGATAACTTAAAGATTCAGAACCATCGGTATCAGTCAACGCACCATTGATTACGTTCTTTAAGAAGATGTTTTCATCTTCCAAACCTTTGTAATCTTTAACAGATAAAATTGGAGTGTCCGCATCCGGTGAGATCTCAACGACTACAGTATTAACAATATCGGCAGTTCTATCATCTGGATCCGCAAAGGTATTTCCTGCTTCAGTCGCAATCGCAGTAATTTCAAATTCAAATCGACCCGCTAAATTTTCATCAGCTCTGATTTCCATTTTGTCGATTTGATTCTGAGTGTACTCCTTACCCTCTTTAACGGCATTTCCGTTCAAGGTGATATTCAGACCATCTGGAATACCACTTATCGTATAAGTTAGTGTTTCCGACGAATCTTGGTCAACGAGTTGAGCGGTAATATCAAGCTTGATAGGGTCGGCATCATCTTCCACGGATTGATAAGTGAAGACCGAATCAGACCAATCAGGTGCGTCAGCTACAGGTAAAACAGAAACAGCAATATCAGCGGTCAGCTCTTTTGGTACAGTATCGGTACTAATAATCGCGTTGATCGCCAAAATAACCGTCGACGTGGTATTGGACTCATGCAGAGCTGGACGATAGGTCAACTGTCCATTCGGGCCTGTAAACTGACTATCAATTGCAGCCAATTGACTTCCAGACAAGGTGACTTTGCCGTCTACAACTTGAAGCAATACGTCATCAAGGTACAAACTACCACCGTTTAAAGATGCTTCGGAGAACTCAATAGCCGTAACGGTTTCGCTTTGGTCAATATCTCCAGTTGAAACACTGACTACAATAATCGCATCGTTATCTTCTGTGGTTTCCGAATCTTCATAACGAATAAAACCTTCGTTATCATCCAGTATGAGCTCAGCGTTACTAACGACTTCATCGCCATCGGCATCTCGCACCAAATAGTCAATGTCATCGACGATCTTGGGATCGGCAGGGTTGGTCGTTACATTCGGTTTCGTCGTTAGTTGGTAGCTACCGTCTGATGAGAGAGTAAACTGGCCGTATACGCTACCACTGTCAAAATCGTTGATTAGATCAATGGTTATTGGGGTATCAGCATCTACAAAGGTGTAAGTAGTACCGCGATAATCGAAACTAATAATGGTGGCGCCATCAGCGCCAGCAAATTCTTCCGTTAAAAACTGTCCGTTAAGGTTGTCGCCTTCCACTAACTCAATAGAACCACTTCGCGCAATTGGAACTGCGTCAGTTACGTTTACAGAGTAAATAGCGGGATCAGAGCTATCGCCGTCGGCATCTGTGACAACCAATTCAAAATTCACAGCAAGGTTATTTTCACCGTCACCCGTGGCATGATCGAGCGGTCCATAAAGGTTAAACTCGGTGGTGCCATCGTTGTTGAAGCGAATTCGGAAGATATCGTTACCTGACGAATCTTGCGCGTAATGCCAACCATCGGCATTTACTTCCTGTAAGGAAATCGCTCGCCCACCACTGGTGTAACCGAGAGCATCAAATGCATCAATATTAATTGATACGGAAGCAATATCGTCCGAGCCTTGAATTATGGATATAGATGGACTCGGCTCTTCAGTACCGGCTTGTTCGTTGTCACCAATGAGTCCATCTTCATCAACAGATATACTGCCTACAATTGAGAATGCAGGATCTTTACCGTCGTATATTTTAATGTCGGATTCTTGCGTGTCTCTCGATCCATCAGAGTCAATGGTGACGATAGACGCTGGGATCGTCAGCTCGGTATCTTTAGAACCAGAGCCATGATCAATGGACTGATAAAGCTCAATGACGACATCAACACTTGTTGAACCATTGGCTTCAAGGCTGAAGTTATCTGGTAGTTTGATTTTGAAAACAGCATCACCGTTACCGAGAACTGCATCAAAGGTACCATTACCGTTATCACGCCAAGTTAGCGCTTCACCATTATTGGTTACCGCTATACCATCACTGTCGAGAACAGCTTGACCAGTGGTCACATCCAAACCTAAGAAAACCAGAGGGTCATTGCCCGCGGTAACGGCTAAGCTCACGTTTGCTGTTGAGCCAACTCCCGAAGGTATGCTATCAGCGATAGGGGTTTCACTCAACTCAACAGTTCCCGAACCAATCGTCGGCTCACCGCCATCAGTCACTGACACGTTCAAGGTTAATTTGGTTTCATCGTTGTCATCATCTCTGGCAGTGACAACAAATGGAATTTGGTCTGTAGGGGAACTTTGATCCAAGCCTTTATTTAAAACAAATGTGTAGGTTACATCCGAGTCAACTTGGCTATCTGTTTGAGGGAAGCTAAGCGTAAAAGCAACGTTCTCCGCACTGACAGAACCAACGTAACCGGTGAGTAAGTTTCCGCTCGGTGAGACCGTGTAGACAATCTGTTCGCCTCCGCTAAATAACATGGGTTGATCAGCTAAGTTGAAAAAAAGTGCTCCCTCGTAATCACTTCCTAAATTGAGACTGAAAACACCAGTGCTTGTCGTTGCACCACTTGAGAGGTCAGATTCATCAACCGCAGCATCACTGACAGATACTAATATAGGGTCAGAACCATCTTTCACAATCCATTCGAATCGCCCTTCCCCTAATGGTGTTCCATCGAGATCATTACCTTCAATGAGCATTGGCAGAGTAAAAGAATCTTTAACCAATTCGTGGTTAAGTGGTTTATTCAACACGAGCGTGACATTAGCTAAAACATCATCACCACTTGAAGTTGCGGAAAGTGTCAGTGTAAAGATCGTCTCACCACTTACTTGAGCGGTAATAACTTTCCCATCAGCAGAAAGCGTGTAAGACAGTGGAAAGAGAATTTCACTTGTTGTCAGGTTCAAGGCATCAAGCTGGTTGAGGGTATCAGCACTAAACACTAATGAATCAGGGTCAGGATTATCAGACTCTCCTAAAACTGTAAATTGCCCGACAACGGTTTGTATACCGTCCGAAACATCTGTTTCTGTGGTGGTTGCATCCCCATCCAGTATTTGTCCAGCATCACCATCGAAAATATCGATAACCGCGGTGCCATTTCCGAAGTCATTACTGCTATCGCCTGCGACATAGTTGAAACTGATGTTTTGAGCTACGGTGTGATCTAAGTTTCTGTTGGCGACAAACGTCCAGTGACCATTTGCAAAGACGGTTAAAACACCTTCATCAAGAGTAAATGATACAGGAGCACTGCCTGATATTGTTTGGGTCGTCCCATCAACTTCAACACTTTTTATGGTTAGCTGGGTATCAAGATAGATATCGTTATTGAGTACATTGCCGGATACCACCTCACCTTCAATAACGTCATAAAATTCATCAAAAATGAGTGGTTCCGAATCTTTAATAACAATAGGCAGATGACCAATAACGAGCTCTGTGGTGCCGTCCGCATCCGTTTGTAAACCCTCAATAACCAGCGCGGTCTGAATAGAATCTAAATCAGCCTCTTGGTCAATCGCCTTATAGAAATTGATGTTTACGTTACTGCCGGAAATAGCAGCATCGAATACAATTTGGCCATCGCTTCGTGTTCCAACCAAGCTTTGCTTGTCAGACGATACTGCGACAGTAATCGTTAAGCCTTGCGAGGTTAATGACTCAGCTAGACTTTGATCATCACCAAACGAGATGTCTGCAAAATCGATGCGAATATCTGATGTTTGTGTTTCATCGCCAAAAATACCGATGACGTTTTCCGAAAACACCACAGATTCAGGAAGAATAATCGTCGGCATGTCATCGATGGCCTCGTTGCCGACTGTATTGAAAACTTTTGCGTCAATCGTCCATTCTGCAGATGAATCTAGGGCAGAAATATCAATATTCTCCACCAGCCAGTTACCCGCAGAATCAACAACACCTTCAAATACTAGGGTCTGAGTCCCATCGCTTACTTCAATGTAAACTGGGAGCCCTTCTGCAACATTGGTTGTACCCTGCATGGTGGTAAGTTGGCCACTACGGAATGCCAAAATACTAAAGCCATCTAACGTATCAATATCAATAACTGGCGAAACAGTATCAATAACAATGACCCCTGCACTATTTACTGCATTCGCTGGGTTACCTGCGATATCAATAGTGTCAGCCTCAATAGAAATACTGCCATCTGCAAAGCTCGTTAAATCAACGCCTTCAACAGACCAAGCACCATTCACAACCGTTGCCGTTAGAACGATCACGTTGGTGGTGCTATCTGAAATTCGGATGTTGACCGTTTGTCCATCCTCAACATTTTGTACCGTACCAAGGAATTTGGCAGATTGGATTTCGAAACTATTGAGAACACCATCCCCGCCATCATCAACACTTGCTGTAATACTCGCCAGCGTATCTTTGACAATGGTGTCTGTCGCTGTCGTTGGATTTCCGGCAACATCGATGGTGTTAGCAATCACCGTCAGTTCCCCTTCCGCAAAACTAGAGTAGTCTTGTAGAGTAAGAGTCCATGTACCACCCGATACGGTCGTTGTGTATTCTTGGGTGAGGCCTTGGCTATCAGTAATGGAAATGCTTATCGTCTGACCATCTTCAACATTAGTTACTGTACCTACCAAGGCACCATTATCGACTTCGAATTTGTTATAAAACTCATCGCCAAAACCATCAAAATCGACATCGATTGTGGCTAGAGTGTCTTTGATTGTAGAGTCGTTAGCAGTAATGCTATTGCCAAAGTCATCGGCGATGACCGCGTCGACCTTAAGGTCACCTTCCGCGAGTGAAGAGAGATCAACACCGTTGACGACATAAGCTTCGTCATTTGTTATTGCGGTGGTGGTGACTGTGTTGCCATTCACATCGGTGATCGTTAGAAGAACGGTACGCCCGTCTCGAACATCAACAGCGGTCCCCGTTATCGTAACTGAAGGTACTTCGAACTGGTTTTCGTACCCATCACCACCATCTAAAATATCAACGGTTAATGCAGCACTCGGTAAAAGTATGTCGAGGTTGCCTTCATTCGATGTTGTATCGTCTTCAAAGTATTCTGTTGGTCGAGTATCAAAACCGGCTTCTGCCAGAGTTTCATCTAATGTCGAACGAACGTAAGCAATGAAAGAGGCGCTAGCGCTAGGTTGGTCATTGGCGGAGTTCTGTTGCTGAGGTGCGCTTTCGATATTGTTGACAAGCTGAGTAACCACCTCTTCCAACTGTTGTTCTACAGCGGCTATTTGCGGTTCAGTGAGAGGTTGAGTTTGGTCCAAATTCTGAGGCTCAATGCTCACAACTTGCACACCTTCAACTTTGGTTTGTGATGCGGGCACTTGAAGCCAAGTACCATCGGCCATCACCTGCCATACAACGCCACCAACTTCGATATATAAAATAGGATCCATCCTAAACCTCTTCCTTACAAAAACGCTGACATTGAGAACATCAATTTACTCAATAAAAGGGGATAAAAATCAGCGAATATTCCCTAAACAATACTAGCAAAAAACAAAACATTAACAGTTCATTAATTATCACTCATACGCCGTAATGTAAACCGACACCTTGTGACTTACATTCCGATATACGCAATGTCACAAAATACATCGTATGAATGTGTCATAATCTTGAAATTCAAGCGTTATTTTCAAGGAATATCATGACTGCTACGAACTATCTCAACGAATTGAATCAAAAGTATCTTGCGACTCATAAAGCAAAAGAAGACTTCTTTTGGGATACTTACATGGGAATAAGTGACGACCATGATGGCTCGACACAAGCGCAAACTCAGTGGACCGAGTTTCTTAGTGCAGCTGAACAAATTACGGCTATCGAAAAGCACATTTCTGCCATTGACGAGATTCAAGACGTTCAAGAAAAAGAGAGCACGTTAACAGGGCTAAATGGCTGGTTAGCCACCTTTAGATCTCACGCTATCGAATCCCAACAATCTCAGGCGCTAAAAGCAGACCTCATCAAGTTCGAAGCAGAGCTGTTTGAGAAAAAACAGAATCACGTGATGACGTACGTTAATGAAGCGGGTGAGGAAACAGAAGGATCGTTACCGGTTCTCGGTTCAACAGTAAGAACCAATAACAATGAAAAAGTGAGGCTTTCGGCGCATCAAGCACTATTAGGACTTGAACAATGGCTTCTGGCTAATGGTTTCATTGAGCTCATCCAAAAGCGTAATCAATTTGCTCAATCACTGGGTTTTAAGACCTTTTTTGATTACTCAGTCGTGAAAACTGAACAGATGACGACCGAGCAGCTGTTTACGATTCTGGATGACTTTGAAGCTCGTACACGCGATAGCCATCAAAAAAGTCTAACGAACTTAGCTCAGCAGAAAGACACAAGTGCACTCGAAGCGCATAACTTTACCTACTCTTTTGCTGGTGACGTTATGAATGACTTAGACCCTTATGTTCCCTTTTCAAAATCACTGAGACGCTGGATAGAATCTTTCGGCCGACTGAACATCGAATACTCTCAAGCGACATTGAAATTGGATCTGCTTGATCGCAAAGGAAAATACCCAAATGGCTTCTGTCATGGGCCCATCCCTTCTTTCTATGACCAAGGTGAATGGGTTGCCGCTCAAGTGAACTTCACTAGCAACGCTAAACCCGATCAAATCGGCAGTGGTTATGATGGGATTAACACCTTGTTCCACGAAGGTGGTCACGCAGCTCATTTTGCCAACGTGAAAATGAACGCTCCTTGCTTCTCTCAAGAGTTCGCCCCAACGTCAATGGCATATGCGGAAACTCAATCGATGTTCTGCGATAGCTTGTTAAATGACGCCGATTGGCTAAAACAGTACGCGCTAAATTCAGAAGGCCAAGCTGTACCAGATGAATTGATCAAGGCCATCATTGATAACAAACAACCGTTCCGCGCTTACCAAGAACGCAGCATTCTTGTGGTTCCTTACTTTGAACGAGCTCTATACGAGATGGCTGATGAAGACCTGACGCCTGAAAAGATCACGGCGCTTGCTCGCAACAGTGAAAAGAAAATTCTAGGATTAGATTGCAGCCCTCGCCCACTGATGGCGATCCCGCACTTATTGTCTGATGAAGCATCTTGCGCATATCAAGGTTACTTGTTAGCTCATATGGCGGTGTACCAAACGCGTGCATATTTCACCGAGAAGTTTGGCTACTTAACAGATAACCCAGAGATCGGGCCTTTGTTGGCTGAGCACTATTGGCATCAAGGCAATAGCGTGAACCATAACGCGACAATACAAAGTCTTACTGGGGAAGGCTTCAATGCCAAATACCTTGCCGACGAGTGTAACTTATCACCAGAACAGGCATGGGCGATTGAAGAGCAAAAGATCAAAAAACTGGCTTCTCGTGAACGCGCACAAGTCGCTGATTTGAATGCGAAGATATCTATTGTCGACGGGGCAACTGAATTAGCGAATAACGCAAAGTCGAATGACCAAATGTGTGATGATTTTGAGCAGTTTATTGTAGAGCAATACGGGCGATAATCAGCGTGTAAGGTCAGCAAGCCCCTACGCTCTAAAAAATCAGAAGCAAAAAAGCTAAAACGCAAAAAGGACGATATTTCATCGTCCTTTTCTTTTAAATCTTGGCACTACATCGAAACGCAAGCTGACCGAATTTCGGTATCAAACTCAATATCAACCGATTCAATGCTTCTCAAAGACTTTCTATGGATGCCGTACACCTGCCCCGTCAAAACAATATAAAACTTCTCAGTTTTAAGTAGCTCCCACGCTTCATCTAAAGATTCAACGTACACCTTGTTTTGCGAGTCTTGCGGGCGAGTACCAGCAACTCTTCCATGCTTACGTGCTAATTCAAACAATCCATTGCGATTAGGTTTACACGTAAACAGAGTGTCATTGCCATAAATGACACCCTTGCCAGTCATACTCTTAACCATTGTATTTCTCCAGATAATAATCCACTCGTCAAACTTGAGTGGCATACCACATGTCGAACCGTGGATGCTTAAGCCGCACAAAGAAGAAAATATGGTGTAAAGACCGGGCAGCAATTACACCATAGCGTTCAATTTCGAGTATTTGAGTTCTAAGGACTTAAGTTCTTAAGTTCTTAAGTTCTTAAGTAAATCTAAGCTCTTAGAATTGCTTATGTTCTTAGAAGTAGTAGTAAGCTGCTGCGAATACGTGTGTTTCTTCGTCGTATTGCATACCAGTTGAACCAATGCGAGAGCCTTCAATGTCTTGTTTGATATCGATGCCCATGTCTGCATTTTCGGCGATACGGTACATTGCTGCGATGTTGATGTAAGAAGCATCTACATCCGCTTGTCCGTCAAGTTCGTTGTTGCTAGATGCGTAACCAGCAGCAAGCGTTAGGTCTTCAGAAACTGTGAAGCCACCTGATAGGTAGTAACCTGTGTTTTTCTCAGAATCACTCTCTTCAATCCAAGAGTTCACACCTAGCTTAAGCGCGCCAACCTTAACGTTACCTGTCACTGTGTAAACTTCGAAATCATCTTCGTAGTCACGGTTCTCGTAACCAGTGTATAGGTTGAATACTTCTTGCTCTAGACCGATGTAGCCGTTCACACCTTTGTCGAAATTATCATCGTTGCGAGAGTCTTTCGTTTCAAAGTAAGAGATACCGTAAGCGATACCGCTTGTTGCACCTTGGAACTTAACTACGTTGAATGCATCAGAAGCATCGCCAGCAGAAGCACCAAACTCGTAAGTGTTGTCGCCTGCGCCGTCGACTTTATCTAGCGCCGTGTCATTTTCCCAACCAAATGAAGCAATACCGTAACCAGTGTCAAAACCCAACCACGCTTTATCTACGTCTGTCGCAGGGCCAGTATCAATACCGTTTACCCAAGCAGATGTCGCTGCGTCGTTCGCTGCAACGTTATCGTCGGTCGTGTACTGAAGCATCATGTCCGTTTCGAAGTAACCAACAAAACGGTTGTTACGGTAACTTACCGCAAGCGTTAGGCCTGTCGCCCAATCATCGTAAAATGCTTTAGAACCTGTGTCGTAGTAACCACCAACACCGAAAGAACCTGCTACTGAGAATTGATCTTTGTGCATAGAATCAAAAGCAAACATCTCTTCATTCTGGCTGTTTTGGCTGCTTGTGTTTACAGCGAATGCTGAAGTTGAAATGCTTGCAATCGCAAGTGCTACTAATGTTTTTTTCATGGTTACCACTACCTATATATTGATTCGGCCTTGTTAGTCCGGCCTTTTGGAGTGGCGCTATTGTTCAAAAAATCACGTTATTGATATACCGTAAATTTACTGAAATTTTATAGCTTTGATGAATTAAATTACATAATGATATGTTGATATGGCTTTTATATTAAGAAGCGCAGCCCGAGCGTAAACCCGATGTCGGTACTGTTGTCCATGTTACGGATGTTTTCGATCATCAAAGCCTCAATCGCAAGTTGATGTAGGCGATAACGGTAACCCACGACCACTTCGTTGGAAGGTTCAGAAAAATCTGGATCGTTGCTCGCCCACCCTTGATAGTTGAGAGATTCAATAAGCAAACTATGACGCTGATTCAATCGATACTCATACCCTATCGCCCAACTCGCGCTTACGTTTTCAAAACTTAAGTCTTCTAGACCAACAAAGGAATTATCGCCATTTCGATGTACTAAACCGACGGTCGAAAAAATACTGTGTTTGGGTGTGATATAGCTGTAGTTAAGTTGAACGCCTTGCTCAAAACTTGTTCTCGCAAATTGGCCACTTCTTACGTTGTTGTAGTACAAAGAACCACCAGCAGAGAGCGACATAGGCCCTCTGGAATACAGCAACAGCTCATTGTAAAAAGTCAGCGCATTGGTTAAGTCATCACCTTCAAAATCAGAGACATGAACGCCAGCATTATGAAAGTCCATGGTGAATTGATCTTCTGCGACCTCATCACGACCGTTTTGCCCAATGCCAAATAGATCATGAAACCCCATCACAAAGCTATCTAAGCCGTTATCTTTTGCCGTAACGACACGATAATCCAGTTCCGTTTTCCAGATAGGAGACGCTTGCCACTCAACAGCAATATTGGATTGGTTTTGGTAGTAGTCTAGAGAATAGGCTTCCGTATGAGCCCATATACTGGCCTGTGTGTAAGATGACTTGAACTCTATCGTGCCGGCTCTATTCGGTTGGGCTGAACGCAGCTGAGTTGATAGAACGTTTGAATGAATCGGAGACTGTGCGTAAACAAACATTGGCGACGCTATGGCACTAGGAAAAGTGAGGATCAGTATGGATGAAATGAGTAAGACTCTAAACGCTATCACGGTTTTGCTCGATGATATAAAACGTCCGATTCTCTTAAAATCACAGGCTGATTTATGCAGCAAATGTACTGCTTTTGACTAGAATAGATAGAACAAAGTGTTATAAAAAAAGAGAATTAAGAACACCTTAGTTATCTTATCGCGTTAACTTGCGCTGCCACGAGTTAGCGAATATCTTCACCGCGTGAATGAATAGCCAAACTTTTAATAAGGATAAAATGTGAACGCCTCTAAACAGAGCTTTGAACAATTGTTGATGAGTCAGTCTGCAACCTTGATCAATAGTGACCCAAGGGATTTTAACGCGACTTGGTCCACTGCAAGCTTTGATGTTCTAGACTGGTTCGATATCGATAGGCTCACGCTTTACCCAAATTCGATGGTGTTACTGGAAGATGGGAAAACCTGTTCAGTTTCCAAATCGCACATCCCTTCAATCAACAAAAGAGACTTTGTTGGCTGTAACCACCTTGAGTACCTAAAGCTTCTTAAAACGTCTGAAACCTACTTGGAGTTTTCAGAGGCACAACTCGCGATCAGCCAAAACGATGTGTTGAGTCAAATACACAAACAAGGTGGAAAATGGCACTGTATTATCCCTCTGCAACTGTTTAATCAACGCTGGGGCGCCCTCTCTTTTACCAACTTTCATGACAACAAAAACACCTTGGGTTTCGAAGACATCAAACGACTGAAACTAGTCTGTGAAATGTGGCTTTGTTATTGGCAGCATTCAACCTTAGCGAGGACGCTGAATCAAAGCGAAAACTTGTGGGAGGATGATAGCGATAAATTGCTGTTACTTACGAAGAAGCAAACCACGGTGCTTTCTCTGATTGCTCAGGGGTTTACCGCCAAAGAGTGTGCCGATAGGTTGCACTTGAGCCCACGTACCATTGAATCCCATAAATACAGAATGCTTGGACTAATGGAGCTCAATAATCACAACGAGTTAGTGCAGTTCGCTTTACGTAACGGCTTAGGCATCACTGAAAACCAACACACCACTCGTTAACCTTGTTTAGCTAGTACCTGACTTATTCGTTGCCTTCACTCAGCGCAAATTTAATCTCATCGGATGAAAAGCCTTTGCGGCTCAACATGGCGTAGGCCTTCGAACGTTCCTTGTGATCATTAAGGTCATAAGATTTTTTCTGAAGCTGTTCCAAACAAGAAGAGTAAAAGTCCAATTGCTCTTCGTTGATCAATCGGTCAACCAACGATGAAAGCTCAGTGGTATCGATTTGTCGCTGTCTTAGTTCTTGTTGGATAGCAGTTAAGCCTTTCCCTTTACGAGCGTACTTGAGCACTTCTTTCTCCAAATCCGCTTTGTCGGCCTTAATTTGGATATTACTTTTCAGTTCGTGCGCTTGTGGATGCTGATCGATGGCGATTTTCACCTGCTGGTAACTAAAGCCACGCTTTTGCAGTGCAGCCACCAGCTTTTCACGGCTCATGGTAAAGCTTGTGTAGTAGTTGTTGATTCGCGCTATCAATATAGTCTGTTCGTCGATATTTTTTTCAGCAGAAACCTTGTGAATGGCATCAGCAATAATTGAATCGGAGAGTCCTTTCTTCTTCAATTTCTCTACGATGTATCGAGATCCAAATTCACCGAAGAAGGCTTGTTCTGCGAATTGCTCAGCGAAATCTTGGTCGGATTTAAGATAGCCGTAACCTTTCAAGTTGCTCAAGGTTTCATTGATCCAATCTTGATTGTCCGTTTTCACTTTCAACTTCGCAATCAACTCGCTTTCCGTCATGTCTCTTTGGGTTAAATGCCACATCGCAGAGTTCATGACACTTTCGATTCGCGTCGCTTTTCTTACCGTTGTATTTCTCGTTTTTGGGTTTTGCTGTGAATCATCCATTCGATTTCAACTATCCAGACTGAGCCTGCCCCATGATAACGCAATTCTGACTAGCGTGAAGTGACATAAAAGAACGAGGTTCAGATAAACTGGCCTCCAACAAAAATGGACACCTATTTGGCGTCCATTTGATTGTCACATGAAGAAATCGACTTTTAGACGAATTAACTCTCTTCGTGATTGTAAATATGCACATCTCGTTGCGGGAATGGAATCGTGATACCTTCTTCATCGAAGCGTTTCTTCACAGTTTCCGTCACATCCCAATATACATCCCAGTAATCGTCTGTCTTAACCCACGGTCTTACCACGAAGTCTACAGAAGATGTATTCAAGGTATGCAGCTTGATCATATGCTCAGGCTTTTTAAGCACTAGAGGGTGCGCAATAATGATGTCGTTCAATACAGCTTTCGCTTTATCGATGTCATCTGAATAACCGATGCCAAACACCATATCCACACGTCTCACGCGCTCTGCTGTGATGTTATTGATAACGTCACCCCAGATCTTGTTGTTCGGGATCACCAAGCGTTGGTTATCGATAGTTTGAACCGTTGTCGATACTAAGCTCATGTCTTTTACTGTGCCTTGAACACCCGCGACTTTAACCATGTCACCAACATCGTAAGGACGGTAAATCAAGATCATCAAGCCAGACGCGAAGTTAGACAGCGTATCTTGCAATGCAAAACCAATGATGACACCCGCGACACCGAAACCGGTTAATAGCGGTGCTAGCTCGATCCCTATTTGAGATAGGGCGATAAGCAAACCGACAAACACAACCGCTTTGGATGCGATTGATACAAAGAAATCTTGCATCAATACACTAAAGTCCATCTTAGAGTGCGAAACGCTCTTGCGAACCGTCTTACGAGCTACGTTAGCAATTAGGCGAGTGACGTACAAAATACCGAGAAACAGAGCGAGTTTGACGATAAAAGAAGGGGTGTTCTCAAAAGCCCATGAGCTGAACGAACGTAACCAACCGTCTAATAGCTCTAGTGCGACATCCACATCCAATACATCGGCGTTAATGTCGCCCGTCGTTGCTAATAGCACACGCTTGTAAGAGGTAACATCGACGCCAAACGGTTCCATCAAGGTGATGGTTTCTTCTAAGCTCACCACCATAACACTGGTACGTTCACTGAAGCGTTCCAGTTCCTTTTTAATGACCGCTTTCTCTTCTTCATTCACGAAAGATAGGCGTGCTTCAAGATCTTGTCGCTGTGTATCGGTGTAAAGAATGGCGTTAGTCAGATATTTAGAACGAGCCACCAGCGCCGTTTTGAGATCAGCTTCAGGGACGGCAACATCAATACCACGCTCTTTTGACCAATCGAGTGTCTTAGCTAATTGCTGATAATAAACATCCATCATCCCGATTCGTTTTTGAATACGAAGCTCAAGACGTTTCTTAGCATCACCCTCTGTCGAACGGTTTTCTTTGCTCATTGAAACGATTTTAATATCATTCAATGACAATAATTTTTGTAATAGTTCAACCTGCTGAGCAAGAACAATATTGAGCTCTTCTTTCTTATCGGATGATAACTGGGTGAATATATCTTCGCGCAAGCCTTGGTTCTTGCGCCTTAATATATCTTCAAGAAAGGGTTTCTCAGCATCGTGCGCCGTTTCTAGTGTTGCCAGATCGAGCATCAGCTGATCTTGTACTTGTGCTATTTTCTCGACGCTTTGTGCATAACTTCCAAATGCGACAAACGCCAACATTAACAATAGACAACGCCAAACCTTCATCATATTAATTCCTATTATTGTCTAAATTGACCCTATAAATAGTAGTAAAAAGAATATGGATAACAATCATTTAAAGGTATGTTGTGTTAAAAATTCGCAAAATATCAGTCCGCCTCTAATATTTGAGAGTTCCAATCCCCTCTTATGACCTGTAGAGTACGCAACCAACAAAGAACAACGGCCAATATCGTCACCTAGGCACATGCATTAAAATGCCTTGAATCCGATGTTGGCTCACAGCAAGAGAATAGAAAAATGAACAACGAACTTGATGTTATTGAGTCTCTAGAAGAGCTAGAAAAATTCCTAATTTCAGTGGAAGCTGGCGGTTTGGGCCTTGAAGGGGTTGAAGGCGTAGGCATGGCAACCAATAATTCAGATGGTCGTCACTTCGTTGCTGTATTCAACAGCAGCCACAAAGTTCTGCTTGCTCGCTGGATCACTCAAGAAGTCTTTGAAAATGGTAAAGACCTAGTGCGTAACGGCCCACGTCGTAATCACTAAGATTACCCATTAGAAGGCTTGGAGTTCTGAACTTCAACGCTAGCGGAAAAAGCCCAATCGAGTTCCTAACGAACGGTTGGGCTTTTTTGTATCTGTTTTATCGCTCTTTTTTATTCAGTCGAACACCTTTGCTAATTATATACTGCTCAAGGGAAGTCACGACTTTGGTCAACAAAACAGCGAATAGCAAAAAAGAACAGATTATTATGAACTTAAGTGAAAATGCGATGCCTTAGCCTCTGAGTTTGTCGTTTATGTGCCCCTGTGACTTTGACAATTTTATGACTTGTGGCACGCAGCAAAGTTATCTAAGCTAGCCTGCTTCTAACCCGTGTTAAATACTAACTGATTCGATTACTGACTGATTTGCTGAATACATCGCTACTTTTTTTATCCCAACAGAACCGCCAACAAAAGCAATCGCTTTGGGCGCTTCTTCTTACCGGACTGGTTATCGTAACTTGTCTGGCAAGTACGCTGTCTGCAAATAAAGTGACGTTTTCTAAGGCTTCTGTTAGCCAATCAACACACATAGGTTCTGAAACCAGCGACCCACAAGCCACTATCGCTTCATTTGACAAAATGTCTGAGCTTTATGCCAGCGTTTTTAGTTCAGATGCGTCTAAATCACTGACAGCACCGAATTCTAGCGCCTGTGACCTGAGCTCGAAAATGCTCACCTTCGCCACACCGAAAACCGGTTGGCTGATCCCTTTCATTCTATTTATCGCTGTCGCATTCAGCCTTTCACCTCATATATCGAGATTATCTAGAGACAACCATCGCTCTACTCGACCAACAAAACACCGCCTACACCTAAAGCACTGTATATTTAGAGAGTAAATAACCGGGCTATTCCACCCTTTTATTTATTTTTTGGAGATACATTTGTGTACAACACACTACTAACTAAGTTTGTCGATTCATTGGCATTCTGTATGCGTACATGCGCGAAAACTATAGTCACTGCCATTTTGGTCATGACATCATTTAATGCTTTAGCACAGACTACAGGCTGGCTTAGCGTGCCTGAACACCCTCCAGTCAAAATGCGAATGATGTCGACAGGTGAACAGTCGGATGACGGTTCTAAGATTCAAACCGTGCTGGATGTCGTGCTCGACGGCGACTGGAAAACCTATTGGCGCAGCCCAGGCGAAGGTGGCATACCTCCAAGCTGGGACTGGTCTGGTTCAACAAACATTGAGTCGGTAGAGTGGCATTGGCCAATTCCGAAGTACTACGAGCAGCTAGACGTAATGACGTTGGGCTACAAAAAGCACGTCAGCTTTCCGGTCACACTCACACTGAAAGACAACACTAAGCCAGCCATCTTCAAGGCTTCGTTCACCTTTCCGTCGTGCACGAATATCTGCGTGTTAACCGATTACGACATCGAACTGCCGATCGACCCACAAACATTAGAGCTCGATGAAGAAGCTATGTTCTTGTTCAATCAAGGCATGAGCCAGTCACCACGCGAAGCAAACCGAACTTCAGTAAATGGTCTGTTTTGGGACAAGAGCAAGCAGCAACTGGTGACTCAGCTGACGAGTAAAGAAGGCTGGGATAAGCCAATGGTATTGATTGATGGCCAAGAAGTGATTGACGATTTCTTCTCTCAGCCAACTGTTCATATCACAGACAACACAATGACGGCCGTTTTCGATGTGAGTAACTGGATTGGTGACGTCGACTTAACGGATCGCACCGTTAGCGTCACGGTTTCAGATACTAACTTTGCTGAAGAGATGACGGCTCAGGTTGGCTCAGAGCCTATTGCCTATCAATCAAGCAATACTAGCTTTATTGCGATGATTGGCTTTGCCTTAATTGGTGGCTTGATCCTTAATATCATGCCGTGTGTTTTACCTGTATTAGGAATGAAGCTAAACAGCATCATTCAAAATCAAGGTGCATCAAACCGGCACATCCGAATCTCATTCCTAGCATCGGCTATGGGTGTCATCACCTCGTTTGCACTCTTAGCTTTAGGCATGACAGTGCTCAAAGTGGGCGGTAATGCGATTGGTTGGGGAATCCAATTCCAAAACGTTTGGTTTATCGGGTTTATGCTGATCATTACCCTACTGTTCTCAACCAACCTACTTGGTTTATTCGAATTCAGACTGCCATCGGGTTTAAACACATGGATGGCAACCAAAGGCGATGACTCACACTCAGGTCACTTTGTTCAAGGTATGTTTGCCACGCTGTTAGCAACACCTTGTAGTGCACCATTCCTGGGAACCGCCGTCGCTTACGCGCTAGGCGCAAGCTACCAAGAGCTGTGGGCGATCTTCATCGCACTTGGTATTGGTATGAGCGCACCTTGGCTTATTTTCGCTCTGTTCCCGAGCCTCACCAAACTGCTACCAAAACCGGGCGCTTGGATGTTCAAGGTTAAGCTGGTATTTGGCTTAATGATGTTCATCACCAGCCTGTGGTTAACAAGCCTACTTAGCCCATTCATTGGCAAGTCCCCAACCATCTTGCTGTCACTGTTTATCGTGATTTCAGTACTGGTTTGGATTGGCATGAAATTAGGTCGTAAAGTACTTATACCTATCATGGCAACCACTACCTTGATGTTTGGTGCAGCTCTAATTGTCGGTAGTGTTACAGCAGATAACTGGGCGACACCTATCGTTGATGATCTTGCTTGGCAAAAGCTGGATGCGAAACAAATTCCTCAATTGATCGATGAAGGTAAAACCGTATTTGTCGATGTGACAGCTGAATGGTGTATCACCTGTAAGGCGAACAAGATCGGCGTGATTCTTCAAGATCCGGTTTACAGTCACCTACATCAAGAAGACATTGTTTTGATGAAAGGCGATTGGACAACACCAAGTGAAAGCGTCACTCAATACTTACAAAGTAACGGACGATTTGGTGTGCCATTTAATATCGTGTATGGCCCAAGCTATAAAAGCGGTATTCCACTGCCCGTGATTCTGGACAGTGACACTGTCGTTCAAGCCATCGATGCTGCGAGGTAAGTGATGAAGACTCCCAACAATGAAGAGAAGCCCAACACGACCAAAGACCAGCCTGTAAAGGGTGAGGCGAAAAAGCCAAGTCGTCTTAAAAAGTGGGGAAAGGAACTGGTCTCAATGATACTGATCGTTGCCGTGGTTTCATTTGCTATGGATTTTTATCACAGCAGAAGCATGCCTCAAGGAGATGCGATTCCAATCGTAGGTCAATCACTGCAAGGTGAGGATATTGATGTTATCGAGCTCAGTAAAAACGGTAAGCCTATCATTGTCTATTTTTGGGCAACTTGGTGTGGTGCTTGCAAGTTCGTGAGCCCAACCGTCAATAGCTTCAATGACTCTCACCAAGTCGTTACGGTCGCCCTTTCATCAGGACCCGATGAACGAGTGCAACGCTACTTGGATGCAAAAGAGTATGACTTCCCTGTGATCAATGATCTTTCTGGGTCAATCAGCAGAAGTTGGGGCGTCAATGTCACTCCAAGCATCGTCATCATCAAAGACGGAAAGATCAGCAGTATCGCAACTGGCGTGACTTCCCCTATCGGACTGTGGTTAAGAGCCTATTTTGCATAACTCGCTTACCAAGAAAAAAGCCAAGCAAATGAGCCAACTAAAGCCAATTTAACAAACAATAATACCGTGAGCGCGACCTAATGAGCGCTCACGATTATCAAGAATTAGAGAATACATAATATGAAAAAACATCTGATTAGCGCACTGATTTTAGGCTCACTGATGAGCACCAATGCCTTCGCTGAACTAAGCAAAGAACAAACCCAACAACTTGAAGAAATTAATCAGTTTCTGAAGGAAAACCCTTCGACTATTTCGGGTTTGCATACCAGCTTAGAGCAGTATGTGGCCGGCCAAGCGCAAGCGAAGAAAGCTCAAGCAGAAAGCCATGATTGGTTGTACAACAATGACGCTCACCCAATTACAGGAAATCCGGATGGCAAATCGGTAATCATCAACTTCACCGACTACAACTGTCCTTTCTGTAAACGTTTGGAAAAAGGTTTAGTTCAATTAGCCTCAGAAAACAGTGACATCAAGATCATCAATGTCTACCTGTCGTTTAAGCAGCAACAAGTGAGCGGTCTTAATACCAATGCGGCGCTATACGCGATGAAGGTATGGAAAGACAACCCGGAAGCCTTCCCTGAAGTCGATCGATTACTGATGGCGAAAAGCGGCAGTCACACAAAATCGTCACTCCAAGCGGTAGCGAAAAAAACAGGCACTGAAGCGCAGTTAGAGACAACGACAGAACAAAGCAACACGTTAATGACTAACCACCAAACCTTTAGCGCACTAGGCTTAACAGGTACACCAACGCTAATGATGAATGGTCAGGTCTTACCGGGGTATGTGCCTTACGACCGACTAAAAGACATTGTGGATGACGCTTTCTAATTGAATCTAGTAAGGTTTTAGAAAGGTTGTGAGCCTTAGCTAAACTTGAAGACGAAATTGATAAAGCCTACTTGCGTTAACCCGCAGCAGGCTTTTTTATGGCTTGAAATAAAAAAGCAGTCGAAGTGTCATCATCTCGCAATGGGTTCTTAATTTATCCTGCTTACTCTAAAAGCAGTTCTGTCGACGAGTCCAAGACGTGTTAACTCTAGACAACTGTCCTTTGACCGAGCCTAGCTCGGTCTTTTTTTTCACGTTTCGAATGGCAAACCTAGTCGCTGTCTAACTAATTACTAGCTCAATAAGCGGCACACCAAAGCACCCGGTTCTCTTAATGCATCCACGTTATAACTAAGTACACGACCAGAAGATGGCGCATGATAACGACGACATTCATTGCCGAACGCATCATATTGAATGGCTAACAGGTCATCTTGCTCCACGCTTTGCAAAAGCTCAACCTGAGGCAGTACAAAACCACCAATATCAGCACGGATAGACACCACATTGTTACCTTCAATCCAATCCATGCTTGGCAGTTGCTTTGTCTCTAACGGATCTAGTCCATCGACCTCTAGCATCTCGTAATAGGAGAGCATATTCAAAACGCCGTCTACCGCTCTTTGAATCATGTCAGGTTGAGTAAACTTCCCCATCCCTACTTCGACAGTGATGCTCGGTATACCACTGCGATTCCAAACCGTTTCAAGAATCCCGGGGTCGCCAGGATCATTAAGTACACAGTCGGGTTGCATCAGCCTCGCCATGTCTAAACATTGCTCTATGCGATAATCTGCAAACACATAAAGTGGGTAAACTGCACCACGAGTTTGGGTATGAAGGTCAACGGCGAAGGTGGCATTGTGTTTGAGTAAGCGCTCCCAAAGTGACGCAACAAAGCGCTCTGCCGCTAGTCCGTGAGCATCACCGGGAAAGAGGCGGTTGAGATTTGCAGGGCATGAACCCGGATCGGAAGAGATGAAGTCACGACTGTGATTTAGCAAACCGGACAAGTTCACCGTAGGTACAATTGTCACCGTACCTTTCAGTGTTTTACCCACCAAGTCTCTGATAATTTGCTGAGCCGCCAATACACCGTTCAGTTCATCGCCGTGAATACCGGCCGTTATCATCAACTTAGGACCATCTTGGCTGCCTTTAAAAACAGAAACCGGCATGTTTTTAGGTTGACCTAGTCCATCACTGGTCACTTGAAACCAAAACTGATGCTCTCCAACCTGTAAGTCTTCAACATTCAAGGAGCCAATAACCTGCCTACCTTGTAAAACATCGCCTAAGTACTCTGTTTTCATCCAACTACTCCATCTTGTTGAGCAAAACCTATTCTCTTGTCAGTTTTTGCATCATAGAGGATATCTTAACCAGTACAAGCAGTTAATCGATCTAACAAGTACAGTTCAACACCTAGAGTTCACTCATAGCATCCTCACCTCTTTCAAAGCGAAACTAGCACAAATGGCTGCTTCAAAACTTCCAATTTGGATAATTATTCACAAACCACTCAGCCAAATGAAATAAAAGTGCAATAAAATCAACACTTAAAAAAGTTCCCTATTCACGAAAATGTAATTTTATAGAAATGAAAGCTTAATTTACCTGCTCTAAATTAGCTTCATATCGAAACGGAGAGCGTATTGCTCACGGATTTTAAAATACAAGGTAAGTGATTATGAAAAAGGCAGTTCTAGCTTCTGCAGTGGTAGCAGCACTAGTTTCAGGTTCATCTCTAGCAGCAACAGTTTACAGCTCTGACGGTACTGAGCTTAAGATTGGCGGTCGTGCTGAATTCCGTGGTGACTTCATTGGAACGTCGAAAGGCGCTGAAATTGAAGGTTCGATGAGCGATGAAACTCGTTTCCGTCTGAACATTGGCGGTAAAACTCAACTGACTGACTCTGTTTCTGCTTTCGGCTTTTATGAAGCGGAACAAGGTACTGGCGATAACACGTTTAATAACCGTTACATGTACGCTGGTGTTGATTTCGATGGCCAGGCGGTTTCTTTTGGTCGCCAAGACATGGCTTCAGTAATCGTTTCTGATTTTACGGATATCACTGAGTTCTCTGGTGTTCAACAAGTATTCGATGCAGCATCTGATAAAGAAGATGGCGTTATTGCATACCGTGGCGGTTTTGATGCACTTCAGTTAGAAGCAACTTACAAAACAAACAGCGAAAAAGACTCTGATGGTTACGGGATTTCTGGTGTTTACTCACTACCATTCGGCCTAGACCTTGGTTTAGCGTACTCTGGTGAAGACCTAGGTGCGGGTAACGGTAGTGCCGACCAAATCCTAGCTGGTCTAGCGTACTCTTTAGATAACCTTTACCTAGCAGCGACATATTCAACAGGTGATGTAAATGATAAAGCAGTCTTAATTCAGGATAAGTCGTTTACCGCTATGGAATTTGCAGCACAATACAAATTCACTAAACAAATCTCAGCTGCGGTTGTTTACACGTATCAAGAAGACGAAGCAGCAAACGGCTCTACAGCAGACTCTGTTGACGGCATCGAGCTAGCTGGTTACTACAAGTTAAACAGCAACTTCCGTACATATGTTGCATATTACCTTAATGGCTTAGATGAAGCTAAAGATGCAAATGGTCTAGTTACTGCTGGCGAAGACACTCTTCGTCTAGGTGTACGTTATGACTTCTAATCTAAATTTACTTTAGATAAAGATTAAAAAGGTTGGGCGATGGCTCAACCTTTTTTCATATTCAAATATTCTGACCAACTTCATCAATGCTTTTTCTGGTTTCATTGTGTTAAATCCGTATCATAGGTGAACCACATCAAATAATTAGAAGCATCATGTCACAACACCATCCGATTCAAGGCGCTAGCTGGATGCTAACCGCTGGTTTAGCCTTTGCTGTCATTAACAGCCTTACTCAAATCGCTAGCATTCATTTCGGACTTACTTCTACTACCGTTGCCGTCATTCAGTATTCAATTGCATTGTTCGCCATCCTTCCTTACTTGAAAACGTTAGGAATTCGCCGCGCACTAAAAACTGATAATCTCAAGCTACACGTATTCCGTGTCTTCTTATCTGTTATCGGTATCCAACTTTGGATTTGGGCGCTGGCCTACCCTGTGCCGATTTGGCAAGGCATAGCCCTTCTTATGACTTCGCCACTGTTTGCAACCATAGGTTCAGGGCTTTTCCTAAAAGAGAAAGTTGGCGCAGCTCGTTGGGGGGCAACTTTGGCAGGTTTCGCTGGTGCTATGGTCATTCTCGAACCGTGGGCCGAAGATTTTAGTTGGGCTACATTACTACCCGTTGGTGCAGCTTTCTTCTGGGCATGCTACTCACTGATGGTGAAAAAGCTCTCTTCTCAAGACAGCCCTTCAACCATGGTGGTTTACCTTCTTCTATTGATTACACCGTTTAACATCTTGCTGGCCGTTCCTGATTGGCAAATGCCAAGTGGCGGCACTATTTGGGCTATCTTAATCGTTATCGGTGTTATGACAGCACTGGCTCAGTGGGCTATTGTAAAAGCATACTCGGTGGCTGATGCCTCTTTCGTTCAACCGTTTGATCACGCGAAATTACCACTTAATGTCTTAGCTGGTTGGCTGGTATTCAGTTGGGTTCCACCAGGTCGTTTATGGCTAGGGGCTGCGATTATCATTGCGTCTGTTGCGTTCATTACCCATTGGGAAACGAAAAAACCGACGAAAGTTAAGAAAGTTTAAGGTCGATGAAATAAATAGTTCTACTGTCCGTTCTATATTGATAAGAGAATTTTAAGCGAGGTCGTAACCATGAAGAAACCAGTCAAGATTACACTATACCGTTGGGCAGGCAGCTGGGGTCCATTTAAAGTAAACATCCCATGTGGAGAATGTACCCTTACCAAAGACATTCTTAAGGATACTTTTGAGAATGAATTGGCTGATGTTGATGTCGAACTAGAAGTGAAAGATTGGTTATCTCACTGGTGGGAACCGCTAAAACTCGGTTCTTGGCATGCGCCTATCCTTGTTGTTGAAGGCAAGGTTGTTAGCCAAGGTGAAGCACTCAATCGTGGTGTATTGGTTCAATCCGTAATCAAAGAGTGGACTAAACGAGACAGCCTAAAGGGTAATATCGTTTATGGTAAAGCGACCTGCCCATTCTGTGTGAAAGCTAAGAAAATGCTGGATGAAGCGGGTGTCGAGTATACCTATCACGATGTCGTTAAAGACAGTGCTGCCCTATACCGAATGATTCCAGAAGTGAAAGCACACATTGGTGAAAAAACACCAGTTACTGTGCCTCAGATCTGGCTTGATGGTAAATACATTGGCGGAGCAGACAACTTGGAAGCATGGATGAAAGAAAATGGTCTAGATTCCATTCCAAACAATGTAGTCGACTTATCCAATCAATCGGCAAGCTGATCTCGCTTAGGTAGAATTAGACTTCCGATCATTAACTAATCAGTGTTTTCTTGTGTCCATCCACATTAAAACAGAGCGATGAAAGTCACCAATCGCTAAAACGAAAAAGGCCTTAAACTTCTATGAGTTTAAGGCCTTTTAAAATTCCGTTTTGGAAAATGCTTACTTAGCCATTTTCTTCATCATTCGCTTAAAGAATGATACTTTTTTTGGCTTTGACTTGCCGTACAATGCTTCGTGCATCATGTTTTTTGCTGCCATTTGACCAAGGTATGCGTGGCCTAGTTCGTAGTTCATGCTTATCTCCGCACATAATCAACTTTCTTATGCGCGGATTCTACACTTAAAACACCCAAAAACAAGATCTAAATCACACTTTAATGCAAGTTGGTGAATTTTATTACACCGCGAGTATTCCCGTTGTAATCACAATCAAAAGTATATTTATATATCAATAACTTAAGCTGTGACTCGTTTTGGCTTTGATGCAATACGTGTAATGCCGCTTAGGATCTAGATTGAAACACCCACAAAAAAGCAGCCCATGTGAGCTGCTTTTTAAATGCTTCGCTTAAAACTTCATGCTTTGATACTGAAGTCATAAACGATAACTGAAACCTTAGCTACGCTTTGGCTGACGGTAAGTTTTACCCGCAATTTGGTAAGTATCTTTTTGCTTTAATTCGAACATAGTTTCGAAGAACCAAGCTGCAAATTTGATTAAGTCATCGCCTTCATTCATTACATGTTCGATGTACTCTTGCTCTTCGCCTTGTTCATTCTCTTGAAGCGTCACGTGGTAAATGCGCTTTTCGCCTTCCACTTCCGCTAGCGCAAATTGACCAGTCAGTGAAGCGGCAGCCTCAGCAACTTCAGTATCCTCATTGGATTTCAATAGCTCAAGTGCTTGAGGTAGACCATCTAGTGCGCAGATAGCTTTTACCAGTACTTCAAATTCATTTTGCTGCATTTTGTTTTACCTATTAAATGGACGCCAGTATTGTAGAAAACCAGTCAGACAAATACAACGTCTTAACGATAAAGCACTTCTTATTCTCTTAAAGAGCTCGATTCATACCAAGAACTCCATTCATCGAGACTCAGCGACCTCACTTAGACATTAAACTCAGCCTGAGTCGCAGTGCCTTTGTCTTTTCGGTTATTGACCACCAAGCTGGCGACGACTATCAGAGCACTGAATACCGCAACGCCATGCCAACCAAAGTGTTCAAACGACAACACGCCAGCAAACGAACCAAACGCGCCACCTAAATAGTAACCCAGCATGTAAATACCATTGATACGACTTTGCGCTTGCGGGTCGATAGAAAACACGCGAACTTGGTTAGAGACCTGTGCACTGAACACGCCTAAGTCGATTAGAATGATGCCAACAATGAGACCCATTAAGTGATCGCCGAACAGGCCTGAAACCGCAAAGCCAACCACAATCAAAACCAACGCCATGTTGATCATCTTGCGAGAGCCGAACTTACTCACAATCGCGCCAGATACCTTTGCACCAATCACACCCGCCAATGCCACCACACCGAACAAACCTGCCTGTTGAGCGTTGTAATTGAACGGCGCTTCACTCACGTGCAATGCCAACGTTGCCCAAAGCGCATTAAATGAAGCAAACCACAACGCACCAGTCAGCGCTGATTTTCGTAAAATCGCATGCTGTTTTACTAACGTCGCCATGCTCGCCACGAGCTCAAGATAAGGCATGTTATTAGTCGGTTTATTGGACGGCAAAAACACGTAAAGCAATACACCAAACAATGATGCTAAAACGGCAGACATAATAAACACCGCGCGCCAGCCGTATTGTTCTCCGACAAAGCCACTAATGGTACGAGAAAGCAAAATACCAACGGTTAAACCTGTCATTAAGGTACCGATCACTCTCCCTTTGGTTTCAGGCGTACTTAAAGAGGCCGCAAAAGGGATAAGCTGTTGAGTAATGTTCGCGCTGAGACCAATAGCAAAACAAGCAAACACCATTGCTAACAAACTGGAAGCGTTTGAAGCCACTAATGAAGATAAAACAAGCAATACAGAAAGAATCGAGATGAGTTGCTTACGTGGTAACTTGTCCCCTAATGGCGAGAGAAACAATAATGCCGCTGCATATCCTATCTGACCCGCAGCTGGAATAGAGCCGAGCTGCTCACTTGATAAACCCAGTTCAGCACCAATTTTCGGCAATATTGGTTGGTTGTAGTAAAGGTTGGCGGCTGTTGCAGATACTGCACTAGACATTAACAGTAAACGACCTGTGCCTAGTGATTCTCTTTGAGTTTGTTTCATGTTTAACCCTTAAATTCTATCTCATTGCGTTGATGAGTAGAGTTTAAGGGGATGCTTTAAATAACAGAAATAGCCATTTAATCTAGAATCGATACCATTATTGTATAGATGGAATTTAGGTCATTTTACGACGGATATTATTAATCTCGCTGTATACAAGATCGGCAAACAGTCGAGCCGTTGGGGAGAGTGTATGGCGGTGATGCGTCATGACCAAAGGGATCTCAACGGGCTTTGAGTCAATAGCTTGATTGGATTTAAGAGACAGGAATGAACATTCATCGCACCTAAGGTCTTTTATCGAATAAGGCACAATAGTCACCCCTAGCCCTGCAGCAACCTGAGTAAGTACGGCCTGCATCTGACTCGGCTGTTTCTTGATGTTGGGTGAGAAGCCTGACATTTGACACTGAGTAATGATCGAGTCAAATAGCCCAACAGCCTGATCGCGCTCGAACAAAACAAAAGGATCATTATTGAGTTCGCTGAGATTGATTTCATCCTGATTTGCTAAAGGATGCGTGATAGAAACCGCTGCCACCAGCTTGTCGGTGTAAATATTGGTCGATATGTAGCTATCTTCGAAACCAGCAGGCAAAACGCGCGAGAAAGCGATATCAATGTCATGTTTCTCAAGCGCTTCAATTTGCTCAGACACGGTCATTTCATACAAACCGACATCGATATTTGGATTATGTTGGAGATAGTTTCGAACTAAAGCAGGAAGAAAGCCGAGCGTTGCTCCTCCTAGATAACCTATCTTGAGGCTACCTACCACACCTGAGGCGGCTTGGATGACGGCTTGTTTGGTGCTCTCTGTCTGTTCAATCAGAGGGAGCGCATCTTGCAACAACCTTGAACCCGCAGCGGTAATCGTAACTTCTCGCGATGTGCGGAAGAAAAGCTTAACACCCAACTCATCTTCAAGGCTGGTAATGTGGCGACTAATAGCAGGCTGCACCGTATGCAGCTCTTTTGCTGCCCTCGAAAAACTACGGTGTGTTGCTACGGCCACAAAACTACGAAGCACTTTGATTTCCATAAGTATCTCAGCTCACTATCAATCAGTTACTTAAAGTATCGCATCTTTTTAGAGCTGAGTAACCGAGCCGCCCTTATTCATTTAGCTGAATTCTACTTCCGCGTTGTCCGCTTTCTTGTTCATTCTCGCTGAAGACCAAAGCACACCGCCCATACCCGCGCCGATGATAAGATAGAACACGCCAAGTTGTAGATGGGTTGTAACCCAACTTTCAACCAAATATCCACCTAGCAAACCCGCTAAACACATTTGAATCGAACCGGATAGAGCAGACACCGCTCCCGCTTGCTTCTTGTGAGGCTCCAACAACATGCTAATAGAAAGAGGGAAAGAAATACCCTGTGCGATCGCCAACCAAGTAAATGCCCACACTAGGTTAAAAATGGAGAGTTCATGTGTTAACAACCAAGTGCCAGACGCCAATACGATCAAAATCGCGAGGCTCATTAACTGAGGTGTACTGAATTTACGGTTGAGTATGTTCAACGCGACACTGCCAATCAACAATCCTGCCGAAGGTACAATCATCAAAGATCCATATTCAGCCGCTGTAAGCCCTAGTTGCTCCTGCATTAAAAATGGGAATAGAGATAACGATACCAAACTCGCCATATAACTCATCCAGTTATAGCTGGCGCTGCTTATCACTTGGCGATTCGTTAACAAGCGTCCGTAGTTCTTTACCACTTGTCTTACTTCAAAACGGCTCTTCCCATATGGCAGAGTCTCATGCAACACGAAATAACCCAGTGTGA
Source organism: Vibrio pomeroyi (assembly GCF_024347595.1). NCBI lineage: Bacteria > Pseudomonadati > Pseudomonadota > Gammaproteobacteria > Vibrionales > Vibrionaceae > Vibrio > Vibrio pomeroyi. The sequence continues at coordinate 772,140 of NZ_AP025507.1, read as the reverse complement.
ATATCGCTAACAAATACAATAGAACAAACAAGAACACAGCCTGCCATCCAAGGTGGAATGAAATCCAGCCACCAAATACAGGTGCAATGATCGGCATGATCGAAGCCGTCAGGGAAATGTAAGACAAAGCTTTCGTTAGCTGAGGGCCATCATAACTGTCACGCAGTACGCTTCGCCCCAACACAGAGGCACTACCCGCCCCTAATCCTTGCAGTAATCGACCTACTTCCAACGCTGTCATGTTGTCAGAAAAGGCAAAACAAACGACAGTACCAATCAAATAAACACCCTGACCTAACAAGAAAATAGGTCGTCTTCCCACCGCATCGGACATCGGCCCATAAAACAGCTGCGATAAGCCGAAACCCACAAGAAAAAGTGTGACGAGCAGTTGCACATCCACTTGGGTAACACTTAAGTCAGAAGTAATCAGCGGCAGTGCTGGCAAGTAGATGCTGACACCCACTTGTCCCGTCGCAATGATCATCATTGCTAACAGTAATGGCGTTTTTTTAAAGGTCGATTGGCTCAAAAAATTCCCTATTCGTTTGATATTTGTTCATGATATAAGTTTATATTCAAAACCAGTAGTTGATAATTAACCAAATTGGAATTTAATTAAGTCCCAGCAGGAAATAATATGGATTGGATTCTCAACGTAAAAAGCTACGTTAGAGTGGTTGAAGAAGGCAGTTTCAATGGCGCGGCACGCAAGCTTAATACCACCAGCTCAGCGATCAGCAAAAGAGTAAATTGGCTAGAAGAACGCATCGGCACTCAACTTTTAAAGCGCACCACTCGCTCAATTAGCCAAACCGAAGCAGGCGCACTCTTCTATCAAAGAGCAAAAGATCAGCTCGACAATTGGCAGTCGATCATTGATGAAACTCGTTCTGTCAACCAAACCCCTGCGGGCTTGCTCAAGATAGGCGCGACCATTGCGGTTGGATCTAAGTTTCTTGTGCAATACATGGACGACTTCTTAGAAAAGTACCCTGATATTAAGGTACAACTCATCACCACTACGCCCGGTCAATTGCCCGAACTTGGCTTGGACTTGGTAATCAGTCGTGAACTAGAACAACTCAACTCGTTAAGCTTCAAGAAAACGCCACTGTTCGAGCATAGAGCCAGCTTCTATGCAGCACCAAGCTATCTTGCCAAACACGGTTACCCCACTTGTGAACAAGATTTAGAGCAACACAACTCGTTGATTTGGGGAGAACGCCCGACCCGTGAGGTAGCACTCACCAAAGGGCAGCGAATCACGCTAAACGGTAACTTTGCCACCACCAATCCAGAAGCGTTATTTCATGCGGCGAAGCGTGGCATGGGCGTGTTGTTAACCATCAAAGCGATGATCAAAGAAGATCTAAAACAAGGGACATTAGTTCCAGTATTGCCAAATATAACGGCAGACGAAGTGATGGTTTACGCGTACTACCCTAAGCTTGATTACTCACATACTCGAACCAAACTGTTTTTGGATCACCTCAAAGAGAGACTGGACCGAGAGCGAAGCACTCAGATTTTGTGAAATAAATCACATTTAAATTTGAAAAATTATACAACACGACCAATAATAAACCAGACGCATATTACTTTGTATGCACAGTTTGTATGCACAGATAGACAAGACCTTACATAAACAGCTTACACAATGATTCTGGTTAGCTATGGATGGTGACTATGACTCAACATACCCACAACAGCATGATAGATACAGAGCGCATTGGGCGTTTACTTAAGTTGGAAGGTATCGACCTTTTAGAGTCGGCTGTGCTCACGTTGCACCAAACATTTGGTACTCAATACACCAGTATCATTGAGAAGAAGTACTTCCCGGACCAAACGGTTCCTTTGGTGATTGCCCATTCCGACCATGTACTGCATGACAAAATCAACGCTCGTCATGGTCATATCTACCAACAGGCGGTGAATCAACGTCACCCAGATTGTTCGTTCGCGCAATATGTCATTCAGTCGCTTCCTACTTCGGCGTTTAGGCAGGAAATCACCTCACAGAACTCGATCGCTATCCCTACTCGAACTCAAAGTGGCGAAGTCATGGGAGTGCTTTTCTCAACATTCACCTCTCCGCTTAGCCCAGACCAACAACATGATGTGATAAAGCATCATCAGCTATTTGCTGACATCATCATCCACACGCTAAGAGAGATGTGGTTCAACGATCGTTCTGAACAACTGGTTAATCAGCTGAGTTACGAGGTATCACACGACAGCTTAACTGGTTTGTTAAACCGCAGCTGCTTATCCGATACCTTAGAATCAATCACTCAACAGAGTGTTACTCCATTTACATTGGCCTTGCTCGACATCAATAGCTTCAAAGCCATTAATGATATTCACGGTAATTATATTGGTGACAAGGTGTTGCAGTTTGTCGCAGAAACATTGCGTCGCACCTTACCTGAAAGCAACCTGACTTTTCGAACTGCAGGTAATGAGTTCGCCTTCATCACCTACCATTCCGACCCGATAGCCGTGTGCGAACAAATACTGGCCAAAATTAAACAAGGCTACAGTAGCGTTGATATCAAGATAGATTTCGACATCAGCATCGGAATTGCCAGTTCGGATGGAGACAACAAAGATGTCGAGCAGATCATCTTCAACACCAGCTTGGCGCTTAAAGAGTGTAAACACAGCCAAGATACTCATATTCAATGTTATGACACCCACTTAAGAGTTCGTTACCAAAGAAAAACCGAGCTAGTCGCTGCGCTACGAAGTGAACTGGAAAACCCAATTTCACAAAGCTATGTCCCCGACAGCAATGGCATGTACGTGGTGGTACAGCCAATTGTGGGTCAAGGTGAAGCTCAATGGGAATACTTCGAGGTACTGACTCGCTGGAAAACAGCCAGACATGGTGACATCTCACCTGTAGAGTTTATTCAAGTAGCTGAAGAGTCAGGGCTGATTGTAGAATTAGGCGAACGCATTATTGAATTGGTATGCCGCGCTAAAACCACACTAGAGCAAGGTTTGGGCTATAAGATTAAACTTGGAGTCAACTGCTCTGCGCACGAGCTTACTGATTCGAAACGTTATATCTCCTACCTGACTCAAACCATTGAACAGCACCATTTTAAGGCGAATGAGTTTGTTATCGAGTTAACCGAAACGGTACTACTCTCTCCGACGCAAGAGACAAAATCCGCGCTTAACTTTCTGAGAGGACAAGGCTTCACGATTGCACTCGACGACTTCGGTACTGGCTACTCCAGTTTGAACTACATCCACAGCTACCCGATCGATTGCATCAAGATTGATGCGACCTTTATTCGAGACTTGTTAACTAGCTCGACCTCAGAGAGCGTAGTGTGGCTGATTGTTCAACTGGCCCATAGGCTCGATGTATCTTTGGTTGCGGAAGGTGTTGAAAAGCGTGAGCAATTAGAAAAACTGCACGCGATGGGATGTGACAAGATCCAAGGTTACCTCTACTCGCCTCCAATGCGACCTGAAGCTATCGTTAGCTATGTCGCACACTCTGAGCCTTTAGTTTAAGCCCTTACCAAACCTTTTATTGAGAACTAAAAAGCCGCAAGAGCATCACTTAACACTGACTGTGCTTTGGGATACTCTTGCGGCTTTAAAACAGTTTAATGGCTAGCTACTTACTAGCATTATTAACCATTGCTAGATTGCGCGTTTCTAACGCTGCCTTCAATAGCTTGTCTGCTTCATCTCTCGCTGCTGTGAATGTCGCTTTTTCCTTTTTAGGCACAGAATCGGCCATTGGGATATTCGCTTTCATCGCATCAACAGGACGACCACGTTCAATCAGTTCATAGTGCAAGTGAGCACCTGTCACTCGACCTGTTTTACCCGATAGGCCAATACGTTGACCACGAGATACCGTTTGTCCTTTACGAACAAGGATCTTGCTTAAGTGCAAGTAACGCGTTTTATAAGTGCTACCGTGTTGGATCACCACATAGTTACCCGCATAAGGGTGTTTACGCGTCATGATCACTTTGCCGTCACCCGTTGCTTGAACAGGCGTGCCAATTGGTGTCGCGAAATCGGTACCGTTGTGCGGTGAGATTCGGCCAGTCACCGGGTGTAGACGTTTAGGGTTAAATTGAGAACTCTGACGCCAGCTGCTACTTACAGGATAACGTTGGAAAGCACGTTGAAGGCTATCGCCGTCTGCGTCGTAATATTGGCCATCAGTATGAAGGTAGGCAGAAACAACACGATTGCGGTTAATGATCTTAATCGCTTCAATTTCGCGTTTGCCCGTAGCAACACCATCAACGAATTGCGCTTTCTGAAGCACCTCAAACTGATCGCCAGCACGTAAGTCTCGGCTGAAGTTCAGCTTGTCTTTAAGAAGGGTCACAATATGGTCAATCTCAAGGCTGTTCAGGCCAGCTTTATTCGCCGACATTGAGAAGCTGCCATGAATATCACCCACCAGAGGTCGCTGCTTCCATTCGCCCGGAATAGAGATATCTTCAAACTCGTATGTGCCATCTTCAAGTAGTCGGTAAACCACTTTATCAGCAACACTAAATTGAAGTTCCATTTTAGAAAGATCGCCCATCGCCTCATCACGCCAAAAGCGCAATGTGTTACCCGGACGAAGCGTGTCTAACGCAAGGAAGTTTAAATCGGTTTCCATCACGCTCATCATCGATTTATAAGAAAACCCAAGCTGAGTGAAGATGCTACTTAAGTTATCGCCCGTTTGAATTTGGTACTCAAACGTTGGCGGCTCGATAACAGTAACAGAAGAAGGTGACAGAATAGACTCAATCACGGTTGAGTCGGGTAAATCAAGATCGATCGTTTTCGTCAGATCCGATTGTGACGATTGCAAAGCAACACCAATCGCAGCAATAAGTGGCAGTCCCAGAATAGCTACTTTTTTTACAGGTGAAAGCTCAGCAAACGGAGAGGGAAATATTTTTGAATACACGGTAAACAGGTCTTTCTACGATATAAAGGCATAGGATATGCTTTTCAAACGCATAAATCATCAATGCATTGTCATAATATGACGTGAATCTGTCTACTTAGAGCTAAGTCATTGAGTTGCCGTAAGTGAACGTTCACTTCTCTCCAAATAAAATTAACCGCTAAATTTGAAAATAAAAAAGCAGAAACGGCTAGTTTCTGCTTTCTATTGATTTACGTTATTCCGTTTCGAATAATTAATAAACGAAGCGAATTGGTCGCTGTTTTTAGCAAATGAAGCGCTTAAACGACTCAACCCATTATCACGGTTGAAGCAAAACGGCTTAGTTCAAAAAACGCGACTTTTTACCTAAAACAAACGGTCGCGATTAAGCGTTAACCGTCGACACTAGGCAGTTGTCTTCGCCAAATTCATTGGGAATGTAACGGTCGGCATTCGAATCGTTTACCCATTGCTGATCATCAACTAAGTAGCGAAATTGAAACTCGCCATCTTTAGGTAAGCGAGTTTTGAATTTGTAGACTTTTCCTTTCGCCAGTTTTTTCATTGGCGTGGCTTTCCAGTCAAGGAAGTCAGCAACAATGGATACAGAGTTCGCTTCTTGAGCTTCTAGCTCGAAGGTCACTTCCACTTCATCTTTCGTCTTAAAAAAACGTTTATTAATCATTCGCAAGCTCCATTTGTAAAAGTAAGCAGACACAAGCACAGTAAAGTGTCTAAATTTCATTCATCTTATTAAGATAATATGTAATTTGGCTCACATAAACAACAAATCCTTGCACTAACGAAAACGCTATTGCTTACCAATTGATTGCGTATCAAAAGAAAAGCTCATCAACACCTTTTCAGAAGGGGGTTCTGCAAATGATTGTTCCGCAGAATGCTGAGTAAAGCCGATAAAACCTTCCCCAGTGAGTTTTTTCTGTGATTGCAAATCTGGCTGCTCGGCGACATCCAAAGTCTGAATTTGCACGCGATCGCCTAAGAAAAACTGGTCAACTAACACCACACGGCTTCGCTGCTGATCATGTTTAAACAGACCAAGGTAATAGAATACGCCGCTGCCTTGGTTTGATATCCACATCGGCGCAACGAAAAAGTTTGCGTTTCCTAGAGTTACCGCAGAAAGGCTTTTCGTATCAACGGTCACCACACCACGCTCTACTCCAGAATCATAACGACCAAACGCGATTGCTTTTGGCGTATCGATTTCATTAATAAAGGCGTATGCGTTGGTTTCAGGTACTTTGATTGTCCATGGGTTGGTTGTCTTCAAATCAAAAACGGTTTCTACCACTGGGTCATAACTGACTTGAGAAGAAGGAAACTTAGCTAAGATTTCTTCATCACTTAAACTAAAACGATAAACACCCGCCAATATCACCACGACCAGCATGACGATTGGAATCAGTAAAATCAGAGGTATAGGCAAGATTTTCTTTTTCATGAGTAATTATATTCTTTTGTTTTCATCCAGTTGTGCAGACCATAAAGGGCTTTAGTATAATTATCAATACAGGGTTAACCAGAAGTGGAGCATGGATGGATATCAATCATATTAAAGACAGAAATATAAGAAGTTGCGAATGTCGCTGTGGAGCCGTCAATCTCGTATGCCGCGGTGAGCCTCAACGTACCTCTGTATGTCATTGCTATGAATGCCAAAAACGCACAGGAAGTGTGTTCGGCGTTCAAGCTCGGTTCCCAATTGAACAAGTCACACTCAGCGGAGAGGTCACCTCTTTCTCACGCATCAGCGATACAGGCAATGAAGTCACCTATCAGTTTTGTCCTCAGTGTGGCACCACTATGCTTTTACAATCGGTTGCCGCCGCCGATTTTTATATCGTCCCTCTCGGGCTGTTTAAAGAACAAGATTTTCCACTGCCAAGTTTTTCAGTTTATGAAGAGCGAAAACATGGTTGGGTCAAATTTGACCATCAAATGAGCCAATATAATTAGTGGCGACATCCCTCAAGTATTGCGATAGCACCTGTAAAGAAACAAACTGCAATACTGTTGCCCAAGATCAAATATGAAAGCCCCGCAACGCTAGCGTATCTTTTCGCTAGCGTTATAATCTGCTCCTCTTTTTCAACCCAAGGTGACAACATGATTTCTAAGCTACCTCGCTGGGTTGAATACGGCGCGCTACTGCTAGCAGGCCTTGCTGGTAGCGTAAATGCTATTGGGTTACTTGGTTTCCAACATCAAGCCATCTCACACATCTCTGGCACCATGTCTTTACTCGGCAGCAGCCTACTCACTCCAACTTCGGCATCCGTGCACCTTCTATTGGTGATCATGAGCTTTATGTTAGGCGCAGCCTTCAGTGGGTTCTTTATTGAGAACCAAGCACTGAAGCTAGGACGCCGCTACGGTGTCGCGCTGTGTATTGAAGGTGGATTATTGTTCTTGGCGCTTTGGGCACTATTACAAGGCTATATGTCAGGTCAATACTTCGCTTCAGCCGCATGTGGGTTGCAGAACGCGATGATCACGACTTATAGCGGTGCGATCATTCGCACCACACACATGAGCGGGATCATCACGGATCTTGGAATCATGATTGGCGCTCGCCTTAAAGGCATGCCCTTTGACCGCCGCAAAGCCAAACTGCTGATGTTCATCGTTGTCGGTTTTCTATTTGGAGGCTTAACGGGCGCTTGCTTGTTCCAACGCTTCGAAATATTAGCTCTGGCGTTCCCTGCTTCGTTCGCCTTCATCATTGCGTTGAGCTATTGGCTATACTTGACCTATCGAACTGAAACGCCAGTAAATTTATAAATACCTGGCAATATATCCTCAAACTACGTAACATCCGCAACACTTTATTCTAAACTCTTAAGGAGTTGCAGAATAACCAGTGTGAATACTTAGCGATATTTGATGAATAGTATTGCAAGCGATATTAATACTGGGTAATCTTGCACCCAATGAGAAAATACGGACGTTTAGTGAATAAAAATGCCAAGGATGTGGCTTTTTTACGTGTAGAAATTCGAGAACAATAACATGTCTAACAACACGAATACTGCTCAAACAGAGAAATCTAAAGGCAGTTTCTGGGTTTTCTTAATCCCATCATTGATTGGTTTATTCCTTTTCATGGCGCCAATCAGCTACCAAGGCGATCTCACCATCCCTGTAGCAATCTTAGCCAAGTCAATTCAGGCGGTTTTCGGTGAGTACCTAGTCTCTATCATCACTGCGATCGTCGCTTTCATGTCTGTAGCTTCCGTTTTAAGCACCATTTTCAAGCCTACATTCATTACATCGAATTCATTTTTAAACGGCCTTTTCAACCCATCTCCACTGTGGTTGTTGGTTCGTTTGATTGGTGGTGCTGCGGCATTCATGGCGTTCTTCCAAGTAGGTCCAGAGTTTATTTGGGAAGAAAACACCGGTGGTTTAGTGTTAGAAGGCCTGCTTCCTACACTGTTCTCAGTATTCATCTTTGCGGGTTTGCTACTGCCTCTTCTACTTAACTTCGGTTTACTAGAGCTGTTTGGCACCCTACTAAGTAAAATCATGCGCCCAATCTTCAACCTACCAGGTCGTAGTGCTATCGACTGTATGGCTTCTTGGTTAGGTGATGGCAGCGTTGGTATCCTACTTACCAGCAAGCAGTACGAGAAAAAGTTCTACACTCAGCGTGAAGCTGCGGTTGTTGGTACGACTTTCTCTGCTGTATCGATTACATTCAGCCTAGTGGTCATCGCACAAGTAGAGTTAGAGCACTTGTTCCTGCCTTTTTACGCAGCAATCTGTCTAGCGGGTATTGTAGCAGCGGTAATCATTCCTCGCCTTCCACCACTAAGCATGAAGAAAGATACCTTCATTGATGGTAGCAAACCGCACAAAGACGCTGACGCGATTCCTGCAGGTCACTCAACATTCTCTTGGGGTCTTGAGCTAGCAGTAAACAAAGCATCACAAGTGAAGTCGGCTAAGTCTGTGTTTGGCGAAGGCGTTCGTAACGCTGTTGATATGGTCTTTGGTGTACTGCCTGTGGTTATGGGCCTTGGTACCATGGCGTTGGTGATTGCGGAATACACTTCTGTGTTTTCATTCCTAGGTCAGCCTTTCATCCCATTCCTAGAGCTACTTGGTGTACCTGAAGCCGTTGCAGCCTCTGAAACGATCGTTGTTGGTTTTGCGGATATGTTTATCCCAGCAATCCTTGCCGCTTCTATCGACAACGAGATGACTCGCTTTGTTATTGCAGCAATGTCGGTAACTCAACTGATTTACATGTCTGAAGTAGGCGCTCTGCTTCTAGGTAGTAAGATCCCAGTGAACATCTTGGAACTGTTTATTATCTTTATTCTGCGTACTCTAATTACGCTTCCAGTGATCGCTGGTGTAGCTCATCTAATATTCTAAATTAGATGCTACTTATATAAGTAAATAAGCAGACAGAATTATAAGCCTCACTTTTGTGGGGCTTTTTATTTGCGTAAAATATATACACAGTGTCATTTAGATTTCAATCAATATATAAGTCCTGCATATCATTTAATTTCATATTGTTTATTCACATCGCCTCTTGTTAATAGAAAACTGAACGCATAGTCTGCAAATTAATACATTCTTAATTCCCCCTTAAACCCCGTCTAGCGCCATTCCCCAACTCATTGAACCCAATAATAAAAGTAACAAATACGTGATTTAGTGAATTTTGTATTGTTTGGGTTGTTGTATTTTTGTAGTCTATTTTGTGAAATTACATTCAAGTAAATTTCAATCTCGTCGATATATATAATTAGAAAAACACGATTAACTTTGGTCTTCGCAAAGCCTGTGAGAAGGGGAAAACTCAATGAAATTTAGCCATAAGGTGGTTGCTGCATCATCAGCCTTGCTGCTAGTGACAGTATCATTGCTTTCAATACAACAACTTTACACCGTTAGAAGTGCTGTAGAGAACCACGTCAATGCGAGTCTTAATGAGATGGTCTCGGGCGTAAAAAATACCGTCGTATCCGAGATGAATGCCAAGAAAGCTTTGGCGCAATCGACGACTGAAGTCATCGAGATCAATCCTCAAGATCGTACTTACGTAAAAGAAATTTTAGAAAAGCCGAAGCTTAAAAACAGCTTCCTTGCGGTTGGTTTTGGTTATGAAGCAAACGGTTTCGTCATTGAAAATGATGACGGCTGGGAAGCCGGTCCAGATTACGACCCACGAATTCGTCCTTGGTACATTGATGCTAAATCCAAAAACAGTTTAGTTGTTACCGCACCTTATGTGGATGCATCAAGTAAGAAAGTCATTATCTCAGTGGGTACGCCAGTTAAAGACAATGGCCGCTTTACTGCAGGTATGTTCTACGACCTAGAACTGACCAACCTTGCGACCTTAGTAAACCAAGTGAACTTGTTCGATGCGGGCTACCTATTCCTAGTGACAGCCGACGGCACAACGATTGCTCACCCAAATGCTAAAAACAACGGTGAAACGCTTTCAAGCTACATGCCGCAAGCGACTATTCGTGAAGGCTCTCAAGAGATCGAAGTCGACGGCAAAATGTTCCTTGTTAACTTCACACACATCCCAAGTGAAGATTGGTACATCGGCGCAATCCTAGATGAAGAGATAGCTTACCAAACCGTTGAAGATTTGAAAAACAGCTCAATGATCTACTCTTTGCTTGCTGTAATTCTTAGTGTCGTTGCACTAACAGTTCTGATCCGCGTGTTGATGCGTCCACTGGATGCACTTAACCAAGCGATTCAAGATGTAGCGAGCGGACAAGGTGACTTAACTAAGCGTCTGGATACCAACACAGACAAAGAGTTCTCTGACCTAGCGAAAGGCTTCAACACCTTTACTGAAAACCTGCAAAATCAAATCATTCAATCGAAAGCGATTGGTATTGAGATTAAGCGTGGTACGGAATTCACAGTGAAAGGTGCTGGCGAATCTGCAAATGCGATGAACACGCAACTGCAAGAGCTTGAGCAGCTAGCGACCGCAATGAACGAGATGGCGGTTACCGCAACAGAAGTAGCTAACAATGCTCAAGGCGCAGCAGCAGCGGCTCGTGAAGCTGACGAAGCAACGCTAGACGGCACCTCTGTCGTCAGTGAAACCACTCAAGCGATTGATAACTTATCTGAGCGTATCGACCAAGCCGTTGCAGAAGTACAAGTACTAGAATCAGCAACCGCAAACATCGAAACGATTCTTAAGGTAATCAACGACATTGCTGACCAAACCAACCTACTAGCACTAAACGCAGCAATTGAAGCGGCGCGTGCTGGTGAATCTGGTCGTGGTTTCGCAGTCGTAGCCGATGAAGTTCGTACTTTGGCGCAACGTACTCAAGAATCGACCACTGAAATTCGTAGCATGATTGAGCAGCTTCAAGCAGGCGCAAGCTCAGTATCGAATGCGATGAACCAAAGTAAAGACACCGCAACTGACGCCGTTGAACGTGCTCAGCAAGCGAACTCTTCACTTGAGCGCATTCGTGACGCGATTCAGCGTATCTCTGATATGAACATTCAGATTGCTTCAGCAGCAGAAGAGCAGAGCTTAGTAGCGGAAGAGATCAACAACAACACAGTTAAGATCAAAGACCTTTCAACACAAGTATCAACAGCAGCTCAAGAAGCGAATACCGCAATGCAGCAGCAAACTGACAATGTTCGCCAACAAGACGAGCTATTGAATAAGTTTACGGTTTAGCCACGGTTTGGCTCAGATGCCGTTTGGCTGAGTCGCCATTTGGTTTAGCTACCGAGCAATAGCTTAAAATAAAAAGCCCCGCTTACTGATTGCCAGTAAGCGGGGCTTCTCTTTCTAGTCTATCCGAGTTAACTCGTGACTGGCTTCAATTCATTCGTCGTTAACATCATGCATTGGTTCGATTCCACCTTAATGGTTAAATCCTTACCCACACATTCAAACACATCACCCGACAGCAAATCGGTTACCGCACCTGTCCAATTTAATGAGGCGGTTTTGCTGCGTTTCGACTTGTTAATCACCACAATGCCTTTGTCACCGCGGACAAATACCAGCAAATCATCATTTGCTTCAACTACACGCATCGCTTCGCCATGAACATGATTATGGAATTGAATCATGCTTTTCATGTAAGGCGCTTGCCAGTCGTTAAGCCAACGAGGCTGACCATTCTGATCCAAAATGCCGCTCGTGCTTAATTCACTGTAAACCAGTGGCACACCACCATCTCGACCAAGAATGAAGGCATGAGCCAATCGCTCATCCACTTCATCCATCACATGCTCCAAAAACACCTCGTTGTTTGGAATGTCATGGGTCACGGCAAAGGTGATGGCTCTCATATTCGATAGAGCCTGACCAAAACAGTAAGGGTTGATCAGAGACTTAAAACTGCCCTGCTCTTCAAAGGCTTTAAAGATAGTATTGAACAGAGGGAAATCGTACGCACCTAAACGCGTGTGTTTCAGGTATGGCTCAAGGAACAGCTCATACTCTTCTTCTGTCGCACCGCCATCGGTAATGATCTCGCCAAAGATGTGCATTTCTTCACAGATATCATCAGTCCACACCTTGCGCAGGTGTGACAGTGTCATGTGTTTTGCAGCATCAATGCGGAAACCTTTCACACCAATCGCTTTCAGGGCTTTTAGGTACGCTCGCTGCTGTGCAACCACATTGTCGTTGTCTAACAGCGTTGGTAAACCAGGATCGCTGGCTCCGCCAGTAATACGGCCGTTCTGCACTTCCCAAGTGTCTTTCCAGTTTTTGATACCAAACGCTTCCACAAAGTCGTTTTCATCAAATAAAGGCTTAGAAAGATCACCAAATAAACGGATCGATTCGTAGTAGTCAGCGTCTTTTTGGTAAGACGCCATATCTTGAAGGTTCGGATATGTTAATTCACTGCGAATGCCAGACTCGTTTGCCATGTGATTGAACACCACATCCACATAGGTACGAAGCCCATGTTGCTTTAACGTGTCGACCATCGCTTTAAAATCTTGTGTGTCACCCAACTGATTATCGATCACACGATAGTCTTGTGGCTGATAGCGTTGCCACCATTGAGTACCAGAATCTCGGTCGCAGCCTTTAGGGCCACGTAACGATTTCATTGCCGGTGAAACTAAAACAGATTTATAACCCAACTCTTGGATCAGTGGGGCGTTCTTCATTACGTCAGCGTAGCACCAGTCAAAGGCATGCAATATGACATCTGTCGCTGGGTTGCTTAACATAGCTGAACTCTCCATGTTGTTCTCCTACCAAACTCGTTTACAGCTTTTTAGAAAAGGCAAAGGCTAAAAGGCAAAGCTGCATAAATTTCCTCAAGAATGGCATTTATTATATGAGTTACTCATTAAAAACCCTCCTCCTCCTACCAATTACTCACGGTGGATAGTTGAGGGCGTAGCACCAATTATCGCATAACGTCTGGGATGAACACTCAGCCATTGTGCTTTTAAATGCACCAAAAAGTCACAAAAAAGGAGCGTATCTACGCTCCTTTTATTCCATCTAACACATATCTTACACTAGGTTCTGTAAAGAACCTTAACGACGTGCCAACCGAATTTAGTTTTTACAAGATGTGGTACAAGCGTCTCGCCAGAGAAACAAACCTTATCAAACTGAGGCACCATTTGACCTTTCTTGAACTCGCCTAGGTCGCCGCCCTTTTTACCAGATGGACAGGTTGAATGTTTCTTCGCTAGCGTTTGAAATTTAGCGCCCTTTTTAAGCTGCGTCATGATGTCTTCTGCTAGTTCTTTATGCTTCACCAGAATATGAAGCGCTGCTGCTGTTCTTGCCATGATAATTCTCAGTTTGTTGCTGTCTGCTTGCCGACTAACCATCGACAGCGAGTATTTAGCGTGATTTTAACCCAAGAAACACCATTCTTCACTCTATAACCGAAAACAACCGCCTTAAAGCCCCTAAAAACAGTAGAGTTACTTGCCGCGACTGCTATTTCCCTTTAAATTATTCTTTATAAATTAAGCGTGTAGTAAATAGGAGCCAATTATGGCCAAACCGATCAGTAAAGCGAGTCAGTCACAGGGAATGTTGATGTTCAAATTGTCCCTCACTCAAAGTTTTGCGATTGGCACGCTTAAAGTCAGGGAAATCGTTCCTTTTCAACCGATGACCCAAATCCCCTATTCTCATCACCATGTGATTGGCACCGTGACCATTCGCGATCTTACCGTTCCTGTGATTGATATGTCTGCTGCGATTGGCTTTCGCCCGATCACTCCTTCTGAATACAATGACTGTGTGCTCATAGTGACCGATTGTTTAAGAACGGTCGTGGCATTCTTGGTTCGCTCAATCGACAAAATCATTGAATGTGATTGGAAGAGTATTGAATCGCCACCAGCAAGTGTCGGTCGCAATGTATTTGTGACGGGCATTACTCGCTTTGAAGATCGCATCGTCCAAATGCTCGATGTCGAATTACTGCTCTCTAAGATCTACCCAGATTATGAGAATGCGCATATTCCAATGCTGACCGATGTAGAAAGGGAGCGACTCAAAGCGCTAAACATCTTATTGGTGGATGACTCTTTAATTGCGCGTAAGCAGTTATCTGATGCCCTAGATAGCATCAACATTCCTTATAGCATCTGTAATAACGGTTTAGATGCGATTGATCTCATGCGACGCCAAGCTAGCGTCGGCAAAGCAATCGACCTTCTTGTGAGTGACATTGAGATGCCGGGACTGGATGGCTACGAGCTTGCATTTGAAGTACAAAACGACAGTGCATTGAGCCATGCTTACTGTATTTTGCATACCTCACTTTCAAGTGAGATCTGTGTGGATCGTGCTAATCAGGTAGGTGCCCACGAAGCGCTTGAGAAGTTCAATGCGGGTGAGTTAATCGAAGCCATGCTACGCGGCGCAAAAGTCTTAAACGACGCCTCTACGGCTGCTTAGGACTCTTCACGAAGCTAAACCAGCATCATGCTCAATGGTTTAGCTTCTTCAATTCTTAGTTTTTCATCTCTTAACCAAAATAGAGCTAATCGTTAGCCTTTCTCTTTCGGCATAGAGCTTTTGGGCATCGAATAGCTCTTACTCACGAATTCCACTTCCTCGACCTCATTGACATGGTTAGTGAAAGACGCCAATGCATACAGTGTGTTCGCGACTAAGTTAGCGTATTTAAAAAGAATCGGATCGGGTGACTTTTTACTTTCATAGTGCTCAATGCTCACCAAAGCTCGCACCACTTTCTTCGCCTGACAACGACACAAATGAAGCTCACTCGATACTCGATTTCCACCAGGTAATACGAACCCTTTGAAGCCACCTTCTAGCTGCTCACGGATACGGTGGTAATCTTGCTTAAGTTCGACCAGTTCGGATTCAGTGATCGCTAACTTCCCACGCACGGAACCATTCAAATGATAGATGTTCGGCTGCAGGCGTTGCAGGATCTCGCGAACTTGTGGCTCCAATTCCAAAGACAGCACCAATCCAACTCGGCAGCAAAGTTCGTCCGACAGAATCTCAAAATCACAGATAGGACTATCTTCATAAATGAACGGGTAACAGAACTCGTCCCAATCTCGACTTACTGGTTTCACGTAGCGATCCTTACACATAAATATTAATCAGACGCCAATATACCAAACTCCTTGATTTAGTCTGCTTTTTCTCACATCAATAGCCAGTGTGTCTGCAACGATTTTAAGACGTAAAAAAGCCCTCTCACAGGAGGGCTTCTTAAATAACCAGTTAAACGAGATTACTCGTTAGATACTTTTTTGTGGCCTTCTTGCAGGTGAACGAAGTCTACTAGATCGTCACCCGATACTTGGTATGCCTGACCAAAGCCTTTAACGAACAGGCCGTTCTCTGCTTTAAGGTTGAACAGAGAGAAATCTTGAAGCTGGCTCAGACCATCGATGATCTCGCCGAAACGCTCTTGCATCTGGCCGATAACTTGAGTCCAAAGTTCCGTTTCACGTTCTACAACGCTCGCTTGCGCATCAAATGTTAGACGCTTACGTGCGTAAAGCTGCTTCGAGCTCTCTTCGTCTTCAATCATCATCAAAGACACTTGAGGGTTTGCTTTCAAGTTACGAGCATGACGAGCAATATCAGAAATTAGAACAAAGTAACCTTCTTGGTTCTGAACGAAAGGTGCGTAACTTACGTTTGGGCGACCTTCTTCATCAACCGTTGCAAGTTGAATGGTACGGCGCTCTTGGCGAAATTCTTTAATTTCTGGACCTAGGCGACCTTGTAGACGTTCTTGTTTTACTTGCTGTTCCATGGGTAATTCCTTTATTCACTTTCTCTGATTTATTATTTTTGCTCGAGGTTGAGCGATCATTAGCGAACTAAACGATCCTCGAGCATTGATGTCTTATAAACTATTACTGCTGATTCTGTTTAAGCTTGTGCTTTTAGCGCTTTGAAGCGTTCTACTTGGTCGGCAATAAGCTCACGCTTTTCATTGCGGCCTAGGTAGATCTTAAAAATGTTCTCGCCCGTTTCACTGAAGAAACCGAAGTAATGACTTTCACGGCCCATGAATGCTTTGCTCACCAAACCGATCTGTTTAACGTTGTCGAGTTTCAGGTGGCCATGAAGCTCGCCCTCTTTGCCCATCAGGTTGTAGTAACCACGTGCTACTTTACCTTTGGGGAACGGCGCTTTTACTTCAAAGATTGAGCCGAATGAATGCACGATTGTAGTCACTGGGCCCCAACCCACTAAACCTTCAAGAATTTCTTGAGCACGGCTGCCATCTAACATCACTGCCATGTCGTTTGGAAAAGCAGCAACCACTTCAACCTCTGAAACACCGAGCTTCTCAGCAATCGCAGTAGGAAGCAGTTTTGGCTCTTCTTCTAGAATGCGAGCAACACATTGTTCTAAAGTTTCTGTCATTTCTAATGTTGTATCTGTCATTGAATATGTTTCCGTATAAACGAGTAATTTACGTAAGTTCTAAATTTAAAATTCGATATTAAGCGTGCTTCAAGCTTGCATGCGGATGAACGCCCGAACCTGATGCTTTGGGCGCTGGGTGCATTGCTTGATATTCAGCGTTAAGTACTTGAATCACACTCTGAGCGAGGCTTACTGCCCAGAAGCTGCCAGCAATAGTCAGGCTCAGGTAATCT
Organism: Vibrio pomeroyi; assembly: GCF_024347595.1. Classification (NCBI taxonomy): domain Bacteria; kingdom Pseudomonadati; phylum Pseudomonadota; class Gammaproteobacteria; order Vibrionales; family Vibrionaceae; genus Vibrio; species Vibrio pomeroyi. Next base: position 755,072 of record NZ_AP025507.1, on the reverse strand, counting down.
TCCGAAAGCTCAACCAAGCCATTCTTTTCCCAATGTGAGAACAGAGGCTTTAAGTAATCGAACGTGTCTTGCCCCATAAAGGTCGGCAACGTACTTCTTCTAACAACACCAGAATCAAAGCCTGCCTTTAATGTCGAGAAGATTGGCTCTAATGAGCTTTGCTTCGTCATCATGGCAATCGGCAACTGACCTTGTTTTATAGACTCCATGTAGCTGTCTAAAGTTCGATGTTGCATCACACCGTGGCCGCCAATGTTGCCACCAGCACCACAACCAATTGGAAGCACGTCGGCATAAGTTTTGGCTAAGCTGTTGTAAATGCTGCGTTCGCGGTTATCGCGAGTCCAGTGATTCACACTCAGCTGTTTAACCTTGTGCTTAGCCATGAACTCAACACCCGCCAAGTACATGCTCGCCTTATCAGGCGTATTGGCCGGCGGTGGGATTTTTCCTTTCTCAACAAGATTAAGCATAGGTGCATTACCCCCAACAATCAGTTGGTAGAGGTCAATACCGTGTGCACCAGTAGACATGTAGTCTTCTAAATCTTGTTGGAACACTTCCATAGACTGGTATGGTAATCCGTACAACAAATCCAGAACGATGGGCGCTTGCTCAGTACGGCTCAAAGCACTGATACGTTCCAACACAACCTCTCGGTCATCTAGGCGCTTAGCGCTGCGTCGAACTTGAGTGTTGAAACTTTGAATACCAAAGGAGAAACGGTTGAAACCACCTTCAAGCGCGCGATCAAACATCTCGTCGCCAAAGCGATTGATGCGCCCTTCTAAAGTCATTTCCACATCGTTTGCTAAAGGGAAATATTGGCGAATAGCCTTACCTAATTGCTCTACTTGTTGAGGCGATAGATCGGTAGGTGTTCCACCGCCAATGTAGACGGCGTGAAATAATCCAGACTGAGCCCAAGGCGTTTTGGCTTTTTGCTTCAACTCAACCATCAGAGCATCGAAGTACTCATCCACTAATTTGCGGCTTGCGGCATTTTGGAAGAAGTTACAGAACGTACAGCGCACACGGCAGAAAGGAATGTGGATATACAAGCAACGCTTATCCTGTTTCTTCCCTTCGCTTAGCATCAGTTCATCAAAGAGCTCCAACTTCTTGCTCGGGTCGACCGGAATTGAACTTCCTCCGGCATGTGCAGAATGCTTTTTCGCAAACGCAAAACGAAGCGGATCAGGGCTAGAAACACCCAAGATTGATTCGTCAAATTTATAAATATTAAGATTCATATAATCTCTCTAAACACTTACATAGCAAAGTCTGGAAGACTATTCGCTAAAAACTGAGAGAATCATAAATAGAGCCAAATGATAATGCAATTGATAATTGATCTTATTTAGATTCTAAGCAATAATCCGATACAGAATTTTGATTTGGTAAAGGATTGATTGTGAACGTTCCTAGATATGTTATTGCAGGCGGTGCATCTTTGGTGATTCATGCGGCGCTATTGTTTGTCGCTCAAGAATCCAAAGTGTTTGCGATGCCTGCAGGTAGCCAATCGAACACGGTATCGATCAATTTCACGCCTAAAAGCGCTCCTTCTCAAGCCCAGCAAAAAACGGTTACAGAACCCGTTGAACCAAAACCAATTGAGGAGGTGGTTTCACAAGCCGAACCTAAACCTGTTGAGCCGAAAGCCGTTGAGCCAAAGCAGGCCAAACCGACACCAAAGAAAAAAGCGATCACCAATAAGCCTCAACCGAAGAAAGTAGAGAAAAAGGTTGTTGAAAAGAAAGTCGAGAAGAAGCTGGTTCAAAAGAAACCTGTGACTGAGAAAAAGGTCGTGAAGAAAGAACGCCCAGAACCAGCCACTCAACCAGAGAAGCTGGCCGACAAGAAAGTCGATAAAAATATGGACGAGTCTGCCAACCAGCCTCAGGAAGTAAACCAAGGCGTATCAAACCAAGAGCCAGTGCTAGTCACTAAGCCTTCTTTCTCTGCACGCCCTACACCGCCGAATTACCCGCGCCAAGCCAGACGCCGTGGCGTTGAAGGTGTTGCAACTTATGAGATCTGGTTAGACGCTGAAGGCAAACAAATTAAACAAGCATTAGTAAATTCATCAGGCGCACTAATGCTCGATAACGCCGCTTTAGACGCCATTAAACAATGGAAATTCTCACCTCATACTGTCAATGGTCGAGCGATTGCTCACCGAGTACAAATACCTGTTCGTTTTAGGTTGGATTAATCATGCAACAAATCAGTTACTTACAAGATCAACTGGGCTTAATGACTTGGCCTCTTCTTATCTGCTCTGCATTAACAGCAATGATCATCGCAGAACGTGTCTTCCAAGTTATGTTAAGCATTGGCGTTGGCAAACGTGCCATTCGTCGTGAGCTCAATCAGATCTCGCCAACCAACAGCAAAGAGATTGAAGCGCTCGCTCAGTCGATTTCAGGTAAACGACCGCTATTGTACAAGGGCGTGTCGATGTTGCTTGCTCACCACTCTTTCTCAAAAGGTTTACGTGAAGATGCAGCTGGGATCTGGCTACAAGAGAAACGCCACCAATTGCACGCTGGTCTAAGACTGCTTGGTTTAATCGGTGTGATTAGCCCGCTGATTGGACTGCTTGGCACGGTACTTGGCCTTATTGAAATGTTCAAAGGTGTTGCCGCGACTACTGGCAGCATCACACCGAACGACCTAGCAGACGGTCTTGGCTTAGCTATGAGAACGACGGCTGCAGGCTTGATGATCGCACTTCCTGCAATTTCAGGCGCACAGCTATTAGGCCTTTGGGCTGACCGAGTGCTTGCTCAGCTAGAACATACCCTGAACTATGTGAATGTGTGGCTAGAAGGCATGTCGATTCAAACCAATCAATCCGATGATACTCAAGGTAAGCCTGTCAACAAAACCTCTATCGGTGATGTGAGCCAAGCATGATTAAGACGCCCCACTCATCTCACTCACAGAGCCTAGCGCCGGACTTAACACCGCTGCTCGACATCATTTTTATCGTGATGGTTTTTCTATTGCTTACAGCATCAGTAAAGCTGGAGTCACTAGAAATTGAACTGCCTAGTTCTGACGTTAAAAACGTTTCTGAAGTCCACAAAGACTCGATTAGCGTCAACATTCTAGACCATGAACCCTACTGGGCGATTAACGGCCAAGAGTACATCGACTGGGAAAACTTCAAGATTGCCTTGTTAGAAGAGACAGGTTCAACAGATAAAAAGCCGATCATCATTGGCGCGGATAAAGCCGCCAACGTTGAAAACTTAGTGAAGCTGCTTTCATTTCTTCAAGAAAACGGAATACCAGCGACTCAATTGCTCACTGACGATGGCTAAAACAAGACTCAATTTTCACGAGGTTTGGCTTCTGACCGATAAGACTAAACAATCAGAGCTAAGCCTCTCTATCGACTCGAACTCACAATGCGAACGGACTGCTCACTGAGTATCTTCGCGATACAAAAGAAAATATAAAGAACTTATTATGAACAACTTAAACGTGCTCAATAAATTAAAGACCAAGACACATCTCCTTTCAGTGGCTGCTATGAGCTTGGCATTGACTGCACCAACCGCGATGGCAAACGACGTTGAACAACCTCGTATCATCAGTGCCGGCAGTGCTGTTACAGAATTAGTTTTAGCGCTTGGCGCGGAAGAACAATTGGTAGGTATCGATGTAACCAGTCGCTTCCCTCAGTCTGAAAATCTACCAAAGATTGGTTACCACAGAAACCTGTCTGCTGAAGGTTTGCTTGCCCTAGAACCAACCACATTGATTGGCTCTGATGAAATGGGACCAGACAACGCGATTTCTCAATTAAAATCGGCAGGCGTCGATGTCGAGATCGTGAACACTGAAGCAAACGTTGGAGGGCTGTTAAAGCGTATCGACCAAATCGCAAAGATCACTCATACCGAAGACCACTCTCAACAAGTGAAAGCCGAAGTGAATCAAAAAATTGCAGCACTGAAAGCGAATCAGGTACCGAGCAACGAAGCGAAGAAAGTTCTATTCCTGTTACTCCATGAAGGTCGCCCTGCGAACGTTGCTGGGGGTGAAACATCACCAAACGCAATCATCGAATTGGCTGGCGGTATCAACCCTGCAGCTCAGAGCCTAACGTCTTACAAGCCACTTTCAATGGAATCACTCGTTGAGATGCAACCTGATGTCATTTTGGTAAGCGGCCGTAGTTACCAAAAAATGGGCGGTGCGGATGCCATCCTGAAATCACTACCTATGCTAGCGGCAACGCCTGCAGGTATGAACAAGCAAATCATTACCGTCAATGGCAGTGCTTTGGTTGGCGGGCTTGGCCTAGAAAGCCTCTCTGAAGCAAAGCGTTTAAACGCACTTATCTACCCGCTATAACTCGACCACCCTATTTCTGCTATCGCTAATTCGCTTCCCTCACCAACTGACTCACGCTGTTGGTGAAGGGGATTAAAGTTAGCGATAGATATTGAGGCCCTTTATGTTGTTACGATCCGTCCCACTGAAAACATCGATGTTAGGCCTAGGCGCTACCCTAGCCTTCGTCGCACTGTACTCGATCACTGTTGGGCCAATGAACATTAGCTTAGCCGACAGCGCCAGAAGCTTAATTCAACCAAACAATGACTTAGCACCTCACATCAACTTAGTGATTCAAGAGATCCGCTTACCTAGAACTATCTTGTGCATGCTGATTGGTGCGATCCTCGCCTTGTGTGGTGCAGTGATGCAGGGTTTGTTTCGAAACCCACTTGCCGAACCTGGCATCATCGGTGTGTCTGCGGGCGCAGCATTAGGTGCTGCACTGGCTATCGTTTTGTTCTCTGAGCTTTCACTGCAATACCCAGCCTTCATGAACTTTGCAGCGGTACCTGTGTTTGCCTTTTTAGGCGGCGCCTTAACCACGCTGCTGGTTTACAAGCTTGGTACTGGCAAGTTCGGTACCTCAGTAACCATCATGTTGCTTGCAGGTGTGGCAATCAGTGCACTATCAGGCGCAGGTATTGGCTTCTTAAACTTCATTGCTGATGACCAAATGCTGCGTGACCTTTCACTATGGTCGATGGGTTCACTGGCAGGCGCAAAGTGGTCGGGTATTTTGCTTGCTGCAGTTACGCTCGTTGGTCTGTTTGTTGTGTTCTACCGCCAAGCAATGTCTTTGAATGCTCTATTACTGGGTGAATCAGAAGCGCAACACCTTGGCATACCTGTACAAAAGCTAAAACGAAAGCTGATTCTACTGACGGCTGCGGGCGTTGGTATCACGGTTAGCCTGTCCGGCATGATTGGCTTTATCGGACTGGTTATCCCTCATTTAGGTCGCATGTTAGCGGGCCCAGATCATCGAGTACTGCTTCCCCTGTCAGCGGTTCTAGGCGCATTACTACTAACGGCTGCCGACATGTTCTCTCGTGTGGCACTGGCTCCAGCTGAGTTGCCAGTGGGTATTGTCACCGCAATCATCGGTGCTCCATTCTTCTTGTATCTACTATTCCAACAGAAAGGGAGAATCCTTTAATGTTTCCTGCAGCGTTAAAAGCAACCGATATCGAAGTGAAGTTCGGCAGCAAAGTGATTTTAGATGGCGTTTCTATTGAGATTGAAGCAGGAAAGGTAACCACACTGCTTGGGCCAAACGGCGCAGGAAAAAGTACGCTGCTTAAAGCTTTGTGTCAGGAAATATCGAGCACGGGTGATATTCAGTATTTTGGACACACCAAAGACAAATGGCCTTCGCAGAAGTTAGCGAAACACTTGGCGATGCTTCCTCAACACAGTACGTTAACCTTCCCATTTCTGGCGCACGAAGTTGTCGAGCTTGGTGGTATTCCTCTGCAAGAATCAAACAAACAACTCACGAGCATCGCTAGTCAAAAAATGGATGTGGCTGATGTCACTCACCTGAGTGAAAGACTTTACCCTTCCCTGTCTGGGGGTGAAAAACAGCGTGTTCACTTAGCTCGAGTGTTAACTCAGCTTCACCACTCTGGTGACCAATGCATCTTAATGCTCGATGAACCGACATCAGCACTGGATCTCGCCCACCAGCACAACACTTTAAAAATCGCGAGAGAGCTAGCCGACAACCACAATGCCGCCGTTATCGTGGTTTTGCACGACCTAAACCTAGCCGCTCAGTATTCTGACCGACTGGTAGTATTAAAAGACGGTAATGTGGTTTGCGATGGCAGCCCTTGGGAGGCGCTTGAACCTTCGATGATCGAGGATGTGTACGGCTACAAAAGCATTGTAGAAAAGCACCCGACCATGAGCTTCCCTCAGGTTCACCCCGCCCAATAGACTCGATTTAGAACCTATTCGTTTTGAGTATTCGTTCCTAATAACAGTTAAGTCATTCTAAGCCTCGATTTTATCGAGGCTTTTTTGTGGCTCATAGCCTCTCTCTCGCCTTAAACTTTATTTTATTGGCAACCATAACAATGAACCCCAAAACGTCTCACTCTGAGCGTTTGAGGCTCTATAAGTGAACATTATCAATTAGGGTTACTAACTTTTCACAGTAAGTGCGAAGGAAGGGCATGAGTGTAAGCGGTTAAAAAGACTAGAAATAACGCCGTTGGACACAAACAAGCAGACGAAGAAAGAGCGGTAAATACGATAGAAAAAGAGCAAAAGCACAAACGATAGACACAAAAAAAGCCCCCTCAGGAGCTTCTTTCATTGTGTGTTGATTATTGGCTCATACGAATCAATGATTTACCAATCAACCACTCTAGTTCTTTACCGCTAGTATCACCAAACTGAGTTTCAGTCAGTTTGTATAGACGATCAATACCGTTTGCCGCGAACTCATGTGCGCTTTCAGCAGTAACGATATGATGGAAAAGTAAACGTAAGATTGCTAGGAACTCAGCGTCTTCAAGTGCTGTAACCCAGCTAGCAGAGAATGCATCCAGACCGTTTTCGAAATCAATGTGTTCCATGAACATCTTGAAGATTCGACCGTCTAGAGCAGCTGTGAAATCTGTTTTCTTTGGAAAGTGGTGGCTTATACCTGTACGAGAAACGCCCGTTTGCTGACTTAACGTCGTGTATGACATCTTGTCGTAACCCAATCTTAGTAGCTGGTCTACAACGGCATCCATGATTTTCTGGATAGTGATTTCTGTATCTTCTTTACTACGCTTTGGCATATTCAGGCTCTTCTCTTTGTAAATCCATCTAACTCAATCAAATGAAGTCAGAATGAAAATCGTTATCAGCATTATGTGAGCAAGGTATTTTTTCGCAAGTATTTCCATTAAATACCGACAAATACTTTGTACGAACAATTTTACAGTGCTGCCTCTTTGGGCACTTTGTCTAATTATCCTTCGAAAGTCACCTTACCGCTCTAAGTGGTTAATCTAAAATAACTACTTAGAATATCAAATACCCAACGATAAATTCATTGTATAAATACCTATCAAGCAATAGATAGTCTTATAAAATCAGTTACGACGCAACTAACTGAATGATATTCTGACAAATTAATGACACTGCTTTTCAACAAAACATGAGATAGATCACATACATATTTGTCGGCGCGAATGTACATATTCATTTAACCCCTTAACAAACAACATAGCATACCAGTATAAATTAGTTCAAAGATTTTAATTTTTGTAGATACAGTTCAAATTGCTCGTTAGAATAACCTCAGACTTTGTAAGAGGATTATTTATGAGCCAAGATATGGGTAACAACGATGTATGTGAGGCTTGCGGCTGCGCAGGTGAAATCGGGTTCATCATTAAAGAAGGCGACGATGTTGCTGAAGTAACGGTTTACGGTAACTCTAAAGCAATCATTGAAACTGAGTTTGCTAAGTACGTTGATCTTGCTAAACAAGTGTCTAGCAACGTTGAATTTGAAGCGTCAGAGATGACAGAAGAAAGCACGGAATTGCATGCTCGCTTTAAATTTGAAGTCAGCGCTGAAAAGATTATTTTTGAACTTAAGACTCGCTCTCTAGCGCGTTAATATAAGCATTCATATTCTTATTAAAAGACGAGTAGCTTTACTCGTCTTTTTTTATTTCAACCCAAGCCAGTGAACCGTTTTGCTCAAAATCGTTTTCTGCAGCGCACCGAATCACGACCCCACCAACCTCTAACACTGCACCAACGCTGTAAGCTTTATCATCGTAATAACAAACTCGTTGCGGTTGCCCGCCTTGAGTCACCAATACGGCCGCCTTTGCGGGTGTTGAAATTACTTTGTTCGCACTTACAGACATAGAGCCAAACATCGAAGCTGCAACCAGAAAGACCTTAATTATTTGTGTGTTTACTCTAATCATTGATTTATCTGCCATTATCGCTAAATTCCTCTTTCACCTACCGCCAAATGGGTAAAACACTATGCGAGAATAATTTTTCCATTATAGTGTTAGCGTCTATCGTAATAAGAAGCCCGTTATGCTCAGAATAATTGCACTTATTATTGGTTCTCTAACCATAACAAATGTCAGTGCTGAACCACTCGATCACTATCAAATATTGAACCATCTCGATAATTACGGAAACTTATATCTACGTAATAAGCCTTATACCTCGCTTCCCACGGGCTTAGTGGTCGATGGCAATCTCAATATCGAAAACACAGCGATCACTCGCCTACCTAAAGGCTTAGAAGTTAACGGCAGCCTTAAAGCGTCTAATAGCCAACTCGCAAGAGTTCCGACTGGGGTTGAGATAAAAGGCTATGCCGATTTGATTGGCAGCCAAATCACTAGCTGGCCAAGAGGTGTGCGAGTGGGCGGATTCATTAACCTAACCGACACCCCGCTGCAGAGGCTACCAAACGGCTTTAGAGTAAAAGGTGACTTGAGCGTGATCCGTACACCTTTAACAGAGCTACCCAATGGAATCGTGATTGACGGTGACTTATATATAGGCGGCTCAGCAATTACAACGTTTCCCGAGACCATGACTGTCAGAGGCAATATCTATCTAGGTGGCAACACTGTGACCACATGGCCAACCAATCTAGATCTGGGTGGCGCAGTCGCTCGTTAATCTATCCGACAGTTCATCCTCTTTAATGCAAAGATAAAGCAGAAAAACAAAAAAAGGAGCTCAAGGCTCCTTTTTCAATTCAGTCAATTAATCAACTAATGCTCATTAAGCGAGATGTTCGCTAACCAATGTTCTTCACTGGGTTCGCATAGCTATCAATCAGATACTGACGCGCACCTTTTGGCAAGCTCGAAAGTTTCTCTTCAAACTCTTGCTTAACCGCAGCAGTAATCGACTCGTCTTCTTTTTCTGCCGCCAATAGGTTTACTGGGAACAGTTTGTAGTTCTCGTGGATCTGACGATCGATCTCTTCAGCCAATGCTTCTGGAGTATCAAAATCTTGGTCGATAACCTGACCGAAACCAACATGCACGCGACCTTTATTACCGATGATGCCCTGAATGATACTTTCGATATCTTCAAACTCACCTTTTTCGTAGCTGCCGTTAACGTCTTTTTCAAAAAGTTCGATGGCTTTAGCCGTATCACACGGATCATTTTCGTAAGAAATAGCGACTGGTACGATCTTCAATGATTTCACATACTCAGGGAAAGCGATCTTCTGCTTACGTCCTTCAACATGGAACATCTTCAAGATAGCTGGCTCTGTAAAATCGTTACCGTCTTTAGCACGGCCTTCTTTTTGAGCGATCCAGATAGAGTTACCTGTCTCTAGAGAGTGCTTAATGTAAGAAGACAGTTGACCTAGCGCTTTCATCATTTCACGCGGCCCTTTTAAAGAGCGCTTAACAATGAAACTCTTGTTCAGACGCATCAATTCAGTCGCACATGGCTTCTTCAACAGGTTGTCACCAATCGCGATGCGACAAGTCTGATGATTATTTTGATGCAGAGCGTAATTTACTAACGCCGGATCCATAGCAATGTCACGATGGTTTGATACAAACAGGTAAGCTTGATTTGCATCCAGTGACTCTACACCGGTGTAAGTCACACCGTTTGTAGTTTTAGCAAGCGTGTCACGTAAGTACTTTTTCACTTCAATCTGAATGGATTCAACGCTAGTCAGCTTGCTCCACTTCATTTTTAAGTACACACGTAAAATTGGACTCATTAATGCTTTGAACCAAGACGCATGGTTTGAAAAACGGTAGTGCAGTATCGCACTGATAAATTCTTCATCATTAATAAGGCGGTTTAGTGCCGCTGGAATTTCATCATCGCCGTAAGGACGAATATCAACATATGGATCGGTTGGAGAGGTCATTTTTTAATTCATATAATAAAAAGCTGGCTCATTCTACGCGTTGTTTTGACTTCTCGCAGCTACAGAGCCCATACTTTTGACAAGGTCAGACCAGAAACATTGAAAATCCCCTGTTATTGTTGGCATTCTTTGAGATTAACGGTAATCTTGACGCCCCAAAATTAAGGTACTATCTATGAACTTCGCTATTGAATATACATCGGCTTACTTTTCACACTTGGTGATCACACCACGCAAGAAAGTACTTAAACATAGCCTTGTATCGGTTCAAAGTGGCTTGGTTTTGATAAAGCTGGGTAAACAAGAGTACGCCGTTGAACCAGGACAAAGCGTTTGGATCCCATACGACTGCCTAACATCGCTGACCTACTTTCCAAACACTCAGATTAACCGTGTCGATTTTTCTGTACGTTTGACGGATTCATTCCCGAGACAAGCGGGTTACATCACGCAAACCAACCTTTCTTTGGCACTACTCGAAAAGCTAGAGTTGACGAAATCCCGCGCTTCAAGTGCCAACAATACCGAGCAAGCCTGTAAAGATATGCTGGCCGTATTAAAGCAAGAAGTGTTGTCGTTCAAGCCGCTGCTTTGTGAAAGTGCCCTGTCTCAGCGATTCAATCAATGGAACATTGATGATTCTAACCTGCCACAAGAGCACACCTTGGTGATGGTAATGCGCGAAGCGAAGAAGCGAATGCAGTCAGGTCAGAAGCGAGCAGCTGTGATCGATGATCTGTTCTCAGGAAAAGAAGAAGAGTTTGAACAACTGTGCATGCTTGTTTTTGGTGACGATCTATAAGCACCAGAGACTGAGAACGATAAAAACCACAGTCCAGATACTAAAAAGCCGCAAAAACTGAGTTTTTGCGGCTTTTTTAATTCTTCAACGTCTGTTCAAGGTTCAGAGCAAATCTTCGGCTTCTTCGTTTAGAAAGGCAATTCAACTTGCATCATTAGGTCAGCATCACGCGAGTCGTGCCAACGGTAGTCAAATCGCATACGAGGTTGCCCTTCGACCTTCTCACCAAAACCAATGCTGAGTTGTAAGCCATGGTTTAGCAGCCACTCCTCTGTAGACATATCATACTGTTCATCTTCCAGATCTTCAGGAAACCACATCCCCAAACCTACATAGTTTGATTCTATGCTTTGTGTCAGTAGCGGTGCGTCTTTACTTTGAAGTACCCAGTCAGACCAATAGTCAGGTGTACTCTGCGCTTCTTCATCGCTCAGCCCACTGATTTCCATCATACGTTGGCCGAAAGACTCAATGCTCGAAGAAAAATCCAAACAGTTGTCGTCATCAGAAGTCAGCATGATCGAATCTAAGCTAAAAAAATCACATTCAGCATAAGCAGGCATACTGCATGCTGCCATGATCAACGTCGCTGGTATCGCGCTCTTTAGCATAGTCCTCTGACCTCTTGATTAGTGAACTCACATTATCTGATACAGTCCACTATCTTGCAACATCTTTGTAACTGACTTAGTACTCAATTTTGCAACATCGCTTCCACTTATCAGTGCATTACGTATGTCAGTGCTGCGAATTTTCACTTTTTCAGGGCAAGCCATTACAGACCAACGTTCAGTAATCTCATCGGACTTATAGAAAGATGAGAACTTAAAGAAGTTGTCCGGCCCGATCACAAACGTCAGTTCAGCGTCACGATGTAACTTTTGCAATTCACTGAGTACAGCATAAGTCGTCACACTTTCACCGGGCGTAAACAAGCTTTTCTCGATCAATGAAAGCTCAACTTGATCCAGTGAAAGATCGCTAATAAATGCGTTAACTAACTGACACCTCGTATCAAAGTCTAGCATCTCTTTTCCCCAAGCATGGGCAATACTTGGAACGAGTAGAATTTTGTCAAAGTGAGCCAACGAATCAATCACACTTTTATGCCCTAGGCTCGGTGGATTAAACGCACTACCGAAAATGGCTATTTTTTCCATTATTTATTACTGCCTTCTCTTTCTAAGCTTGTGCAAAGAGGTTTTTAAATCGGATGATTTAGGTATGATAACACTAGATTTTTAATTTGCTTGCAGGAAAGGAATACGAATGGAACAGTTAATTCGTGACGAAATGCGCGTACTACCTTCAATTGACCCTCACTTCGAAGTGACTCGTCGTGTGGACTTTATTAAAACGAAACTTCAGCAGTCAGGCTGCAAGTCTCTGATCCTTGGTATCAGTGGCGGTGTAGACTCAACGACCTGTGGCCGTTTGGCACAGATGGCCGTTGATAGCCTGAATGAAAACTCTGGCAGCAACGACTACCAATTCATTGCGGTTCGCCTACCTTACGGCGAGCAAAAAGATGAAGATGAAGCACAACTTGCTCTCTCTTTCATCCAGCCTTCTCAATCTGTTTCTGTAAACATCAAAGCGGGTGTTGATGGGCTTCACGCTGCATCTCACGTTGCACTTGAAGGTACAGGTTTACTACCAACAGACTCAGCAAAAATCGACTTTGTGAAAGGTAATGTGAAAGCTCGCGCTCGCATGATCGCGCAATACGAAATTGCTGGTTACGTTGGCGGTCTTGTAATTGGTACTGACCACTCAGCAGAAAACATCACTGGTTTCTACACCAAACACGGTGACGGTGCCTGTGATCTAGCGCCTTTGTTTGGCCTGAACAAGCGTCAAGTTCGTGAACTTGCAGCAACGCTAGGTGCGCCAGAGCTATTGGTTAAGAAAGTTCCTACTGCCGACCTAGAAGAGCTTGATCCACAGAAAGCCGACGAAGCAGCATTGAACCTTTCTTACGACCAAATCGATGATTTCCTTGAAGGTAAAGAAGTACCTCAAGACGTATCAGACCGCTTGGTGAGCATCTACAAAGCAACACAACACAAGCGTCAACCAATCCCAACGATCTACGATTAATTTTCTGAATTAGTCTCAGAATCAAAAAGGCCGGAAGTTCATTTCAGTGAACTTCCGGCCTTTTCTATTCAATGCGCTTTTCTTACTGGTCTTTCGACCTACCGAGTTAGTCTACGACTTCGATATCAGTTTGAGGCACACTGCAACACGCCAGTATTTGCCCCATGTTGCGTTCATGCTCTTGCAACGCCGGTACATCCGGTTGATGAACTTGCCCAGACTCAAGGGTCACTTTACAAGCACCACAGAAACCCGCGCGACAGCTTGATGCGATAGACACACCTGCCGATTCAGCTTGCTCTAGTAGTGTTGATTGGTTATTGCCTTCGAACAGGTAGCCGTTAACGCTCAACTGCAGTTGCTTCACCGCTTCTTCCGTTGATTGAGCAACACCAAACGCTTCTTGATGATAATGCTGAGGGTTAAGCCCCATTTGAATCAGCAGTTTCTTGGCATTATCCATAAAGCCGTCAGGGCCACACACGAAGGCTTGGCGCTTGTGTAACTCATCAATTTTAGCGACATGAGACACGCTCAAACGACCAGACAGACCATCCCACTCTTTCGTCGGTTGGCTTAGTGAATAGATCACACTTAGACCAGCATTTTCGCGAGCGATCTTATCAATCTCAGCTTGATAAGGGATATCTTCTTCGCTGCTGCATTGGTGATAGAACACCACATCATCAATTTGACCGTGGTCGGCTAAGTAACGAAGCATCGACAACATTGGTGTGATGCCGCTTCCCGCTGACAACAGTAGTAATGGATGTGTTGGGTTATCTTCTAAGTAGAATGCGCCATCTGGATTTTGAGCGACTAGCGTGTCACCCACTTGGAAGTGATCATTTAGCCAATTAGAGATTTGACCATCATCGACACGCTTCACTGAAATCGCTAAGCGACCCGCTCGTGACGGGCTAGAAGATAAGGTGTAACGACGAGAGACCTTCTCGCCATCAATCACCATTTCAATCGGTAAATGTTGTCCCGGTTGATAACTTGGCAGTGAGTGGTTTTCTTTCGCAGGCTCTAACCAAAACGTTGTAAAGTCGCGAGCGATCTCTTCACGTTCAACACAGGTTAAGTGCAGCGACTCCCCCCATGTGTCTTCGTAGTGCTCTTTCTCTTTGGTTTCTAGTACCTCAACTACATCACCGGCTTTGATTAAACCTTCATTTTTTGCCACTAGGTTTTGACCAAAGAACACACCACCACGCTCATTGGCTCTGAAAGTCGAGAAGGTATTCAGCGGCTCTTTTGTTGCTCTAAATTCACCACGTTCAACATCCACCGTAGTCAAAATACAGCGCTCACAAGGTTTCACCGCTTCAAATTCAACCTCGCCGATTCGAATACGCTTCCAACCATCTTCAGCAAAGGCTTCTGTATTGGAAACAACAAAATTGGTGCGGAACTGGTCCATCGAATGGACTTCAGGGCTTCGGCGATTCAGCTCATCAAGGGATGCTTGGCTGATCACCAACATTGGATAGCCATCAGCGAAACTTACGTTCTGGCCGAGCTTTTCACGAACACGATTCGATTGCTCGCCTGAGAACAATAACTCAACACGAACACCCAACACGTCACTGAACCAATCATCGGCTTCATCGTTAGTGGTGTAAGCGGTGAAGCTGTCTTTCCAAACCGTTGCTGGCGCTTCTTGCATCTTGAAGTTCGCGTATTTTAGTCGCAGCGGTTCTTTGCCTTCATAAGTGAAAATCAAACCGTCTGGTTGCAAGCTTGAAGATACCTTAACCATCTTCGGGTACTTACGTGCCGTGACCATTGAACCGTCAGCCAATGCCAACATAAAACGTCTGTCGAAGGTAAGGCCTTGTTTTTCAACCCAAGCAGAAGAGAGCGAGATGCCGCCCACTGATTTTACCGGAAACACATTGATTTGAGATAAAGAAGGCTGTTGACCTGAAGCCTTTTGATCTAAAGGTGACTGCGACATAACGATTCCAATGTTTTGTTGTTTGTCCCAATGCTAACAAATGGTTATAAATAGATAAACTGGCAGGCATTAAACACTTGATACCAAGCTAATATCTTGAGATGTTTAAACGACTGTCTTCTATACATAAAGACAGCAATGCATTAACACTCTCCAGACGTTCTATAATATGAGCACGGTTACCGCATTGAACTTTCATTGAATAAAAAGGATTTATCATGAACAAACTCGTCATTATCATTTTATGTGTACTGCTTCCGCCTGTTGGCGTGTTTTTCGCTCGTGGCGCAGGTAAAGATTTGCTAATCAACATTGTCCTTACCTTCTTCTTCTGGGTACCGGGAATGATTCACGGGCTCTGGGTAGCCACCCGCTAACCCGTCGTCAAAAATAAATACCGAATAAAATACTCAGAAAAACAAGCTCCTAACCCTGAAGAGTTAAAAATAGGATGAAATGAAAGTGCTTTTCCACTATCATCCTGTCGCCTAAACGTAAGCGATTGCTTTCACAGATTTCGCCGAGTTTAGGCTCCAACTACATAACACTTCAAATGGTGGGAGCCTTCAATGACACAACTTACGATTACTCGTCCTGACGACTGGCACGTTCATCTACGCGATGGCGACGTATTAAAAGATACAGTGCGCGATATCAGCCGCTACAATGGTCGAGCGTTAATCATGCCAAACACCATCCCACCGGTAACCGATACCGAAATGGCTCTTGCTTACCGTGAACGCATCATGGCAGAACAACCAAGTGAACAGTTCCAGCCTCTAATGGCACTTTACCTGACAGACAACACAACACCTGATGAAATTCGCAAAGCGAAAGAGTCTGGCGCAGTCGTTGCAGCTAAACTCTACCCTGCAGGCGCAACAACAAACTCTGATTCAGGCGTAACCTCTGCTAAAAACATCTACCACGTACTAGAAGCAATGCAGGAAGTTGGCATGCTACTTTTGGTACACGGTGAAGTAACGACTCACGATGTTGATATTTTTGACCGTGAGAAGCAGTTCCTAGACACAGTACTAGCACCGATTGTGAACGACTTCCCTAACCTGAAGATTGTTCTAGAGCACATCACAACTGCAGATGCTGCGACTTTCGTGAAGAACGCGAACGATAACGTTGCTGCAACGATCACCGCTCACCACTTGCTTTACAACCGTAACCACATGCTGGTTGGCGGCATTAAGCCACACTTCTACTGCCTACCTATTCTTAAGCGTAACACTCACCAATTAGCGCTTATCGAAGCGGCAACAAGCGGCAGCAAGAAGTTCTTCTTGGGTACAGACTCAGCACCACACGCGAAAGGCGCTAAAGAGTCAGCATGTGGTTGTGCGGGTTCTTACACTGCGCACGCAGCAGTAGAGCTTTACACAGAAGTGTTCGAGCTAGAAGGTAAGCTTGAGAACCTAGAAGGTTTTGCGAGCCACAACGGCCCTGACTTCTACGGTATCCCACGTAACACAGACACCATCACTCTAGTAAAAGAAGAGTGGAATGTATCTGAGACAATGCCTTTCGGTTCAGACATCGTTGTGCCAATCCGTGGCGGCGAGACGATTGCTTGGGCTGTTAAATAACGCAGCACCGTTTTAAACGAGATTTCTTGTTTAAATCAAAAACTTCAAAGCCCTTCACATTAAGTGAGGGGCTTTTTTAATTATGTCTTAATTCCCTTGATTCTAGGCCATTAGCGCCTAATCTTATTCCATACAATGCATAAATTTACATGGATAGTGATGAGTTTAGGCTTAGACGTTCGTACTCTATGTTTAATTATGGTGTTCCTTTCTGGGACCTATTGCATCGGGCTAATAATTAAACAAAGAAATCAAGCACCGGCTCAAGGTACTAGGAGCCTGTTCTATGCTGTATTTTTTTTAATGGCAGGATTTTCCCTGCTCAGCTTTGGCGATGATATTTCCTTCTGGCTTTCAAAGGTCGCTGCCAATTTCTGTATTGCTTTAGGGTTCGCTCTGGTCGTACTCAGTTTGCATCAGATCAGGCACGCTCCCTTAATCTACCCACTGGTTGTTTTCTCTTGTTTACCACTCGCGCTAGCTGCATTGATCTATTATTCCGTCATTGAACCTTCTACAAATGCGCGTGTGGTTGTCATCTCTGTGTATGTCACTCTTTGTACGCTTTCAAGCGCGATTGTCGTCAATAAAAGCCAAGTAGAAGACCTGAAACTGCCGATCATGCTGCTCACGGGCGTGCTTATTATTCACTCTCTGTTTATGCTGTTTAGAATCTGGTGCACCCTACGCGAGCCTAATATCGGCGACTTCCTTCATGCCGGTAATGTCCACCAGCTCGCTATCATCATGACTGCGGTTCTTCTAAGTACTCTTGGCTTTACTTACAATTGGATTCTTAATGCTCGATTGATGGAGTCACTCTATAGTTCTTCATTAAAAGACAGTCTCACGCAGCTTTATAATCGAAGAGCGATGAACGAGATGACCAGCCGAGAATTGACACGTAGCCTGCGGCATAAACACGCTCTGTCGGTGATCATTTTAGACATCGACCACTTCAAGCAGGTTAATGATGTTTATGGCCACCAAGTCGGTGATCGTGTGTTGCACAACCTTGGCCAAATACTCATCAATAATCTAAGAGCGCACGATGTGGCGTTTCGTTACGGTGGTGAAGAGTTCTTAATCATGCTGCCAGACACGGCAATCAATGATGCATGTACAGCGGCCGAAAAACTCAAAGTACTGATTGAAAGTCACACCTTCTGGAAACAACAAGAGAAGCCATTAACGGCGAGCTTTGGGGTCGCTCAATTGCACCCTAATGACCAACGAACGAATCTGATTGAGCGTGCAGATAAAGCCTTGTACCACGCAAAAGAACAAGGACGGAATACCGTGTGCAAAGGAGAATTCGAAGGAACTGTCTCCGCTTAACCCAAACATTGGTATCAAGCATATCAAGGGTTCCTCTCACTTAACCATCACATGACTTGTACTCACATATGTTATTTGGAATGTTGGCCGTCATTTACATACACAGGTTCAATAAGAGTTGCACGATGCCATTCTGCTGATTATTCTCACTTCATCACAACGTACCCCACAGAGATAAAACAATGGAAAGTACCTACACCTACCCTATTGGTGAGCCAGGAAAAAAATGGCAAGAAGCAGAGCGTCAAGCATGGTTTGCTCAAAGAACGGTTAAGCGTGAATACCAACAAGAAGTCGTGCCAAAGATTAAAGCACTGGCAGACCGCTTTGACATCGAGCAATACGGCGCACTGAGCTACGATGAAGCTCGCTTCCCACTCTTCGCTATCAAGAGCAAAAACTGGGATGCATCAAAGCCAACTATCCTCGTGACAGGTGGTGTTCACGGTTACGAAACCAGTGGTGTACATGGCGCAATCAAATTCGCTGCAACTCAAGCAGAAAAGTACATAGCGCACTTCAACATTGTTGTTGCACCTTGTGTGAGCCCATGGGGTTACGAAGTCATCAACCGCTGGAACCCAAATGCTGTTGATCCAAACCGCTCTTTCTATGACGGTACGCCTGCTGAAGAATCAGCAAACCTACGTGCATTAGTTGCGTCTCTGCCAGAAGTATTGGTTCACGTTGACCTTCACGAGACAACCGATTCTGATGAAACTGAATTCCGCCCTGCACTCGCTGCACGTGATGGCATTGAGTACATCGAAGGCATGATCCCAGACGGTTTCTACACGGTGGGTGACACTGAAAACCCTCAGCCTGAATTCCAAGCTGCTGTCATCGCTTCAGTTGAAAAAGTAACCCACATTGCGCCAGCAGATGACGAAGGCAAGATCATTGGTTCAGACGTCACTCAACTCGGCGTGATCAACTACCCAATGAAGAAGCTTGGTTTATGTGGCGGTGTGACGGATTGTAAATACGGCACAACCACTGAGGTTTACCCAGACAGCGACAAAGTAACAGACGAAGAGTGTAACGATGCTCAAGTTGCTGCTGTTGTTGGTGCTTTAGATTACGTTATTCAACACGAATTGAACGCGTAAGTGCAAACCCGCTAATAATCAGTATCTAATAGCAAGAACTAAGAACTAAAAGAGCCACAAGTGACTACTCACTTGTGGCTCTTTTTTGTTTCTTCTTTTGCTGATTTCTTCTACGGCATAAAAAAGCTCCCTTGCACGCGGTGTAAGGGAGCTTTGAATCTACTAACTAGAGTAAGTCCCTATCTAGCGACTTACTGAGTTCGCGATTTACTTAGTTGCCGGAGTAACCGTTTCTTGCCCTTTACCGATTTCAGTCAGTAGGCCTTTCAGCAAGCTTACACAGCCAAGCAGAAGAATGATCGTAAACGGCAGTGCTGCAATAATCGTAATAGATTGCAGTGCTTGAATTGATTGAGTACCACCAATCCACAGCATCACCATTGCGATAGCACCTGAGATAACCGCCCAAACCACTTTCTGTTTCACAGGCACTTCAAGTTTACCACCCGCCGTCATGCCATCGATAACGATAGAACCAGAATCTAGCGTTGTAACGAAGAACACGATGATCAGTGCAACTGCGATAACAGACAGGATGCTACCAAACTCGTAAGCATCTAACATGTAGAACAAGCTTAGAGATACGTCTGTGATGCCTTGGTCAAGGCCAAGTTGCCCTACCTGATTAATCACT
The DNA here is from genome assembly GCF_024347595.1 of Vibrio pomeroyi. Classification (NCBI taxonomy): domain Bacteria; kingdom Pseudomonadati; phylum Pseudomonadota; class Gammaproteobacteria; order Vibrionales; family Vibrionaceae; genus Vibrio; species Vibrio pomeroyi. The sequence continues at coordinate 735,286 of NZ_AP025507.1, read as the reverse complement.
TGTTCGATAGCCACGCCACCGAAGATAGACATCCAAGCCGAAGTAACTAACGTTGGAATGATCAGTACGCAAAGTAGGAACTCACGAACCGTACGGCCTTTAGAAATACGCGCTACGAACATACCGAAGAATGGTGCATACGCTACCCACCATGCCCAGTAGAACACAGTCCAGCCGTGCAGCCATGTTGTGTCTTCACGACCTGCACTTTGGCTCAACGCAACGATGTTTTTCACATAACCTGTTACTGCCGTTGCCATTGAATCAAGCACAGTTGTGAAGTTCAATACTGCGATAAGACCAAGGAATACGAACGCAATAACCATGTTCAGGTTACTTAGGAACTTAACACCGCCGTCCATGCCACGCAGAACAGAGATGATCGCCAAGCCCATGATCAGAACAATGATCGATTGCTGAAGGAAGATGTTGTTGTCCAAGCCGAACACGTGGCTGATACCACTTGCTGCTTGTGTGCCACCTAAGCCCAATGAAGTCGCAAGACCGAACAGAGTAACTAATACAGTTAGTACGTCGATAACATCACCGGTTTTGCCCCATACTCGCTCACCCAAAATTGGGTAGAACACAGAGCGCATTGATAGCGGCAGACCTTTATTGTAAACAAAGTACGCTAGGCAAAGTGCCGTCATGCCATAGATAGCCCATGCATGAAAACCCCAGTGGAATACGGTTGCACCCAATGCTAATTCACGACCCGCGGCTGTGAAAGGTTCTGCGTCTAATGGTGTTCCGAACCAGTTAGTGAAGAACGCAGTTGGCTCTGCAACACCCCAGAAAATAAGTCCAATACCCATACCTGCTGCGAATAACATCGCAATCCAAGATGCCATTGAATAATCCGCTGTCGCGTCTTCACCACCTAAGCGAACTTTGCCTAGAGGTGAGAATGCAAGAACAACGGCAAAAACTAACATGATGTTGGCTCCCCACATAAACAGGAAGTCAAACTTTGATAGAACAGCACCCTTAATAGAATCAATTGCAGCTTTAGCGTCTGCAGGAGGAAGAGCAAGAAGAGTGATGATGAAAAGAAGAGATAAGCCAACTGAGGCTACGAAGACGGTGTTATGGACATCCATGCCCCATTTACTGACGTTGTCTTGACCAACTTGATAGTCAGTAGAATCGATACTGTATTTTTTTGATTTAAAACTCATAAATTATGATGTTCGCATATCCGGTTCAACGAATATAAGGACGCTCTCCATATCCAACTACGACTTGATTGGCTCGCCATTTCACTAAAATAAAACGTGATAAAAACCACCGAGCAAGGTGATAAATGGACTTACTAGCTCAATCCCAGGACGCGCATTATAGCACAGCACGAAGCATTTTGACTGGGTTTTTGCTCAATAGTCACTCAGCGCACTGTCATTTATGGTCATTAAGCCTATAAAAAACCAATTCAAAACAACATAAAAACCGCTAAATTACAAATACTTAAGCACACAATCTTGTCAGAATGAGTTTTTGAAAACTTTTGTGAGATAATTTTTAGAACCGCTTAATTTACTTATAGCTCTAACAAAAAAGCCCCGCTATAGGGGCGGGGAAATTACCAAAGGTAAAAGAGAAATCGATAGTGCGATTTTAGCGCCACATATCGCAGCGCTAAGATATTAAATCGCTATAGAGAGCATTAGATCGCGAAGCAAAAACCTAGGTTGTAGTCTTCGCCATTTTTCGCTGTGAACTCTTTGTCTTCACTCGATGCATTCGGTCGACCACTTTCATCGCCCTTCACTAGGCTCACCCAGTGACGGATTCCTGAAGAGCGACTAGCCTCAGTTTGACCAAATGTGGTACACGTCTCTAGTTGAATATCTTCAATATCAACCAATTCCAAATGACCCGTGCCTTTACGAGCGCCGATTGTCACTTCAACGTGCGTACCGCTCTCATCACGGAACAGGATTGAAGAAGGTTTAGACTTGTCACCCGTGTAAGCCACAAAGTGCTTAGCGCGTTTCAAACCTGTGTGTTCACCGTTTTTGAAGTAAACCTGAACGTGTCGGTAGTCAATCTCGTAGCTCACTACATCTTCGTGAGAACCCGACTCGAGAGGGAATAGAGTATCAAGCAACTGTTTCGCCATTTTCTGCTTTTCGAGTTGCTTGTCTGCTTTCACCATTTCGACGGCAAAGACAGCTTCAGCAATAAAAGTTGAATGGTTTCTGTGAAGTTCTGTTTTGTCTAGTGTCAGCATATTCATAGTCTATCCCTCGTACGGCTTTAAATTTCATTAAGGTCAAACATCCCAATTGACCCTTTTCAAAATTGTTCTTTACTGTGTGGTTTCCATGTTTTTCATACTACTTGTATTTTTGTCACAATTTCACAACAAAAATTTCACAGTGTGAATTTTACTAAATTGCTTTTTACACACTCCTATTTTTAGGGGTTAAATGAGTCGTAAGCCATTAATTTAAATAGACTTACGATCACAGAACGCTCATTTTTACGTCTTGTTTGAATTTGTGTAATAACCGACCCCTACTAGCTTATTGTCAACAACACGGTAATAAGTGTGCTTGGTTTCGACTTTACTCGACAGCGGATTCAACCAACGATAAGTGTAAACACCTCGGCCGTTTTCTTTGGCAAGGTTCAGCATTTCAGTAAGAATTGGTTTGTCGTCAGGGCTTAGAATCTCGTTGTGTGAACGCCCGACTAGCTCAGGAGAGACTCCGTGCGCCAGCAGTTTTCCAGAGCTCATATCCATCACAAACACATACAAATCCCCTTCTACAAAACTGCCCTCGGCGTCATTGAACTCAGTCAGGCTCTCTTGTTCTGACTCCACTATCGCGGTCATCGCTCTCGCGAGTAAACTTTTTGCTTCGGCCGCACTCGAACGTTCTGGGTAATAACCGACAGCGACAATCACATCGCCTACTCGCTCAAAGAACGTGGTTTTCGGCTCACCCATGCGGTCGGTTGGGTTGGTCCAGTGATACTTCACTTCACCAAAACCGTTGTGTACTGCTTTGGTGATCATTTCACGGAAAAAAGGATTACCGTAAACGTCTTGCGTATCTAAAACACTGTCACCCACTAGCACCATTGACGAGCCGCCGCTGGCTAGGAATTGGCCGTCAATGCCCAAAGCAAACACATATAGCTCCCCATCGATATATTCAGGGTCACTCATGAAGTCTTTAACGCTATCGTCGCCCTCTTTTTGAACGTGGACCACTGCCTTAGCCAGCAAGGTTTTGGCTCTTCTTTCAGCCTTGCTGACAACATGTGGTTCAGAAATATCAAGCACATTAACAGGCTTGGCTTCTTTCTCTGTTTCAGAGTGTTCGGCACGCAAACTAATGCCACTCACCACTGCAAACACGGCACAACCAATGAGGATGATTCTGGATAAATTCATGGTTATCTCTCCTAATAGCCGACTAAGGACGGTAGCCAAAGCGTAATTTGTGGGAAGAAAGCGATAACGAATACGCCCACAACAGAAGCAAGAACAAAGGGATGGATCTTCGCGGTGATTTGCTCAACCGTTGAGCCCCCTATTCCCGATGCGACAAAGATATTCTCCCCAAGTGGCGGCGTTGCAAAACCAATCGATAAGGTACACACCACCACAATGCCCACGTGAGTTGGATCAGCGCCCAGCATGTACATGATTGGTAGTAACACTGGCACGATGATCATGATCGCAGCCAAGGTTTCCATGAACATGCCGATGAACAACAACAAGGTAATCGTAAGCGCCCACACCATGTACATGTTATCGGTGAAACTGAGTAGCGATTCCGCTACGACAACCGGGATCTTTTGCTCGATCAACAAGCGTCCAAACACGGTAGCTGCAAAGAGGATCAACAACACACGTCCGGTGATCCATGTCGTGGTCGATAGAGATTTCATCACGCTTTTGAACGAAAGCTCGCGGTGAATAAAAAGCCCAACAAACAACGAATAGAATATCGCTACAACTGCGGATTCTGTTGGTGTGAACATGCCGCTGTAGATACCGCCAAGAATCAAGAATGGCGCTAATATCGACCATAATCCGCGGCGTAAGTAATGCCTTACATCGCCAAACGACCACGTTTCGGTCAGCCCTTTATAGCCTTCTCGCTTAGCAATGAAGTAGTTAGTTACCACTAGCGTCGACGCCATGATGAAGCCAGGTACAACCCCAGCGACAAACAGTTTTGGAATCGATAAAGAAGCAAACTGGCCGTGTTGAGCAATGGCTTCTGGAGGCGCCATTAAGCCCATTGCCGAGATACCAAAGATAACAAGAGGAATGGACGGCGGGATGATAATGCCCAACCCACCGGATGCCGCCGTAACGGCCGAGGCGTAGCTCTTATCGTAGTCACGTTTCACCATCGCAGGCACCATTAGCATACCTACCGCGGCGGTGGTTGCAGGGCCTGAACCCGAGATAGCGCCAAAGAAAAGACACGCCATTACCGTTGCCGCGCCAAGGCCACCTGTTACGGGACCAGCTAAGCTTTCGGCGATATCCACCAGACGTTTGGAGATCCCCGCCGCCTCCATTAATGCACCCGCAAGAACAAAGGCTGGCAGCGCCATTAATGGGAAGTTGCCCACCGAGGTAAACGCGATTTGTACTAAGGCGATGGGATTTTTGTCGAGCAACATATAAGCCGCCATCGAAGCGCCGGCCAGTGATACTGTGATTGGTGCGCCCAGAATTAACAGCGTTAAAAAGCCACCAAATAAAATTAGAGTTAAATAGGATTCCATTATTACATCTCTCTATTACGACTATTCTCTGTGATGACTATTGCGCTGACTTTTGTGCCGTCATTTTGCGCAGCTCTTTGACTTCTGGATCTTCGTTGGTTGCGCCTTTGAATAAACGCTCATAGTTGTTCCAGATAATTCGAATCATCATCAGTGAAAACGCGATAGGTAAAATCATGTAGAAGTACTTCATTGGGATACCTGTGGTCTGAGACTTCCAAAACAGATTCATTTTGTTGAACACGAAGTCGTAGCTGAGGTAAACGAAGTAGCCGTTGAAACAGAGCCATAAGAAGTCAGCGATGGTTTCACTCACGGTCTGCACGATTGGCGGAAAGAATTTAAAGTGAAAGCTCACTCGGTTGTGCGCCGACATCTTGGCCGCAACAACAGCCCCTAGATAGGCAAACCAAACGAACATGTAAGTAGCGACCTCATCCCCCCAAGGGATAGAGTAATCAAAGAACTGACGAGTAAGGATTTGTGTGAACAGCAATAGGACAAAGCTTGCGAGCAGCAGACAACATGTATATTCCTCAATGTTGTTTAAGTGCTTTTTTATTGTTTTAGCGACTGACATATAACCTCCAATGTTGATTTCCACATGACAACCAGTCGCTCACGGTCCTAAAAAGATCAGGTACAGAACAGATCAACGAGTACAGCCATGTAAATGCCCTATCTCACTGTTCTATCGCTAGGTGATTAAGTAGCGGAGAACAGCAGATAGGGCGAATCTAATCGTTACTTTCTACCTAGTAACTCAAGAACGTCGTCTAACTTGTCTTTGCCCCCAATGCTTGAGTAGAACTTAGGCCAAACTGACTTAGTCACCTTGCTGATCCACTCTTGCTCGTTGTCTGCTGGGTCTGTGAATACCATGCCTTTCGCTTGTAGCTCTTCGCGGATCTTGTTTTCCGTATTTTCTAGATAAGCAAAGCTATGCTCTGTCGCTTCCTGACCCGCTTCAAGAATGATCTTTTGCATTTCAGGTGTCTGTTGTTGGAAGACCGTTTCACTCACGATTAGAGGTTCTAGAGAGAAAATGTAGCGAATGTTGGTCACGTACTTTTGTACTTCGTTGAACTTCATCGCGTGGACTGTAATGTAAGGGTTGTCTTGACCATCAACCACGCCTTGTTGCAGGCCAGTGAAAGTCTCAGACCATGCCATTGGTGTTGGGTTTACACCCCATGCTTGGTAAGACGCGATCATGATTTCGTTACGAGGTACACGAATCACTAACCCTTTAAGATCCTCTGGTGAAGCAACAGGCTTTTTCGAGTTAGTCAAAACCCTAAAGCCAGAATAAGCCCAACCGACAATACGAACACCAGCGTCACGAATCGTGTTATCAACTAAATCTTGGCCTACTTGGCCTTGAGTCAGTAGCACTGCTTCTTCTGCGCTTTGAATCACGTAAGGCATGGTCAATAGACCAACGGTTGGGGAGAAAGGCGTCACGTTGTTGATCGCCAGTACAGAGAAGTCGAGAAGACCGATTGCCGCATCGTTCACGGTGTCTTGCTCATTGCCTAATTGGCCGTTCGGGAACAGATCGATTTTCACTTTACCGTCTGTTTTTTGCTCCATCAGCTCAGAGAATGAGGTCGCCAATTCCCACTGCGTACCACCAGCAGCATCACCGATAGCCATTTTAAAATTCGCTGCTGCCGCGGTATGAGATAACACCGCTGTTGCTACAATAGTGACACCAGCAATAATTTTATTTTTAATCAATTTCATAGTCTTAACCTTTCCTATCATACAGACTTCCTGCCTGTACTTTGCTCACAAGGTGACCTGGTACAACTTTCCTGGTCGTAGTTCTATTTCCCTATTTTGGAAACAATGTTCGGGTAGTTACAGCCTTTCATCCTTTAACGAATACCACTGATAAAGGAACCGCTGCCCCATTCTTCGAAACGGTGCAAACATCTCTGATTCCACCACTTCCCTCACGTTGGGGAACGGAAGTTTTGATTCAAATATTGGTAGGTCGAGCTTGTGACCTTCACCTGCTATCCACTGTGCAAGGCGCTTCCCTGCTTGAGCGGAATACATCACGCCATTGCCGCCATAACCCAGTGCGTAGAAGATGGACTGTTTTGGATTCGGCTGATAAATTCTCGGCATCATGTCGTGGCTAACATCCACCCAGCCCCACCATGAATAATCGATTTGGATCTGATCGAGAGACGGGAATTTTCGGGTTAAATCCGCTCTCAACATGTCTTCATATTTCTTTTCAGGTGCGTTCTTGCCACTGATGGCACTGCGTGTACCAATCTGCACTCGGTTATCTGGTAGCAAACGGTAGTAGTGGCGCAGAATTCGAGTATCAGTAATCACTTGATTGGTTTTGAAGTTACACGCGGCAATTTCGTCTTGAGTTAACGGACGTGTCACCATCGAGTTCGAAAGCACTGGCAACAGGCGGTTCTTAAGCTCAGAATGCAAACCTTGGCTGGTATACCCACCCGTACAAACACCAACAGAACGCGCCTTCACAACACCACCTGGCGTTTTCAGGTAATGCACACCGCCACGAGTTTCCCAACCCATCACTGGGCTAGATGGATGAACTTTAACGCCGAGTGCTCGCGCCTTTCTTAGGTAACCAAACACCAGTTTCCCTGCATGAATACCAATCCCTTCGGGTTCATGCATCGCGCCAGCCGCTTCTTGGTCGCCAACATAATCACGCTTTACAGTTTCCGCATCTAAGATCTGCGCATCGTAATCGAACGTGTCACGCAGCAACTTAGCTTCTTTCTCAAGCGTTGCCATCACTTTTGGACGGTGAGCCACATATAGGTGACCACCCGGTTGTGGGTCACAATCGATGTCTTTGATCAGTGACTTGAACGTTTCCATGCCATCCACACACTCGCGGTGCATTTTTAGCGCCGTTTCTAGGCCCCAGCGTTCAATCCACTGAGAACGCTTCAAACGCCCAGAAGCACACTGTGCTTGGCCACCATTTCGGGTACTGCAGCCCCAACTCATACGGTTAGCTTCAATCACCGTCGCTTTAATGCCGTACATTTCAGCAAGGTGTATCGCGGTACTTAAGCCTGTGTAGCCTGAACCGATAATGGCCACATCGACATCCATGTCTGACGTGATTGGGCCATCATCTTCAGGTGGTGCGCCTGCGGTATCTACCCAATAAGTCGGGGCGTATTCCTTGCCGTGACCTGGGCTCTTGTCTTTAAGTGGATCGTATTTTGGATCGTATTTATCTTTTGCTTGGGTGCTTTTCACCTTTGGCGGCACATCGGCTGTCGGTTGTTCCATTACTAAACTCATAATTCGACTCTCCTAGTCATAACACGTGAACGGGTTGTGGTTTCGTGTCTAGCTCTTGGGAGTGTTGTTAGGAGTCAAAAGAGGTCTTGTTTTACGGAAGGCATTTTTTACGCTGATTTTTCCATCTCTGAGGGTAAACACGTCGACCATGCGAGCTTCGATGACGCTGCCATCTGGGTTAGTCGCAGAAAACGTTGATTCACTCACAGCACGGTCACCGCACACAAAGTGGACAGGGTCGCTCCAAGCCGCATCTGGAAAGTTCTGCCAAACCAATTCAAAGCTATTTCGAACCGCTTCGTACCCTTCGATAGTGTTTCCAAGCAAGCCTTCTCCTGCCACCGTGTGGAATACACAGTCTTCTGTCATGAAAGACATCAGCGCTTCAATATCATGGTTATTCCACGCATCACTAAAAGACTGTAAAAAGGCGGTATCGACTTGGTTTTCCTGCACGAATGTCGCTGCATTGGTTTGCATATTCATATTCCAGAATCCTTTATGTTTTCGTTATTGGTTTAAATTTCAGTAGCTTTGCGCCACTTTTTTATTAGAGTGTTTAAACTAGACCCGTGAAAATTTAACAACTTGATAACAAGGTTCATCACTCTAACTTCGAGTTAGGTTATAAACAATCTCTAAGCTCACAGATTTCATCTTTTTATAAATTAATTAGTGTTCTAATTTTATTTACTCGACTTTTCACTCACGATATAAGAGGTATAATTAAACTAGAACGTGTTAGCCTTTAGTCGAAATCAAAGTCTTGATGATACTTACGACCATACTGTTCAAGTTGACGATCATGAGTATTAACTTGCAATTCGATATTGCCGTCACCTTTATTTATTACTTGGTTGTTATCTGCATGTGCTTCGTTTTTTAAATCCGTTAGTTTCTCTTCGACATACTCTGTCGGTTCATTTAAAACATTCATGGATATTAACTCCTTTATCAGGTTTACTTTCACTGATGGAAGAATATGAACGGACACTAGACCGTTTGAACATTCTTTCTCATCGTACAAAGGCTGAATGGCATCATTGCCACCTTCCTTAAATGGGTGAATGGAATACCACTTGTCCTTGCGTGGCTCTTGCTGATCGCAATCCGCCACATTAAACATCTGAGTGTTGTTGAGATCACACGGCGAGTTAAAAACACTAACCCGATGATAATCAATAGCTTTAATTATATTTATGCAGTCTTTACTTTGGCTGTGACACACCGACCAAAGCGCATTTAACAGGTTATCAGTCCATTCCAGTAAACGTGTGGGAAAGCCCTGCTTCTTGGCTAAACACATCAATAACCAGTCATTTATGTCGTTAGAACTCAGCGAGTGACCACCGTAAACTCTCACTGTTGAAAGCAGCTCTTGTTCGACACGGCGTATGTTCTTACGATTGGACCGGCCTAAACTTGGCATTAGATTATTATTTTCATAATCACACACGTTATACATCAAACCACGTTGATCACTGCATTCATTCATTAGTGAATCAATTATTTTATACAGTTCTTCGAGTGTGCTGATATAACGTTTATTGTTCATACTTGGTTCCAACTACTCCGACAATATAAATAACTAAATTTAAATTTATTCGTTAAAAACTGACATGTAATAAAATACACAGACTAAAGTCTAATAACTCTATCGACTTGTCGTTAATTACTATTTAAAAGCAACTAATAATAATTATTGATAAGTCTCTATTACTGAAACCGAGCACCTATTAATCTTGGTTATTTCATTAGGGCTCGAATATTTAGGGCGAAATAATAGAAATATATGACCCAATATTTAGATATCAGTACTATTAAGAATCTTTGAAAAAAACTCTGTCGTTAAGCCACTATATTTCATCATCCAATTTAAAATTAATGGCTAGTGTTAGAGCTTAATTTGTTTGCCCAACCACATTCTCGATAACTCTTTATCTAGTATTCACGAGACGGTTTTGGTCGGGCAAACTTCCTATGACTTATACGTAGTCTTTGTACTTATCTAGGAAACGAACCGGCGTTGATAGTGCATCTCGGCGGAACGGGTCGCCCAGTTCCTGAGTACACATGATTTCAATGATGGTTGTTTTGCCTTCGTTCATTTGCATATCAATGGCTTTTTGAAGAGTTGGGCCTACATCTTCTAGCTTATCAACCGTGATACCTTCAGCGCCCATTGCTCGTGCGATTTCCGCAAAGCTTTGGTTATCCAGTTCACCAGCAACAAAGCGTCGGTTGTAGAAGTCGACTTGGTTCTTCTTCTCTGCACCCCATTGACGGTTGTGGAACACCACGGCTGTCACTGGAATGTTATGACGAACACATGTCATGGTCTCCATCAAGCTCATGCCCCACGCCCCGTCACCTGCATAAGAGATAGCTGGACGATGAGGTGCTGCTGCTTTCGCACCAATGATGGTCGGGAACGCGTAACCACAGTTACCGAAACTCATTGCCGCAAAGAAGCTGCGTGGTTTTTCAAAGCGTAAGTAGCTGTTTGCAACCGAGTTGATGTTACCGATATCCGTTGAGACCATAACGTTTTCTGGCATCGCTTTTTCTAGTTCACGCAATACTTGGCGTGGGTGTAGATATTCACCACCAGAGAACGGAGTCTCGTGCGAGTTTTCTTCAATCATATCCAAGCTGAACGAGTCACGTTCGTGCGTCCACTCATCAAGCTCTTTTTCCCACAACGCTTTTTCTGTTGCTACTGTGTCTTGGCGAGCGCCTTTGTTGTCATCACACAACAGTGCACGACCTTCCAGTCTTTCAGCTAATGCCACAGCCGCTGCTTTTGCATCGCCACAGATACCAACAGAGATCTTCTTAACGAGGCCAAGCATCTTGTTGTCTGCATCGATCTGGATGATTTTCGCGTCTTTCGGCCAGTAATCCATGCCATGTTGAGGCAAGGTACCGAATGGACCAAGACGTGTACCCAAAGCGATAACCACATCCGCTTGAGCCATCAACTTCATTGCTGCTTTCGAACCTTGGTAGCCTAAAGGACCACACCATAATGGGTGACTCGCAGGGAAAGAGTCATTGTGTAGGTAGCTGTTTACTACGGGGGCGCCTAGTCTTTCTGCCAATGCCGCACACTCTTGAACTGCATCAGCCATTACCACGCCGCCACCAGAAATGATGACTGGGAATTTCGCTTCAGCAATTAGGTCTGCCGCTTCATTCAGAGACTTTTCACCACCAGGACCACGATCTAAACGCGCTGGTTTAGGGATCTCGGTTTGAGTTTCACCGTAGAAATAATCACGTGGGATATTCAGTTGAGTCGGACCCATTTCGCTCATTGCTCGGTCAAAGCATCGGCCCGTGTATTCTGCCATACGGTCTGGGTGCGTTACGTGTCCTTGATACTTAGTAAACTCTTGGAACATTGGAAGTTGGTTACACTCTTGGAAACCACCTAAGCCCATTGTTTTAGTGCCAGTCTCTGGCGTCACAATCACGACCGGGCTGTGTGCCCAGAATGCCGCTGCAATCGCAGTTACACAGTTACTAATACCTGGGCCATTCTGCCCGATAACCACACCATGGCGACCAGATACACGAGAGTAGCCATCTGCCATGTGAGCAGCACCTTGCTCGTGTACCACTGGGACCAATCGAATGCCAGCAGGAGCAAAGATATCCATTGCGTCCATAAATGCTGACCCCATGATGCCGAACATGTCGGTAACATCATTAGCAACCATAGTTTCAACGAACGCTTCTGATGGTGTCATTGTTACTGTGCCGGAAACAACCGTACGTTTTTCTTGCTCACTCATTCTTCCATTCTCCTTGAGTTAACCAAAATTTCATTTTTCGGAATGAATTGTCTCTTTTTCGAATTCATTTTCACCTTAGTAGTAGATTTTTTGCGCGTCAACTTTTTATATTAAATTGGAACAATTCATTCTAATTAATAAAACCAGATCACATTATTGATAGTTTTTCGTACAAAAAGTGCCGTTAACTTAGAGTGAGCTGTTAATAATCGATGACATACCGCCCATCGCGGCAGTCAATGGAAGCTATTAAGAGGGATGAAAAATGAATGATGCGGAATTGATACCAACGCAACCAGTAAGTGTGAGAGAGTGTTTTGGCATCGACAGCAACCTAACGGTATTGGCGTTTCAACATGCGGGAGAGTATGTACCCAAGGTCGATCCTAACTACTGTTTTGATCCTGAAGTAACACTAGCGATATTGGCGGGTTTCACCTCTAATCGCCGCACGTTGATACAAGGTACACACGGAACAGGTAAGTCTTCCCACATTGAACAGATTGCTGCGAGATTGAACTGGCCGTGTTTGAGGATCAACCTAGACGGACACTTAAGCAGATTGGATTTCATAGGAAAGGACAGCATCGTCATTAAAGATGGAATGCAGGTGACAGAGTTTAAAGAAGGCATTCTTCCGCAAAGTATCCAGCAACCCATCGCTCTGGTATTAGACGAATACGATGCAGGACGACCAGATGTGATGTTTGTGATCCAACAACTCTTAGAGCAAGACGGCAAATACACCTCTTTAGAGCAAAACCGAGTGATTACGCCTCACCCTTCTTTTCGCCTATTTGCCACCTGTAACACGTTGGGGTTAGGTAATTTCTCGGGTTTGTATTCCGGTACTCAAGTGCTTAACCATAGCCAGCTTGACCGATGGAACATCATCGCTACGCTTAACTATTTAGATCCGCAACATGAAACCAAGATCGTGTTATCCAAGCGCCCAGAGCTGAACAATGAAAGTGGTCAGCAGTTAGTTGAGAAAATGATCGCTACTGCTGGTTTAACGCGAAATGGTTTTAGAGCAGGCGATCTGTCGACGGTAATGTCTCCGAGAACCGTGATCACATGGGCTGAAAATATCCGAATATTCGATAACGTAGCCACAGCATTTAGGCTTTCATTCCTTAACCGTTGTGAAGATGAAGAGAAAGAGTTGGTGAGCGAATATTACTTCCGCTGCTTTGGTGAGGCCCTAGAAACGCCTACTCAGAGTTATGCGCAGTCGGAGTCGTAAACCATGGCCAATGTTTCTTCTCAGCAGAAAAAGATCCTCGACCTTGGTGTGTCTGTCGCTAGAGCGGTCAGTGGAGAATTGAACCTGAATTATCGGGGAGAGCGTCTCTATAACGGCAATAACCCCTGCTATTATCAGTCTGCACACACCAACGATCTCACCTTTGTTTCTCGCCATGAGTTAACAAACAGCAAGCTCTCAATGCAAGGTAAGATCGATTCATCAGCGCTGCGACTCTTGTTGTCAGATACTGATCTTCACTATTCATTACGACCGAAAAACGAAGTCGAACGTCTGTTATATGATTTTTGCGAACAGGTACGAATCGAGTCACAAGTCCCGTCTTACCTAAAAGGTGTGACTAAGAGCATTCAGTTCAACTTTGCGTATTGGAGCGACCAATATCATCAGAATGGCTTTACTGAATCACGAATTGGGATGTTACTGTTCACGCTGATGCAGGTCATCCACACCCGCTTAACCGGTGTTCCAGTCTCTGAGCCGATTGCTGAAACCATTGAATCAACTCGTGCGGGCATCGTGCCTATTTTCGGAAGCAGCTTGAAGCGCTTGAAGGAACATCGAGCCGACCAACTACAGTTTGCTCACTGCACCAATGAACTGGCCTCTTTAGCGCAAGAACTCATCAACCAAGAACAAGAGAGTAATAACTCGCCGACACCTACGGTTGAAGAAGACATCAAGATCCTCGCGCAGCTTGCTCTTATCGTTGATGGCGACATTCAAGATGAAGACGTCGATACCGACATAACAGGCAGCAGCAAGGTGTTTGAACTTTCGGGCGCCAATTATCAGGTCTTTAATTCCGAATTTGACCAAGTGATCGCGGCAGATAAACTCGTCAGGCGCGCCCTGTTACTCGAACTTAGGCAAAAACTCACCGATGACATTATGGCGAGACAAGTTAACACTCGCCGCTTGGCTGCTATGCTCGCCCGCTTTGTTGCGACGCCCGAAAGGAATCGACGTCAGGATCATTTAGAAGAAGGCATTGTTAACGCCACCACTCTCACTAAACTCATCACTTCGCCGTTGGATCGTGCTGTCTTCTATCAACCTGGCATTGGCGCATCCCATCAATGTGCCATCACGTTTTTGATGGACTGCTCAGGTTCAATGCAAAAACACAGTCATAAGCTCAGCCTACTGATGGATACTATTCTCAAATCGGTCGGGCTAGCCAACATCCCTTTCGAGATTATCGGCTTCACCACCAACAACTGGAATGGTGGCAAGGTTTACCGACAGTGGCTCAAGCAAGGTCAACCGAAACACCCAGGCCGTTTAAACGAAGTTCGACACATTGTGTTTAAGGATTTTGATACCCACTGGAGACGCTCTCGCCTTGGCATTGCCAGTCTTCGCAAAGCAGACATCTTTAAAGAAGGGATTGATGGAGAAGCGGTTCAGTTCGCTAGCCAGCGCTTGCAGCAACATAGCGCACAGCGAAAGGTGTTGATTGTGTTCTCAGACGGCTGTCCGATGGATACCGCCACCAGCACAGCCAATGATCAGTTCTATTTGGATAACCATCTCAAACAAGTGATTGAGCGCGAGTCGACCAAAAACGGTATTGAGATTCATGGTGTGGGAATGGGCGTCGATTTAAGCCCGTACTACCGCAGTAACATTACTTTAGATGTACAGGAAAGCTGCTTGTTTGGGTTATCTAGGAGTATCTTTGAGATGCTAAAGCGAGTTTAAACAGAAAGGCTTAGGCTAGCGAACCGCTAGCCTCCTTTGTCGAAAGTGGTTTTACGAAAAGCCAAACAACGACCATGCCGATACGGCCATCAAATACCCACCAATCAACATCAACACCATAAATACTAACTTCCTCAGTTGGTCATTCGACAACGGCGGCGGGAAGCGCCGAGCAAATATAGTAACAAGCGCCACCAAAGGAACTGCAATTGCAGACAACCACAGTATGCTCGCATCCATGTCACCTGCAGCGTAGACATTCACAGTACGAGACATAGAGGTACAAGCGAACACCATCAAAAGTGTGCTCCGTACCAGATCGAGCGTAAAAGGCTGTCGATAGAGATGGTAAACAATCGGTGGGCCCGCCATACCAAACAAGCCTCCCGCGAGCCCAGAACTAAAGCCAGACAACAAGAAGGATATCGTTGCCGAGCGATCTTTTCTGGTTTTAGGTTTGAACATAAAGCTCAGACCTGCGAATAACACCATAGCGCCCAATAGCCCTCGCAGGATATGCGTTGCCGACTCACTTAACTCATCCAGTAAAAATACGCCCAACGACACGCCGGGGATAATACCGATCACTAACACCACCAGAATCTTGAGTTCCCCAAGCAGTGGCTTACCCATCAACGCGACCAAACAATTAAACAAGGTCACGATACTGACCACGGCGGCAATCACGGGCAACGAAACCAGATTAAGGCTGACCGTTAGACCAATCACGATAATGCCAAGTCCAAATCCAGTGACGGTTTGGAAATAGGTACCTACCGCAATGGTGGCGAGAATGGCGAGTAAAACAGGTAACTCCATTAGCAATCCTAATTAGGTGTTTTTACTTAGTATGAGTGCGAGCTTTAAGCGTGAGTCTTAGTACCTAAACTCAAATCCTGATTCTGCTGTTTCTTTAGCTTTTTGATCTTCTGAAGCATTTTGATCTTCTGAAGCTTTTTTATCTACTGAAGCTTCTTGAGCATCAGCTTCAACATCCGTCGTTGGATTTGTCGTTTTACTTTGTTGTGCTTGCACGGCAGTCACCGCGATTACATTAAAGATATCTTCGGCACTGCACCCTCTGGATAAGTCATTGGCAGGTTGATTCAGCCCTTGCAACAACGGACCAATCGCAACCGCACCACCTAGCCTTTCAGCAAGCTTGTAACCGATATTACCTGCTTCTAAGTTAGGAAATATCAGCACGTTAGATTCACCCTTCACCTCGGAATCGGGCAATTTTTTCGCTGCTATTTCAGTGACAATCGCCGCGTCGAGTTGAACATCCTGATCAACCGCAATTCCCGGGCAACGTTGCTTCACTAACTGGGCGGCATTACGTACCTTATCGACTGATTCATGTTTGGCACTGCCATTGGTCGAAAACGAGAGCATTGCCACTTTCGGTTCTTCCATCAACAGCGTTTGTGCACTGTTTGAAGCCGCCACTGCAATTGATGCAAGCTCGGTTTCATTGGGGTTAATTACCAATCCACAATCACTGAAAATCATGCCGCCTTTAAGGTTATGGAAAGGCTCGCACAACATCATTAAAAAGAAACTCGATACCAATTCACTGTCTGGCGCTGGACCAATGATCTGCAGCGCAGCTCGCACCACATCTGATGTGGTATAAACCGCGCCATTGACCGTGCCGTCAACCAGCCCTTCTCTTACCATCAAGTTGGCAAAAATCAGTGGGTCTTTAACCTTCTCCAATGCATCTTCATAAGTCATGCCTTTGGCTTTTCTTAACTCATACATTCGTTCAGCCAACACAGCTTTGAGTGCTGATGTTTGTGGTGAAACAATATGAATGCCCGCGAGATTAATATGATGCAGCTGAGCGGCTTCGATAATCGCCTTTTCGTCGCCCACCAGCGTGATATAAGCGAGCTGTTTATCTATTGCTAATCGTGCCGCTTTCAGTACACGAGGGTCTTCCGCTTCGCTCAAAACCACACGCTTACGATCTAAGTGCGCCTTATCAATAATCCGTTTAATTGCCTTCATCTTAAAATTCCATTTATTGAGATTAATTGTTCCATAATTTACATTTATATTATTGAAATAATAAAAAAGGTCAAATTTTATTCAGATAATTGAAGAATATTGATTTGGTATGTACACTCTTACACATAGACATATCGCAAGGATGAATCACTGTATGCAAACAGAAACACCACAAGTTCAAGGAGATACGCCCACTCTCCGACTTTTTGCACTATTAGAGGTGATAGCGCAAAAAGACGAGTTTATTTCCCTTCAAGGGCTCGTCGAAGAAACAGGACTACCGAAACCCACTCTGCACCGTATGCTGCAACAATTAGAATCCGCAGGCATCATTCAAAGAGACGGTGATGAAAAACATTACAGCTCTGGCATTCGACTCAGAAAGCTGGCTGAAAACCTACTGTTCAACAGCACCATGCACAGCGCAAGACGCACGATTCTTGAAAACCTTCGAGCAGAAGTCGGCGAGAGCTGCAACCTAACCGCACTATCGAGCGGTGAGATCATCTACCTTGACCGCGCAGAAACCGAAGCGCCACTTCGCTTCCACCTGCAACCCGGCTCTCGCGTTCCTGTGCACTGCTCAGCGACAGGCAAACTGTTTTTGGCTCACATGTCGAAATCACAGCGCAGAAGACTGATCGAAAACGTGCCATTGACTCAGTACACAGTCAAAACCATCACCGACTACTCAGTGTTAGAGCAAGACATCGAAGAAGCGAAGATCCAAGGCTTTGCGATTGATGACGAAGAATTTCTACCGGGTTTGGTGTGTATTGCGGTACTCATTCCGTCGCCAACGGGCCAATCTAATCTCGGCTTAGCAATCCAAGCACCTGTGATTCGAGTAAAGCCGGACGAGGCGATCAAGTTCCTACCTGCTCTACAAAAAGCCGCGAAAGCACTAGCGAAGATAGAAGCAGACAACTGGGCGCAAGAATAACCTTGGCAGGCTAAAGCGAATCATCAGCACTGCCATAGACATCAACTCAATAACAGCACCAACACGTGTTAAGTAATCATCAAGAAGGAATCACATGCTAGAAATTAATAACCAGCGCTTACTCTCTTTTATGGTGACAGAAGCGAATAACGCGGTTGCCGTGACCAATCCAGCAACGGGTGAGCTTATTGGACATGCGCCTATCTCATCTGAGGCAGAATTGGACAGTGCTATCGAGCGAGCTCATATTGCGCAGAAAGAGTGGGCGAAAATTCCGGCTAAATCTCGCGCTGCGATACTGAAGGCTTGGCATCAACTGATCCTTGAAAACAAGGATGACCTTGCTCACTTAATGACGATAGAACAAGGCAAGCCATTGGCAGAAGCTATAGGTGAAGTGGTTTATGGTGCAAGCTTTATCGAATGGTTCGCCGAAGAAGCCAAGCGCACTTATGGTGACTCGATTCCAAGTACCGCCGGGGATAAGCGTTTAGTGACAATCAAGCAGCCAATTGGCGTCGCATGTGCCATCACACCGTGGAACTTCCCGATTGCGATGATCACTCGTAAGGCTGCGCCTGCTCTAGCGGCTGGCTGTAGTTTTATTGTGAAGCCTTCTGACGAAACGCCACTTTCTGCGTTTGCTGTTGTTGAGCTGGCTTACCAAGCGGGTATCCCTAAAGATCTGCTTCAAGTGGTATTGGGTGACAGCCCAGAACAGATTGGTGAGCTATTCACATCACATCCATTGATCAAGAAGATCTCTTTTACTGGTTCTACTCGCGTCGGAAGTATCTTGATGGCTCAAGCGGCAAAAGGCATCAAACGCACCTCAATGGAACTTGGTGGTAATGCTCCGTTTATCGTGTTTGACGATGCGGACATCGATGCTGCAGTTCAAGGCGCGATGGCTTCGAAATTCCGTAATGCAGGCCAAACCTGTGTTTGTGCTAACCGATTCTATATTCACAGTAAAGTACACGATGAGTTTGTCGCTAAATTCGACCAAGCGGTTCAGCAACTTAAAATTGGCAACGGCTTAGACGCAGGCGTCAACATTGGCCCTGTGATCAGTGAAAGAGCGAAACAAAACATTCAAGGTTTAATTGACCGCGCCATTGAACAAGGCGCGCAACCTGTCACCCCAACTCAAGAGCTTGCGGGCTTGTTCATCCAGCCTGTCATTCTCAAAAATGTGAAACACGATATGGACATCGTTCAACAAGAGATCTTTGGCCCTGTCGCTCCGGTTATGAAGTTCGACAGCGATGAAGAGCTGATCGAAATGGCGAACGACACCATTTATGGTTTGGCGTCTTACTTCTACAGTCAGAATATCCACCGAGTGTGGAAGGTAGCAGAAGCCCTTGAATACGGTATGGTTGGTATTAATGACGGCATGATCTCAACTGAGGTTGCACCTTTCGGTGGGGTTAAACAGTCAGGCATTGGCCGTGAAGGCGCTAAAGAAGGCATCGATGAGTACATGGATATTAAGTATCTATGCTTCGGTGGCAACTAAGCTTCGGTCGGAACTAAGGTTTTGGCGAAAATTAGGTTTGATGATAGATAAGATAACTGCTTTTCATTTCTAACCTCTGATTCCGCATCTAATCTCAGACCCTCGCACTAACTAACAGCTAAAAAAAAGCCGCGCTATAAAGCGCGGCACCTTGGGCTCGGTTAAAGGGGGTTTCTTTTTTTAGTATTTTTCTTTCTCTGTTTTTATTATTAGATCACTTTGCTATTTCAGTGATTTAGGCTTTTTGTGCTTTCGCTTATCTGCGATTTAGCACTTTCCGACTCAAGCACTCTGCGCTTTCAGCTTTAGACGCATCGCGTGTAACACTGGCTCAGTATAACCACTCGGCTGAGCGCAGCCTTCAAATACCAACTGACACGCTGCTGAAAAGGCAATGCTGTTTTCGAAATCAGGCGCCATGTTTTGGTAGCTTGGATCCCCAGCATTTTGCTCATCAACCACAGCTGCCATGCGCTTCATGGTTTTCATTACCTGGGCTTCCTCGCAAATACCGTGACGTAACCAGTTAGCGATGTGTTGGCTTGAAATACGCAGCGTTGCACGGTCTTCCATTAGTCCTACATCGTTAATATCAGGCACTTTCGAACAACCTACGCCTTGGTCAATCCAACGAACTACGTAACCAAGAATGCCTTGTGTATTGTTGTCCAGTTCATTTTGGATATCTTGAGCTGTCAGCTTTTGATTGCCTAACAGTGGGATAGTAAGAATATCGTCAACATTTGCTCTCACACGCTCACGAAGCTCTTTCTGACGGCTAGGAACACTCACCTTGTGATAGTGCAAGGCATGCAGAGTCGCCGCAGTTGGAGAAGGAACCCAAGCGGTATTGGCACCCGCTTGTGGGTGTCCAATTTTCGCGTCCATCATCTTGGCCATGTTATCTGGCTCTGGCCACATACCTTTACCAATCTGGGCTTTACCTTGCAGGCCACAAGCTAAGCCAAGATCAACGTTTTGATCTTCGTATGCGCCAATCCATGTCATGGTTTTAAGCTGTGTTTTAGGAGCAAAAGGACCCGCTTCCATACTGGTGTGGATCTCATCTCCCGTTCGGTCTAGGAAACCTGTGTTGATAAACACAACACGATCTTTGGCTGCGCGAATACACTCTTTCAAGTTCACAGAGGTACGACGCTCTTCGTCCATAATACCGACTTTGATTGTGAAGCGGTCTAAACCTAGTGCATCCTCAATGCGACCAAACAACTCATTGGTAAAAGCCACTTCTTCAGGGCCATGCATCTTAGGTTTTACAATATTGATGCTACTTGCGGTCGAGTTTTGGTAAGGGCTATTGCCCTTTAAATCGTGCATCGCGATCAGCGATGTCACCATGCCATCCATGATACCTTCAGGCACTTCATTACCTTCGGCATCAATAATCGCAGGGTTAGTCATTAGGTGGCCCACGTTGCGTATGAACAACATGCTGCGACCTTTAAGGGAAATTTCACCACCCGTCACACTGGTGTATTGACGGTCTGGATTCAGGTTACGAACAATGGTCTTGCCGTTTTTCTCTAGCGACTCTTGCAGGTCACCCTTCATTAAGCCTAACCAGTTGCGGTAAGCCAATGCTTTGTCTTCACCATCAACGGCGGCTACAGAATCTTCGCAATCCATAATCGTGGTCAGTGCCGATTCCACCAATACATCTTTAATACCCGCCACATCGACGCTACCAATTGGCGCGCTCGGGTCGATTTGAATTTCGATATGGAGATTGTTGTGTTTAAGCAGGATACAAGAAGGCGCGCTTGCGTCTCCTTGGTAACCAATAAACTGGTTGCGATCAATGAGAGTGACTTCTTCGCCATTATCTAGCGTTGCTGTCAGCGTGTTGCCAATACTCACATTACTGATGCTGTATTTCGTCACGTCTTTATGAGAAACACCATTCAGCGGTGCGGCGTCGTCAAGGAAACCGCGAGCATAGCTCACTACTTTAGCGCCACGAACAGGGTTAAAGCTTCCACCTTTCTCGGCACCGTCGCTTTCACTAATCACATCAGTGCCGTAGAGCGCATCGTATAAACTGCCCCAGCGCGCGTTTGCTGCGTTAAGTGCAAATCGCGCGTTCATGATAGGCACCACAAGCTGCGGCCCAGCTTGTGTTGCGATTTCAGGCTCTACGCTCGCGGTGGTAACTTGAAAGTCTTCGCCTTCAGGTACTAGGTAGCCAATCTGCTGTAGGAACTGCTTATACTCTGCTGCATCCAGTGTTTGACCAGCACGCTCTTGGTGCCACACATCGATTTGATGTTGAAGATCTTCACGCTTGATAAGCAAAGCACGATTCTTTGGTGCCAGATCTTTAAGGATGGCGGCGAAAGATTGCCAAAAGTCCTCTGCGACAATGCCTGTTCCAGGAATGACTTGCTCATTAATTAATTGGTAGAGGGTGCTATCAATGCTCAAGCTTCCCTGTTGAATACGACTGCTCATAAAATCTCTCTCAAATTAACCGCTGACTACTAAATAAATTTACGTAACTGACGAAAATTTAGCTAATTTATGCCATTTATATTGGATATTCACAAAAGAAATACCACAAAAACTGTGTTATCCCGTCACACCACTTTCGATTTCATTGGCGACACTTTTGATCAAGCGACGCATCCACTGGTGGTCTGGATTGGTTTGTAACAATGGGCTCCACGCCATCTTCACCTCAAAAGGTTCAATCGCAAATGGAGCTGGTTTGATTAACAAATTCGGGTTGTTGCGCTGCAACTGCGCGGCTTTGGTTGGAATAGTAAGGATAAGGTTTTTCTGTTGAGCGAAGAGAATCGCAGACAGGTAATGTCGGGTAAACACCGTGATGTTGCGGGTTTTACCAATGCGCATTAATGCTTCATCTATCCAACCGAGCTTTTGCGCTTCACTTGGGTTGATCCCGACTCCGGTCCCCATGCCCGTCTTACTTACCCAGATATGTTGCGCCTTTAAATAGGACAAAATATCAAAGTTATCGGCTATTGGATTATCACAGCTGAATAGGCAAGAAAACCCGTCATGCCAAAGGCTCATCTGGTGAAAGGACTGTGGAATGTCATCAAAACGGTTGATGATAATATCCACTGTGCCTTGCTCAACATCCTGATAGCTCACATCACTTGGCGTCATTATATCCAGTCGTATTTTCGGCGCTATCTCGCTCAGTTTTTTCAATAGCGGCTGAATAATGGTCGACTCTGCATAGTCACTCGCCATGATACGAAACACGCGTTCACTGTCTTCTGCATTAAACTCTGTGGTCGGTTGTAGTGTCTTTTCTACATTCGCCAAAATGTTACGAATCAACGGCTGCAACTTTTGCGCGCGCTCGGTCGGCACCATCCCTTCACTGGTT
This sequence comes from Vibrio pomeroyi, assembly GCF_024347595.1. NCBI lineage: Bacteria > Pseudomonadati > Pseudomonadota > Gammaproteobacteria > Vibrionales > Vibrionaceae > Vibrio > Vibrio pomeroyi. The sequence continues at coordinate 712,594 of NZ_AP025507.1, read as the reverse complement.
CTCACCAATAGTGGATCTTCAAACAGATCGCGCAGTCGGCGCAGTCCATTACTCATGGCTGGTTGAGTTATTCCTAATTGATTTGCCGCTCGTGTAACGTTTCTTTCACGTAGCAACATGTCTAAATACACAAGCAAATTAAGGTCTATACGAGCAATATTCATAAGAAAAATACCGAATATAATAACTATAAATTAACAAAATTATCACATGCGTGGTTATTCTTTGTCCATAGCAAAGTTTTAATCCAAGCCAATTTGGCAACCATACCCCACGTGAAACTAAGGAATAGTTATGTCGCAAATTACACAAGATATCGAAATGATAGAAGTTGCAAAAAGCGCTGCAGGTGCTCCATGGGATGCAATCAATGCTGAATCTGCTGCTCGTATGCGAGCTCAAAACAAATTCAAAACAGGTCTAGATATCGCGCAATACACGGCAGATATCATGCGTGCGGATATGGAGGCTTACGATAAAGACAGCTCTCAATACACTCAGTCTTTAGGTTGCTGGCATGGTTTTATCGGTCAACAAAAGCTGATTTCTATTAAGAAGCACTTTGATGGCAAGACAGATCGCCGCTACCTATACCTTTCAGGTTGGATGGTTGCTGCACTTCGCTCAGATTTTGGTCCACTTCCAGACCAATCAATGCATGAGAAAACATCGGTTGCTGGCCTAGTAGAAGAACTATACACATTCCTGCGCCAAGCTGATGCACGTGAACTGGGTGGTTTATTCCGTGAGCTAGACGCTGCACGTGAAGCGGGCGACGTTAACCAACAAGACCTTATCCAAGACAAAATCGACAATCACGTAACACACGTGGTGCCAATCATTGCGGATATCGATGCAGGTTTCGGTAACGCAGAAGCGACTTACCTAATGGCTAAGCAGATGATTGAAGCGGGCGCATGTTGTCTACAGATTGAAAACCAAGTTGCCGATGAGAAGCAATGTGGTCACCAAGACGGTAAAGTAACGGTTCCACACGCTGACTTCCACGCAAAACTTCGCGCACTTCGTTACGCTTTCCTTGAACTAGGCATCGACAACGGCGTTATTGTTGCTCGTACCGATTCTCAAGGTGCTGGTCTAACAAAAGAAATCGCAGTAGTGAAAGAGCCGGGCGACCAAGGTGATATCTACAATTCATACCTAGATGTTGAAGAGATCGATGTTGCAGATATGGCAGAAGGCGACGTTTGCTTTAACCGTGACGGCAAGCTAGTTCGACCTAAGCGTCTGCCTTCAGGCTTATACCAATTCCGCCAAGGTACTGGTGAAGACCGTTGTGTATTCGACTGTATTGAAGCAATCAACGCAGGTGCTGACCTACTTTGGATTGAGACTGAGAAGCCACACATCGGTCAAATCAAAGAGATGATGGACGGCGTTCGTGAAGTTCACCCTAACGCGAAACTGGTTTACAACAACTCTCCATCATTCAACTGGACGCTAAACTTCCGTCAGCAAGCTTACGATGCATTGGTTGCTGAAGGTAAAGATGTATCTGCATACGACCGTGCAAACCTAATGAGCGCGGAATACGACGAAACTGAACTGTCTGCAAGTGCTGACGAGAAGATTCGTACATTCCAAGCGGACGCATCTCGTGAAGCAGGTATCTTCCACCACTTGATTACGCTACCGACTTACCACACTGCAGCGCTGTCTACCGACAACCTTGCGAAAGAGTACTTCGGCGACCAAGGCATGTTGGGTTACGTTGCAAATGTTCAACGTAAAGAGATCCGCCAAGGCATCGCATGTGTTAAACACCAAAACATGTCTGGTTCAGACATCGGTGATGACCACAAAGAGTACTTCGCTGGTGAGAATGCACTGAAAGCAGCGGGCGAAGCGAATACGTCTAACCAATTTGATTAATCTTGATTAATCACTAGAACTAAAGCCTCCCCCGCCCTTCTCTCTTACTTCGGTAAGATCCGGGGGAAGGCTTTGAGATAAAGCTTGTACTGCCGGCTTTATCTCAAAGTCTAAGAATTGTGTTCTACACCACGGTCAGCTAAGCAACATCTGTTTAAGCTAACTGTATTCATGTTGTTAAGATTCCTGTTTGTTGATATTTCTTTTGATTGAGAGTGCCTATGACTTCAATACCTAAACACCTACAAGATGCAAAAACGCTGCTATCAGAAAATGGTTTCGCAACGGGTGATACTTGGTATCACGGCACGTCTTCAGCCTTGCTTGCTTCAATTAAAGGCCAAGGCCTGAAACGTTCTGGAGACAAAGCACTCAATGAAGCCGCTTCAAAAACCATGGCAACGATCGGCAATACCTACACCGAGTCGGTTGAACCTGTGTTCCTAACTCAGAGTAAAGAACTTGCGTATTACTGGGCACAACAAACCGTTCGTGAGCGCAGTGTTCGTTTCGAAGGAGAAGAACAACCTATCGTGTTAGCGGTAAACCTGTCTGAAAAGCAGCGTGCAAAAGTAAGGCCGGACGTGGGTGCGATGAGCCTGTTAATGATGAGTGTGGGCGAGCAATTCATGGCTCATATGGCTAAGGTTTATCAAGAAAACAACATCGCAGGCCCAGACATTGAACTTCGCACTGCTGATCGTATGGATTACTTGAACAAGCTGGGGATGGCTTACATTGATGAAGACATCAGCCGAGCTTGTGTACAAGAGCTGTCTGAGCTAAGCCTTTCTGAACCCGCGCTTTCTTAACGAGCCCTTTCGTAACCAAAGCAAACGGATTAAAAACGACCTTCTCTGGAAGTAATAAACCGACCTTATTAGAATCAAAAATGGCTCCCAATTGGGAGCCATTTTTCTTATTCGTTCATCGAGCCTAGTCAGTAATCTGACTCAACTCTCTAATCAACTTGCTTATTGGCACAAACGACCTTGCTGTGCAGCCTGCATCATTTCGATATCACCTTGAAGTGAACGATAAACAACAGTATTCCACACCTGACCATTATCCATTTCAAACTCGATCGCGTAGTTCAAACCCGCGACAACCTGAGTGCGAACGCTCAAGATTCTTTCAAGCTTTGCTGAGGTATTCATTTGTCCAAGAACCACATCTAAAGCTTGCTTGGCTTCTGGGGTAATATCACTTTGTGACCAACCACCTGTCAGGTTCTTAGTGCTACAGATTGGATTTGCAGTCTCTTGTGCTTGTTCTGGAACCTCAGATTTCTGACTGCACCCTGCTAACGCAGCGACACTAAATATGGTTACCAATAGTACTTTCTTCATAATTTATCTCTACCTCTATCACTCGCGAGAGGTTACTCGCAATGATGTTTCATATGCAGACAAGCATAAACCTCGAATGTCATCACTTCATCAGAGATTATGGTGTAACTACTCTATAAACACAGAAGATTGTCAGAAAAACAAAGCCAGACACTGATGCCCGGCTTTTATCCGTCTACTTTATTGATATTTAACCGATTAGTTTAGTGACATTGTCGTTAATACAGCTTGGGGATGCCCCCTTTTTTAATGCCAATTACCTAACGCCTATTCTGTCAGTGAAAATACACCAACATCTCGACATCATCCCCTTGCTGATCTGCACTCAATAAGAAGTGTATATAGCCTTCTTCTGTTATAGGGATTTGCAGATACTCATTGCTTCCACGGTAATCAGACGCGTAGTCATGCTGCCCAGCTGTTGGCCAATATGAGTGGCTGGCGAACAGATCAACGTTACCCGAATTCGATTGTTCGTTTTCAGCAGTGTCGCTCTTATCGCTGAGCCATACTCGCACCTCTTGTACGCCTTCCGGTACATAGACAGCGGCATAACGTCGTTGGTGCACGGTAAGCACTTGAGCCTGACCGGACTCCAATACCACAGGCGTTAAATCATCTTGCTGTTGAGTTGGAGGCGTTGGCGTTTCTGTGACTACCGATGCGATTAGCGACACCTCATTAAAATCGGTACGCCCCGTGACACTCATGTAGTAGCGACCCGACTTGATGTAACCCGAAGGTTCTTGTTCAAACGTCACCACTTCATTGCTGCCATTGCCGTACTGGCTGAATTCAAAGTCGTAGTAATGCACTGGTTTGTTGTAGCTCATGTAGAGGTCAGCATCACCTTGAGTTTGCCCCTCAATAGACACTTCAAAATGCGTCGTGTTGTCTGGAATATCGACATAGAACAACTGCTCACTATACGCTTCACCACTCAACACCACACTCTGGTTTGCTGTAAGCACTATGGCTTGGTCTGTTGGTTGCGTAGGATCTGTCGGTTCAGTGGGATCAGTTGGTTCTGTAGGCTCTGTGGGTTCACTTGAAACCGAGTCTAACCAACGCTCAAACTCCCCGTTGTATTGCTGCCCTAGCACTTTTACTTGTTGTGCCCATTCGGAAAATTGGCCAGTACGAGACAATGCCAGTAAACCTTGTACCTCTAGAGGATGCTCTTCCAGCATGAAGCGTACCGCCAAGTATCCCCAGCGATATATTCGATTAGAATCGTGAGAGTAAGTGGTCGCAAGCACATCCGACAGGCTCATCTTCCCACTGCTAATCAAACCAATCGCTGCATCGTAGCCTTGCTTGTAATGCATAAATTCGGCAAAGCCCTCTAACCACCACACTACATAGCCATGTGCTAGGTTGTCGTTGAATGAGCCATATTGGTTAAAGCGAGCATCAAGATAGTGAGTGTATTCATGCTCTAAATTGAGAATAGAAAGATCATCACCATTGGCATAGCGATAAGCCACAAAGCGAGCGACGTTACCGACTTCTGCAGGATTACCCTCTAAATACTGACCGCCATTGTCTGTGGTATTGCCAAACAAGAACGATGAATAATCAATGTAACTGCCTTTGCTGCCAAACACCGCGACTTCTACTCGCTCGTTGTTATCATCAGCGACAGGTTGTTGACCCGTATTCACGACTTGGTGGAAGTCGGCCTCTTTGGCAGCCAACACATCACACGCCTCCATCGCTTGTGACTCCGTTAGATCTTGAGAGCGAATAATCGCAGGTCCTTGGCACTCATGACGATGGGGAAGTACACGCGTTGCCAATTCGCGTTTCGCTTGCTCTAGGTCTAACCCATTCAAGCCTTCTGGTGCGAAGTAACTCATCATTTCGACGGCTGCTAGCCATAGTTTATCGTGCTCGGTTCCCAGTGGATTTTGCACCATCACTTGCTGCATAACCCGCATCGCTTTGTCTTTGGTTGCTTTGTCCGGACTGGCTAACAAGCGACCTGTTTCACGCACGGCGTTATAAACCAGAAAGCTCGCATCCGTATCCAACGCCCACGTGTTATCACGAGCAAAAGTCGCCAGCGTATCGATATGTTGGGTGTGGTTTGCCATGTAATCGTAGAAGTCATCTCGAGCGGCATGCCCTGCCATTGCTCGAAACAGATTATTGAGACCATCGACCCATTGTGAATCCTGCGCTGTTACACGGTTAAAGTGATTCAATGCCGCAAGTTGCGCATCCATAGTCAGTGGAAGTTGCTTAACATTATCGACCATCAGCGTCAGACTTTTCATCGCCCCAACTTGCTCACGGCCTTGGTCGAATGCATTAGGGTTCGCCAGAAAAGCATTAATAGATTGAGCGAAACCCTTGCTCAACGCCTCGGAAAAATCCTGCGCTCGCGCGTTATAACGAACGTAATAAGCGGCGCGAACAAATTCGCCAAGGTTTTCAAGTTTACGAGCCTGTTCAGCATCACCCCGGTAACGGGCAATTTCTAGGTTAAGTGCTACTTGAATACGGCTTAGGCTCGCTTCGCTATAGATATTATTTAACGAACTCTCTTGAGCAGAGAACCAAGCGCCATAGCAACTGTTGTCTGCTAATGAGACAGCGAGAGCAAGGTCAGACGCCTGCTGAAGATCCAGCACCTCACACTGACTTTGAGCAAAGGAGAAACTGGAAACACTGGCTAGCATACAAGCGAGAGCCAAACGATGACGTGGAAATAAACGGTTATGAGACATACAACACTCATTAGTTAATTATATATTTAGGTTCGCCGTTATATTCCTTACGATTAATAAGGTGAATTCAGTTGCGTATGATTTATGAGCTTGGTTCAAAAAATAGATATTTTGCGTTAATTTATAAATTCAAAGGATTATGCTCAATTGATACAGGTCAGACTCGGAGCAAGGTTAGGCTCTAAGTGATTGAGAATATTCTAATTTAGCAACTTATAAACTAGTAAATGTTCTGTTGTTAAGGGGTAGCGCAAGTAGTAAACTTACGCTCGATTATGCAACTTGTTTTTAAAAACTATAGACACAATTAGAGTTACTCAATCTCAACAAAGTAACTTTATATCAAATAACTTAATAACAATTCATGTCTGGTTAACGAGTGCAAATCCAATAAAAATAATTATATAAACCTAGGCTAGGTTAACACCATGGAATTAACGTCGTCTTTAGTCTCACTGTTGGCTAGCAGTCTGACTATCGAAAAGAAACAACACGCGCTAATCGAGCTCGTGATCAACACTTATCAGCCACAAGATCGCACTGCGCTTTTCCAAACCGTCACAGACTACCGTAGACGACTATTGGAATCGTTCTTCCCAGAACATCAACACAAAAGCCTCTCCGTTTTATTTGAATTGATGGACTATCGCGATCTCATTCAACGCTATCCAAGTAGCTTATCGACCGAGATGGCATTGCTAGAGGAAGCGGCAGGTCAGTGTTACATGCATTGGTTGGACTTTTGGTGCGAATGCGAAATTGCTGCTATTAAGGCAAAGTCGCCGCTCGATAATAGTTCACCCTCTAGTATCGATCTGCCGATTAAAGACAGCGCTTATTACAGTGCGATCATCGATCAGATAGAAGATGATCAACTTGTTGTACAAACACCTAGTCACCCACAAGGCATGCCTATCAGTAATGCCATCGCTTTAAGCAACCTTGAGGTTTTCATCAAGGGTGAAAAATGGTTTGAGATGCTGCCTTTATTGCACCTGTCACAAGCGGGTAAGCACTTTATTCTACTCAAACACCCAGACGATGAAGCCTTCCCGACATTAGTTTCTTCCGCATTGATTCAAGATTGGTCAAAAAATGAAACCTGGCTGAGCTACGCCCCGCCGTTCAGCAATGATCACTGGCAATACTGCTTACCAAATCATGGTTACGATTCACTTTCAGGGTTACAGCTATTCACGCCACCGATATTGTCAAAATGTGATTCTCTGCCAAAATTCGATAATCAGTTTCAGTTACAACTATCCGAAACTCGAGCCATATGTGAAGTTCTGCGCTTAACCGTCAGTGGAAATACCCAACAAAAACTCTACTTCCTCTATCTCGCTCAAAAAGAGCTGATGAGCGTCTTACATCAAGTTGGCTACAAAATTGGCTTCACCATCATTGAACAACCTTTCATGCTTCAGTTTTATCAAGCTATTGAGCCAAAAGCGTATTTCCATTCGGGATATTGCGAATTGAACGATGACGGCACCACCATTTACCGTGGCTTTTGGAATTTCGAATTGATGGTCAACGTATTCAATGACACCGATTTTAAAGGCTACAAACGCGCCGTGCGTAACAGCAGAAAGCTTAGCTCAGCAGAAAAACTAAGCTCTGTTCAAAAACCAGATTCTCTGCAACAGCCAAGCTCGGTAAATAAGGACGAACATGTTTGATTTCGGCTTAGAAGCCATCATCCACGCCAAAGCGATAACGCTTCTTGCGACGGTTGCTGTGGTCGTGATGTGGTTACTCTACTATTGCTACCGTCTGAAACTAAAGAGCGAAGCGATAGCAGGTACACACCACGTTGCCTACATCGCCTACTCGGTCTGTATTGTTGCTTGGATCAGCAGTAATGCGTATTTCCATACCGACTTATTGCCAGAACTTGGGCCGTCAGCAGCTGTGTTTGCAGCCAAATTTGCCAACCTCGCCTCTTTCTTTGCGTTTGCCTTCGCGTATTACTTCTCGTGTCAGCTTGCCGCCGAGCAACGCAACGGTAAGGTGCACCTATGGCAACAAGCGATTTTCGTCACCCTAACCGTCTACTCCTTGTTTATTAACTTAAGCCCGAGCTTAACCGTTGAAGACGTTATCATTGTTGGCCCAAGTCAGTTTGTGATTGAATTTGGCCCGCACACTTCGTACTTCTTCATCGGCATGATCAGCTTTGTGGTACTGACACTGGGTAATCTAGTGGCAATGCGCGCCAACAGTAGCAAGCTCACGCTCACTAAAACCAGCTACATGATTGCAGGTATCTTGGTGTTCATGCTGTCTACAGCAACGATCCACCTTGGTATGACTTACTTCTTGCGTGATTTCTCACTGACTTGGCTACCACCAGCCTTATCTATTAGTGAGATGTTGTTCGTTGGATATGCCCTGCTGACTTCTCGTTTCTACAGCGTGAAATACCTTGCGTACATGAGCCTGAACGCCCTGTTGGTGTGCGCGATCTTAGTGATACCATTTGGTGCGATATTCATCCCGCTGACCGAAGATAATCAATGGCTAATAGCGATTCCAATCTGCGCGCTGATAGGCATTACTTGGCATGTGCTCTACAAACGAGTGAGCCGTTATGCTTCCTTCTTTGTCTACGGAAACAAGAAAACGCCAGTGCAGCAAATCCTTGCTCTAGAGGAAGATTTCAAGCTATCAATTGATGATGCGATGCGTCGTTTGGGTAGCCTACTGCAAATCCCAGAAGACAAACTTCGCCTTGTTAACAGCAACTACAACGAGACTTTCTACGAAGACTACTTGTCGACCAACAAGTCGGTTTTGGTGTTCGATGAGCTGTCTGAAGAGCTCGACTACACTGCGCCAGCAAAACGTTCGATCAAGGCGCTCTATGAGAAGATGAGTTCGAACAACACCGCCTTAGTGATGCCTCTGTTTGGTCAGGGAAAATCGGTCACGCACTTGTTGGTATCATCACACAAGAGCAACGATCAGATGTTCTCTAACGAAGAGATCTCTGCACTGCAAACCTTGTTAACTCGTGTGCAAAGTACCATCGAAGCGGATAGACGCATTCGCCAAAGTCGTGCTCTGGCTAACTCCATTGCCCATGAGATGCGTAACCCGCTTGCTCAAGTGCAACTGCACTTCGAAGTACTAAAGCAGCACATCGATAACCAAGCGCCAGCGAAACAGATCCTACTTGATATCGAGAACGGACAAGCTGCGATCCAACGTGGCCGACAGTTGATTGATATCATTTTGCGTGAAGTCAGTGACAGCTCACCTGAGCATGGCCCCGTCACCATGACCTCAATCCACAAGGCCGTGGATCAGGCAGTGAGTCATTATGGTTTTGAGAACGAAAAGATCATTGAAAGGATTCGCCTGCCACAACACGCTGATTTTGTGGCAAAGCTGAACGAGACTTTATTCAACTTCGTTATCTTTAACCTAATTCGTAACGCAATCTATTACTTTGATTCGTATCCAGACAGCCAAATCGAAATCAGCACTAAAACGGGATCTTACGAGAACGTGCTCGTTTTCAGAGATACAGGTCCGGGGATTGATGAGACCATCGCCCATAAGATCTTCGATGACTTTTTCTCTTACCAAAAGAGTGGCGGTAGTGGCTTAGGTTTAGGTTATTGCCAACGTGTGATGCGTTCCTTTGGTGGCAGAGTAGAGTGCAAATCTAAGCTTGGTGAGTTTACAGAATTCCACCTGTACTTCCCTGTTGTGCCGAATGCACCGAAAGCGGATGACCTGCGTACGCCTTACTTCAACGATTGGAAACACAACCAACCGACGGAAGATCAAGCCGAAGCAGAAGCGCAAGCAGAGAACCCAACGCCAAGTGCTGATAACGCTTCTGAGCCAGCGCCTGCACCTAAAACTGAGCCAGAAAAGACACAAACAACAAATCCACCAGCATCAAACCATCTTGCACCAACCGTACTGATCGTTGATGACAAAGAGGTACAACGCACCCTTGTTCAGATGTATTTGAGCAGGCTCGGCGTAAATAGCTTACAAGCCAAGAATGGTGAGAATGCGGTTGAACTGTTTAGAACCCATCAAGTTGATTTGATCTTGATGGATGTGCAGATGCCGGTAATGAACGGTTTTGACGCAAGCCAGATCATCAAGGCACGCTCCCCTAATACGCCAATCATTGCTCTGTCTGGCGAATCGGGACAACGTGAACTCGACATGATCAGCAAGTTAATGGATGGCCGCCTAGAAAAGCCAACGTCATTGGATGCGCTGCAACATGTACTCGACAACTGGTTGAAGCAAGGCAAAACATCCAACGCTTCTAAGCAAACAGAAAACGAGTAGCGACTCGCTGACTTACTGTTAGTTATCTAATAGCAGTTAGCAGTTAGATATTCGTAAAAATGGAACGAAAAAGTCCCTTCAAGAACCTATCTTGAGGGGACTTTTAATTTAGACACCTACCGCTATAACGACTTAGCTAACGACTCAAAAGCTTCTACTCTCACTTTTGATTCTTCACGCGCTGCATTCGAAGCGCTTTCTGCTGAAGAGAAGGTTGCGATGACGACGTTCTTGTCTTGGTTGATATACAAGAACTGACCAAATACCCCACGATATGTCGCAATATTTTTGTCTGAGTCATGTACCCAAAGGAAGTTTTTGTAACCCTCTAAGTGTGAATCAAAAACTCGAGCCTCAGTATCTTTGTAGACACTGTTCATCATGTGTCGATTTTCTTCTGGCGTAATATTGAAGCTGTCTTTGACCCACTTTTCAAAGAAGACTTGCTGGCCGTTGTATTCGCCATTGTTGACCATCGCTAGCCCAACACGCGCAAAGTCTCTTAGCGTAGTATTGAAACCACCGGTTGCGACTGGGTTGTAGTTCATGTCTGTCATGAAGAAGGCATCATGCTCCGTACCAAGCTTGTTCCAGATGTTGTCAGCAATAAATTGATCAAGCGTTTGACCGGAAACGCGAGCGACAACCCAACCAATAACATCAACGTTCGGGCTGTGGTATTCAAACTTCTCGTTCACCTTTAAATTTTCATTCTGATCAAACATCGCAGAGAAGCTCAGCAAATCACGAGGCTTATCTGTCTTTGTTGGGTCCAATGCCAGCAAGTCATACGCTGGAATAAAACCTAATCGGCGGAAGTATTCGAAATGCACATCACCCGGTGCCATGTTGACGTAGTCTTCGCTGTAATCAATCGCAGAGGTCATGTTCAGTAAAGTTCGTAAAGTCTGCTCACCAAAGTGTGTTCCTTTAAGCTCTTCGATGTATGTGCTGACCTTTTTCTCAACATCAACCTTACCTTGCTCAACCAACAAACCTAAAGCTTGCCCAACCAAAGATTTGGTACTTGAAGCCCACAGGTGGTGATCTCTTGCTGTGAAGTCACCAAAGTACTCTTCATGCAGTATCTTTCCATCTTGAATAATAATGTAACCATCAGTGTGATCATTAATCATCGCATCACGAAAAGTCAGCTCTTCTCCGGCATAAGTAAATTTGTGCTGGGCGACTTCCGCATTCAATGCTTGTGGGATCTCGTTGATTGCACCATCTCTAGAAACCATAACCGTTGGATGGATTCCCATGTTCTGGAAAGCCCATTTATTGAATGGCGCATGCGTCCAGTTCTCCAGTGTAACTTGCTCATTCGCTTTTGCTGGCACTGTAGACATAGGCTTGATATCCGCCATCGCGGTTGTCGAAAATAAGCCCGCAGTGACCAATGAAATAATCGACTTTCTCATCTGAAATCTCCGTTAACAATCTTGTGTGTACGGATGTAGATTACTTTGCTAAGTTCAAACATATAAATCCAAAATGTACGCCCGAACAGTACAAAGGTAATCAGATGATGATTTCGAATGAACAGGTGGCATGCTTCACCAGTGTCTATGAACTTCAAAGCTACAGCGCTGCCAGCAAAAGGTTGAACAAGGCTCGCTCTACGGTGCGAGAGAGAATCAACGCATTGGAAGATTTGATGGGAATGGAGCTGTTTTCTATCGAAGGAAAAAAGGCAGTTGCAACGGACATTGCTCATCGTCTGTACCCAAGAGCACGGTTACTGGCGAGACAGTCGTTAGAGTTCGAGAACATAGCCTTATCTGCCTACAAAGGCGAGCTCAACAACATCACTGTTTATCACGATAGCTCGATCCCTTGTCAGCTATTACTTAGCATTGAGTCTTCGATCAAGGCTCTTCACCCTCACATGCTGATCAACTGGCTGCAACGAGACAGAAACCACTGTTTACAGCAGATAGAAGACGGAGATGCCCTGTTTGCCATTATGCCTGGGATGGGCAACTTACACCCGAGCGCAGGTATCGGTAATATCAACCTTGGATCTTTTCAGCTGAGCCTGTTCACGTCCGTTGACTCTAGCATTCCAAACCGAACGATTTCGATTGCTGAACTGGCCACCTTTCGTCAATTAATCACTGAGAATGACATTGCGAACGAGCTCAGACATACCAAGATCAGTAGCGAGTTTGAAGTGATCACATCACAAAGCCTGCTTATAGAAAAGCTAAAGAAAGACGGATGGGTTGTCTGCCCTCGGGAGAACCTAGCCCAATACATAAAAAGTGGTGAGGTACGTGAGATTGAGCTCCAAGAAGCGCCAAATATGATTCAGCAAGATTGCATTATGTTTTACAACCTATCCTCTAAAGCGTCTGAACAAGAATCTCAAATCATCGACGTGGCCGCTAAAGTGATTAAGAATCAGGTACTCCGTAACAAGCCATCTTTCTGATGAAAGCCAATATTCGAACTGTCATTTCATGAATGTTCTAGAAAAAAAACGCCCTCAAGAAACCAGTCTTGAGGGCGTTTTAATTTGAATAAAATCAGCCTAGAGATAATAATCTAAATAGAGAGTCACCTAAATAAAGGGCAATCTAAAGCTCTTTAATCTCGATCTGACGCAGCGTTTCCATGTACTCCAAAGTTTCATTCACATCGACTGGCTCGTATAAACGCAACACTCCCGCCCAACCTTCAGACACTTCAAAATCATAAGCTTCACCTGAGCCACAGTTGAATGTCACTGACACAGTACCATCACCGTTATCACGCATAGACTCACCCGACGCATAAAAATGCTCAGAATCAATCCAACCGTCTGCACCATAGGTTGTCAAAGAGTAATAACCACCACGCCCTTCAAAGTCCAAGTTTGGTGTTGGAATCGTCCATTCTTGGCAGGTCGTTTTGCCTTGTCCAGGAACACGCTCTAAATACTGTGCAGTGTCTGCTGGTAGTCCGGCATAACCAAATGCCGTCACGTATTTAAAGTGGTGATCTTCTACGTCATCCAAAGTCGCACCAAATCCTTTCAATCCTTCAATAGGCGCGCCATGTTTCATCACGTTATTGATCAGTTTTAATCGGTAGTTTTCAACGTCACTTGGGTTGTAGCCTTTGCCTTGATAAGGCTTGTTAGAGTTCGCTTTGATAGACAGTAGACTCTGACGACGCTTGGTATCTTCGATTGATTCAGCGATACGTGTTCTTGCTAGTACATGAACATGAGTACCCATCGTTAGATCATCGGCGGTCAGATTGAGCGTTTCACCACGGCGAACCACTTTATGAACAAGGTGGTTTTCGTCCATGATATGAATAATTTGGAAGTAGTCATTGTCCTCGTCCGGCACATGGAATGTCGCACCTTCTGATACATCCACAACCATGGTTGAGTAAACGACATCGCGATTAGAGCGAATCACCGTTTGTGCGTCTTTAGATACAGGGTCAGCGTGCAGCCAATGGTTTACACCGACTTTGTTTTGCAGGCCAAGGAAGTTCCAGTCAGACTCCGCTTCAGGGTAGTTATCCCAATTAACACCGCCGATAGACGCGTGGTCATAAACCTCTGAACTGCTATTGTCTGCAGCCGTTGCGCCGAATGCGGTTAACGCCAAGAACGTCACTAACGTCGTTTTCTTCATAATGGTTTCTCATGTTTGTTTCGATGAGCTCAGTATGTAGATGCTGCGTGATATGCTCCAATTGATTATATGAAATCAAGATATACAATATAGGTATATCTTAACCATTTCGATGATGGAGTCCCGCGATGATGAGTAACCGGTTTAAACAACTAGATCTCAATTTACTTAAAGTATTGAAGGTGTTGATTGAGGTGAAAAATACCCGCAAGGCTTCAGAGTTGCTGTTTACCAGCCAACCTTCAATCAGTCGCTCACTACAAAAACTTCGTGATTACTTTGGCGATGAGCTGTTCATACGCTCCCAACATGGCCTAGAACCGACCGCCAAGTTGCTTGAAATTAAGCAGACTTTATTACCCGTGTTATCGCAGTTAGAACAAGTGCTTGAACCAGAATCTGAATTTGACGTTGCTCAGTTTGATGGCACAGTGAACATCGCGATTAACGGATTTATTGCCAACAGCATCTCAGCAAAGCTAACTCAGATATTGTTAGCACAGGCACCACAGGTAAAAGTGAATATTGTAGATTGGGGAACCCATACGTTAGATTTACTCACCTCAGGCGAGGTTGATTTAGGGGTCAATTATTACCCACTAGAACTATCTAAACAGGTTTACCAAAAACGTGTCGCAAGTGATGATTTTGTATTGGTATGTCGCACAGGACACCCGCTTGCCAACACATTATTGAAAAGTGACCAGCAAGAACCTTTGCAATTAGCGAGCTTGGTCGTCAGTGATTGGAACGACAATATTGCTTTAGCACCGAACGTGTTAGCCGATGTCGGCATCAAGACTGAGGTCAAAATACGTTCGACTTACTTACACAGCTTATTGTCTATAGTGAAGCAGAGCGACGTGTTATTCCCATGCTCAAAACTACTGGCCAATTCGCTTTCAGATGAATTTTCCTTTGTGCAGTTTCCTCACATGCCCAACATGCCAAATGGCGATATTGGCATGACTATCGGGCGTAAACATCGCAATCAACCGAAAATGCGCTGGTTAGAATCGTGTATCGAAGACGTATTCAGAGGTTAGTTACTGCAGCTCTGAAAGTGTAAAACAAAGCTAGCCTTACTGATGATTAGCCTCTGCCATTGCCGTTTCAATCAAATCCAACAGCCATTTGTATTTGGCTGAGTGCTGGTTTTTCTTATGAAGATAAGCGAATACCTCCATCTCCTCGGTTCCCTCTTCCAGTCCCTCAATCACGATTGAGCGTAATACCCCTTTGTGTTGTTCAATCACCGGAGGCATGCAAGGGGCGATAATATTGGAATGCTTGATCGTTTCGATTAACCCGACAATAGAAGTCGTTCGCAGTGCCATGTTAATTGTCTTACCTTGGCTCAACACTTCCTCTTCCAACCGTGAATGTTTGTTTTGGTCGAAATAAGCGAGGTCAACGTGAGCAAATGGAAACGACAACAAATCATCAATCGTCGCGATGGACGCCTTGAAAGGATGATCTTCTCTTACTGCCAATACAAACTTTAAGTTCACGAGAGGGACGGCAATGATCTCAGCAGGCAAATTCTTAGCTTCGAAATGAATGACAAAATCAATCTCGTCACTCTTAAGCCTTTCTAAAGAGTTTTGGGAACTCGTATGGCTGATCAATCTTGAAAGTGGACTTTCTACTGATAGCTGATGAAACAGAGCCGGAGTCAACCAAGGCAGAACATGAGGATTCGCCTCAATCTTAAAATCTTCACTGAGGTCCGCGGGATTAAACTGTTTTCCTTCTTCTATCGCCGTAACCAATCCGTCCAATAGCGGGAAAACGCGTTGATAAAGGTCGTCCGAATAAGGCGTCGGTAAAAACTGCTGATGAGACAGCACAAACAATTCTTCACCTAAGGATTCCTTAAGCTTCTTGATGCTTTGGCTAACCGCTGGTGTCGAGACAAACAACCTCTCAGCCGCTTTTCTCAAGCTCTTCTCCTGATACACCACCACAAACACTTTCAATAAGTTCAGATCGACATTGTTCAGTTTCATGAGACACCATAAAGCATTGCTTAACGAATGGTTAAGTTTATATGAATTAACTTAACAAAGTCCACTTTGTATAGTTATCCCACCTTCACGAAGTACACGGATGTAGTGAGATAACTCTATGAGGCAGCTATGTTATTACAACGTTCGATCCTTTCTCTAACCCCTCTTCTGTTAGCTAGCGGTGCTATCGCTGAAGAAACAGAAGTTCAAGATATGTCAGACCCATTAGCGGTCTACACACAAGCAGGCTTCGGCTACACCGACAAAGGCTTAAACCTAAAAGTCGGACAAACCTACGACACTGGCAGTGATACCACCATGGGCATGAATGTGTTCGAAATCAAAGGTATCGCTGGTGAGGCGATTGGTTGGAACGGTCGAGGTGCAGACGACAGTATTGATTCCTTCCGCTTTAGAAACTTCGGTGTAGACCTAACTAATGGCAGAGGCTCGCAAGTTGATATGTCTTGGGACTTCGATAACAACCAAGGCAGCGCGTCTTACAGCTTTATTCAAGCTTTACCACAAATGGGCATGTTTAACTTTTACCCACTCGCTGGTGTCGGTATCGCTGCAGGTGAAGAGTTGGTTGAAGGCACTGGAGGCGATCTCGATGCCGATCAACTTCGCGACCGCTACAACATGCACGGTACTTTCTACGTCGCAGGTATGTACGCCAAGATGCAACTGACTGACAAGATTTGGCTGAACTATAACCCAATGTATTTAGGCACAATGTCGGGGTCTTCAACGTTCAAAGATTTTGGCTTTGAGGGCAGTGACTCCGTACTCGCGCATGAATTTGCAGCAAGCTATCAGATCACTCCAAGAGCCAACGTTCGTTATTTCGCAAACTGGACTGAAAACACCAGTATCGAAGACGGTGATCACCGCATCGAATTTAACTATCAGTTTTAACAAATCAGTTCTAACCAATCAGTTTTAGCAAAGCCGTTTTAACTGAGTATTTCTAAGAACAGTTTCAAATTAAAAACCAAGTTTCGAATAAAAAAAGTTTCGAATTTTTGAGGACACAACATGAACATTTTATATAAAGCGATAGCCGGTACTTTCACCTGCCCACTGCGATCGACAGCGATGCTCGTTTCTGTAACGGCTTTGTTTTCTGCAACAGCGATTGCTGGGAACGATAATCCAACAGAAACCCTTCAAACACGTGCGGGAGACTTCACCTTCGAAACCGACTTTCTTCATGGTATTCCAACACAAGAAAGTTCAGCGAAGTTGTTTGAACTGATGGACTATCAACGTGCGTCACAAGCTTACATTTGGTCGGTGCCTTTGGTTTCAAACTACGCATGGAAACAAGCTTATGCCGACATGGGTGCAGAGGACGGTCAAATAACTTATGTTGAGTCCCATGAATCTAAGCTAGGAGGTTTAACTTACAACACCTCTACGCCTTACGCGATTACTTGGTTTAACGTAGAAAAAGAGCCAGTCGTTATAGAAATTCCAACAGATGAACTGCGCGGTGCAGTGCACACCATGTGGCAAATCGGTATTTCTCAGATGACTGAACCGGGCGTCTACGTGGTAAAAGCCAAAGGAGCAGAAACACCAACTAACCTGCCAAAAGGCGCTAAGGTTTTTGAGTCTGATACCAACTATGTTTTCTTCGGCGTTCGTTTAATGGCAGATTCAGACAAACAACGTATGAAAGACTTAGAGGCTCTCAAAATTACCGACCTCAACGGTAAGCCGCTGAGCAATAACGGCGTAAACTTCCCTGAGCGCGGTGAAGATGCCAAACACCCAAGAGGCATGGCATTTTGGAATACGTTGAATGAAGCGATTCAAGCAGAACCAGTAGCAGAGCGTGATCGCATGATGCACGACATGCTACGCCCACTGGGTATTGAAAAAGACAAAGCATTTGCCCCATCGGCTCAACAGCGTGAGATTTTAGAACAAGCTGTCGTGATGGGAGAAGCGATGGTTAAGAACATCGACTTCAACAAAACAGAACGCTTGCCACACGCAGCTTACGGTAAAGAAGGCAACTTTTGGGAAGTCGCAACGGCTTCAACGCCGAACCAAGACCGTTACTACGGTATGGATCTCGATGGTCGCGCAGCGTGGTTCTATGAAGCTGTGACTAATGACGTTGCAATGCACGGTTTTGAGAATGGCGGTTGGGGTCAGATCTATCTAGACAACTACCGTGATGACAGCGGTAAAGGGCTTAATGGCAGCAACCACTACACTCTGACTCTGGATGGTGATGTAAACTTCGCCGATTTGTTCTGGACAATCACTGTTTATAACGTTGAGAACCGCGCCATTATCGACAACGACATTGAGCGTGCCGATGTAGGTTCAAACATCGAAGGAACGGTCAAAGACGCACAAGGTAATTACACCTTCCACTTCTCGCCAACTAAGCCAGCAGGTGTGAATGAAGCTAACTGGGTGCAAACTCGAGAAGACGAAAACTGGTTTGTTTACTTCCGTGCATACTCACCAAGTAAAGCATTTGTAGCGCAGCAGCCAGAGACCTTGTTGCCTAACTTCAAGCGTGTGAACTGATCAACTAAAGCGAGCCATATATGACCTGTTCACGCCAAAAATAGCTAATCAGCCTCACAGAGCAAAACAAAAGAGGAGCCTCAGGGCTCCTCTTTTCTATCTTCTATCTTCATCAAGCAGCTAAATAAGCTCTTGATAAACTTAATCTAAAAGTGAACGAACGTAATCCGCAATGTCTGGGTTTTGGCAATGATCAAAGAAGCATTGTTGGAAACGCTCACTGCCAACCGCTGTTTTCACGAGATCTTGGTCGATTGCTCTTAGCGAATCAATAAAGTTGTCTTTTACCACCGCCGCTTTCACTTCATTCAAAATCGCTGCGTTACGCTGTTGTGGTTCTGCGCGCTCCAGTGGGTAACCTTGGCCACGTTCACCTGTGAAAGCTTTTTCGAATATATAACGGATATTCAGCTCACCAGCCCAGCCAAAGCCTTTAGCAAAAGCAAGAGCGATAGCATTGCCGTTGTTGATTTGGTTAAACAAGAACGCATCTGATGGTTCTAGGCAGTAACCACACACCACACCCGGATGCAGGTTCAGTGACATCAAAGCACCTTGACCTGTACCGCAACCGGTCACAACAAAATCCACAGCCTTTGAGTTGATCAGAATGCTCGCCATGATACCGAGGTGGATATACGTTAAGTGGTGATCGTTCTCGTCTGTCATACCTAAGTTGAAAACATCGTGACCAATGCCACCCGCCACTGACTCTAGCTCAGCGGCAACCATGGCATTTTTACCTGCCTGACTGTTTTCCATCATTAAAGCGATTTTCATTTACTTCTCCTGCAAGATTGCTGCAAACTCAAAATTTAGAATAAATAACCAATTAGCGTGCTAACCAACCACCGTCAACAGCAATGGTGTAGCCGTTAATGTAATCCGATGCTGATGATGCTAAGAACACACAAGGGCCTGCGATGTCTTGCGGTTTCCCCCAACGTTCAGCCGGAATGCGCTCAAGGATCGCTTGATTGCGCACGGCATCTTCACGTAGAGCTTGAGTATTGTTCGTTTCCATATAGCCGGGTGCTATCGCATTCACATTGATATTGTCGCGCGCCCATTCGTTCGCCATCGCACGTGTCACTCCCATCACAGCACTTTTTGAAGCCGTATAAGAAGGAACTCGAATGCCACCTTGGAATGAAAGCATCGACGCAATGTTAATGATCTTTCCGCCAGTGCCTTGAGCCTTAAACTGCTTTGCAACCGCCTGAGACATAAAGAACACAGTCTTGGTGTTCACATTCATTACGTCATCCCAATCTTGCTCTGAGAACTCAATAGCATCTTGGCGACGAATAATTCCGGCATTGTTCACGAGGATGTCGACTTGGCCAAACTCAGCCAAAGTGCGCTCTATAACCCCGGGAATGCACGCTTGATCGAGAAGGTCAGCACGAACGTTTAGGAACGTATGGCCTGCTGCATTCATTTTCTCAATAGTCTCTTCAGGCTCTGTACGGTTAACACCGACAACTTTACAACCTGCTTCTGCTAGGCCTAACGCAATACCTTGCCCAAGCCCTGTATTACAGCCCGTCACTATCGCTACTTTCCCTTCCAGACTGAATGACTCTAAGATCATGCTCGCTTCCTCAATTACATTGGATTCATTGCGTATCGTTATTACCAACAATTAAATCATACAATAAGATGTAAATGCGAGAGCGACATTGTAGAAGTTCGATCTTGAACCAAAACCCGTCTTACAAGTTGAAACGATCACAACAAAATGAATGTATGGGGTGGTGATCTGAAGAGGAGTCAATCTGCAACAGATAAGGAATAGAGAGCCCGAAGATTCTCTAAATCAGATAATTTTGGATTATGACAACAATTCCATGATTTATAAGGTAAAAAGGTTTATACATAATAATGTGTTATTTAAAGTACTGAAATTATCATGACGCTCAAAGAAATCCTGAAAATTCCCAATGTCCGCTACTTCTTGATGTTCAGAAGCAGCTACTTTGCGCGTTTTTATTACCCTATTTTCACCCTACTCTTTTTAGATTACGGCTTAACCCTTTCTCAGTTTGCCATGCTCAACGTAGTTTGGGCAGCGACCATCGTGCTTGCAGAAGTCCCATCAGGGGCGTTCGCCGATACCTTAGGGCGTAAAAAGCTTGTGGTGTTGTCTTCGATTGTCATGTTCATTGAGATAGCGATGATCGCGCTCGTGCCGACCGGAGACGCTAACTTGGTGTTCATGGTCTTCTTGGTCAACCGGATACTCAGCGGGCTAGCAATGGCACTGGCAAGTGGTGCCGATGAGGCATTGGCTTACGACACCCTGAAAGAACAAGGCAATGAAGAATTATGGCCGCGAGTGTTACAAATACAGCTCCGTATCGCCTCAAGCGTTGGTATCTTTGTCACCTTGATCGGTGCAGCGATGTACGATGTGAATTTCATGGCGAACATCTTTCATGCTCTTGGATTAGCAGAACCAGAAAGCACCAAAGACCTGATGCGTATTCCTGTATTTGCCACGCTATTGGTCGCGTTGCTCGCGATTTATGCCGCAGTAAACATGCGTGAAGAAAAGAAGGTGATGCCAAGCGATCAAAGCAAATTAGCAACGACTGTCGCCAGCCTCAAGTTAACGGCTGATACCGGTAAGTGGGTACTTGCTACGCCTTACGTGCTGTTCATCCTGCTCTATTACAGCCTGTTCGAACACACTTCACGCATGTTCTTAACCATGAACAGCCAATACTATCTCGCGATTGATATTCCTATTATCTATTTTGGTTTTATTGGCGCGGGAATCAGTCTGCTAAAAATCATTTTAGCGGGGCAAAGCCGCAGGTTAGCAGAAAGTATCGAGCCAAAAACCTTTATTATTGTCATGGGCTTAGCAAGTATCGCGACCTATTATTGGATCAGTTTAGGGTGGTCAATTTATGGAGTGATTCCAGCTCTGGTACTTATCTTTATCATCATGACGATGAACATTTTCATCAGTTATCACCTGAACAAAAAGACCGAGTCACACAACCGAGCCACGGTTCTTAGTTTCAAAGGTTTGATGTTTAACCTCGGATACGGACTGATCGGTATTTTGTATGCTTACTACTACAAATTGGTCTCAAATAATTACACCGAGCAAGAAATAGAACAGAACCTCGCCTTCTTAGCATCGCTGTCTTCGTTCTGCTATTACTTCGCCTTATTGTTCGCTTTGATTAGCGCGCTGTTCTATTTCAAAAACAAGAAACAGCCGATCTTCTGAAGAAAGCATCGAACTGTTGAAGAGATCTTTACTGCCGAATTAAGAATAAAGGTGAGCCTGTGGCTATAAACAGATGATGACACTTCTTATCATGTGATTTTTTGTTAGTATCACCACCAAATTACATCACTCATGGAAGCGTCATGTCTTTTAGTTGGATCGCCTTTACCCTGCTTGCTGCCTTCAGCCAATCTTGGCGCAATGCCTTTCAAAGCAAGCTAGCCGGCACAATGAGCGTGGCTGGTGTGACGCTGGCTCGTTTTATTTGGGCAGGGCCGATTGCACTTCTCTACCTCTACGCTTTATATCAATGGCAGCCAGTCTCCGCGCCTAATTTTTCCGGTGAGTTTGTTTTCTACATAGTTGCTGCGGCAATCATGCAGATCCTTGCGACAGGCTTAATGGTGATGCTGTTTAAGCTAGAAAACTATGCGATTGGTGCTGGGCTTGCCAAGTGTGAGGCTCCGGTTTCAGCTGTGCTTTCGGTGCTCTTCTTTGGTACGGCATTAACCTTAACAGGCTGGATAGGCGTGTTAATTGGTACCTTAGGTGTATTGATCATGAGTAGCGCTTCCGGCTGGCGAAGCCTCTCTCCTAAAGTCTTTTGCTTGGGTATGGCATGTAGCACCGCCTTTGCCTTGACCTCGCTTTGGGTACGTGAAGCGAGCCTAAGTATTGGACTCCCTTTCCCTCATAGCGCTGCTTGGGTGCTGTTTCTGGTGATTACCCTTCAGACATTCATCATCTGTACTTACCTCTTCTTCAAAGAACGCGACACATTACGCCAGATATTCAAGAAGTCGAGACTGGTTGTGATGACAAGCCTAGCCAGTGTGATTGGCTCTCTTGGTTGGTTTAGCGCGATGTCACTTCAAGCCGTGCCATATGTGAAAACACTGGGACAAATTGAAGTGGTCTTTATGGTGCTGATTTCTTACTTCTGGTTGGGACAAAGCATCGCTCGCAAAGACATTCTTGCGTTAATCTTGCTTTCAATCGCCGCAGTCTTGGTGATGTGGCAATAGTTTGACCAACACTACCGAGGTGAGTCCTGGCAAACAAACGTAAGTGAACCGCCCTTTATCCATACTCATGATAAATACATCACGACATCATATAAGTTTTATGATGGCGTAAAATGATAAGAACCACCTTCACATAATTTTTATAGTGCCCGTATCAGCTATTTGTAATTACCTTTACTCAATAGGATACAGCCAAATGAAAACACTCACTCAAATCGTACTAGCAACAATCGTATTTACAACCTCACTAATGGCATTCGCTGAACCGACGACCACCAACGAAGCTCCATCAGAAACGCCGACCATAACGGTAAAACATGAAGCAATGACAGTGACGCTAACAGATAAACATTTTGTGCCTGCAGATGAAGCTGAATCCGCCGAGGCTCAGAAGCTAACGCAAAATACCGACTCAAAGCCACAACCAACAATATAGTGTGAGCACCAGTAAAGACTGGTCACAGATTTACTCATCATCGAGAACGTTCACATCGACTTAGGTGTGGACGACATCGTTGAGAACGCAACAACAATCAAGCAGTTCAGCGCTACCGTTAATTTATTGTCAGGAAATCGATAAGCATAGCTCTGAAGGCTAGAATTAAGCCAAGATTCAACCATAATCTAATTATTGTTAACGTTAGCTTAAATGGTTTATGTCATGGATCTTAATCTTCTCAAAACTCTCGATGCGGTAATGAAGGCACGAAGTGTTAACGTTGCGGCGGAAGCATTGGGCATTTCAGCTCCGGCAGTAAGCCAATCCCTTAATCGATTGAGGGAGCAATATAACGACCCTTTATTCATACGAGAAGGACGCGGTATTGCGCCAACAAACTTTGCCATTGAGTTACACGCGGAAGTACAAGAGCCTTTGAATTTACTCTTAAATGGGTCTAAATCTCGTCAACATTTTGATGCCCAAAATAGTCGCCGCACCTTTCGAATATCCAGCCACAAAGACATCGACATATTAGTCGTTCCTACATTAACCAAATATCGAAACGAACATGCTCCCAATACCAATATCGAAGCCGACATTGAACACCTTGATGAGCAATCTCGACAAGCCGATTTAAGACAACGCAAAGTCGATGTGATCTTGTCTACCGTTCCCCTAGAAGAACACGGTTATGACAACGTGAAGCTGTTTGAACAGCGCCTTGTCGTGGTACTCAATGCAAGTCACCCTCGCATTCAAGGCAACATAACGATGGAACAGTTTTTTGCCGAAGAACACATCATTTGGCAAACACAGAGAATGAATGACTACACACTCAACTCGGTCAGTAATGTTCCACTGCCCGTGCGCAAAGTCGCTTACACAACAAGTTCCGCGCTCACTGGGTTGGTATTAGCCAGCCAAACTGATTGGCTATGTGTCACCGCGAGTTCCATTGCAGACAAAGTGTCTAAAAGCGATAAATATCAGATCATCGAGTTACCCTTCTCGACTGAGCCCGTTCCCATCTATATGACTTGGCATCATTCTCAACGCAACGACAACGGTCATAAATGGTTTCGCGATGCTCTAATTACGTCGACTCAATCTATCAACTAAACAATACCCTCCCCTTCAATTAAGCCAAAGCGCACTTTCGATTAAGCAGTACTTAAATGTCATTTAACCTTTACCCTATCGATTGGGTAAGGGTTCGCTTTTATGCTTTCTGATACTGCTGAAATTAATGGTCGATTTCATCCGTAATGGAGAGAGCCTTATGAACCTTACTTTAGATTACTTATCTTTGGGTATTCTGATCCTCGTACTACTGATCTTAGTGTACGGCCTGATTGTGATTCACGATATTCCTTATGAGATTGCTGTAAAACGCAATCACCCTCATCAAGATGCCATCCACGTAGCCGGTTGGATCAGCCTATTTTTCTTACACGTCATGTGGCCGCTGCTCTGGGTTTGGGCGATGTTGAGTGAACCATTGAGAACGACGAATGCAGAACAATCAAAGCTCGATGAGCTCGAACAACGTATCAATGCGCTGCAAGCAAAAAGCGAGGGGGAAAAGTAATGGAAACCTTGATAATCCTAAGCTACGTCGCACTATGTGTGATTGTATTTCGTGTCTTAAAGCTGCCTAAAAACAAATGGACAATTACCACCGCAACTGTCATTGGTGCCTTCTTAGTCGGTTGGATATTTTTATACATGGCGATGTACCAGCCAGTAGCAAGAGTGGCCGGTGTGTATAGTGTGACTACCCCAATCACCTCAGAAGTTTCAGGTGAAGTCACCGACGTTTTTGTAAAAGGCAATGTTGCTTTGAAGAAAGGCGATCCTCTGTACCAAATCGACCCAACGCCATTTCAAGCAACAGTAGACAGAGCCAAAGCAGAAGTCACCGCGGCAAGCGCCACCATTGATGAATTGCTTCTGTCTAAACAAGACATCCGCGAATCCATCAACAAAACGCAGGCTCAACTTGTCTTTAACGAAAAGGAATTAAGCCGTTTTAATGAGTTGGCAAAGAGCGATTTTGCTTCTCAAACAAAAGTAGACAAATTTACTGACTCGATAGCAGAACTCAAAGCCGTTCAGGCACAAAATCACATTCAATTAGACGTGGCTGATTCAAAGATTGCACAACAATTGGCCGCAAAAAATGTTCACCTATCTGAGCTCGATAAAGCTCAGTTCGACCTCAATAAAACATTGGTTGTCGCACCGACAGATGGCTACGTTACACAGGTGGCATTACGCCCTGGCATGAAAAGCCGTGTCGTCCCTTTCCAAGGAAACTTAACCTTTGTGCATGACGAATCTAAAACCATTGTCGCGGCATTCAAACAAAACCCAGCGCGTTATATCAAACCCGGCTACGAAGCAGAAGTGACTTTCAAAACCATTCCCGGCCATGCTTACCGAGCAAAAGTCGTCGATGTAATGGACATCTTTAAACAAGGTGCCGTCACGCCATCGGGCAATCTGAATGACCCAATTGAGAGAGTCGGTGGCCGCGTGTTAGTGAAAGTCGAACTTGTTCAACCGGAGTTATTGGATGGTCAGCCTATCCCTGCAGGTACAGACGCGCATGTCGCCGTGTATTCACCGAAATGGGAAATGTTCTCTATCGTACGTAAAGTAATTCTACGCATGCAAAGTTGGCAAAACTGGGTTTTTGAAGGTTAGAAATAACCTATAAAAAAGTATTTATCAAAAATAACATTTAACTTAACAGAGAAAACAAAATGAACTTGCAACACATCACCAACAAAGTAGGAAAGAGCGTATTCGTCGCGCTCGTATTGTTTGGTGTAAGCATGGTGTTTAGTGATATTAACGCGCCATTCACGACTAACGCCTATCTAAAAAAAGACATCATCTCAGTAACAACAGGAGCAGAAGGCAACGTTAGTGAGATCTTTGTGAAAAACGGCGACTACATCAAGAAAGGCGACCCAATTTTTGCCATTGATGAGCACGATTTGGTTGAAAATAAAGACATCGCTTACGCCAATATGGTGGTTATTCAGCAGCATCTGACTCGCTTAAAAATCGAAATAAAACAAGCAACACAACAGGTGGATCAGCAACAAGAAATTGTTGATAACGCACGAACGCATTATCAACGCTTCAAGGCACTACTTACCAAAGGAACCATCAGCCAAGAGATGTTTGATGATGCGCATTTAGCTTATTTAGACGCTGAAAAAGAACTTAAAAAGGACAAACTTGAGCTAGACTCCAAAACGGTTCAATTGGGAGAAGAAGGTGAAAATGGCGGGCTAATGTTAGCGCAAGCTCTACTCAATAGAGCGGATAGAAAGATCTCAAAAGCGATCACGTTTGCTTCGGTTTCAGGCTGGGTCACGAACTTACAACTTAATGTTGGTGAGTTTATTAATAACCGCAACCCTCAAGTGGCTATCACGTTAGATCACAATGCCAACCTAGTGGCGAACTTCAATGAAAAAGCACTAGGGCGACTAGAAGGTGCAACCGTCATGATCGTATTTGATGCCCTACCCGGTGAGATATTTACTGGAACAATCAAATCCAAAGACTCCGCAGTGCAAGTGAACCAGCGCAACGATAATGATATGGGCAAAGAAGCATTTGTGCAGCGTGATGAGCGTTGGATAAGAAAAAGCCAACAAGTAAGAACAGTGATTGAAGTCGAAGACTTACCCGCTGAACTCATATCTGGCTCTAAAGCTACTACGATGATCAAGCCGGAAGGTTCCGGATTTTGGAGCTTGTTCTCTGTCACCGTGATGAAGTTCATCTCCCTATTTCGCTACATCTATTAGATCTTGAACCATGAATATACGCCCAGTTCTTCGAGCTAGTCTATTTTTTACCGTCGCCATCGTGATTGCAGAGTTATTAAACATGCAGCAAGTCGTGCTGTGTGTTTTCCTAGGGCCTGCAATCATCAGTGGTCATAAATTTAGCCTGAGAGTGTCAGTCATTTTCCTGATGCGAATCTTAGCTTTTGTGGTGGTAGGCATGTTGGTTGGGGAGATGTTTTATAACAACCAGATGTTTGCAGTCATGTTGAGTGCCTCATTATTCTGGTGCTTGATGACTGGCATAAAATACCCATCAAAAATCATGGCCTACACGTCACCCGTTTTTCTGTATTGTTATGCCTTTATCAATACAACCAGTGGCTTAGTCGTCGAAAATACAATTCTAGAGTTACTACAAGGGGTCTCATTTATGATTCCGCTCGGGTGGCTCTGCTTTAAACTGTTTCCGTCTGACAACGAGCTTCCCAAAACAAAAAGCACAGCCAAGGAACCTACGATTTCAGAACTGCATAAACTGCTGATAGTTGTCCTGATAACGTGCGCTTTAGTCACATTTCTGACCATGGATATTGGTGGTGCTATTTTTTGTCTTTCTGTCGTAATCAATGCCGCGCTACGAAGCAGTATTAAGCAAGGTAAATTGGTCGTTCAATCCATTATCCCAGTGCAAATTACAGGCTGCTTAATGGCGCTACTATTCCACCTTTTACTGCTTGGTCATCCAAACAACATTGCGCTCTTTGCCTTACTATTGTTTGTATTAACTAGCGTGGTTCACTACTTTTCATTCCATAAAGAGTTGCGACACAAAGATATTCCGAACTTCGAAGTAGGTTTTATGTCGGCAGTATTAGTCCCTGTGACCCTCTATACACAATCAAATGGTTTCCATGTAGAGCCTTTTGTTGAACGAATGTTTGATATGGCATGCATTTGGGCAGTCTTAAATGTCATCGTGTACTTCGTGCTACGGCATAAACGTAAGAATCATCCAGTATCCACTAATTAACCTCGATTCACTTCGCCATTAGTTATTGTGTTACTCATGGCGTGATTGGCTACGCTCGACATCTAACAAAACAGGGCTTCAGGATTAATGGCAATATCTCACAGTACTAAGTTACTATTGTTATTCTAAAATCGAAAGCTCATCCCCACCAGCTTAATGCAATAACTCCATTTTAAACGATAAATCGAAAGCTTCGATCTCTTCATTACTATTCCGATTATCAATATCGACCATTTCATTCAGTTTTTTAGTCCGTGTAACATGTTGTTTTATTGAAAATAATTGAACACATGCTGATCGTATTCAATCTAAATTTATCGCCATCCTCCCCCAATACATGCAAATGCAAACCCTTTTTTTTCACGCAATAATCTTCTACAAATCCACTTTTGCACCAGTGCAATTATGAAGCGTAATTCAAGATATTTATCGAAAACAAGGTGGTGAATATACTCTCTCTCAACAACACGGCACTACGCCAAATTTTAAATTGAAAGAGAAAAACATCATGAAACTTAATACCACAACAACCGCTATCCTAATTGCTTCACTGGCTTCAACTAGCGTTCTAGCAGCTAGCAATACAGACACTTCTTCTGTTTCCGCAGGTATTGGCTTTGACAACTACGGCGCAAGCGTAAAAGTTCAATTCGATGACCAAACTGAAGCAAACCAAACCAAAAGTATTATTGAAGTAAAAGGCATTGCAGGGGACAACCTAGGTTGGTCTGGCTCAAGCGAGCGTGATGATTCAATTGATAGCGTTCGAGCTCGTTACTTCAATACTGACAAGGCATCGAACATCGGTAGCTACATTGATACCGAATATGACGTAGAAAAAGAACAGCTTGATCTATCAGCAAACATCACTTGGAAATACCAATACAACCGCATTGAAGTTTTACCTTATGCGGGTGTTGGCTTAACCATCATGAACGGCGAACTGCCTCTTGAAGAAAATGGTTACCCAATTGATGACCACGTTACAGGCTACACCCTACCAGGTACTTACGGCCAAATCGGTGCGTACGCAAAAGTGAAAATCTTAGACAACTTGGATTTTATGTATAACCCAGAATGGCGCAGCACATTGGGCGGTGCAACGGTTTACACAGATCACTATTACAACGGTGAAGACACACTATTCACGAACGAAATACGCTTAACGTACCAAATCACCGCAGATTTAGACGTTCAATACCATGAAGAATGGGATTCAGAACAAGACTACTCAGACGCAACACGTGGATTTGAATTTAACTACAAATTCTAACAACGAGAATCAACCTCATTAATTTTAATCACTATCAATCCTAATAAATAACATTTCATAACCAATGAGTTAACTGAATATTTATTAGGATAGGAGACATACCATGAATACACATATGACAAAAATCGAAGCACCAACATGGCTGCCAAAACTGTTTCAGGCAATTGATACATTAGATTTTTCTGAAAATTCAGGCTTCGAAATCTTGCGTGACGATATTGTGATGCAATTTGGACAGGAAAAGATCATCGGCCTTGAGAACGCGAAAGCTTACTTCAAAAAAATAGATGAACCCTTCATCACTGAGCATTTTATTCACGACGTTTACCAAGTGGGTAACGCGATCATTATGAACGGTGGTGCAAAAATCACAGAAAAACAGAACCTTGATAATGTCATTTCTTTTGATTCGCTATTGAACATTCTGTGGCTTGATGAAAATAACTTAGTTGAACGTTATGTCGTCGATTATCCGCCAGAACTTGAGCAGCACAAACCGAAAAACTAAGCGCCTTATCAAAACAAATTCCATTGGCAGCGTTGCCGTTATACCCAGCAGCGCTCAATAAAGTAAGAATTAGAGACAAATATTATGAATACGAATCAACACAAAGTTTATCAACATATTGCAGATACACTTAATCTATCTACACCAGCATCAGATATCAATGTGGTTCAAACACCGACTTACCTAAAAGAAGATCTAGCAACTGCAGATTACATTACCGGTGTGATTGCAGCATTTGGGGCTAGCTTGGAAGAGATTGGCGAACTACGAGGCCTGCCAAAACAGAGCGTAACCGTTGACCGACGCCATGCGACCATGAGTTTGAACGACCCGGCATACCATTACCTAAATGGTACACTAATTCTTGGTGGTGAAATCGAAGTTCCAGTGAACAGCATCCAACAATCGAAAGACGGTCAATGGATGTGTATGAATGGTGCTTACCCGCATTTACGCGATGGTATTTTAAATTACTTCGATTCAGCAAATAACTACCAAAGCTTGAGCGACCAAGTTGCTAAAGTTGACATTGCAAAAATTGAAGCCGATTTTGAAGAGCAAGGCCTATGTATGGCGCCGCTTTACACACCAGAACAATGGCTAGCACATCCGCAAGGGCAAGCTATGGCTAAGCATCCTCTGGTATTGGTTGATCAACAAGGCGATGCAAAGTCTAAAAAGTTAACTCAAGCAAAACATCGTCCACTTGAAGGGCTTAAAATCATTGATGTCACTCACGTGGTGGCTGGCCCATGGTCTACTCGTCAGCTCGCGGAATACGGTGCAGACGTCATCTCGATTCGTAACCCTGAATTTCCGTTCTTGTACCCAGTAATCTTTGAGCAAAGTTACGGTAAAAAGCAGATACAACTCGACTTGAAGCAGCAACAACACAAAGAGAAGTTCACTGAATTGTTGAAAGATGCCGATGCACTCGTATGGGGTTACGGTCCAAACTCTCTAGAAAGACTAGGATTCGATCAAAAAACACTAATGGAGATCAACCCTAACCTCGTTGTTACTCAGATCTCTGCATACGGTCCAACGGGCCCTTGGAGCAAACGTAAAGGTTGGGAGCAATTGGCTCAAACTTGTACAGGCATGACACACATCGCATCGCAAGGTCGCGACCAATACCACCTTGTTGGCGCTCTCGTACTGGATTTCAGCACAGGGTTCTTAGCTGCAATCGGCACGATTTCAGCACTGATCCAACGTGAGAAGAAAGGTGGATTCTGGAATGTAGAAACCATGCTAGCACGTTCAGCAATGGAGCTTTTAAGTTTAGATGCCCAAAAAGAAGAAGTTGTGCCGATTTCAATGGCTGACATGCGCGAGTACTTAATCGACCAAACCAGCGAATCAGGTTCGGTGTTCACTCGAATTACACCTTATGTACAGTTGTCTGAGACCCCAGCTTACTGCCAAACAGGACCTTCCGTGATGGGCGCACATGATCCAATCAAAACAACATGGAGCGACGAACCCGCAGGAAACGGCGCAATCACTCACCGTCCATCAGAAGTCGTTAACCGAGGCTTGTTTGGTTTCATACCGGGCTATGGCCACGAAGACATCATGCTACGCTAAGTAAACGTTCTTCATAAAAACAACGAGCATTAGCGATAAGACTGGGGGTTTCGTCCCCCACCCTGCCCACACAAAAACGAAACGAATTATGAGTCACCAAAGAGACGGGATAAACATAGGAACTTATGTTTATCCCGTCTCAATTTTATTTGACTATATGCCTACACATACCGGAAATAATTAGACATGAATTCAAGGAAATATTCAGTCCTCATAGGTTTAAGTTTCCGTTCTGGATACAACATATTAACCACCGTTTCAGAAAAAATCTCACTCTCTAATATCGTCACTAATTGTTGGTCAGCGTCATATTTATTGGCCATCGATTTCGTAATATAAGCAAGCCCAAGGCCTGCTATACATGACTGAAGTACCGCATAACTGCTGTTTACCGCAACCGAATACGGTAGGTGTTTTATCGCGTTTTTATCTTTATAATTAAACGGGTTTTTGTTTAACACTTGTCGGTGAGGGGGAGTCATTTCGTCAATCGAATTAATGTCACCGTACTGAGCTAAATACTCTTTCGAGGCCATTAAATAGCGTCTGTGTGTCATAAGATGTTTTGAAATTAAACTTTGATTCGATGCTTCACCGATACAAAACCAAACATCAACGCCTTCTTCAACGATATCTACGGAACGATTTGAAAACTCTAAATCTAACACCACTTTTGGGTACTTAATCGCAAACTCATTGAGCGCATTGTTTAGCGCCAAGTTACCGAGATCAACTGGTATCACCAATCGTAACACCCCTGTCGGCTCAACTTGCGTATTGGTTATCTCGTTTTCCGAACGAACCAACAAGTCTTCGATGTTCTGGCAGTAGCCATAAAACGCCTTACCTTCCTCAGTAAGGGTGAGTGTTCTGGTTGTTCTCAGTAGTAGCTTAACCCCATAAAATGATTCGAGATCTGATATTTTTCGACTCACAGTTGATGGATTAATGACTAGCTCTTCCGCTGTCTTTGAAAGCGAATTTAGCTCTACAACTCGCCTAAAAATAGTCAACGTATTTAGATCAAAATTATTATTGCTTCTGTGCAAAACTCTTCCTCATTCCAGGGGCTTTATCACAAATATAGACTTAAGTAAGCTGATTATCTATCTCAAAAACATCAAAGGTTTATTTATGTTACATGGTCTAGAAAACTTGAAAAAAATGGTCGATATCGAAATATCGTCAGACATTGAAAGTATTGATACGAATTACGAACCGAGCTTAGATGAATTATCACCGTACAGCATGTCGGATAGTTTCTCTTCTTTATTAATGATGAACGGTTTGTTGGTTGCAAATATTTGGAAACACAAAACAGGCGAAGCTCAAACCATCACCGTCGATCATAAAAAAGCGATGGAAATGCTTTATCGCCCTAACTTCCTTCACATCAATGACCAGCCACTCTCGCTAGATGCTTTCAAGCGTTTTGAATCGCTCACTCACAAAACAAAAGATGGATATTTTGAGACCATTACTGCACTGGAGCACTTACACGACAAGACTTTAAAAGTATTGAACTGCCCACCAGAACAGGAAGCTATTGAGGCCGCCTACTTGTCTAAAACAGCGCAAGAGTGGGAAGATATCTTTAATGAGCATGGGTTAAGTGGCACCAAGATTCGAACTCAACAAGAATTTCAAGCGCACCCACAAGGCCAAGCTCTAAGTAAGCTTCCACCAATTCAAGTCAAGGCTCTCGGCACGGGCTCTAAGGTTCCGTTCAGACCAAGCGAAAGACCGCTCAGTGACGTAAAAGTGCTAGACGTTAGCCATATTATTGCCGGGCCCTCAATGTCGACCTTTTTGGCGGAACAAGGCGCTCAGGTTTTGCATATTGCCAACCCTTCCGCCGAGCGTATTACGTCAAACTACCTTGATACTGGCTTTGGTAAACGCAATGCTTACCTGAACTTTAATAAACAAAAGGATCTCGAGACGTTCTATCAGCTGATCACAGAAACTGATGTGTATGTAAATGGCTATGCTCCAGGTCGGCTTCAAGAGAAGTTTGGTTTAACAGAAGAGAAGTTATTATCAATTAACCCTAACTTAATCATCGTAACCAGTTCGGCATTTGGCGAAGTTGGACCATGGGCGAATAGGCACGGGTGGGAAAACATCGCACAAGCGGCTGTTGGTTCAGCCTTTGATCATGGCACCGAGAACCAGCCTATTCTATGTCCTTACGGTTTCATTACCGATTACGGCACTGGCTTAATGGGTTCTATCGGTATTCTGAAAGCGCTTCACAACCGTGCTTTCATTGGTGGTTCCCAACGTGTCAGTGTTTCATTAGCCCAAACTTGCATGTGGTATCAAAACCAAGGTTTGAATTCGAACCCGCGGAATCAACAAAGAAGTCAAAAGAAAGACCAAGAGAACATCGATAAGAAATTCGCCACAATACATAAAGTAATTTCCGGTGGAAACATCAGCGAGAACACCATAAAAACGCCAACGCCATTTGGTGTGATCACTCATTTAAAACCAGTCTTAGAATACTCACGCACACCGGCTTACTGGGATAAACCAACCTCACCTCTAGGCTCAGATTTCCCGACTTGGAAGTAACAATATCTAAGAGGGAATAATATCTAAGAGGGAATAATATCTAAACAATCAGTTGCGAGTTGGCTTTTAGCTTTTAGCTTTTAGCATTTAGAGTAAATCCAAAATAAAGAACACCTTACGTTAGAAAAGCGTCTTGCTTTACTAATGTAAGGTGTTTTTGCATTCACCCAAACAATCAATAAGAGGCCGCCATTCACTATTGCAGCAATGCAAAAGTGAAAACCAATTTCAGATATTTTTCGCCTTTATCCTCTTGATTATACTTCTCCCATCTTAGCGACAACGAGCATTTACAGGCTTGTTCACTATCACGTTGAGTCTACGGAATAACACTTCAGGCCATGTATCTGCCCGACACGGAATGACAAAACATAAGCACTCGTTTTATGTGTGCGGACTTTCTAAACAAACAAGATGTTAAGAAAACCTGCGTACGTTCAGTTCACCCATTTATTAGGTCATTCCTATGAAAAAAATAAACAAATTAGCAAGTTGTGTTTCTGCCATTTTATTATGCAGCAGTATGGCAGCACAGGCAGACATTACGGTTCACGAAAATAAAGAAGCGTATTTCGGTAACTTACACGTCCATACTGGCTGGTCTTTTGATGGCTTTCCGCAAGGCGCAACCTTCAACCCTGAAACGGCGTATCGCTGGGCTCGTGGTGAAAAAATTGTTGATGAAAACGGTAATGTTTTCAAAATCCAAGGTAAACCTCTTGATTGGTATTCAGTGACAGACCACGCCGAATTTTTAGGCGTATTCCAACAAATGGTCAACCCAGAAAGTGACCTTTATGACTTGGACATATCTAAGCGCTTGGCATCAAAAAACAAAGTTGTGGCTTGGGGGGCCTATGCCGACATCTTCGACTGCATGAATAAAAACAGCTGCGATCCTCGATTGGTTGACCCTAAGCTCGCAAAATCATTATTCGCGCAAACAGTCGAGATCACAGACAAATACAACACACCAGGTCAGTTTACGACTTTTGCTGGCTTCGAATGGACCTCAGGCCCTGAAGCTCGCAACATGCACCGTGTATTGATGTTCAGAGATACTGACCACATTCCAGAAATACCGTTTACCAGCTTCGATTCGAAACGACCAGAAGACCTTTGGGCTTGGATGGACAAGCAACGTGAGAATGGCTCAACACTGTTAGCGATCCCTCACAATGGTAACGCCAGCGATGGTTTGATGTTCCCTGTCGATACCAGTTACGGCGGCTCTAAAGTAGACAAAGCTTATGCAGAAACTCGTATGAGAAATGAACCACTTTACGAAATCACTCAGATCAAAGGCACATCAGAGACGCACCCTGAGCTGTCTCCGAACGATGAGTTCGCAGGTTTTGAATTGTGGGATTATCGTTTAGATATGCACGGTCGTCTAACAGACAAACGAGTGGGTGGTTATGCACGCGACGCTCTACTGCGCGGTATTAAGCAAGAAGCAGAAGGTCAAGGTAACCCATACAAGTTCGGTTTCATTGGCGATGCCGATACCCACAACGGAGCAAGCACTTTCCAAGAATTCAACTTCACCGGCAAATTTGGGGTTGAAGTTCATCCAGAAGAACGCATGTACGGTTCACCGGGTAACTCAGGTCGTAACATTGAAGAAATCCGTAAGTTCAGTACGTCTGGTTTAGCTGCAGTTTGGGCAAAATCGAATACTCGAGAAGAGATTTATGATGCGTTAGCAAACAAAGAAGTTTACGCAACAACAGGAACTCGCATGAAAGTGCGAACTTTCGCAAGCTTCGACTACCCACAAGAATTGCTAAAACAAGCAGACTGGGAAGCAACGGCTTACGATGAAGGCGTGCCAATGGGTAGCGACCTAACCTCTGCAGATATTCACGGTAAAACAGCACCAACCATTATAGTCCAAGCTGAAAAAGATCCTGATAGCGGTAACTTAGACCGAATCCAGATCATCAAAGGCTGGGTAAAAGACGGCAAAACGTTTGAAAAAGTCTACAACGTTGCGATGTCTGATGGTCGTGTTGAGAATGAACATGGCAAAGTGCCTGCCGTAGGTAACACCGTGGACGTGAAAACAGCCACCTTCACCAATGATATTGGCGCTGAGTCACTTCAAGCTGAATGGGTCGACCCTGACTTTGATGAATCACTGCATGCGTTCTACTACGCTCGTGTACTAGAAATCCCAACTCCTCGTTGGAGCACATTTGATGCAGTAGAAATGGGCACAACCGTTCCTGAAGAACTGCCAGTTTCTATTCAAGAGCGCGCGTTTACCTCGCCAATTTGGTATACGCCTTAGTCTTATTGAGACTCGTCGAAAACTAAGTTTAACCTAGCTACACAATAGCACCATAGAGCCGCTCTGTGGTGCTATCCACTCAATGGATTTGATGCCCTATTTATCTGTTAAAAAGATTACTTTCATGAAAAATTTAACTGTACGTTTATTGCGCCAACCTCTAATGCATTTTTTCCTAATTGCTGCCGCACTTTTTGCTTACAACCATTACTCCGAACAACAGAAGTTCAATGAGGAGAATGTGATTGTTATTACGGAAGATAAACTTGAGCAAATCCATCTTAAATACGTAAAACTGTGGCGCAAACAGCCTACCCCTCAAGAACTACAAGCGTTAGTTCGTGACTACGCACTTGATGAAGCTTACGCACGAGAAGCAAGAAAAGTCGGCTTTGATACTAACGATGCCGTCATCAAACGTCGCCTCAAACAGAAGCTTCGCTTCATGATTAATGACGTTTCCGTGATGGAGCAACCAAGCGATGAGTCGCTGTATGAGTTTTATCAAGCACACATCGATAACTACAAGAAAGCCGATATCTATAGCTTTGAGTTCATCGCACTGGACAGCACAAACGGAGCAATCAACATCAGTCCAGACTTGATTACAAGTTCGGACTCTAGCGGAAATTATTCAGAACAACCCAATCCGATCGCAGTTTCCAATTGGGATTCTTACGACGTAGATAAACGCTTCGGTTCCAAATTCTTAGAACAGTTGGCTACCCAACCTCTGGATCAATGGTCGTCACCTATCAAAGCGACATCGCAGTATTTCCAAGTGAAAGTGACGAGCAAGACAGAGAATGACTACTTCTCGTTTGATAATGCCAAAGCTCGAGTATTAGACGATTGGCGTATTCAGCGCAATCAAGAAAACCTAGACACTTACGAAAGCAAACTGCTGAACGACTATCAAGTTGTGATGAGCAACTCCGACGCCAACTCTTAAGGAAACCGTGATGAAAAAGCTAATCTCGTTACTTTTCTTATGTTTGATGACCATGTCACTGGGGGCTTACGCCGATGACATGCAATCAGCTTCGTTGCTGATCAAACAAATCGACAGCACGCACTCCGACTTTCTGTGGAAACGCCCAGTAAAAGGCGACAGAACCGTCGACCTTGATATTGTTGTTGATGGACAGAGCCAAAAAGATCACGCCAATATGCTCAGCTCGGTGATACCCGGAGCCTATGTTCAACAATGGACTATCGAGCGAGAGAATGGCTTAAAAGGGTTACAACTCGATATTGATGGTTTAACCAAGTATCAAGTGGATGTGATCGTCCGGATTGAAGATGCCGAAAACAACATCATTTCACGAGTGCTAAACGTTAGTGACCACCAGCTAAAATTGGCTGATGAGTTTAAATCTGACAACGTGATGACGGCGTACGTTAAGTTGGGAATTGAGCATATTCTGGAAG
The DNA here is from genome assembly GCF_024347595.1 of Vibrio pomeroyi. NCBI lineage: Bacteria > Pseudomonadati > Pseudomonadota > Gammaproteobacteria > Vibrionales > Vibrionaceae > Vibrio > Vibrio pomeroyi. The sequence continues at coordinate 674,884 of NZ_AP025507.1, read as the reverse complement.
GCTACGATCATCTGTTATTTATATTGTGCTTGATCTTCATTGCGCGAACACCCAAGAAGATCGTAATGACTATTTCTGGCTTCACGATTGCTCACTCCATCACATTGATCATGTCTTCAATGGGTATGATGAACATCAGCATCGCTCCCGTCGAAGCCAGTATCGCGTTGAGCATTGTGTTTTTGGCCTACGAAATCGCATCCAATAAAACTGATAGTCTAACGTTTAAGTACCCGTTATTGGTGTCGTCGAGCTTTGGTCTATTGCATGGTTTTGGGTTCTCCTCTGTGTTAAGCGAAATCGGCTTGCCA